>NZ_QUFI01000004.1:58181-162014 GCF_003478505.1 Clostridium sp. AF27-2AA
CCATATTTTGCGCAGCGGTATGCCGGGATAACCGGCTTCGGACCTGCAGTGGGTTCTGTCTCAATATTGTTATTTTAGAATCCGCTGTTGATGATCTTCCAGTCGTCGGACTTGGATTTTCTTGCGATGCTGATGTAGCGGAAGGGGTTGCCGTCGCGGCGGTCGAGGTTGGTCAGGACCCGGTAGATGATGATATTTCCGGGGCCGTAATCGTCTTCGATTCCGCTGTTGTGATACTGTGGGTCGGAGGAATCGGCAGGGTAGATCTGGTCAACGCCTTCAAAAGAAGTTACTTCTTCTGTAAAATAATACTGGGCAAGTGCTTCGGTAGCATCCAGTTCCTCCTGGGTAAGAGCCTCCAGATAAGAGGTTCCGGAGACAGCGGTTTCATTGACAGATGCACTGCCGCTTGGAATCTGTCCGGCAAATTCGGAAGGAATCATGGAAAGAGCGTTGCGATCTGACTCGGAAAGGCTGTAATAGAAGTTCAGCCATTTTAACGTGTCATCGGAAAGCTCTTTTTTCTTTTTGAACACGCCCTGGAACTCTACGGTGTCATCAGACAGGAACAGTTCATAGGCACCAGATGCTTCATTGGTCAGGACAGCAGCCGCGCCATCAGCCAGAATGCAGTAAGGAGCGCCCAGGCAGTCAAAACTGGCTTCTTCATTCCGGGCAGGTTTTTGTCCGGCTGCCGCTATGGACTGAATGGTGCCGTCGGTGTGATCCGGCTGAATGAACACAGTGCGTCCTGCGTCATAATACATGGTATTGTTTAAAAAAATCATATCAGAGGGTTCCTGGTCTGCCTGCACGCTGGCAGCGGAGGTATCTGCGGTTTTTTCGGCAGTGTTTTTGGCTGCGCCGCAGCCGGTAACAGCCAGAGCTGTGGCCGACAGAGCCAGAAGAACTAGAAATTTGTGGTATTTTTGCATAATAATTCTCCCAAATTAATCGTTCTGTCATTATAGCAAGTATGGATCAAAAAAGCTTTAAGATATTTTTAATTTTGGATTACTTCTTAAAAAATGGTTCCTGCACATGCCAGGAATTGACGGGAAGTCCCAAATACGTTATTATGAAAAGATAATCATTCGGAGATATTGTGTTTTTGGGAGGTTTTTGGGTATGACAAAAGAAAAGACAAAGGGAAATCAGATCACGGAAGGAATCATCTGGCAGCAGCTGCTGTTCTTTTTCTTCCCGATTTTGTTTGGTACCTTTTTTCAGCAGCTCTATAATGCGGCCGATGCCATGATCGTGGGGCGGTTTGTGGGAAAAGAGGCACTTTCAGCGGTGGGAGGTTCCACCAGCATGCTGACGCAGCTGATTGTGGGCTTTTTCGTGGGTCTCTCATCCGGCGCGTCCGTGATCGTGTCCCAGTATTACGGGGCAAAACGGCCGGAGATGGTGGGCTATGCGGTCCACACGGCACTGATGTTCAGTATCATTTCCGGCGTCGTGATCATGTTTGCCGGTATCGGGCTGGCACCGTTTATGCTGGAGGCCATGGGAACGCCAGAGGATGTACTGGGGCTTTCCGTGATCTATCTGCGCATCTATTTTGCCGGTATCATTGCCAACCTGGTCTATAACGTAGGGGCGGCGATTTTGCGGGCAGTGGGAGATTCTAAGCGGCCGCTGTATTTTCTGGCGGCGAGCTGTCTGGTCAATATCGCGCTGGATATCCTGCTGGTCGTGTTCTGCCGTCTTGGGGTGGTGGGAGCAGCCCTTGCCACAATCCTTTCCCAGCTGTTTAGTGCGTTTCTGGTGGTGGCCTGCCTGATGCAGACAAAAGACATGCACCGCCTGGTTATCAAAGAACTCTGTCTGGACGGGCGGATGTTAAAGCGCATCATCCGCATTGGACTTCCGGCGGGGATGCAGTCGGTGATGTACGGCCTGTCCAATGTCATCATCCAGTCGGGAATCAATTCCCTTGGAACCAACACGGTAGCGGCCTGGGCTGCCTACAGCAAACTGGATTCCGTATTCTGGATGATGATCAATGCCTTTGGTATTTCCGTGACTACCTTTGTGGGACAGAATTACGGAGCGGGGAAGATGGTCCGCGTGCATCGCGGCGTGCGGACCTGCATGGTTATGACGATTCTGGCATCTCTTGGCATGTCGTTTCTCATTTACCGCTATGGAGTTTATGGGTATGAGCTGTTTACCACAGATCAGGATGTCATCACGATCGGCATTGCCATGATGCGTTATCTGGCACCTCTGTATGTGGAATATGTTGCCATCGAGATTCTGTCCGGTGCCCTGCGGGGCGTGGGAGACTGCTGGCGCCCTATGATCATCAGTCTGCTTGGTGTCTGCGTGCTGCGTGTGGGCTGGATTCTGATCGCGGTGCCGCTTAAACGGGATATTTACACGATCATGTTCAGCTATCCCCTGACCTGGGTTACTACAACAATGCTGTTTGTTATTTATTATCTGTTTTTTGGAAAACTGAAAATAGAAAAGGCGGGTAAAAAAGAAGCTGCAGGTGAGTAAAATCATCTGCAGCTTTTAAATTGGTCAGAACTTCTGCCTGTTCCTGCTTACATTTCCGGAACCGGGGTCGGTCTGGATTTGTCAAAGATATCCTCGGCACGGAACAGATCGTCTAATTTGCGGGGCCGGCCTTCTGCCTCCGCGGTGATATCTTTCCACATCCGGTAACCGTCGAGATTTCTGCGGCCCTGACGGAGATAGTCGTCGCCAAGCTGTACCCAGTACTGGCTGGAATCTACATTGCAGAAGTAGCGGAAACCGGCATTATAAAGATAACGGAACCGCTCGTTTTCCATGGTGTATGGATGCCAGTCACCTACGTCCGCGCCGAAGGGGAAGAGAATGATGTCGGTGGGACCGATCAGGGATTCTACTTCAGATTCCCATTTGTCCGTGTCGGACTGGAAACGGTCCCATTCCACGGTACCGAGATCCAGATGGCCCCAGCTGTGGGAGGCAAGTTCCCAGCCATTGTCACGCAGACACTGGGCTACCTCTGCGGCGGCCTGGCGGTCCTGCTCGTAGGTTTCGGAGCCGGTGTAGGCAGAAGAAGTGCGGTAGCCGAGAATGCCCTCGTAGCCGGTAAAGGCCAGAACCGCCCGTGCTCCCTTATAGGAAAAATCCGGATGATGTTCACAGAATTTTTCCAGGATCGGAACCAGGTCATAGTCTCCGGTAGTGACCGTGCCGTCGTCCAGAGTGATCTGGCAGGTGGGCTTGCCGTCCTCACCGATCACGAGGCGGTTTGCGAAGCCGTCTCCATCCATATAAGGATAATAGCAGAGATCATCCTGGGACATGACAAAAGGAATCTTGTCCGGCGGGAGCATGATATCTCCGGCTTTCATGACGGTGTTTCCGTTCTCGTCTGTGGTTTCGTAAGCCATATCGTGAAGCTTTACCAGGACATATCCCTTTTCATACATGGCTTCCAGGATCTTGTTGAATTCATCGATAGTGGTCATAACCTGATTGTAGCCGTTCTGGTCTGCGTCGCCGTCGAAAGCTTTGGATGGATCTGCAATCAGCGTGTGAAAGAATACGTGTGTGATCTTACTGATGGGGGTGCGGACCAGTGTGGCTTCTGCGGATTCATATTCGGCAATAGCGGAGATGACTTCCGGATCGGAGGCAAACTCTTCGGAACCCTTCAGCAGTTCTATGGCCGCGTCGTAATCATAGCCAGCAGCCAGCAGGTAGGCCTGGTGGAGCAGGTCCGCAGCCGGGGTGTCCGGCATGACGAAGCCGTCTCCCTCAGTGGGGGCTTCTGCTTCAGAACCATCTGCATCTGTGGAGATGACAATGCCGCCGGAGGTATCCGGAGTTTTGCCGTGATGCTGCTTCCTCAGAAAAAAAAGGCCGGTGCCAAGCGCGCCGATCAGTGCGATGCAGGCTGCGGCAGCCAGAAAACGGGGGAGCCTGGATGGGCGCCGCCTGCGGCTGTAGGACCTGCCGGAATAGTATTCATGCATATGTAAAACTCCCTTGATTTTTCGTTCCTGTTCTGGAATCCGCTATGGATTCCTCTAATCTCATCATAGCATAGAACCAGAAAAATAGCCATAGATTATAAGGAAAAGGTTGCGGTTTGCAGGCGGGGATCCTATGAAAAAAACGGTAATAGCTCTATGTGCCAGCTTACTGGTAAATCTGATAAACCCGGCGGGATTGAAAGCATGGGGCTGGACAGAGCTTGTGGTCAGTAATGGGAAAAAACAGGCGGAAATGATCCAGGCGGAGCAGACCGGGGAGAGGGACAGTCTGTCCGTGCAGGTGCAGGCTCCCTGCGCGGTTTTGATGGAGGCTTCTACCGGGCAGACCATTTATGAAAAGAATGCGGATGAGCGGCGAAGTCCGGCCAGCATCACCAAAATCATGACGCTGATTCTTATCTTTGATGCCATTGACGCGGGAAAAATCCGTTTGAGTGACGAGGTTGTGACCAGCGCCCATGCCAAATCCATGGGTGGATCCCAGGTGTTTCTGGAGGAAGGGGAGGTTCAGACGGTGGAGACTCTGATTAAGTGCATTGTCATTGCGTCTGGCAATGACGCGTCGGTAGCCATGGCAGAGTATATAGCCGGTTCGGAAGATGCCTTTGTCCAGATCATGAATGAGCGGGCGAAGGGACTGGGCATGACGGGAACACACTTTGTGGACTGCTGCGGCCTGACGGAATCACCGGAGCATCTTACCACAGCGCGGGATATTGCCATCATGTCCCGGGAACTGATTACAAAATATCCGCAGATCCATGCGTATTCCACAATCTGGATGGAGAACATTACCCATGTGACAAAACAGGGAACGAAGGAATTCGGGCTTTCCAATACCAATAAGCTTTTAAAAATGGCCACAAACTTTAAAGTGACCGGATTAAAAACCGGTTCCACCTCTCTGGCGAAGTACTGTCTGTCCGCAACAGCAGAGAAGGACGGTGTACGGCTGATTGCCGTGATTATGGCGGCGCCGGATTACAAGGCACGCTTTGCGGACGCCCAGACACTGTTAAATTATGGATACGCCAGCTGCCGTCTGTACGAAGACCAGGAAATGCCGGTGCTGCCGGAACTGGATGTGGCAGATGGTGTGGAGCCTTCTGTCACGCTTCAGTATGCGGGCGGATTTTCCTATCTGGGGCTTGGAGGGGAAGATTTTTCTTCCATAGAAAAGAAACTGCTGCTCCCGGAAACGATGCAGGCACCGGTGACAGAAGGAGAGAAGGCCGGGGTACTGCGTTATGAACTGAATGGCAAGGCGCTGGGCGAGGTAGATATTCTGACGGCAGACAGTGTGGAAAAGGCAGGCTTTTCTGATTATCTTTGTATGCTGTTTCGTGTCTGGAGCCTGGGAGTGCTGGAATAAAGATTATGGAAGGGGAAACGTCACGGAAGTATTTTCATACAATATAGGGATTAAGACAATTGCGGGAGGCTTTTAAAATGATGAAAAAACGATGGCGGATTCTGATTGCGGGCTGCCTTGCGTGCGCAGCGCTGTGTGGCTGTGCAAAGGAAAACTCCGGAGGGACACCTGTGACGATGTATGAGGTGGCCCATTCTATTTTTTACGCGCCACAGTATGCGGCAATTGAACTTGGCTATTTTAAAGAAGAGGGCATTGATCTGACTCTGGTAAACGGGGCCGGAGCGGATAAGGTCATGACGGCTATGCTGGCCGGAGACGCGGATATCGGCTTTATGGGATCGGAGGCCAGCATCTATACTTACGCCCAGGGCGCGGAGGATTATGCGGTCAACTTTGCGCAGCTGACTCAGCGCGCTGGAAACTTTCTGGTGGCACGGCAGCCGGATCTGGACTTTTCCTGGCAGAAATTAAGGGGGAGCCGGGTGCTTGGCGGTCGTGCCGGAGGTATGCCGCAGATGGTTTTTGAGTATATTTTAAAGAAGAATGGCATGGATCCAAAAACAGATCTGACCATTGACCAGAGCATTCAGTTTGGTCTGACCGCAGCAGCCTTTACCAGTGACCAGTCGGATTATACGGTGGAGTTTGAACCATTTGCCACCGGGCTGGAACTGGAGGGAAACGGATATGTGGTGGCATCTTTGGGGACGGACTCCGGATATGTACCTTATACTGCGTACTGCGCGAAACGGAGTTATCTGGCCATGCATCCGGATCTCATTCAGAAATTTACAAATGCGCTCCAAAAGGGCATGGATTATGTGAATTCCCATACGGCAGAGGAAATCGCAAAGACCATCCAGCCGCAATTTGCGGAAACTCCGCTGGAAAATATTACAAAGATTGTGAAACGGTATCAGGAACAGGATACCTGGAAAGAGAATCTTGTGTTTGAAAAATCCAGCTTTGAGCTTCTGGAAAACATTCTGGAGGAAGCCGGAGAGCTGCCGGAGCGGGTTCCTTATGAGGATCTGGTAACAACGGAATTCGCAGAGCAGGCAGGAAAGTAAAAAATACGCTGCAGTTTCATACGCTGAATCACGAAAATGTCCGTGACAAACGGACATTTTCGTGGTATGATGAGCAGAGATGATTCGGCTGCTGACGGCACAACGGGCAAATAGCAGCGCAATTTGTACGGGAGTAAAAAGCATGAACTATAATATGATCGTTCTGGATCTGGACGGAACTCTCACAAACAGGGATAAAGTAATCACGCCAAGAACAAAGCAGAGTCTGATGGAGGCTCAGAAGCGTGGAATCAAAGTAGTTCTGGCATCCGGCAGGCCAACCTATGGTGTTATGCCGCTGGCAGAAGAACTGGAACTGGAAAAATACGAGGGGTATATTTTATCTTTTAATGGCGGCATCATCATGGACTGCCGAACCCGGGAGGTTATTTTCAAAAAAGAGCTTCCGGTTGAGGCAAACAGAAAAATCCTGGATCTGGCAGAGAAAGAGCAGGTGGATATCCTCACCTACCAGGGTGCGCGCATTCTTACCAACAATCAGGACAATCCCTATGCGAAAATCGAGTCTGGAATCAATCACCTGAAATTAAAGCAGATAGAAGATTTAAAAGCATATCTGGATTTCCCGGTACCCAAGTTCCTCATGCTGGACGATGGAGACTATCTGGCCCTGGTGGAGGCACGGGTCAAAGCGGCGTTGGGAAAGAATTTCAGCGTCTACCGCTCAGAACCCTTCTTTCTGGAAATTTTACCGCGGGGCATTGACAAGGCCCAGTGTCTGGCACAGCTGTTAAAGCTTCTTGGCATGGAGCGTGAAGAGATGATTGCCTGCGGGGATGGATTCAATGACCTGTCCATGATTGAGTTCGCGGGACTCGGAGTAGCCATGGAAAACGCAGTACGCCCGGTGAGGAATGCGGCTGATTACGTAACTCTTTCCAATAACGATGACGGTGTGGCACATGTGGTGGAGAAATTTTGTCTTAACTATGGACTTTAAAAATTTAGTGTGGTAAACTGTTAAAAGTAAAAACCGCAGAACTTTGTATTTCAGGAAGGAATCATATAGAATGAATAAGAAGATTAAGACAGAGGCTGTAGACCATCTGTTCGAGGCCATTTTAACATTAAGAACTCCGGAAGAATGCTACATTTTTTTTGAGGATGTGTGCACGGTCAACGAGCTGTTATCCCTGTCCCAGCGCTATGAGGTAGCTAAAATGCTGCGTGAAAAGAGAACTTATCTGGAAATCGCGGACAAGACCGGCGCGTCCACCGCAACTATCAGCCGCGTGAACCGTTCCTTAAACTACGGCAATGATGGCTACGATATGGTTTTTGCAAGAATTGCGGAAAAGCAGGCGGCAGAATCTGATGCACAGAGTGATGAGGCGGAAGAAACACCGACAGAAGAATAGCACAAAAAAAGTGATGCCGTCCTGGCATCACTTTTTTGCTTTTCTGGTTTTCGGGTCAGGCGTGTTTTCCTCCCGGAGTTCATCAATGAGCATCTCGATCATGTGCTTTTTTAAATAGACATCAAAGGAAAGCTCACTGATAAAGGCAAACAGCTGTAAATATTCTTTGTCCTCACTGTCCGTGTCAGCGAAGGTCAGACGGCTGTCTTCAAACTTGGCACGGATGTCTTCTTTTAAGTTTTCCATCTGCAGAGCTTCCCGGGAGAACACTTCCTCGTAGATGCCGCTGAGATTCAGACCGTCTTCCGCATTAAAATGCGCCTCAGTGACCGGGCGGAACAGCTGCTCAATGTCGCCGATGGACAGCAGGTTTTTGTAGTAGTAAATAAACAGCAGCAGCAGGATGTGCTCCTTGCTGTATTTTTTGCGGACAGGAGCTGGGAGCAGACGGTTCTTGGCGTAGTTGTTGATCATGGTCTTGGTAAGAGCCTTGTCCTCCGGGCTGCGCTTGGTCTTTTTTAAATGCTCATCCACAAAGGAAGTCACCTGGTCCATATATAAATCCACTTCCGGGATCTTTTCGGTTTTGATATAAGAGATGGAGTCTAACCAGCTCAGGATATCGGATAGTCTTTCAGAATTGTTTTTCATGATGTCACCTCTTACACCTTATTATATAGTATTGAAAACCAGATGGCAAGAGGGAAAGGCTTAACCATGCGAAATAGTCCATATGGCTAAGCCTTTCTGATACTAAAATGATACTAAAAATTTAATTTTTCCAATTGGTCGGCCACTTCCCGGTGCTTGCTGGGATATAGGTGGCCGTAAATTTTGTTGACCATTTCCACGGTGTCCCCGATGCGCTCCGCAATCAGCAGGGGCGGAAATCCCATGTTGATCAGCAGGGAAACGTGACTGTGACGAAGATCATGCACCCTGATGCGCTTGATTCCGGCGGCAGCAGAACCCTTCTCAATGGCAGTGTAGAGCCGGGAGGGTGTGACCGTCTGAAAAATCCGTTCATCTGGATCCGGTTCGTAGATCTTTGCAAGCACGCCCTGGATTTCCTCCACCAGAAAGCCTGGAATTGGAATAGAGCGCTTGCTGTTTTCTGATTTCGGCGTTGTGATCGTGTCCACCTTATTGAATCGGTGGAAGGTGCCGCAAATGGTAATGGCTTTGCCTGCTGCATCAAAGTCTTTTACCGTCAAGGCCAGCAGCTCCCCGCACCGGATACCGGAATAGAAGAGCGTAAGGAATGCAGCACGCAGAATTGCGTCTTCCACGGTAGGAAGAAACGCTTTGAACTCGTCCAGGGTCCAGAAGTTTAAACCTCTGTGAACCTTTCCAACTGCTTTAACCAACCGGCAGGGGTTGGAATTCAAATTGTAGTAGCGCATGGCAAAGTTGAACATAGCGGACAAGTGGCAGTTCACCATATACTGGCTGTATTCGCCTAAGGCGGATGCCTTTAGTTCGCCCTGCCAGCTCCGGACGTCTGCCGGGGTGATCTCGCACAGCTTCCGGTCCTTCCAGAACGGAAGAATATGGTTGCGGATCATGGACAGGCGGCTCCTGCAGGTGGATTCCTTCGCGTGGGCTTTCAGATCGGCGGCATAGAGGTCGTATAAGGTCTGAAAGGTCATGTCTGGCTGGCCCTGCTGCCGCTCCAGAAACTGCCGTTCCCACTCCTTCGCCTCACGCTGCAGCTTGAAGCCGCGTTTCAGCTTCTGCTTTCTGGTTCCGGTGTAGTCGGTATAATACAGCTTCACGAACCAGGTCTTCGTTGTCTTGTCTTGATATACAGGCATGTGTTGCCCCTCCTTTGTTCCTGGCCGGGCTGGGGCGTCTGGGACAAACAGAGGATAATTGACAAATAAAAATGAATGACTTATAATACACTTAACAAGAGAGTCGAAAGCTAGAATACACCTAGCCGCCGGCAAAGCATAACTTCAAAAAATGGCGCCTTACTTTACCAGAGCGAGGGCGCTATTTTTTGTGTGTAAAATAAGCGACAAGAGTGATTACAGCACAAAGCATAATTACAAATTGAAATAAATCAGAGTATGTAACCATTGGCACCGGTCTCCTTCCGTATAACGTCCGGCGGCTGACATAATCGCCCCTTCGGCTCCCTGGGTAAGTGTATTATAATTTTCAATGTGCAGCAGGGGCGCTTTGGGCGCTCTGCACCTGGTGTAGGTATTTGACAAATAAAACGGAATGACTTATAATACACTTAACAGGAAAGCCGGAAGGGAGCCCTACCTCCCCGCCCCGGCGAAAAATCTAGTTATTAAAAAATAGCCGTCAGACTCGCCAAAGTTCAGGACGGCTATTTTTTATGCGTATATGTAAGAATTGCCACAATCAGCGATACAACAGATATTACAAGTTGTAATTTCTCATATGTGCTCATTGGCACCACCTCCGACAGGCTCGGAACGGGTGCAGCGCGTCCCCCGGCTCCCCGGTTAAGTGTATTATGTTGTCATGGTGCTATTTATTCTTTAGTGCTTTCATCTGGATCTATGTATTTCTTTATTTCTGTGAGTTCAGCAATTCGCTTGATGGCTTCTGAACGACCTTTGGCGTTCAGCTTTAGAAAATGGCTTATTAAGGTTTGAATTACTATAGGCCAGTTAAATCCCTCATTTTTCCATATTATCTTTCTCCAATCATCAAGCAGTTTGATTGATTCCTCGATTTTAGGGGCATTGTCTGCATTATATTTAACAAGATAAGCATCGTCGATATTGTTATTGATATTATATATAACTGTGTCAAGGTTTTTAGCAGTTTCTGAATCTAGTTCACCATACAACAATTTTGAGGGGGAAACATGAAATGCTTTAGCAATCTTTTCAACCGTTTTTAAATTCGGTTCACGTTTCCCATTTTCCCAGTTATAAATGGCATTTTGCGAAACGCCTATTGCATCAGCGAGTTCTTGTTGCGTCATAGCTGATTCAATTCGCAAATGTTTTATTCGGTCAGATAAGCCTGTCATAATAAGCCCTCCTTTAAATAGATAATAGCAGAATGGTGTTTTTGAGTCAACAAAAACATTGACAATATAGCAAGATGGTGTTAACATGTTAATAGTAAACACCAAAATGGTGTATAAACGGAGGTGATGGAAGTGAAAGTATCGAAAAATAAAATTGACCTTGCAAGAGCAAATCGTTGCATGACGGTTTCTGGTCTTGCGGAAGCCTACGGAGTAAGTCGCACACGTATGAACATGATCCTGAATCAGCGCGAAGTGACTGTCGTATGTGCTGGACGCCTTGCCCATGCACTTGGAGTAGATGTAACTGAAATTATCGAAGATTAAAAGACGGGCCGGGCTGGGGCGTCTGGGATGCACAGAGGGCATTAGAAAGGAGAATACCATGAAGCAGTATTTAACCGCTGCGGAAGTGGCGGAGACGGTTGGCGTATCTACTGCGAAGGCTTACGGCCTTATTCGTGAAATGAATGCGGAACTGAAAGCAGCAGGGTACATAACCATAGCCGGTAAAATCCCGGAGGGCTTTTTCGGAAAGAAATATTACGGCTATCAGCCGGGAGGCAGTGAGTGAGAAAAATAGAAGGAGGCTATGGTATTGTATCAAGAAGCGTTTTAACAAGCCCGGAAATTCCAGTGGAGTGTAAAGCCATATATGCGTTGTTGAGTGCATATGCAGGGGATGAGGTGGAGTGTTACCCAACTATTGAAACTATGCGGAAAGCATTAGGTATTACTGTAGAACGCCTGTATAAGTATTTGAATATCTTGATTTCAACGGGGATTGTCAAGCGCGTTGGAAGAAAAGGTGGAGTAAGGGGACCCGTAATTTACAAGATATGCGATGCAGAAAATCAACATTGTGGAAATTCTGTATTACAGGATTCCGGTATTACAGAAAATCCGTATTACAGAAAATCAACATTACGGGATTCCAGTATTACAGAAAATGGCGATTCCCGTATTACGGAAAACCAGCAAACAAATAATAACAATATTAATAATAACAACAATATAAATACTTCTGAGCAGACACCGAAGAACGGAACCGGAATTTTCATAATTTTGGAAGATGGAACCTTTTATGATGTGTTACCGGACAAGTTGACAATGTGGCAGCAGGCATATCCGGAACTTGATGTAGAACGTGAACTTTACCGTATGGCTTCCTGGTGTGATGCGAACCCCACGAAGCGAAAGACCCGTAGGGGGATAGAAAAGTTTATTAATGGCTGGCTGAACCGCAGCCAGAAGGACGGACAGCAGAACAGCAAGAAAGAGGAGGTGAGAAACGATGCAGGCGAAGCAGAAGAGAAGCAGCAATATCGTGTATCAAGTGGGAATGAGATTTATGAACGGCTCAAACGTGAAGGCGTTGTGTAATATATGCCACGGTACTGGATATGCAGTAGACAATATTATTGTATCTGATTATGATCCAGATACACCGGTTCAAATAGGAACTCCATGTCCAAAATGCAGAGGACGCGCAGATTTGGGAAATCCAGTTTTTCCGAGTATTTACAGCGAAGCGGATATGAGCAAGTTTGATTTTAATGAGTATGGTTGTAATGTGGATTCTGTAAGAGATATCGTAACAGGATTCTGGGAAAAATATCCGGAAATGGAAGAAAATAGAATTGGGTTGTACATATGGAGCAAGATAAAAGGGAGCGGTAAAACCTTCCTGGCCTGCTGCCTGGCGGGATCCATTCAAGCGAAATTCAGAAAGACAGTTAAGTTTGTATCGGCAGTAGAGTATCTGCAGGCGGTAAAGGAAAGTTTCAAACAAGGGCCGGAGGTGCCGAATCGGGTTTTCGGTTATATGAACTGTGACTTACTTGTGCTGGATGATCTTGGGAGCGAAAAACAGAGTGAATGGGCCGATCAGGAACTTTTCCGTTTGATTGATCACCGTGCAAATGAAGGAAAGCCTGTTATCATTACATCAAATGTTCCGATGGAGGCGTTGAAATGTGATGGTCGTATTTCAAGTCGGCTTGGAGATATGTGTGTTTCCGTAGCTATGCCGGAAATAAGCATACGGCAGAAAAAGGCTGAGGAAAAACACGAAAAAATTCTGCGAAAAATTTTAAGAGCCTAACAGCGGAAAGGAGAGACAGGTGGATAAAAAGTATAAGGGCAGCAGTTGCGAACTGGTAGACGCATATGTCATTCTGACCCGTCAGGGCGTTGTACTGGCCTCAGATGATGCGAAACTCACACCAGGCGAAGATAGAGAGTTGCGGGAGATGAATCTGAGATTGATTGACCGGTCAAAGAAAACGGATGTGGACGGAAACTTCCGTTCCTGGCTGCGTGCGCAGTCCGAAATGATCGTAACGGCCATTCAGGAAGGTTACACACAGGAGGAAGCATTAGAGATGCTGAAAATTTACCAGTTGGCCGAGATTAACAAGGGAAAATCTGGAAATGTATAAAGAAAAGCCCTATAGGATGTTGACGCATCTTATAGGGCGGGCATAGCCGGAGCTACTCAAAACCATTTACATAGTAGCACAGAACCGGCAGAAAGGGCAAGAATAATGGGAAAAATTTTAAATGAAAAACATCGTATCGCTACCACTGAGATGCCTGGAGAAGCAAATAACTTTCAGATTTGCTACAGCTCTGCCGATATTATTATCGTTAACAGCACTATGCCTTGTCAGGAGGAAATTGTAAGGCTGATGGTTACGTATCTGGAGCAGGAGGACGATGAAGTCCGGAAAGAACTGTATGAGGTTGTGACGAGTGAAATCTTGCTGGGGATTTTTCACGCACTTGCGCGTGTGGCGAGAGTTCGCCGCAAGCTGAACCGGTCTAAGTGTGCGTAAAATGATAAGATGCTGCCGATTGGGAAACGATCGGCAGCATGTGAAATAGATAATTTGCAAAAGTGAGGCGATTGGATTATAATATGTCTGTAAAGATTAGAATATCCTATGAGAAGCCACAGGAGCTTGATACAGTGCTCAAATTGCTCCGACCGATAGTTAAGGCGTATAAGGCAGAAAAGGGCAAGGACGGGCAATACAGACGGGCCTACGTGGATATAAAAACGGAGTGAATCACAGCATCTGCGGCGGTACATATGAATTTGCAGAAAACTGCGGATTTATGATTAATTTAGGCAAATTTCGCCTAATAGAAAAATAAAGATGGGATTTTATTTAGAAATTGGCATAGTGAAAGCAAGCAAAAAGAATATGTAGTACCCTGGGCATATGAACATGTTCGGAAGTCCTTTAAGGGCGTGGGAATGACAGAGAGCGAAGATATTCGTTGTCATTTCTTCGCCCTTTTTTGTTTTTCAATAAATTTTTTGGAGTAATAGCATTTGGTGGAAAATAGTAGGTAGAATTGTGGACAGTTGGAAAACGGACATAGGGAGGAAAATCATGCGCACACGCGATGCAAAACTATCTGATTATGATGTACCGAAAGAGGATGAAGCGAGGCTTGATGAATATTGCAAAAAGCTGGATTCAGATATTCGGTTCATTCTTTTTAGTTGTGCAATATCAAAAGCGCCAGGCATGGAATTAGTTATTTATGAAAGTCTGACGGCCAAGGATCCGAAAGAAGCCGGGTACTATAGCTTGCTTCGCCGCGGGCGTGATATTCCGGCTAAGACCGATGATTTTTACGGCTACCGCCGGAAGGTCAAAGCAGAGTTTTACCACAGGTTGAAATTGTATGATTTATGGTGAAAATCATAGAGGAGGAGCAACTTGCAATGAGAAAAATCACGCTTAAGCCCAAAGCATATTATACGCGGACAACCTTGAAAGTAAGTTTTATTTCTGTAAGATGGGACGAAAAAAATAAAGTTTTGGAGACTTTATTATCATTGGCTCATTATGAGCATGATAACACAAAGACCGCGGGTATGAAGCTTTTTTCTCGTAATGTAGAAACAATGGAGAGAATGCTACTGGATCATATAAGGCTGTATCCGGTTAAATGGGAAATGGAAGTTTTGATTCCAGATCCCGGCGAGCCGGGTATATTTCCGTGTTTGATAAAGGAGTGAGAATAGTATGGGCGGTTTTGGGAGCGGCGGCCACAATAAAAAGCATGAGCAGGTTGAAGAAAAAACAAGTGTTCGTGTAGATAGTTTCGCGGTATATAATTTTCTGCAGTATGACAAGTATATTCATTACAAAGAGAAAGTGGATATTCGCAGCGGCGGTACGGTTATTCGATATTATCCACAAAGCAGAGAAATGGAGATTCTGGAGAACCGTGCATTTTATCCGCTGGAGGTTTCAAGGGTAAAGAATATTGATGGAGTATCACAGCGCCTGTATTTTTATTGTCCATGCTGTGAGCGGCGTGTCCGGTATCTGTATCGTGACAGCCGGAAAGGTACATATCAGTGTAGGTTATGCTCGGGATTAAATTACAGGTCCCAACAGGTCAGCGGTCAAGAACAACTTCGCATGAAGATGGAGAATATTGTGGAGAAAAAAATGGGCTATTATGGATGGCATTATATCTGCGATTACATTGCGGACCTTTCTATTCCACCCAAGCCCGCGTATATGCGATATGAAAAGTATGAAAAGCTGGTGTCGGAATTAAAAAAGATGCAGAGAGATTATCGTACCGCTTGCATAAAAACTTTTACTGGATTTTGCAGTAAATATGGGTTTTGATTTATGAACTGTGTATTGTTGCTTATGTGAGAGAAAACCATAGAAATTTATATTACGCCCATTTTTTTAATAAACGAGGATAGCCGCATTGAATGCGGATGATATAGTATGATTATGATGATGGTGGTGGTGATGTGGATGCATGAATAATGTAACAATACGGAAAACCTTGAAAGAATGTAAGATACCACAATGGCGCCTGGCAGATGCATTAGGTATATCGGAAAATACTCTGGTACGGCGTATGCGGTATGAACTGGATAAACCTGCTGCCGCGCAGATTTTAAAAGTTATACATGATATCAAAAGAAGTGAAGAAAGCGTAGTGAAAATTGAATAATGGTATAAAGAAGGTGAACTGAATGTTTGGTGTGATAATAATCAGCGGATTCTTATTTTTGATAGTCTGTGAACTTGCGGCTATTTATGATGATATGACAACAAAAAAAGGAGATCATGCAGATGAAAAATAAAAACGAGACGGAAAATGCTTTACAGGCACTTCGCAGAGCGGGCGCGTTGATTAAGAATTTGGGAGAAGGGTGTGAACAGGGAGTCAAGCAGGAAATTTTTCTGAGGCAGCAGGTTTTGGCGGAGGAAACAGAGAATGAAAAGCATTAGATTTGAGACCGGTTATAAGACTTTTTCCATTAATGATGATCCGGACAGGACAATCAGCTTTAACCCAACGGACGCAGACATTGTTCAGCGTTTCGCAAAGGCAATAAAAGAACTGCAGTCCGAAAAAGAAACTATGGCGGACATACAACTGAATCCAGATGGAACTGCGGCCATTAATGATATGAGCTCATTGGAAGAAGCAAGCGCAACACTAGAGAAATTTAATGATCTCATTAAGCAGAAACTGAATTATATTTTCAATTCAGATGTATACGATGTAGTATTTGCCGGACAATCTCCATTTTCCATTGTGGGAAAAGATCATAAGCTGTTGTTTGAGGCATTTCTTGAGGCAGCTTTTGAGATGGTGAATGAAGAGGTTGGCGCAGCGACTCAAAGCCGTATTGGAAAATACACAGATAAATATAAAAAGTAGACTGGAGACGAACTATCGATACAGAAATATTACGTGTTATTGAAGAAATTCAGGGGCGAGGCAATACAGCAGAGGTTAAAAAGAGAAAGGAGGATGTAGTAGTACTTGAAGTAATAAGAAAAATTGCATACAGCTCAGGCAGATAGAATGGTATCTGTTAATGGCAAAATGGTGCCGGTGACTTTCAGAAATGAGAATCATCGGCTTTTTGTATTATATAAGGCGGTGATTTATGATGCAGCAGAGTGATGGATCAATTATTATTGATACCCAGATCAATACGGATGGCGCTGGTGTAGGTGGGAGAAAACTACAAAAGGAACTGGGCCGGGTAATAGATAATGCGGAGAAAGCAGCGGATAAGGTAAAAAAGGCTTTTGCTAAAGCTGGGGCTTTCACTTATGATCCTCAAGCTATGGAGAAGGTGTTTGGAAAGACTGCTGCCCAAAATATTAAAAATTATGTAGATGCGATAGAACTGTATGGGAAACAAGCCGGACAGGTATTAAATAAACTAGATTCGTCATTACAGGATCAGACAAATGATTATAAGCGGGAAATTGAAAGCCTGTCAAAGGCCTTAAAGGACATGGAGCAAGATGGTATGTATTTTGGTGATGAAGATTATGACAATACATACATTAAGCTTCAGAAGGTTACTCAGGCATTAAAAGATTATAAAAAAGAACTTGTCAGTCCTGCGGCAACTCCAAAGGTTGTTGATGTATCCACAATGTCTGGAAAGATAGGTCAGCTCTCAAAAGAGCTTTTGCATCTGGAGGATAAAGGAAAAGGCTTTGGAGATTCTGAATATGATGCAACCGCGGTAGCTCTTAAGCGTGCCCAGGAAGCCCTTGCAGCATACAAATCAGAGCTTTTCAAGACTGATGAACAGCGTCAAAAAGAAGCGAAATCAGTCAGGAAGCAGCAGGAAGCCCAGGAAAAGCTTAACCAAAAGCTGCAAGAAGCAAAAGAAAAAGAAGCCGCTGCTGCCGCTGAATCCGAAAGGCTTAGGGAGATTGGCGAAAATGCCAAGGTGTCAAATGCTCATATCGTCAAGCTCCGGCAGGAACTGGAAGCTCTTGAAAACCGACAAAAGGATCTGCAAAAGGCTGGAGTTGGTGTAGGATACAAAGAATATAACCGCAATGCGGCGAAAATCCGCAATTTGCGTGCTCAGATTAATGCCTATGCGTCAGATACGAAAAAGGCAAGCAAATCCACAAAGCAGATGAAGACAAGCGTGGATCAGGGCGGAAAATCCGCTAAGAAATTTGGATCCAATATGGCCGGACTCTTGAAAAGGCTTATTCTTTTTCGGATTCTTCGCACTGCTATATTCACAGCTTTTCGTTCGGCACGCGAGGGAATGGAGAATATTGCTCAGTATTCGCCTGAGACGAATAAGGCCATATCAAATGTGCTTTCGTCTCTTACGCAGCTGAAAAATTCATTTGCTACTTCATTTTCTCCTATTGCAGAATATGCTTCTCCTGCATTGGTAGAGTTCATCTCATTGCTTTCAGAAGCAGTTACGTGGACTTCTCAGTTTTTTGCGGCTCTTACCGGAAAAGATACATATACCAAAGCAACGAAGGTAGAGGAAGACTACGGCGCTGCCTTAAAAGAGAGTAACAAGCAGATAAAGGCACAGGAAAAGGCGAATAAAAAGCTGACGTATTCGTTTGATGAGCTTATCCAGGCCGGGAACAAATCAGATCAGGACAAGACCGGATATGTCGGACCTACACCAGATCAGATGTTTACCACGGAAGAGGTATCAAACGACATAAAGGCCCGTGCCGATGCAGTGAAAGAGATATTCTCCGGCCTGTTTGCTCCGCTGAAAGAATCCTGGCTTGATAATGGCCCGGAAGTGATGCAGTCTCTCACAAACCTGTTTACATCCGCAAAACAGCTTGCACAGGACGTAGGTGCATCATTCATGCAGGTTTGGAATGTTGAAGGGTACGGAAAGACCATAACGGACAATCTGCTTATAACATTTGCCAATCTGGCGCAAACTGTTGCGAATCTTATAACGCAGTTTGATAAAGCTTGGGTCTCAGGCGATACCGGGACAAAGATATTACGCCATCTGGGGGATATTTTGGTTACGTTATCAGGATTTTTCCGCTCAGCATCAGAAAGTATCAAGAATTGGGCTGCAAACTTGGACTTTTCTCCGCTACTGAAATCCTTTGATAAGGTGCTTACATCCGTAAATCCAGTTGTAAGGGCTATTGGAAATTTGCTGCTATGGCTTTTAAATAATGTTTTGCTGCCTATCACAAAATGGGGTTTAGAACAGGCTCTGCCCGGTGTGTTTGAACTTATAGCAGCGGCACTTGATACCCTTTGCGCAGTAATAGAAGCTTTGGAACCGGTTGGAGAATGGTTATGGAATAGCTTTTTGCAGCCTATTGGGGAATGGACAGGGGAAATTATAATTAACGCCCTGAAATTGCTTACAGATGTTTTGAAAAAGTTCTCTGACTGGATTAGTGAAAATAAAGAACTTGTAAGAACTATAACATATGCAATACTTGGCTTTTTTGCGGCTTGGACAATAATAAAGTTGGTATCTGATATTGGAAAGTTGTTTGTCGCATTAAAAGGCTTTATTAGTGTAATGGGCAAAGTCCTGGATTCTATAACACCGGTTAAACTGGCTTTATGGGCAATAATAACACTTGCAGCCATTTTATACGATAGCTGGGACAAAATGACTCCGACAGAAAGAATGATAAGCTTTCTGTTGGCAGCAGCTTCTGCGGCTGGAATTCTTGCAGTTGCCCTTGGTGCGATTTCTGGTGCTGCAGGTGCGTTGGCTATGGGAGCATCTATTGCGGCAGGAATAGGAGCGGCAATGATTGCGATTAATGCAGGCAAACGGCAGACGCAGTCTACTTACAGCAATGCAGGCGGCGGAAGATATGCAAAGTACGCTTCCGCAGCGGCAACGTACAATATGCCACGTCTTGCGACCGGAACCGTGGTACCGCCACGCGCTGGTGAGTTTGCGGCTATCCTTGGTGATAACAAGCGCGAGACAGAAGTTGTTTCCCCGTTAAGCACGATAAAACAGGCATTGAAGGAAGCTCTGGCAGAAAGCGGAGGTAGTCGGGACATAACGGTTATCATGGAAGTGGACGGTCGGCGTTTTGGACAGGCAGTGTACAAGGCAAACAATGAAGAAAAACAGCGTGTAGGTGTAAGGATGGTGACAGTGTGATGTTATTTGAAATTTTGGTTGCAGTTCCAGGCGTGGTCAGAATGGAAAACCACCGTTACCTTTATACGGATATTTCCTACAATAGCATCAATGGTGTAGGATAAGGTATCATAGATCCAAGATGACGGCATTATCCAAAGTTTTTTATTTTTTGAAAGCATCTGTCATGTGGGACGGATGCTTTTCTTTTGCGTAAACTTGTGATAATATGTGATTAAAAGTATGCATATTTGAAAAATGAGGTTTTCAATGAATACCACGGTAAAGGGAATCCGGCAGGAACTTTTATACTCTGATAAGAGTTTTTTATTATCTGAGTTTTTTATGCCATCACAAGCACATTCTTTTAGAAAAATAAAAGAAATAACGTATTGCTATGGGGATCATGGAAGTTTTGGATATTTAAGGTTCCACGGAAAAAACGGTTCGGTTGAGACATTTTTGTTTCGGAAAAAGAAAAATGAACAGGTATCAGAATTTTTGGATACCATACAAATAGGATATCCAGATGTGAAACTGAATGAACAGTATGAAAGAATTGATTGCCGATCTGCATATAATTACATGCCAGGAAGAAAAAAGGCATTATGCTGGATATCTGCATTCATTATTCTGCTGGGTTCATTCTTTTTCTACATGAATAATATGTCTTCCATTATGCACGACAAAAAAATTACGTTGGAAGCGTTTAATCAGTGTGAAATTGGAATGACATATGAGCAATGTGAGAAAATAATTGGATCTGCGGGAACTCCGCTTGCTGAGTCTGAAATTATAGATACAAGCATGACAGCATATATGTGGTACGCCGATGAATACAGCGGAGCAAATGCAGAGTTATACTTTGTGGACGGAAAATTATATCAAAAAGCCCAAATCGGCTTAGAATAGTTACTAAAAATGAAAAATATACCAATGTATGTAGCGGATTCTTCATTTATACAAGATCCGAGGAAAAGTGTAGTAGAAAATGGCAAGTATTGCACACAAAAATATTCCACGCATGAGGTGGAAGCCATCTATCATGCTTTGAAGGTAACACGAAATAAATATCCTATGGATTTAAGAGGGATCGGCCTTGCAAACGAAAGCTGGATTGTGAAGTATAAGGCTAGATATGTTTTGTTTGAAATGATAATCCAACTCTTAGAGTTGTCGGATAATCCGCTTGACGAATTTTCAAAATCTATTGCTTATGTAACGAAAGGAGCCTTTTTTAGAAAATATGCGATAAATTTTTTTGAAAAATCAAAACCTTTTGTATCAGATGAAACGCTAATGAAATTTTCATCTTTTCAGCCACTCAATATACATTTAACTTATGCTAAAGTTTACGAATCAGAACACGAATATGAAAAAGCAATTTCATGCATGGAAGCAGCTCAAAAGTATGGAGGATCAGAAAATTTGTATTTTAAGCAAAAAATTAACGAGTTAGAATGCAAGTTGGTGAAAAATAGTCCCAAAAGAAGTAGGACAATGTCAGAGGATGATGTCCAATTTGAAAAAGACATACGTTTTGCGGCACGATATTTAATTGATTATTTTAATGTGAATTATATTTAAAAATCGTCTAGTGCTATAAATACTGGAAGTTTTACGGATTGAGATATTAGCATAAACAGACACCTGTATGATGTTACATTTTACAGCAGTCATGTGATGAAAAAATGTTTTGTCTTTTAAGTGCTTATGTAGTTATTTAGACAATCCGCGGAACGAGGGCATTTGTAAGTATATCCAAGTGCAGTTTCCAGAATAGATCTGGAAGGTGAAGGAATTCTAGTCGGATTATCTAAAGAAGTATGGTCGTGAGCCCTCAGCGGTCGAAATAGCCTGGTTTATGGGATAGTCAGGGCGATACAGGAAAATGCCTGTATGGTGATCCTGAGAAGCCTGGACGCACCTGTTACGGGAATTGATGGCACAGAAGATACCACGGTGGGGGAGTTGGTGGCAGTAGCAGGCAACCAGGAAGAGGATATTCTGGACCGGATGGAGAAAGAAAGCCTCTGCCGTACCCTGTGGGGCTGTGTGGATAGTCTGCCGGAGATCCAGGCGGAAGTGATTCGCAGCAGGTACCAGGGAAAGTTCACGCTGAGAGAGTGTGCTGCTTCCTGTGGCCTCACTGTGGCCGCGGCAAGGCAGCAGCACGATAAGGCATTGTGGAGCTTAAGAAACGGCGAGAACGGCAAGCTGCTGCGTGTGTTTCTTCCAGCGGATTCCTGGATCTATAACAACGCTCTGATCGGCGGCGGTGTGGGACATTTTGCTCGCACCTGGACAAGTTCAACGGAGCGGGTGGCTCTGGAACTGTAGCTGTTGCGATGTCGTAATAAATGCAGTATAATATGAACTGTACAATATTGCAGGAAAGCGTATATTTAAAAAGCACCCGAATCCACGACCATAGGATTTTCGGGTGCTTTTGTTTCGTGATACTAAAATGATACTAAAATCTGAATCAAACACAAAAAACAGGGTCTAAAATCGGTAAAATGTACCCTGTAACAACAGGAAAACAAGCAAAAAAGATATAAAATGTTCCAGTTGGTTATAGTATTGAAAACCAGATGGCAAGAGGAAAAGCACTGATTGAGATAAAACGAAAAGTCATAAAGCTAACAAAAAGTTATAATCATTGTGAAAAGGGATTGAATTTTTTATCCGAAGTGTTTATAATAAGAAATTACAAAGATTAAACAAAGGAGAACGATTTCTTATGAAAAAAGTATTAGCAACGAACAATGCTCCGGCCGCAATCGGACCATATTCCCAGGCAATCCACGCAGACAAATTTGTATTTGTTTCCGGTCAGCTCCCAATCGACCCGGCTACCGGCGAGTTTGCTGGCGCAGACATCGCAGCACAGACCAAGCAGTCCTTAACCAACATCAAGAACATTCTTGAGAGCGACGGACTGAGCATGGCTAATGTAGTAAAGACCACCGTTCTGTTAAACAACATCGCTGATTTCGGTGCTATGAACGAGGTTTACGCTACTTTCTTCGAGGGCGCTTGCCCGGCAAGAGCAGCTTTTGAGGTTGCAGCACTTCCGAAGGGCGCACTGGTAGAGATCGAGGCTATTGCATACGCTGAGTAATTTTTTACTACAGTCAGAAAATTAAGACAGGCATCGCAAACAAAGGTTTGCGGTGCCTGTTTTTTTGTGATAAGATGTAACGAGCGTTTATGAATGTTTTTGAAAGGATAATAGCGTAATGGCAGTTTATGATACTTTAAATGACAGACAGAAGGAGGCTGTATTTTGCACGGATGGCCCTCTTTTAGTCCTGGCCGGAGCCGGTTCCGGAAAAACCCGGGTACTGACTCACCGTATTGCATACCTGATTGAGGAGAAAGATGTGAATCCATGGAACATCATGGCCATCACCTTTACCAATAAGGCCGCCGGGGAGATGCGGGAGCGTGTGCATAAGCTGGTGGGCTTTGGCTCTGAGAGCATATGGGTTTCCACCTTCCATTCCTCCTGTGTGAGGATTCTGCGCCGTTTTATTGACCATCTGGGCTACAATACAAACTTTTCTATTTACGATACCGATGACCAGAAAACGCTGATGCGGCAGATTTTAAAGAAGATGGAACTGGATCCGAAAACCTTCCGTGACCGGGCCATGCTTTCCGCTATTTCCAGTGCCAAGAATGAGCTGATGAGTCCGGAGGAGTTCCGTATCAACGCGGAAGGGGACTGGCGCGCAAAAAAAATCGCTGAGGTCTACCAGAAGTATCAGGAAGAGTTAAAGAAGAACAACGCACTGGATTTCGATGATTTGATCTTTAAGACCGTGGATTTGTTCCGTACCAATGCTGATGTGCTGGAGTATTATCAGGAGCGTTTCAAATACATCATGGTGGATGAGTACCAGGATACCAACACGGCCCAGTTCCGTCTCATTGAGCTGTTAGCCGGAAAATATAAGAATCTCTGCGTGGTGGGCGATGATGATCAGTCCATCTACAAGTTCCGGGGTGCCAATATCAGCAATATCCTGGACTTTGAGAGTGCCTTCCCGGGCGCAAAGGTCATCAAGCTGGAGCAGAACTACCGCTCCACCAGTCACATTCTGGATGCGGCCAACGCGGTGATCCGCAATAACCAGGGCCGGAAGAATAAGACTCTTTGGACGGCCAATGGCGAAGGTGTGCCGGTGGTGTTCCACCAGTATGAGCAGGCCTACGAGGAGGCTGATGGCATTGTGCGGGATATCTTAAAGGATGGCCGGGATTATCAGGACTATGCCGTACTTTACCGCACCAATGCCCAGTCCCGTCTGCTGGAGGAAAAATGCATTGAGCACAATGTGCCGTACCGTCTGGTGGGGGGTGTGAATTTCTATCAGCGAAAAGAAATCAAGGATGTACTGTCCTATTTAAAAACCATTGCCAACGGACAGGATGACCTGGCTGTACAGCGTATCATCAATGTGCCGAAGCGCGGCATTGGCGCAGCCTCCATTGGAAAAATCACGGCCTGGGCATCGGAACAGGGAATGAGCTTTTACGATGCCTGTGCCAGAGCGGCGGCCGTACCGGGACTGGGAAAGGCCGTCGGCAAGGTGGCTGTGTTTACCAGTCAGATTGAGGATTTTCGGGATGCTTTAAATGGCGGCGCTACCATTCGTGAGGTGATGGAGCAGATTCTTGTGGAAACCGGTTATAAGGAAGAACTGGAGGCTGAGGGCGAGGTTGAGTTCCAGACCCGCATGGAGAACATTGAGGAGCTCATGAACAAGGCAGTCAGCTACAGCGAAGAAGTGGAGCATCCGTCCCTGGATGAATTTTTAGAGCAGGTGGCGCTGGTGGCCGATGTGGACCGGATGGATGACTCCGAAAACCGGGTTACTCTGATGACCCTGCACAGCGCCAAGGGACTGGAGTTCCCGGTGGTGTATTTAAGCGGCCTGGAGGATGGCCTGTTCCCAAGCCGCATGTCTATCATGTCGGATGACCGGACGGAGATTGAGGAGGAACGCCGTCTGTGTTACGTGGGCATCACCCGGGCAAAGGAGCGGCTGGTCATCACGGCTTCCCGCATGCGCATGATCAACGGAGAGACCCATTATTCCAAGGTGAGCCGCTTTGTGGATGAGATTCCGGAAGAGTTGATCCAGATGGAGAAGCTGGAGCCGAGAGTGGGCCGCAGAGTAAGCAGTGATGAATTCGATGACGATACACTGCCTTGGAACAAGAATCAGAGCCGCCTGGGCGTCAGCAAGTTTGGAATGAAATCCAATTCCTACGCGTCCCAGACCGCATCCTATGTATCTGGAACCGGAAACGGCGCGTATTCCAGCTTTGGCGGGGCAGCAGGACGGGATTTAAGTGGCATTTTCGACCGGAAACCGGCGAACAGCTCATCAGCAGGACCGAGT
The DNA here is from genome assembly GCF_003478505.1 of Clostridium sp. AF27-2AA. Taxonomy (GTDB): domain Bacteria; phylum Bacillota; class Clostridia; order Lachnospirales; family Lachnospiraceae; genus Brotaphodocola. The sequence continues at coordinate 83,369 of NZ_QUFI01000004.1, forward strand.
GCAAAGCCATCCAATCCGGGATTTGGCAAGGCCTTTACCGTGCAGAAACCGGCATCCCTGGATTACGGCGTGGGAGATCGGGTACGTCACATAAAATTTGGCGAGGGAACTGTGCTCGGTGTGAAGGACGGTGCAAAGGATTTTGAGGTATCCGTGAACTTTGATACGGCCGGAGTCAAGAAGATGTTCGCGTCCTTCGCAAAGCTGCAGAAGGTATAAACTGCTTCCGTGGCTGATTGCAGATAAATGGAATCACGCGAAGCCGCGCATAGAAAATGCAAATTTGAATAAAATGGGATAGTAAAAACAGAAAATTAATGTTATAATCCTAGTAATGGTATGGCTTTGCACACAAAGCCAGGAATATGGTAGAAAGGACGTGGCAGTATGAATCGTTTTGATAACATGAGCAAAGACGCAATGGCACGTGTGGAGGAGATCATGAATTCCACCAAGTTAAATGAGTTCTTACACAGAAAAGAGGAAGAGGAGAAAAAGAAAACCTGTATTCTCTGGATCCTTGCCATCATCGGCGTGGTAGCAGCAGTTGCAGCCATCGCATACGGCGTATACCGTTTCTTCACCCCGGATTATCTGGAAGATTTCGAGGATGATTTCGATGACGATTTCGACGATGACTTCTTCGAGGATGAGGATGACGAGAAATAATCAGCAGGATGCTTGAGCCGGCAAGGCCGGAAACCAAATCAGAAAATAATCAGAATCAGGCGTGTCTCGCAGACCGGGATACGCCTTTCTTGTGTCACCGGGAAAGTATCCCGTGAATCTTTTTAACATTTTTGTACAGGAGTGAAAACGTGAAAAAGGGAGATATGTTTGAAGCGGTCGTAGAGACCATTGATTTCCCCAATAAGGGAATGTTATATGTAGATGGCGAGCGGGTCATCGTCAAGAATGCCATTCCGGGGCAGAAGATCCGGTTTGTGGTAAATAAAAAGAGAAAAGGCAAATGTGAGGCACGTCTCTTAGAGGTACTGGAAAAGTCACCGCTGGAGAGAACAGAAGATGCCTGCCCGCATTTTGGTGTTTGCGGAGGCTGCCTGTATCAGAGCCTTCCGTATGAGGAGCAGTTAAAAATCAAGGAAAGCCAGATCAAAGCCCTGTTGGATGAAGTCTGTGATTCCTACGAGTTTGAGGGCATCAAGGCCAGCCCGATATCCGAAGGCTACCGCAATAAGATGGAGTTCTCCTTCGGGGATGAGTATAAGGACGGTCCGCTGGCTCTTGGCATGCACCGCCGCGGTAGCTTTTATGATATCGTGAATACGCCGCAGTGCCAGATCGTGCATGAGGATTTCTGCAAGATTTTAACAGCCACCCTGAACTACTTTACAGAAAAGCATATCAGCTATCATAAGAAGATGCAGCATATCGGTTATCTGCGCCATCTGCTGGTGCGCCGGGCGGTGAAGACCGGGGAAATCCTGGTGGCACTGGTTACTTCCGGACAGACGGAAAATCTGGGCGTGACAGAGGAGTGCAGCACGCCGGTATCCGAGCAGGAACTGTTAGCCGGATGGCTGTCCTGCATGCAGGCGCTGGAACTGGAAGGAACCTTTGCAGGCATCCTGCATATCCGCAATGACAGCCTGGCCGATGTAGTACAGAGTGACGAGACTACCATTCTCTATGGACAGGATTTCTTTTACGAGGAGCTGCTAGGATTAAAATTCCGCATCACTCCGTTCTCCTTCTTCCAGACCAATTCCCTGGGAGCAGAGGTGCTTTACGAGACCGCCCGCAGCTACGTGGGTGAGACGAAGGATAAAGTCGTGTTCGACTTATACAGCGGAACCGGAACCATCGCCCAGATCATTGCGCCGGTGGCCGACAAGGTTGTGGGCGTGGAAATCGTGGAGGAGGCTGTGGAGGCAGCGAAAGAGAATGCGGCCGGAAACGGGCTGAAAAACTGCGAGTTCATTGCCGGAGATGTGCTGAAGGTCATCGGAGAGCTGAAAGACAAGCCGGACCTGATCATCCTGGACCCGCCGCGTGACGGTATCCACCCGAAGGCTCTGGATAAGATCATCGACTTTGGTGTAGACCGCATGGTCTATATTTCCTGTAAGCCGACCAGCCTGACCAGAGACCTGGTGGTATTACAGGAACGGGGATATAAACTGGAGAAGGCCTGCGCTGTGGACATGTTTCCGTCAACGGCAAACTGTGAAACGATTGCGTTACTTACCCGCATAAAATAAGGATTTGCGGGCTTTCTGGACGACCACGAAAGCCCGTTTGACTACGATTTGACAACGCTTTTTTGAGATGTTGTCAAAGACTGGCAGCTTTTTCAAAGATTTCTACGCTGCGTTCCGCCATTTTTTCGGTGGCATGAGTGTAGATCTGTAAAGTGGTGTTGATATCAGCATGTCCCAGACGCATCTGGACATCCTTGATGTCAGCACCATTTTCTATTAAGAGAGTAGCGTGAGTATGGCGAAGGGAATGATAGTCGAATGCCATATTCAGCTCGTGGTGGATTACCCTGGCGCAGTATTTGAAGGAGTCAGGACTGACAAATTCTCCGTTTTCCCGGACGCACAGGAAGTCCACGCGCTGCATGGCACAGTCAATGCCGCGCTCAACCGGGATGATCCGGTAAATGGTATTTCCTTTTTCATCTTTCTCGGGTTTCAGATAATGATCTGTGTAATATTCACCATAGAGCAGTCGGTTTTTCTTTTGGGTCAGCTGTGCGTGTTTCAATGCTTTATAGAGAGCATCCCCGAATTTGATGGTACGGATGGAATTGACTGTTTTCGGTGTTCCGAAATACCATGCAGATTTTTCTTCTTTCTTTCCCTTCTGTTCCAACACCTTACGTACATCTACCCCATAATTTCGTTTTACAACCGTCTTTCTGACGGACAGAGTGCGGTTTTCCATGTCGATATCATCCCAGCATAACGCAAAGGTCTCACTGAGACGCAAACCGGTATAATAGCCAATCATGAGCGGCAGATAAAAATTGCTGTCTTCCGGAAAACGTTTCAGGATTTTTTTAAATTCATCCGGCCGGATCACGTAGCGCTGTTTTGGAGCTTTCTCGAATTTTGGCAGTTTTATCCTGGCACAAGGGTTTTCTCTGACATATTGCAGCGGTTCTATAGCATATTCGTAGGCAGCCGATAATACCCGTAAGATTCCGAGGACGGAAGATTTTGCAAGACCGTCGATCTTTAACTGATTCACATATTCCTGTATGACAGCAGTGTTCAGTGATTTCAGCCGGTACTGTCCGAAACGCGGTTTTAACCGGTTCTCTACGATATAGAGATAACCAAGCTGCGTGTTGTATTTCAGATTCATTTTGCAGTAATTCTCAAACCAGTAATCCAGATAATCAGATACACTGACCTCTGTGGGGGTAAAGGTCTGGCCGGATGAGTTATACTCATTCATTGCGGTAGTACCGGCTGCCAGGGCTTCGGCTTTTGTCCGGAATCCGCCCTTTGAGATTGATTTCCGTTTTCCATTCACTGGTGCGGTTTCAAAGCTGTACTGCCAGGTTGATCCGCGCTTTCTTGTTCTTAACTGTCCCATATATCATTCTCCTTCCTGTTGCGATGTCGCAACGGTAAAATGGGTATAAAAAATACGCCCCTTGCCAGAGCGCTTCGGAGATGATATAATTCATTTGTTTAGGATGATTATATCTTTCCGGGCATCCGGCAAGAGAAAATCTATGTAAAGCCGTTCGGTACGCCAATACCGGGCGGTTTTGCATTTTATTTAACAGGCATTCCGTTTAGAATACCATCGATAATATCTTTAATACGAAACGAATCTGCCGTTATTAAATCGAAAGACTGATTCCCAAATAAGAATGCCATATGTCCTTGATTTGGAACATAGGCAGAAAGTGAATTGATGGGTTTTTCAAAGGCATTTTTTGGTGCAATGAAAACAATTCTCTTGTTTGTTATATAAAGAATGCCGTTTGATTTCTCGGTTAATGTTTCACGGACAGCTTGTCGTTCGGTTCCACCGGTATGTACACTTAATCCCTTAGCAATTCTTACGCTGCCGCCCGCATGTTGAGAAGTGTAACCAGCAATGCGAGAAGAGTTCTTTTCGGTATATGCAGCGCCTTGATAATGACAAAGTTCGTCTTCTTTTAAAACAATTCCGTTAGGCGTGAGGACTGGAAGGCTTTTTAGTCGAAGGTGAAAAGAAGTTCCTCCGTCTGAATTTGCGAAAGCTTTTACTGTATCAATAATCCAGCCAATGCAGAAAATTCCGGATGTACATGTGTAAAGAATTCCCATTCCTATTTCACCGGCCATGTATCTGTGTAAGCCAAACCAGCCACCGAATAAGGCAGCCCATTTATTATAGTTCTTTTTCATACAAGTTCCCTCTCAATGTAGCCTAAGCTGAATTAGTTCTTTTTGATATCCTAGTAGATGGGATATCTGGTCAATCGTATATTCCTCACATTCAGCAAGGATGTCATCTCCAATCAGCAGTTCCATCGCAAAAGTGTTCGCTTCCACTTCGTAGCGGTGAGTATTGAATTGAGTCCGAGTGTCCATGAAAATGGCATTCGCATTTTTATGTAAGAACATATGTCCCAACTCATGCGCACAGACAAAGCTTTGTTCATGCTTGGGAAGATTCTCATCTATATAGATAATATTGTTCCGTTGGAAATACTGATAAAAGCCGCGAACGCCGACCAGTGGAGCATAAATAACGATGACATTCAGTCCGCGGATGATTGTAAAGGGATCTCTGCTTTGGTGCTTTCGCACTAGCGCGTTAACCCTTTTCTTTATATCCATAGGCTAGTCCTTTTTATATTTTTTAGGAGTATATTTTTCCTTATTCTTTTTCTTTGCCATTTCCATGCCGATTTGCATAGCGGCTAAAATGGACTCTACCGCTTCTGGACTGGCAGGATCACCGTCAAACATTAACCCTTCCTGGGAAAGCAACTGTTCTTTTGTTTGATTAATAATTTTTTCAATATCCCGCTCATCTTTAGTTGTAAGTGGGAGTGAGTCTTTATTTTCCCCATTCAATAGATAATCCATAGTAACACCGAAATATTTTGCAACGGCATTTAACTTGTCGGCGTTTGGCGTTGATTTATCCCATTTTACGATGGTGCTGTTACCGAAACCGAGTTCTGATTCAAGTGCTGGCAAGCTGATACCGCGTTCTTGCGCAAGTGTTTTTACGCGGTCTTTTAGAGTCATAATAATCTCCCTTCTAATACGAGAAAAAAATCTCGAAAAAGTATTGACAAAAAGAAAATATTCTCGTATAGTAGGGTGTGTAAAGAGAAAACATTCTCGTAACACAAAGGACAGTCAATAAACGCCAATTTAAAAGACTGGATTTAAGAGAATATATTCATATCGCCTATTTGTATAATAGAATATTTTCTCATAAAAGTCAATATAAGAATGAGAATATTTTCTCTAATTGTGACAGGAGGTGAGATGGTGTTATTCGACAATATCAAAGAGCTTTGCGAGAAAAAAGGAGTATCTGTTTGGAAACTTGAAAAGGATTTAGGTTTTTCAAACAGAAGTATCAGCAAGTGGAACGAGACAGATCCAGGCATTCGCAAGGTTCAGAAAGTGGCCGATTATTTTGGTGTTGCAATCGAAGATCTGTTGGAATAGGAGGTGGTCAGCGTGCCCAAAAAGGATAAGTATCCATTGATGTATCGGTATCCTAAACTGCCACTCTATTTATCTGGAGTTTCTGTTTCGGTTAGTGCAATAGCGCTGACCATATCGATACTGTTATTGCTATTGCGCTGAGAATCAAAGCAATGGATGAAAGAACATTAGGAAGCCAAAATCGAAAGCGTTCAGTTTCGTAACTGGCTAATTCTGCTTTGCCGGTTTCGGTGATGATAAACTTGAGAACTTTATGATCAGGAGAACGGGTTTTGCGAATGAAATTTTTCCCAGCAAGATACCAAAAGAGCTGTTCGTTTTTATGAAAATCGCGTTCTGTTGCATAGCCCTTTCGATTTATGGATTTTAATTTATGATATTGCTGTTTGGTTAGCATGGGGTGTTCTCTTTCTATCGTACTCGGCTCTGGCAAGAGCCTGTAAGTACAGTATAGGACGGGAATGAAAGAAAAGCAACGGGAGGTGCAAGAAGATGATAAGAGCATATGAACCATTGTACACAGTAAAAGAAGCCGCGAAACTTCTGCGGGTCAATCCTCAGGCGGTATACCGGCTGATTAATGGCAAGCAGCTTGTGGCTCTGCGCCTTGGACTGATTAAGATCCGGGGCAGTGACCTGGAGCGTTTTATTGAGCAGTACCCGGCATACGAGCCGGAGGAGGGAGGTGATCAGAGTGGCGAAGCTTAACTTTGTAGAGTCCCAGCACCCGCGGATGCTGAGCTACATGGAGTGCCGGAGCGATCCGGTGTTTTACCTGGTCGAGGATGTATTAAAGCCGGAACCGGCGATTGACCTGGATGATCTGGCGGGCAAGGTGATGTTTGGCATCTGCGCGGTGTTTGCGGGATGCGTGGCCAGCGCACTATTGGCGGGAATGTGAAAGGAAGTGAGAAGTATGGTAAAGGTTACATTTGAACAGAATGGCCATGTTGAGGATGTGACGTCCGGCGAGTTTGTGTTGGCTGTTATTAATACGCCACAGAAACAGTCAGACGGCAGGGTTTGCATTCTGGGCCAGGCAACTGATAAAGATATCACGTTGGCACTTAAAAAGCTGGTTGAGAAAACTGTGAGCAACGCAGTCAGCCCAGAGGCAAGAGCAACGTCCTATAGCTTTCTGTTGGCAATGATCAACGTAGAATTAGGTCACTTGTATCGAAAAGAAGAAACCCCAGAAGCGGCAACTTCCGGGGAATCAAGTAAATAAAAAATCAATTTACAGTCTCATTATAGGTGAGGCGCGGAGGAAAATCAAGATGAAACTTTATGAGTTAACAGAGCAGTTTTTAGCGCTGCAGGAACTTGTTTACGATCCGGAAGTGGACGATCAGACCCTTCAGGATACCATGGACGGTCTCTGGGGCGAGATTGAGGAGAAGGCCGACGGCTATGCCAAGATTATTACCGGCATGAAAGCCGATATCGAGGCGCTGAAAGCAGAAGAAAATCGTCTGGCTGCCAGAAGAAAGGCTTTGGAGAACCGCCAGCAGGCATTAAAGAACAATCTGGAGGCCAATATGCGTGAGATGGGCAAGACCAAGTTTAAGACGGCCCTGTTCAGCTTTAACATTCAGAAGAACGGAGGACTGCAGCCGCTGGTTATTGATGGCCTTCTGGAAGATATTCCGGGAAGATTCCTGATCCCGCAGCCACCGGTTCCGAACAACGAAGCCATCCGGAAACTTCTGGATGAGAAACAGGTTGACTGGGCACATCTGGAGCCGCGGGGCGAAAGCCTGCGGATTCGCTGATGGACCGGGAGGGAATTGGACCGTTTCGCATGCAGCTGCTCATGGAAGTAGCTGCGAAAGCGGTCAAGATCATGACAACAGGTGTATGGCATCTGTCATTCGATGAAATGGATGTAGTGCTGGATTACATCCGGTGCGGCATTGATGCCTACAAGCGAAAGTATGAGGAGGGAAAAGACGATGTTTCTGAAAATCAGTGAATTCAAGAAGGCCATGAAGTCAGCACTGAAGACAACTGGCGGCTTATACGTCGGGAATTTGGATGACCACTATCTGGTTTACACCAGCTTCTGGGGCATCTATGTGGAAAGCACGTATGCAACTAATAAGTTCAAGGCAGCCATCATGGAGCTGATCGGCGATATGCCGGATGAAGAAACCTGTTATAAGTACTACATCGAAGACAAGAAACTTAATATGGAGCGCGAACTTGAACCGCATGATCCATATGCGGCATGGAAAGCAGCAAAGGATTTTGCCTGCAGCGTCCCGGTGGTACTGACGAACAACTATCATGAGCTGTCCGTATATCAGCGCCATAGTGACAAGGGTTATCTGACAGCAATCAGAGAGTGGACCGATGGAATGATTTCGCCTGCAGAATTGGAGCCGATGGGGGAGCATATGCCGGGAAGACCCAGTGTATCACCTTCCGGACATACGCTCTATTTTAAAAGTGAGACGATGCTGTACTGGGTTTTCGGCATGAATGTATCGGAAAAGACACGGGACACGATATTTGCCCGCATGAAAGACCTGGATTTCTTCGAAGATGATTGGCTGAGCAAAGCAGTGAAAGAGACCGATGAGGCAGAGCCGCTGCCGTATTAAGGAGGATGTTATGGGATTACCCGTTTTGATTTATGGAAAGTCCGGCAGCGGAAAGAGCCGGAGCTTAAAGTTTTTTGACGAGCATGAGGTGGTGCTGCTTAACACAGAGCGGAAGGAATTGCCTTTCCGCAAACGTTTCCGGAAGACCGGTTCCAGCGATGATATCAACCAGATCATTGCCACGATCAACAAAAATCCGGAAAAGGTTTATGTGATTGATGATGCCGGGTATATTATGACCCATCTCTTTATGTCACAGCACCGGAACAAGAAGGGAAATGCGTCATTTGAGATGTATGACGATATCGCGGATGCTATGTATGGCCTGGTGAAGCGGATTAAGACCGATGTAACGGATCCGGACAAGATCGTGTACATCATGTTTCACGAGGATACCGATGATTTTGGCATTTCGCGGCTCAGAACCATCGGTAAGCAGTTGGATCGCAAGGTGTGCCTGGAAGGCATGGTCACAATCTGCATCCGGTGCATGAGCGAGAATGGAAATCATTTCTTCCGGACCGTTACGGATGGGTCAGACATTACAAAGACCCCGGAAGATATGTTTGAATCACCCGAAATTGAAAACAACCTGAAACTGGTTGATGATACCATCCGGGATTTCTACGGATGGGAGAAATATAAGCCCAAGGAGGACAAGCAGTCATGATTAAGAAACCGGCAGGATATGATGAGGCAGCAGCTTACACAGGAGAGTTCCAGCAGCTGCCGAAAGGAAAATATGTGTGCGTCATTAAGCAGGTAACCACTCAGGAATCAAAGAACGGAAATCAGCAGTTTGTGATTCTGTATGATATCGCAAAGGGCGAGTACAAGGACTTTTACAAGAAGATGTTCGACGGCGACAAGGCCCAGAATCCGATGGGCGCAAAATGGCGCGGCGTATTCAAACAGAACATGGAGGGCAAGGGGCTTTCCTGGTTCAAGGGCATCATCACTTCGATTGAGCGTTCCAATAACTTCACCTTCCAGTGGGATGTGAGTGACAATGAGAAGCAGATGATTGGTAAGGAATTTGGTGGTATTTTCCGCCGCCGTCAGTATGAGGCATCCAATGGAAACCGCCCGTTCGTAACGGAGCTGTTCCAGATTCGCAGCGTGGCCGGCCTGGCGGAAGCGGAGGTGCCGGAAGATGAACTGTTGCAGGATCCGCCGGTGGGCCAGACTACTCCGGTGAACCATGGAACGCCGTCTGCAGTGGGTGATGGATTCGTAAATATTCCGGAGGGAGCTGGCGATGAAGGCATCCCGTTCATGTGATCCGGAGCTTTACAGCAAAGTTAAAGATGCAGTGAGTATGCAGCAGGCCGTGGAATACTGCGGCCTGCATATTTTAAACGGAAAATGCCTTTGCCCGTTCCATCACGATACCCGGCCATCCATGAAGATCTACCCAAATGGAAAAGGGTATTACTGCTTTTCCTGCGGAGCTGGCGGTGACCAGATTAAGTTTGTGGCCGGTTATTATGGCATCGGAAATTATGAGGCAGCGAAGCAGCTCGCAGCAGCGTTCCAGGTTCCAATCCAGGAGCCGACGACCTACAGGGACAAGCGGGAAGCGGATAAGAGAAACCGTTTAAAACGCGAATTGCGGGATTTTGTGTCTTATGCGAGGAAATGGCTGGTTGTGTATCGCGGACTGCTCTGTGAGGCAATCAGAGAACGTAGCGGGCATTTCTATGAGGCACTTGGCAATATCACATACGTGGAATATCTGATTGACTGTCTGGATCAGTGCCCGAAAGAATTATACGCAGACAAGAAGGCGGTGAGTGAAATTGGAAAAGTCGAACGAAGAGTTATTGACTGGTATAGCTAAGCTGGAGCGCCAGAATCCCTTTCCGGATGAAATCTTTTACCGGATCTTTGAGATCGAGGACAATGTGGAGCGGCAGAAGTATATTGAGGCATTGCGGAACGAGGCCAAGATCTTAAAGCGCAGCACGGAGTTTAATAACCTGCTGAAGCAGTTCCAGCTTGACTACATCCAGCGGATGCGCCAGACCGGCAACAAAACGGCTTTTACCGATCAGCCGTTGGAACTGATCTGCGCGGAGTGGAGTGCTACCGATATGGGCGTGAAGACGATCCGTTATGATAAGAACATGCAGGCGATTCCGGTGATTGCCTGCAGTCATCCGATCATGCCGATAGAAATTTTGAAAAACGTGGATACATCGGAGGAGCGGATCACGCTGGCTTATTTTAAGTCAGCATCCTGGCAGCATATCACGGTAGACCGGTCAGTATGTGCCAATACCAACAAGATTGTAGATGTTCTGTCTCAGTATGGCATTGAGGTTACTTCTGATAATGCAAAGAGCCTGGTGCGCTATATCAGTGACTGCGTAGGATATAATCCCGTGGCGTTGGAGCCAAAGAAGTCCATTAATCGTCTGGGATGGGTCGGCGCAGCCTTTACCCCATATGAGAAAGATATCCGGTACGAGGGCGGTCTGGATTACGAGGCAATCTTTAAAAATGTGTCTGAGAAGGGCGATTTTGACGCCTGGAAGGCTCTTTGTGGTGATCTGCGGAAGAATATACCCCTGCGCATGATGATGGCTGCAAGCTTCGCTTCTGTGCTTCTGGAGCCGCTTAAGGTGCTACCGTTTGTGCTGCATTTATGGGGCACGACCGGAACCGGCAAGACCGTGGCGCTTATGGTGGCTATGTCTATCTGGGGGAATCCACGGATGGGCGGCCTGGTAAAGACCATGAACATGACCAAGAATGCCATCATGCGTAACGCGGCCTTTCTCTGCAGCATCCCTTTTGCGGGGGATGAGTTGCAGACCATCAAAGATAAATGGCAGGGAAATTTTGACCAGCTGATCTATCAGATCACGGAGGGTGTGGACCGCGGCAGAGCAAAAGCATACGGCGGCGTAGAGGATACCAAGACCTGGAAAAACAGCTTTATCTTTACCGGTGAGGAGCCAATCACGAAGGTAAACTCCGGTGGTGGATCCAAAAACCGCGTTATCGAGATTGCAATTGATGGGCCGCTGGTAGCGGACGGTCATTATGTGAGCAGCATGGTGCAGGAGAATTACGGCTTTGCTGGGAGGCAGTTTGTCGAGTACATACAGGAGACAGAATCCTGCAAAATCATGGACCGGTATCGGGAAATCTTTGAGGAGCTTTGCCGGCTGGATACAACAGATAAACAGGCTATGGCAATGGCCTGCATGTTGTTGGCAGATGAGATTGCCGTGAAGCTCTTTTTTACAGCGGAGCAGCCGCTGCAGATTGTTCAGGTGAAACAATATCTGCAGAGTACGCGTGATGTAGATATTGCAGAACGCGCGTATCAGCAGGTGTTAAACTGGGTGGCAAAGTACCAGGTCCGTTTCGAGGATCCGAAAGAAGAAAATTCGCTGAATAAGGGTGAGGTCTGGGGGAAAATTGATAACGGGAAGCTGATCGTGAACCGTGATGTACTTTTAAGCTTTCTGGATCAGAACGGCTTTGATTATACAGCTGTAAGCCGGAAATGGGCAGAAAAGGGCTATCTGGTGCGTAATTCGCAAGGGAAAATGGTACATCAGACGAAGGTATATGGAATCAAATCAAGCTATATCAAATTCAATCTGCCCGAGGATGACGATACAACGGATAAGGATGGATTTGTGCAGGTCGAAAAATATGAGCAGGAGACATTACCTTTTGATTAAAAGGTCTTACCTACTTCCTAAAAGGTAAGACCTTGGTAAGACCCTGGAAGCCGCATAAATACTGGCTTTTTTAATAAGGTCTTACCTGTCTTACCAGTCTTACCTGTTATATAGTCTCGTGACGCGAGGAAAAAACGTCATTATTCTTTCTCTTATAAAAATATAGACTTATTATCCGGGTTTTTAGGTAAGACAGTAAGACCCTAAGTAAAATAAGGGCTTGCGGGCGTTTTTTAGGTAAGATTCGGGAAAGACATTTCTGGAAAATGGTAAGACCGCAGCAATGAGGAGATAAAAACAATGAGAATGAGCAATAAATCAGCCGGTACGAAATTCGAGAGAGAATTTGCCAACCGGCTGGCAGCAGAAGGCTTTTGGGTGCATCGCTTTCAGGACAATAAAAACGGTCAGCCGTGTGATGTGATCGCAGCCAGAAACGGAGAGGCGTATCTGTTTGACTGCAAAGACTGCCAGAAAGAAGTGTTTGACTTAAGGCGCATGGAAGAAAATCAGTACAATGCAATGCAGTTCTTCTATGTGACCGGAAACAGCCGCGGGATGTTTGCGGTGCGGTATCCGGATGAAATGATTTTTCTGGTGGACTTCCAGCTTCTTGACAGCCTGAAGCATGACGGAAAGAAAAGCATTTCCAGAGCTGACATGACTACATATGGACGGACACTGGAAAGTTGGCTGGAAGAACTTAAAGTAACAAGGACGGGTGATAGAGATGGTTGTGGAGATTGGATCTGAGATCCGGATTAAGAATGCCTCAAAAGAATTGAATGTTTGGGCTCAGGAAAATCTGATTATTCCGAATCCGCAGTACCGGGAGCGAGAGCGCCGGGGGCTTTGGGTCGGAAATACACCGAAGTACCTGTGGCTCTACCGGGTGGACAGTTCCGATCTGATTGTTCCGACAGGCGTAGGAAAGCAGGTGCGGCAGTTCCTTTCTGAAAGAGATCAGATAAGCGTCCAGCTGGCCGATAATGACATTTTAGAGTATAAAGGCAACATTCCCCTGTATGACTATCAAAAAACCGCTGTAGAGGCAATGCGGCGCACCAGCTGCGGAATCCTGCAGAGCCCTTGCGGATCTGGAAAGACGCAGATGGGTATTGCGCTAGCGGCGGTGCTGAAGCGTAAGGTTTTGTGGGTTACCCACACGCAGGATTTGCTGACACAGTCCTTTGCCAGGGCAGAGCAATATTTTCCGGCGGAGACTCTGGGAACAATCACAGACGGAAAGGTCCGGCTTGGCAGCCACATGACTTTTGCGACTGTGCAGACACTAAGCAAGCTGGATCTGACGCAGTACCGGGATGCCTGGGATGTAGTGATCGTAGATGAGTGCCACCGTCTGGCAGGATCTCCGACACAGGTGACCATGTTTTACAAGGTCATGAACAGCCTGGCAGCCAGATACAAATACGGTCTGTCTGCGACGGTGCACCGGTCTGATGGCATGATCAAGAGTACCTTCGCAGTACTTGGGCCTGTAGTCTACCAGGTGCCGGATGAGGCTGTAGCGGATAAGATCATGAAGGTCCGGATTTGCCGGCGGGATACCGGGTTAGCAATTAATCGAAGTTGCCTGGATACAGATGGCACACTGGTTTATAATGAGCTGCTTTCCTACCTGGGAGAAAGCCGGGAGCGGAATGAGCTGATTGTGAAAGATCTGATCAGTCAGGCCGGTCATTCCTGCTTGGTGCTGGCAAGTCGCTTAGAACAGTTGCGAAACATCAGAAACATGCTTCCGGAAGAGCTGCGGGAGGTATCGGCCATGATTGATGGCAGCATGACCAGCAAGCGCGGAAAGGCAGAGAGAGAAGCTGCCATCGAGGATATGCGGACCGGTCGGAAGCGTATCCTGTTTGCATCCTTCGGCCTGGCAAAAGAAGGCCTGGACATTCCGAGACTGGACAGGCTGTATCTGGTATCACCGCAAAAGGATTATGCAGTGGTTACCCAGTCCATTGGACGGATTGCCCGTAAGGCAGATGGAAAGACGGATGCAGTGTGCTACGACTATGTGGATGATATCCAGTTCTGCGAAAATCAGTTTAAGCGGCGGAAGACCCATTACAGGAAGGCGGGATGTATTTTATGACAAGAAGTGAAGAACAGGCCGCACTTGCAAAGGGTGTCTGGTGCGACTCTTACAACTTTTATCTGAAATACCATGGGCGCCCCGCTGATCAGCAGTTCTGGAGTGAGGCTACAGAAGATTTTCGGGAGATTATGAAAAAATACGAAGGTGCTGCAGCTTGTGGACGGATTATGCTGGCGGCGTTCAGTTTGTTGGAGGAGGAAAATAGATGAATAGATTAACTCAGAAACGGGTAAATGGAATCAAAACCGGTTACTGGTCTGCCAGCAAGAAGGATGAGCTGGTGGCACGGTTGGCGGAGTATGAGGATACCGGTCTGGAGCCGGAAGAGGTGCTGCGGCTTAAGAAAGATATGCCTGGCTTGATTCCGGTAACGGAAAAGTTGCCCAAAGAAGATGCGTGGGTGCTGGTAGCAGTAAAAAGACATCACTGGATCAGTGATTTTGGTGAGGAAAATATGCCGGATGATGAAAAAACTGACCATCCAGAGCGGATTTATTACGCATTGGGAAGATGTCTGATGCGTGATTCATGGGAGTATTTAGATCTTGAATCGGATGATGAGAGTCCCTGTGTGAGTGCCACGGATGATTGCAGCGTAGAAGACTTAAGCTACCCGTTTGCGGAGGTGATTGCCTGGATGCCGCTGCCGGAACCGTACAGAGAGGTGATGTGGTAGACATGGCAAGAAATCGTTATGCAGGGTATTGCTACTGCTGCGGGCAGTATGTCCCAGTGGGGTACGGCCATTTCGAGCGGATACATAATAATACATCCGGCCCGAAATGGCGGATCAAATGCGTAAAGTGCGCATCTGGTCGAACGGTCCGGGACACGGATCGGGAAGTACAGAGAGTGAGGAGGATGAATGATGTCAGATGAGATTATTAAGGTTCTGGATGATTTAAGTCAGCGGTTCGGCATTGCGGTAGATTGGACAAGTGCCAATATGCTGCCGTACCTGCAGATGCTTACCCGGAAATATGTGAATTACAGACTGGCGATGAGTGTTATGGAACTGATAGTTGGAATTCTGCTCTTTGCAGCAGCCGCAAAACTGATAAAGGCAGCCAAGGTCCAGTATCGCAAAGTGGCGAAAGGTGAGGTGGACTATTCCAGTGAAGATTTTTGCGTGTTTACTGGAATAGCTTGTTGTGTTGGTGCTGCTTTTGCAATTTTTATTGGTTTCATTTTAGTGGTAAGCGCCTCAGGGGATATCATTACCTGCATAACATTCCCGGAGAAATTAATACTGGACGAGTTGCTGCAGGTACTAAAAAATCATTAATGCAGCTTAAACTGAAATTAAGATTTAGGAAAGGAGTAAGAGATTTGCTGGCCAGCGATAAAGGATCCTTTGCTCCAAGGAAAAATGAAAGAAGAATATAGAAGCAGGGTTTATACAGATAGACCGGATTATGCTGATTTTGATTCACCAGCGAAATTTACAGCCATTCAGAGCATTATTGCCAAAAGATTAAAAGAGCATCCGAATGCAATTTGTTCATATTCCGGAGGTTCTGACAGTGATATTATGATCGACATTATCGAGAGAACGAGAAAAGCGTTCAATCTTCCGGCTGTCAAGTATGTGTTTTTTAATACGGGTCTGGAAATGAAAGCAACAAGAGATCATGTTAAAAGAATTTCTGAAAAATACGGGGTAGAGATACAGGAGTGCCGCCCCAAAATTAATATCGTACAGGCTTCCAGAAAATATGGAATCCCATTCGTGTCAAAAATTATGTCAGGAGGATTGTCTGACTGGCAGAAAAAAGGAATTCCATTATCTATTGCGGATGAATACGATCAGGCAGAGAATAAGGCGGTGAAGCGTCAGGAGCTGAGGGAACGCTATCCGAAATGTGAAAGTGTAATCAATTTCCTTTGCTGCTGCAATGCAGCAGGTGAGCCAAGACCAAATATCCAACTTGTGATTAATTCTTCAAAGTATATGCGTGATTTTATTGGAGAGTATCCACCGGATTTCGAAATAAGTGCGAAATGCTGTGATTACTGCAAAAAGCAAGTTGCGCATAATATTCAGAAAAATTATGAAATGATAATTACCGGTGAGCGTAGAGACGAAGGTGGTATGAGATCAGTCCCAAGAAAGGATAACACGGCATTGTGCTTTACCGAGACAGCTTCAGGCCAATTTCGGCTAAGACCATTGTATTATGTCTCTGATAAGGATAAGGCGTGGTACAAAGAACGCTATGGCATCAGATACTCGGATGCTTATGAAGTCTATGGGCTGACCAGAACAGGGTGTTGCGGATGTCCAATATCTTATAAGGCGGTAGATGATTTGGAAAAAATCAAGCCATTTGAGCCGAATGTCGTAAAAGCTGCATGGAATATTTTTGGAAAGAGCTATACATATAGAAAAAAATATAACGAATATAAAAAAGGCAGGATGGAAAAAGAAAAACAGAGAACGAATGATGCAATACCAGGGCAAATGAGTATAAAGGATTTTATGCTGTAAAACAGAAATCAGGAGGTGCCGATGTACAAAAACAATGAGGGCTATCCGGATCCGACCGCAGGCCGGGCCATCCGGAAGGCTGATAAGCCGCCGGAGGAGGTAATTAACTTCCGGCGGGCCATGAAACTGATGAGCGTGATCTGCCATGTGCGGATCCTGGGTAAGGTGACTGTGGTTGATGATAAGGGGAGGCGGTGGTAGTGGCCGTAACCAAAAGATATGCGGTTTACTGTCGCGGTGAGCTGATCGGGGAGTATACGGCAGTGGAAGCGGCTGCCATACTTAAGTGTACACCCGGGACTGTCCGGGTATATGCCAGCGGCGGTAATAAACTCTATGGCGAGTATACGTTTGAGCCAGTTGTAACGGAGCCGATCAGCAAGGCGGACAAGCCATGGACGATGACCAAGGCGCAGGCTAAGGACTGGGAAGAGACGCGGCAGCGGCTTTTGAGTAGTGGAGCGGATCTGAGCCGGTATGTGCTTAAGCCGGAGCCAGGATGGAGGTGATAGCAAAGTGATGAAAAACTTATTAAAACAGCTTGGCACGATTCTGAGTTATGCTGCAGCGTTGATCTTCATAGGCATGTGCCTGGGGATTGGTTTTATGGATGGTACACTGCTTGCCGTGAAGATGCTGAGTAACATGTAAGAGATGCTGATGAGTTGGAGGAGGTGAATCCATTGGACAAAGATATACTGGTCCAGTATTGCGAGATGGAGGAGGAGATAAAAGATTTACGACAGAGAATCATGAAGCTGGATAAGTTCCTTCAGGACCCGCCAATCGTAGCAGACACGGTGACCGGATCTCGTAAGGACTTGACGATCGGGCCAATCAAGGTGACCGGGATTCCGGATCCGATCTACCGCCGGAAGCAGGCAGCCAGGGAACGCTATAAAAAACTCCTGGAACTCAAAGAAGCGGAGCTGCTGGAACTTACCACGCAGGCAGAGGAGTACATAGACAGCATTCCGAAGTCGGAATTGCGGATCATGTTTCGGTTGTATTTTATTGATGGTCTGAGTGATGCGAAGGTAGCTGATCGGATGAATTGGATATTTCCGAATCGGAACAAGAAGTATACGGATGAGAACGTAAAGAAGCGGCGGCAAAGATTTTTCGAAAAAATTGAAAATGTCCCCCCTTGTCCCGATGAAAGATGATAATATGTAGCATGAAGCCAAAGGTGTACAGCTTGCGGCTTCGTCATTTTGATTACCGTTTTGCTTTCATGCGCCGGACAGTGGCAGTCTACTTCATGGTTAAGTTACTGCCTTAACAAAATTCCTCCCACACACGGATCAGGGAGATGAAACCATCATGTGATTGGTGCGAACGGCGCCGCATGGATTACGCATACCTTCTCCCAAAGGTATTCCCCGCCGAGTGTTACAGCCTGGCGGGGGATTTCCCGCGTAACAGATTGGATGGCCTGCATAGTGCACCATGGCACTGGCCATGTAGGAGGTGGTTCGAGCCCACCTGCGCGGATTTGGTTGGCAGCTACCGTAAAAGGCTGCAGCGCAGTTCCCCGACTGCGCACAATATCGCGAGGTAGAGCAGTCTGGCAAGCTCGTCGGGTTCATACCCCGAAGGTCGCAGGTTCAAATCCTGCCTTCGCTATTTACCTGGTTTAGGGATCTCCACCCAGACATTCCAGGTGCATGAGAGGCATCCTTGAGAGAGGGTGTCTTTTTTGAAATTCTTAAGATTCTATAAATTAGCACTCGCTGATTGACAGTGCTAATAATAAATGGTATTGTAATGGAACTAAGACAGCAGGGCGAACAGAAAAATAAAAAATGTCAAAAGGAGAAAAGTGATATGATTGAATGCGAGATGTGCAAGAAATGGTTTCCGGCTGATGAAATCGAGACCTGTCCAGAGTGTGGATTAGAGTTATGTCCATCATGTTATGATGAGCATGTAACGGGATGTACGCTTCAAATGGAAAAAGATGTTGATGATGTAATCGAAACAAGTATCCCTACGATTTGTCCAGAATGTGGAAGCCCGTTGACTTTAGATCCTGATCCAGACGGCTCTGCTAGAGTTTACTGTGAGAATTGCGATTTTTGCCAAGAACTTGATGAAGAACAGATCGCTGAGTTAGATAATGGTGAGACTGAAGAAGACAGCGATTATGACGAATTTGGAAACTATCTTGGTGATGACGCGTTTACATGTCCTGATTGCGGAAGAACTTTTGCGCCGGACGATTATAGAAATGGTGACGCAGGAAACGGTTTTTGTCGTGTATGCGCTCCAAAACACTAATATTTAAAATTTATAGCATAAAGGGCCACTCCGTGTGGCTCTTTTATTATGCCAATTTTCATACGGCGCACACGGCACCAGCTAGCAACACCTCCGAGAGGTAGCACCAGGCTGTCTCCTATGGTGCCGGTGGGACCATATTTCAGAAAACGAGGTGAGTCCGGATGACCGAAAAACAGAAAATTTTTGCAGATGAATATCTGATCGACCTGAATGCCACCCGGGCTTACAAGGTCGCATATCCGCGGGCCAAAAACGATGAAGTGGCTGCGGCTGCAGCTGCCAGATTGTTAAGAAATGTTAAGGTTGCAGCCTACATCTCTGAGCGCATGCAGGAGCGGCAGAAACGAACCGAGGTTACCCAGGACAGGGTGATTGAGGAACTGGCTGCCATTGCATTTGCCAAGGCCACGGATTTCGCCCAGATTGTAAATGGTAATGTGGTCCTGACGGATACAGCAGATCTGGCCGAGAGCCAGGTCAAGGCTATTGCTGGAATTAAGATGGGCAAGAATGGCATCGAGCTGAAGCTGAATGACAAGGAGAAGGCTCTGGAACTTCTGGGGCGCCATCTTGGCATGTTTAAGGACAAGCTGGAGGTCTCCGGCCTGGATGAGGAGAAGAATAAGCTGGATGACATCCTGCAGCAGATGCGAGGTGGTGGATAGTGAGCACGGAGCGTTTACTTCTGTCGGAGAAATACAAAGCCTTCCTTCGATGCGACGCTCCGGTGGAGTTTTTAGAGGGTACAACTGCTGCCGGAAAGACTACGGTGGGGCTTTTTAAATTCATGCTTAAAGTGGCAGAGTCACCGAAGAAGTTGCATATCATTGCAGCTAAGGATACCGGAACTGCCGAGAAGAATATCATCAACAAGGACCTTGGTATCGTGGATGATTTCGGTGTACTGGTTGAGTATAACGGTAACGGCACCAAAGATGATAAAATCCCTCACATCCTGTTCCATACGTCCGGTGGGGACAAGGTCATTTATGTGATGGGTTACGGAGACAAGAAGAAGTGGCAGAAAGCCCTTGGTGGTCAGTATGGCTGCCTATATATCGATGAGATTAACACCGCGGACATTGACTTTGTCCGTGAGGCTGCCATGAGATGCGACTACCTGATGGCTACGTTGAATCCAGATGATCCGTTGCTGGATGTGTACAAAGAGTACATCAACTGCAGCAGACCGCTTCCAGAGTGGGAAGCAGAGACACCACAGGAAATTAAAGATGAACTGAGAGAGGAACCAAAGCCCGGCTGGGTGCATTGGTTCTTTTCTTTTGTGCATAACCTGGGACTTCCGAAAGAGAAACTGGATAAGATCCTGGCAAACACTCCGAAAGGAACAAAGATCTGGAAGAACAAGATCCTGGGGCTGCGTGGTAAGGCAACCAGCCTGGTGTTTCCAAACTTTGACCGGAAAAAGCATGTTGTTACTGCGGCATGGGTGAGATCAGAAGTGAAAGCGGGACGGATCCAGTGGAAGAAGTTTACCTGCGGAATGGATACGGCATATTCCAGTAAGTCTCCGGATACGATCGCGATGCTTTTCCAGGGAATCACAACGGACCGGCGCCTGATTACGCTGGCTGAAAGGGTTTATAACAATGCAGACCTGGAAAATCCGATCGCGCCCAGTGACACGGTGGTAAAACTAATCGAGTTCCTGGAGCAGTGCCGGAAGAAGTGGGGCTTTGCCAAGGATGTCTATGTAGACAATGCCGACCAGGCAACTATGACGGAGCTGAAAAAGTATAAGCGGCTGCATAGCTGTCTTTACAATTTCTGGGATGCGTATAAGAAATTGACTATTCTGGACCGAATCAAGCTGCAGCTTGGCTGGATCCAGCAGGGCTGCTATCTGGTGGTTGATGAGTGCCCGGAGCATCTGGCTGAGCTTGACAAGTACAGTTGGAAGGAAGATAAGGACGAGCCGGAAGACCGGAACGACCATACGATAAACGCAAATCAGTATGCATGGATCCCGTACCGGTCCACGATAGGTTTTGAGGAGGATAAGCAGAAATGAGGTGGCTGGAAAAGATGGGTGACAATATTCGCCGAGGCGTAAAAAGCTGGCTGCAGATAGATTCAGCGGCGCCGTACAGCATCCAGATCAGGGAGATGATGGACTTTGAGACCAATGCCATCCGCAACCGGATCTGGTATCGTGGTGACGGCAATGAACTGGAACAGCTTTACGGAACTCTGAAGGATTATGCTGATAAATACAAATTCTGGGCCAGCAAGAGCACGCCTGGCATTGAGATGCGCAAGATTCACACAGGCTTGCCCCAGTTAATCGTTAAGGTGCTGGTTGCTATTGTGCTGTCAGACATGAATGACTTCGATTTCGACAGTGGTAAGCAGGGTAAGATATGGGAAGCCATCGAGGAGCAGAACGGATTCAGAAAAAAGATGGAAAAGGCGCTGAAAGAAATCCTGTACATTGGGGATGGAGCTTTCAAAGTGACGATCGACACGATGGTGAGCGAGTATCCAATCCTGGAATGGTATCCGGGAGACCGGGTTGAAATGGTCTATCGGCGCGACCGGCTGCGCGAAGTGATTTTCAAGACGCCGTACAGTGCCAAGGGTCGGCGGTATGTGCTCAATGAGCGCTACGGGTACGGCTATATTATCAACGAACTGTATCTGGATGAGAAGCTGGTAGATCTGAAGGTTCTGGATCAGACTAAAGACCTGCAGGACTGGCGGTTTGATGAGAAGACCATCCTAGCTGTACCGATTCATGTGTATGAGTCCGCGAAGTATGAGGGCCGCGGCGGATCCATCTATGACGGTAAGCTAGATAACTTTGATGCCTTTGATGAAGTGTGGTCCCAGTGGATGGATGCGGTTCGGGCAGGCAGGGCAAAAACGTATGTGCCGGACTGCCTGGTACCCAAAGACCCGATGACTGGTGAGCCAATGAGACCGAATCCATTTGATAACCGTTTCTTCGCCGGAGATAACAACATGGATGAAAAGGGAGAAAATAAAGTACAGACCGATCAACCGGTTATCCCACATGACAGTTACCTGGCATCTTATGTGACGGCGCTGGATCTGTGCCTGCAGGGCATCATCAGTCCAAGCACTCTTGGCATCGACACCAAGAAACTGGATAATGCAGAGGCGCAGAGAGAAAAGGAAAAGACCACGCTGTATACCAGAAACGCGATTGTGGAAGCTTTGCAGGAAACACTTCCGAAGGTGGTTAGTGCTGCTGTGAATGCTTACAATATCCTGATCAGACAGCCGGTAGAAGCTGTGAAGGTGGATATCCCATTCGGCGAGTACGCAAACCCGTCGTTTGAGAGCCAGGTGGAGACCCTGGCAAAGGCACGTCCAGGAGTGCCGCTGATGAGTGTGGAAGCTCAGGTGGAAGAACTGTATGGTGATTCCAGGGATGATGAGTGGAAGCAGGAAGAAATTGCCCGCCTGAAGGCAGAGCAGGGTATTACAGAGGTAGAAGAACCGGGAGTCAATATGGCTGCCGGTATTTTTGACGTTAATCTGGGAGGTAATGCAAATGCAGGTCAAGGTAATGAACCGGATGTACAGAATGAGCCGGGCGGAGTATCAGGGACTGCTGAAGATGGCGAGTGAGCAGGTCCCGTTCGGCGTGTATGCCATTGAAAAAAAGGGCTATGCAGAACTGAGAAATGATCACTGCAGAAGCACGACCCAGTTAAAGGCTCTGGTTCGTGGTTTTAAGGCTCAGGGGGTCAAAGTACTGTCAAACGATGGTCATCAGATGATGGAATCTGTGAGGCCGGATGCTGTGGAAGAGGTGTTTCTGAGTGAGCCATAATGAGTACGACCTTGCAGAAGCTTTCCAGCGCATCGAAAATGAACTGATTGCCTCCATGATCCGGAATATGGATCGACACCGGGCAGAAGAGACCGCGGAAGGCTATAACTGGTCCATGTGGCAGGCGGAGCAGCTGAAGGCTCTGGAAAAGTACAAGTGCAAGAACTGGAAGAAGTACCAGAAGCAGTTTAAGAGCATCAACAGTCAGATCGAGCAGCTGATCCGGCAGGCGCGTCTGAAAGGCGGCGTGAAACAGGAGCTTAAGATCCTGCAGGCTATCCGGAAAGGCTGGAGGACCCACGGCAGGAACGGAACACCGGCGCATGATGCCATGACAGCGGAGTTTTTTAAACTGAATGATCGCAAGCTAGATGCCCTGGTAGAAGCCACCATGCACGACATGGAAGCTGCAGAAACGGCAGTGCTCCGGAAGGCCAATGACGATTATCGAAAAGCTATCTTTAACGCCCAGGTCTATGCCAATACGGGCGCGGGGACCTATGAAAAGGCTGTAGACATGGCCACGAAGGATATGCTGTCCCGGGGGCTTAACTGTGTGATGTATGCCAATGGAGCACGGCACACTCTGGCTGATTATGCGGATATGGCAATCCGAACAGCCAGTAAGCGTGCCTACCTGCAGGGTGAGGGCGAGAAGCGGCAGGAATGGGGCATTGCAACGGTCATCATGGCCAAACGAGGGAACCCATGTCCGAAGTGCCTTTCCTTTGTTGGCAAGGTTCTGATTGATGATGTGTGGAGCGGTGGCAGCAAGGATGGTGTGGATCCGGAGACCGGGAAGCGGTATCCGCTTATGAGCTACGCTATCAGTAAGGGGCTGTATCATCCCCGCTGTAAGGACTCTCATACTACATATTTCCCCGGCATCTCCACAGCAGACGATACCTGGACAAAAGAGGAACTGGAGAATGTAGGTCTACAGAGCCAGCAGGAAGTCCGGCAGCAGTACACAAAGCGCCAGGAAGAGAAGTATAGTCGGTTGGCTGAGTATTCACTGGATCCGGATAACAAACAGATCTATGGGAGAAAGGCTTCAGAGTGGAGAAATGTTCGGTTTAAGACTGGCAATTTAGATGCGAGCGATTACATAGAGCAGAAGCGGGAAGAGCAGTTTTTTGGCATGCCAGATGAAATTACAGATGAATGGACTAAAAAGAACATGGACGGCTCTCTTATTGACATGAAAGAATATGATGTCAACGGAGTGACTTATAAAGTGGATGGAAAAAGGGTTACACTCCATCCTACGGAACAGGAACGGTCTGTTGCTGCGGTATTGAGCAAAAAGTATGGAAAGATTGTTGAATTTGTCCCTCAGATAATGTACCCACAAGGCATACAAACACCGGACTATTTGATTAATGGGGAGCGATTTGATTTAAAAACTTTTAAAAGTTCTGGGAAAAATGTATTTTACAATATGATTGCGAAGAAAAAGAAACAATCACCCAATTTCATTTTCGATATTACGGAATGTCCGTTATCCGCGGAAGAGATAGAGCGGCAGATAAATGGTCTTTATAGTTCGCATCATACTAGGTTTATAGAAAAAATTGTTGTGATGAAAGATGGCAAAATAGAAAAGGTGTATATGAGAAAATAAAAAGACCATTTATCCATCCGGTCAACCACTCATCGAGTGGGACAATGGGGACGGGAAATGGTCTTTTCTTAATTGTTTTATACCATTTTTTTAGAAAATATGCAAGCATAAGTCACAGGGATTGATGTTTTGCATATGTTTTGTTGCGACGTCGCAACGGTTATAAGCACGCAGAAATGCGTGTTATTTTTACGCCCAAACGCGAGTACGGCTATAAACTCTGCGCGGCCGGTGACACCGATGACAATGGATCAGCAACAGGAGTGACACTCCCAAAATGGAAAGGAGACCAATATTATGGCAGAAGCAAATCAGAATCAGGGGCAGGCACAGCAGACTGCTCAGGGAGCTGGAACCACTGGACAGGCCCAGCAGACAACCAATCCACAGAATCAGGCTGCACAGCAGACAGCGCCGCCAGCTATTGATTATGGAAAAATCCAGCAGATGCTTGACGGAACTCTGGCAGCTAAAGAGGATACTGCGCTGAAAGCTTATTTCAGACAGCAGGGACTCAGCCAGGAAGAGGTCGAACAGGCCATTGCAGCCTTTAAGCAGCAGAAAGCTGAACGTACTCCGGATGTCGGAGTCATGCAGGCACAGGTTACCCAGGCACAGGCAGCTGCACAGCAGGCTCAGATCAACAGTGCGGCAACTATGGCGGCGGTATCCCTTGGTATCAGCGCCAATACTATCCCGTATGTGATCAAGTTGGCTGATTTCAGTCAGGTAGTAGGTCAGGACGGAAAAATCAATGAAGAGACATTAAAAGCGGCGCTGAATAAGGTGCTGGAGGATGTGCCAGGGCTGAAACCGCAGGCAGCAGGTACTACCGGATTTGTCCAGGTAGGGGCTGCAAGCAGCAACGCTGGGGCCGGACAGGCCCAGCAGGCAACACAGACACAGGCAAGCGTACCAACGAAGCGTTGGAACCGTTGGAACTAAAAGAAAGGATAAGGTGATAATATGGCTTTAAACTATGCACAGGTATGGGAACCGGAATTATTAGAGATTCTCATGCAGGGGACTTTAACCTCCCCGTTTGTAACCAGTAACGTGAAATGGCTGGATGCGAAGACTTTCCACTTCACTCAGATGTCCACTTCCGGATATAAGAACCACAGCAGAAGTGGTGGCTGGAACAAGGGCAATTACACCCAGAAGGATGTGCCGTTTACCCTGACCCATGACCGCGATGTATCTTTCCTGGTGGATAAGGCAGATGTGGATGAAACCAATGCAACCGCATCGATCCAGAACATCTCGAAGACCTTTGAGATGACTCAGGTAGTGCCGGAGACGGATGCTCTGTTCTTCTCCAAGGTTGCACAGGCAGCCCAGAAAGAGGATGGGTACCATTCTTCGACTGCGGCTTCCGGCTACACTAAAGCAAAGGTATTCAGTATGCTGAAAGACATCCTGGCAAAGGGCAAGCTGAGAAGATACAAGGCAAACGGCAGCCTGATCATGTATGTATCCAGCGCTATCATGGACGCTCTGGAGCAGTCTACCGAGTTCACCCGCAAGATTGAGATGACTCAGATCGCGGAGGGTGGAATGGGAATCGAAACCCGAGTGACCGACATCGATGGTGTGCCGATCATGGAGGTTGTGGATGATGAGCGCTTCTATGATGCATTTGACTGGGAACCGGAGAATGGTGGTTTTGCACCGCAGAAGAAAGTTGCCGAAGGAACCCCGGTAACTGGAGCCCACAAGATCAATGTGCTGGTCGCCTGCGGCCAGACCTGCAAGATCGTACCGAAGATCTCCAGCATTTACTACTTTGATCCGGGTGCGCATACTGAGGGTGATGGTTACCTGTACCAGAACCGTTCCCTGTCCGATGTATTCGTTTTCCCGAATGGAAAAGACGGTAAGATTGACAGCGTGTATGTTGATGTGGATACCACGGAGTATACTGGTGCCTGATCGGAGGTGATCCTATGGCTTACGAGCCGTATGTAACTCCGGAATATTACCAGAAAGAATATGGCGGCGGCATCGTGCCGGAACGTGAACTTGAAAAAGCTCTCCGGCAGGCCTGCCACCACATCGATTCCCTGACCTACAATCGGATTGTGGGCCGGGGATTTTCTAAGCTGACTGACTTCCAGCAGGAGGTAATCCGGGAAGTTGTCTGCCAGCAGGCGGACTTTGAGACGGAAAACGAGGACGAGATCAACACGGTCCTGCAAAGCTACAGCATTAACGGCGTATCGGCTCAGTTTGGCAGCTCTTGGAATGTTTTTACCGATAAGGGCGTGGCCATGAAACGCGATGTGTATGCTCTGCTGTGTCAGACTGGCTTGTGCTGCCGTTTAGCGAGGTGAGGCTATGAGATACCCATGTTTGATACCAAAACGGCTCTGCAGGACGCCTGTGCATGTGCATTTGGAATCTGAGGAGCTGAGCAACCTGGGAAAGCCATTGTATACGTTCGATTCCGACCTTGTGTGCAATTTTCAGGACCGCACCAAGACTGTTTTGACGACCGAAAAGAAGCTGGTGCAGATCACTGGGACGGCGCTGTTTCCGGGTGATATTGCACCGGACATGCCGTCTCTGAGCGGTGGCACGATTACAGTATTCGGTCAGGAGCGCCGGATCGAGCAGGGGTGCAAGAACCGTAACCCAGACGGAACAGTCAACTATTGCAGTCTTGAGGTGGTCTGATGCAGGTCAAATCAACGGTAAAGTTAAATACGCCACGCATTAAGCAGCTGACACAGGCGGCAGTGACGGCGCTGGAATTGACTGGCGAACTATTGCATGAAGAAACGCAGCAGGCCCAGGTATTTCCGTTTGATACGGGTAATCTGCAAAATGAAAGCACCTTTGTGGATTACAGTAAATCCAAGAACGGCAAGGTAACGCTGGTTTCCAGCACACCCTATGCCCGTCGGTTATATTATCATCCGGAATACAATTTCCAGACGAAAGAAAATCCGAATGCGAAGGGCATGTGGTACGAGGATTGGATGCCTGGAGGTCAGAAGGCTGACTTTGCACCAAAAGCATTCAAGCAATTTTATAAGAAAGCAGGTGGTGTGTGATGCTAAAAATTGCAGACATCCGTGGATGGATCGCATCTCTTGGCATTGCTGCAGACAATCGCGTCTATATCGGAAAACTGGATAATAAGCAGCAGAAATCTATCGGCGTGTATGGCCGGGGCGGATCAGGGCCGCCTTACATCGCATTGGGTGGCCTGGAATATACCACCTATGATACCAAGCCGGTTTCTCTTCTGGTGCATTGGAATAGTGACAAAGAAGAAAGTGAAGCTGCAGCGTATGATCTTTTTGAGAAAATTAGAAACCTGTCCAGCCTGGACATAGGAGATACCCACATTCATTGCATCCGCCTGATGGTACCTGAACCGCAGGACGTTGGAACAGATGATGGCGGAGTATTTGAATATGTAATCTGGTTGGATTTTATTTATCAGAGAAAGTGAGGAACGGAATATGTCCGAAGCAACAGGAAAAGTGTACCCGGTACACAACAATAAATTCAAGTTCGGCACTAAGGGCCTTTCCAGTGTTGACGGCGACATGGTAATGCCGGCAGATCTGGAAAATTTTTCACCGACCATTGATGGAACCACAGAAGAGTGGTATGCGATGGATGCAGAGGGCTGGGCCAAATCGGCAATGACCGGAAAGAAATTGAGCTTTTCTTTCAAGGGCAAACGTTCGGTTGGCGATAAGGGCAACGATTATATCGCAGGCCTGGCATGGAAGTTTGGTCAGGATGTTATGACCAAGTTTGAGTGGGAAATGGTTTCTGGTGCAAAGCTGGCCTGCGATGTTGTGGTGAATGTCACGACTCCCGGCGGTGGAGATACCACCAACATCGATACCCTGGAGTTTGAGGTGACTTGTTACGGCAAGCCGACTTTCACTACAGCAGAAGCAGCGTAAATTAAGAGGAGGACATGATTATGGGAAAAGTAGTAGATATTACCGATAAACTGAGTTTTGACGGGAATCCGACTCTGGTTGTCAAAGGGAAGAAGCTGGAGGTAAACGCCGATGCCCCGACTGTACTGAAGGTTATGAACTTCATGCAGAAGGAAAATGTCAATGACATGGAAGTGGTGTCCGCGATGTATCAGCTGATCTTCCCTGAGAAGTCACGAACGGAAATTGATAAGCTTAAACCGAGTATTTCCGATTGGATGATCATTATCCAGGAAGCTATGGCGCTGGTAACCGGCGAGGCAAACAGCCAGGGAGAGCACTGACCCGTACTATGATCTATTCGAAGACTGGGACCTGATCGTGTCCAGCTTTTTATCACAGTACGGGCTGCGAATCCGCACAAAAGAGTTTGAGACGGTATCCTGGGATGAGTTCAAGGCGTTGCTATCTGGACTCGCCCCGGACACCGCCCTCGGGCGAATTGTGGCAATACGATCGGAAACGGATAAGGATATCATCAAGCATTTCAACCAGGACCAGAAAAAGATTTATGATGAATGGAGAAGCCGCAGTGCAAGCAGTATGTCAGAAGAGGACTACGACAAGCAGATGGCAGCTCTGGAGCGCATGATAGCTGCTATGGCGGGAGGTGGTTGAAATTGAGAAGATAAAGCAGAAAAAGGTCCGGTGCCCATACTGCGGGCATCCGGTCAATGCGAACCAATCGGAAGACGCCAAATGCAACGGCGTCTTTTTTAAATGTAAAAATAAAGATTGCAGACGAATCTTTGAATTAAGAATCTAAGACGCTGTGCCGATGTGCCTGTCTTATAAAAGGGCAGGTGACATATATGGCAGCGGATAGCGTAGGCCAGATTGGTCTTGATCTGGTCGTAAATAAAAGTGATTTTGAAAAGCAGATGTCCGGCATCCAGAACCTTGCCGCGAAAGCCGGAAAAGCCCTGGCGGCTGCTTTTGCCGTAAAGAAATTAGTTGATTTCGGTAAATCCTGCATTGAGCTTGGTTCTGATCTCTCTGAGGTCCAGAACGTGGTGGATGTAACATTCCCACACATGAGCAAGCAGATTGATCAGTTTGCGAAGAATGCTGCTACGCAGTTCGGCTTGTCGGAAACGATGAGCAAGCGCTTTACTGGTACGTTCGGCGCAATGGCAAAGGCATTCGGGTTTAATGAAAAAGCCGCTTATGATATGTCCACGACACTGACCGGATTGTCAGGTGATGTAGCATCGTTTTACAACATCAACCAGGATGAGGCATACACGAAGTTAAAATCTGTGTTTACGGGCGAGACAGAGAGCCTGAAAGACCTGGGCATTGTCATGACACAGACGGCTCTTGACAGCTACGCTCTGGCAAACGGTTTCGGCAAGACCACGGCAAATATGTCGGAAATGGAAAAAGTTGCCCTTCGGTATCAGTTTGTGCAAAGTCAGCTAACATCTGCGGCGGGGGACTTTTCCAGAACATCTGACGGTTGGGCGAATCAGGTCCGCATCCTGCAGCTGCAGTTTGATAGCTTAAAGGCCACGATCGGCCAGGGGCTTATTAACGTGCTGTCTCCGGTGATTAAAGTGATCAACACAATCATCGGTAAACTGATGAGTCTGGCCAATGCGTTCAAAGCCTTCACGGAGTTCATAACTGGGAATAAAGGTTCCGGCGGCGGAGCATCTACGGTAGCTGCCGATATGGGAGCTGTTGCGGATTCAGCAGGGGATGCCGCGTCCGGTATGAACAAAGCTGCAGGTGCGGCGAAAAAGGCAAAACAGGCCTTCGGGCTCGCGAAGTTCGACGAACTGAATGTGGTAAGCTCCAATGATTCTTCCGGTAGCGGTTCAGGATCCGGAGGAAGCGGCGGTGGCGGTGGTGGATACGAATCTGATCAGTTCGATATGGGCGAACTGGAACAAGGAACCGAAGAAGTAGACAGCCGAATGGATGCCATCATGAAGCGGCTGAATGAATTACGCAGCGCATTCACGAGTGGTTTTTGGGATGCACTGGGAGACACTTCTGTATTTGATAGCATCCAGGACTCTATATCTGGAATAAAAGAACGCCTAACCAACATCTTTACAGCTCCAGAAGTTGTGCAGGCTGCTAATAGTTTTGCAGACACATTAGCATATAATCTTGGGGCAATAGCCGGTTCGGTTGCATCTATTGGACTTACCATTGCGGATAATTTGCTGGGCGGTATTGATTTATACCTGCAGCGGAATTCTGGCCGGATAAAAGATTTTTTAATATCGATGTTTGATATAAGCGCCGATATTGCTGAGATATCCGGAAATTTTTCAATAGCTGTTGCGGATATTTTTACAGTATTTCGGAGCGATACAGCAAAACAGATCACCGCTGATATCATTAAGCTTTTCTCTGATGCTTTCATGGGAGTGCAGGAACTGTCTCTTGCTTTTTCGCGTGATGTTCTGGCAATGATAACAGAGCCGGTCACGCGCAATGTCGATAAGATAAAAAGCACGCTCAATGGGCTTTTAGGTGTAGTGCAGACCATCACGGGAAGTATTGCAGACACATTCGAATACTTTGTTGATGGAGTCTTACAGCTGTATGACGAGCATATCAGTCCACTGATTCAAAGCTTTACAGACGGCTTATCTGAAATTGTAGATACGGTTTTAAGCGCATTCAACACTTATATCCTTCCGATTCTGCAGGATGCAGCAGACCAGTTTGCTGAATTTAATGAAAGTTCGATAAAGCCTTTGATAGATGCATTTCTGGATTTTGCAGGAACTGTAGCTGATTCCATCGGAGAAATCTGGAACAAAGTCCTGGTACCATTTATCAACTGGTTCGTGGAAAATATTGCACCAGTAATAGGTGATAGCTTAAAAAATGCGTCGGACATCTTCTTTGCTTTCAGTGAGACGGCAGCAGAGGTAGTTGAAAATGTGCTTGGAGCATTAAAAGGTCTGATCGAGTTCATCACGGGCATTTTGACCGGAGACTGGAAACGCGCTTGGGAAGGTCTGAAAGATATTTTCAAAAACGTGTTTAACGGAATAGTCAGCATTGCAGAAGGATGTGTAAACGCAGTTATTCGTGGCTTGAACAAACTGAGTTTTGATGTTCCAGATTGGTCGCCAATAGCTGCAGGCGAACACTTTGGATTTGATATAGCTCCAGTCAGTCTTCCACGCCTTGCGCAGGGCGGCTTTGTAAAGGCCAACACACCGCGCCTTGCCATGATTGGTGATAACCGGAATTATGGCGAGATTGTGGCTCCAGAGGATAAGATGATGGAATGGCTGAATAAAGCGGTAGAGCTTGGTGCCCGGATGATGGGCGGTGGTGGCGGCCTATCGGAAGATGATGTTTACTACGCATTCAAACGGGCGCTCAACGAGGCCGATCTGACGGCAACGCTTGACACAGACAGGCTTTTTAAGGCCATGAAGGCGAAAGCTGCGGAGTACCGGAGACGGACCGGAAAGCCGGCGTTTGAATAGGAGGGAGTGGCGAATAATGGCAGAATACAAAGGATATTTGCTTAAAATCAATGGAACAGAGCTGCCTGGTCAGTACATTCAGGACTATTCGTCTACTCCGAACCAGGCACAGGACAAAGATTCTTATCAGGATCTTACGGGAGAACTTCATCGTGAGATCCTGCCGCATACGCGGTCAAAAATAGAATTCAAAACACCGCCGATGTCTCTGGAAGAAAAAATTGTTTTTCAATCCTTTTTTCCGGATCGAAGAAGCAATCCGAAAATATCAGTTGAATACTGGAATGATGAAGATAATGCATATACATCTGGTGAATTTTATACTCCGGATATCACCTACCAGTCATATCCCAGCGGGAACACGATTGCATATAAGCCATTTCGCGTTGCCCTGATTGAGTATTAGGGGGTGGTGGCATGCAGGTAAGTGAAACATTAAAAGAATTGTATCGCTCTGACAGTATTGATAAAAACATGATTGCAGAGTTTTGCCGCCCAGGACAAACAGAACCGTTTCTCGCAGTATATGACGGCAGCCGTTTCATCGACATGTCCCTGGAAGAAGCCCTCTGCAGTGATGATAATATCGAATGGGGAAGCTGCGAAGCATCACAGATCAAGCTGACCATCATCGGACTGAACGGTGCCGGAATAAAAGGCAGCGAGATGACCTTATACCAGACGTTGGACGGAGTCTTTCCGGCTACGGATCTGTACCCAGATGATAATACATACCCAGCTGGATACGTCATGCCGTTAGGGCGCTATGTTGTGCAGTCAGCGAAGAAGCAGGCAAACACGGACTTCTGGGATGTTGTAGCCCTGGATTATATGTCCAAGTTTGATACTGATGTAGTTGACTGGTACAATGCGCAGCCATTTCCGGTGCCGCTTCGGGATTTTCGGGCAAGCCTTTGCCGATACCTTGGAGTAACCGAAGCTGTGCCGGATTACCTCCCGAACGATGATATGCCGGTAGAAAAGACCATAGATGCCGGAGAACTGACAGGAAAAGACATTTTGATTGCCTGCGAACAGGTAAATGGCGTATTTGGACATTTTGACCGTGAAGGGATACTGCAGCACATAGCATTGGAACCGAATTACGGATTATTCCCGGCAACAGATCTGTGCCCGAACGAAGAATTGTATCCGGTTGCTCCTGGCGTGATGAATGATCAGGTGTATGATGAACGTCTGGAAGCGTACCTAATGATATCCAGTTACTTCGAGGATTATACGGTCCAGTCCATTGATAAGGTCCAGATCCGGCAGGAGAGTGAGGATATCGGCGCAATCTATGGCACTGGTACCAACTGCTACACCATTGAGGGCAACTTCCTGCTGTACGGAAAAGGTGCAGATGAGCTGCAGCAGATCGCCGCAAATGTGTATGGTATGATCAGCGGCAGGATGTATATCCCATTTAACTGTGAGCTTAAAGGCCTACCGTACATCGGTGTAGGCAGTGCCGTATATTTTGCATACGGATCAGATTCGATTGTATCTTATGTTATGAATCGGACACTCAAAGGAACCTATGCACTGAAAGACTCTTACAGCGCAGAAGGAGAAGAAATCCGGAGTGTGCAGAATAATGTCAACAAAGATATTTTGCTTCTGAAAGGCAAGGCCGCCTACCTCAAAAAGAACGTAGACGAAGTATCTGCAAACCTGGTAGACCTGGAGAAGCAGACGGAAGCAAAGCTGACGATCACAGCAGAGAAGATCGAAGCCGAGGTCAAGCGGGCATCGGAAGCTGAAGGAAATCTGTCTTCGCTGATATCCCAGACTGCGGAGAGCATCACACTTATGGTCAAAAAAGGCGAGGTGTCGGCTCAGTTGTCTATTGAGAGTGGCGGCATCGATATTAAAGGTAACCGTTTCAGCTGGACTGCTACAAACTCATCATTGACCGCAGACGGAACGTTGACGGTTAATCAGGGACTTTTTAAGGGCTCCATTGATGTAGGCAATGGTCAGTTTACGGTTGATTCAAGCGGTAAAGTTATTGCAAAGTCTATTGAGGTCGGAACGTCATCTTCGAGGGCTACGCTGTACGGTTCCACAGTCCTGGCCACGAATTTTTCCTGCAACAGCAGTTTTAATGTTGACTGCTATGCCAATATGGCCGACATTGGAGGCAATACGATTAGTTGCGGTACGTTGCGGGCTAATCATATTTATGGTTCCATAGATGACTTCTCAGATCGGCGCCTGAAGCAGAATATCCATCCCGTGGATGCGGAAACGGCGATCAGGATCATCAAGCAGCTGAAACCGGTATCCTACAGCATGAAACGGTATGACCGGGAGGGAGTCGGCTTTATTGCGCAGGATGTACAGAAAATCTGCCTAAAACAGGGCATAGATTTGCCACTGTATGGCAGACGGGGAAAGTATCTGACTATCCCGTATATCAACTACGTTCCTCTCCTGGTTGCGGTGGTGCAGAGCCAGCAACGGGAGATAGATCAGCTTAAGCGTCTGATCAGAAAGGAGAAGCATGTATAAAGTATCAGAGGAGCAGTGTGCGTCGCTGCTCTATATTTTTGACCGTCTTACAGTGACAGGACCGGATCAGGCGGCTTTGCTGAGCAATGCGGCCGTGATCGTGCGGAACTTGGAAGAGGAGGAGAAAAAGAGCAATGACGTTAAGTAATTTTGTTGCTTATGTAACGCAGAAGTGGAAGAATAAGCCAGATACGTCGACCCCGCTGTCTGCGGAGCGTCTGACACATCAAGAAGATGGCATCAAGGCCAACAGCGATGCTATCCAGGAGCTGGCGGCTGCGGTTGTGAGCCAGATTGTAAACAACCCGGACAAGATTGCAAGCATGGCAGCGCTGTATGCCGTGGACCAGAAGGTGGCGGGTCTGGACGGGAAAATTGGTGATACGTCCAAGCTGCCAGCGGGGACTACGGATGCCGTGGGGGCCATCGCTCAGTTGTATAGTAATTTAGCACCTTCTGGAATTACCTATGTATCTCATGCAATTAATATGGCATATGGATCTGGCAACATTTCTTATCACGTAGTTGGCAAGGTGTGTTTTGTTTATTTTGTATTTACACCTAGCCAAAAATGCGACAATGTAGGATTACTTAATAATGGCGTATTACCGCTCGCAAAAGACTCTTTGTATCATAGTGTATCAACCTGGGGCAATCCAAACGTAGCTGTAAGTCTAGTACAAGTGATTACAACCGGTGGCCTACGCTTTTGGTGCGGAGAATCCTCTATAGGTATGCAAATTTTTGACAGTTTTTCGTATTGCATTAAGTAATATCCCGAACAATGTCTCCGCGCATGTGCAGCACAGTTGCTCAAGATATTAAATGATTTTCTGCCACGGGAACCACTGTCCGTTGTATGCCCTTACATACATGCCAATAAAACCATTCTCAAAATATGGAATACACATTGAAAGACCATTTGAAAGAGCAATATATGTCGAATCATAACTTGTGGGCAGATTTGCCGTGCTTCCATTTAAAAAGCAACAACCAAGTACATTTGGATCAAAATTTTTAGTATCAGATACACCCGAAATCTTTTTGTATCCATTTGCTTTTGTAATATAATTCCCAGCTAAATTACTATACAATTTAGCCAGCTGGACGGAAAATGCCCTTTTCTTCTACAATAACGTGGAAGGAGGGCATTTTATGTTAGAGAAAATACTTGAAAATGTGATCAATGAAATGACGCCACATCTGGATCCAGAGCAGCAAGAGCATCTAAGTAATGTTTTGTATGTCAATTTCCACGGCAAAAAGATCGTGGAAGAGAGCGCAGAGCTTGCCGCTACAGGCATTGACGGTGATGAAGCGAAAATCCGGATGTTCGTGGCCAGTAAGAAGGCCGTGAACCGGAAGACGGAGACATTAAAGCAGTATACGAAAGAAATTTGCAATATGCTGACGTTTCTCGGCAAGCGCCTGGAAGACATCACAGGCATGGATCTGCGGTATTATTATGGCGTAATGCGGGAAAAGCGCGGCATTAAGATGTCGACCATGCAGACAAGGCTGCATTACCTGTCCAGCTTCTGGGACTTTCTGAACTCCGAGGAGCTGATCAGGAGCAATCCAGTTAAAAAGGTGGGCGCGCTGAAGCTGGAAAAGACTATGAAGAAGCCATTTGCTGCTGAGGAGTTGGAAGCTCTTCGGGAAGGCTGCAAGGAGCTTCGAGACCGCGCCCTGGTAGAGTTTTTGTACTCAACTGGAGTGCGTGTCTCTGAGCTTGCGGCGTTGAATGTGGCCGACATTGAAATGGGAAAACAGGAGCTGATAGTATATGGAAAAGGCAGTAAGGAACGCAAGACGTACTTGACCGACAGCGCAAAGTTTCATCTGCGCCGGTACCTGCAGGAAAGAGATGCAAAGCCTGATGAGCCGTTGTTTGTAACTCTGGATGCCCCGCACGACCGATTGAGCGTGGCCGGTATCCAGTATATGCTCCGGCAGTTAGGGCGGCGCGCAGGAGTGACTGGAGTGCATCCGCACCGGTTCCGGCGGACGATTGCGACAGATCTGCTTAATCGCGGCATGCCAATCGAGCAGGTAAAGGAATTTTTAGGACATGAAAAATTGGATACAACCATGATTTACTGCGCTGTGAGGGCTGAGAGCGTGAAAGCGAGCCACCGAAAGTATGCATAACAGCTGATTGAGACATTTAAAAGCGGGCGGAGACGGTCGTTTTATTAAGGTTACCCTTTTATAAGGCAGTCGGTAAGCAGACAGATGTTGGGTCGGCTCAGCTGTATAGTAATTTAACGGTTCGTGCGTCCGATAGGTCAGAATGTATAACTAATAATTCCGTTGTCACTCAGAAAAATTCTGTTATTGATCTGTGGGAAGGTAATATGCATAATATAGGTTTCTCGCTTGTTATATCGAATTCTTTTGCCAGTGGTGATACAATTATAGGTCAATTACCATATAATATAAAAAATAATGCAGTATTTACGTTGAATAGTTGGATAACATCAGCACCTCCTATAATGGGGACAGTTGGGATTAATGGAAGTATTATGATTGCAAGGCGTGACGCTGGTGACATAGCTGAGTATCGTGGAAATGTTACGGTTTTTACTGATAACATTATCTCTGACTGAATGATTAATGCTCTAACCATCCCGACCAAACAGTATTAATAAGCGTGCCGGTATAATATTTATTGTTTGAAGCAATCAGACATTCAATGACGGTAACTGCACCATACGTTGAGCATCGGTAAAACAGGTACGCTCCTACAGCTGGCGCATAACCTGTGGAATCTTGTCTTTCCTGGAATGCCATTCCGCATTGAGAACATGCCATTATTATGTCAGAAATAGACTGTGGTACTTTCATTAATGGAATTTTTACATACCGATTAATTTTTAATTCTGTACTTGTTAAATAACTAATTGATTCTGATTGCTCTCAAAGAACAATAGTTGCGATCATTATGTACAGTACCATAGCCATTTGAAACCAATTTTAAATTTGCTGAACCTCCAGTGAAAATTGCAAAAGCATTGAGTGTTAATTCACCTGTTGTATAATTATTTCTTCCATTTGCACAAATGAGTCTATTATCACCATCGATAATTAAATCTCCACCAGCTAGTGTACGACCAATTAGCAGCCATTTGCCGGTTGGAAGGGTTAATGAACATAATGTATAAGTTTGATAGGCAGTCGGATTGAATTGCGATGTTGGGCACGACTCTAAAACTGTTCCGAGCGAATTCAAATTACTATACAATTTAGCCAGCTCATAAATTCGAAAATTCAAGGCCCTTTGGGGTCTTTTATTATACACAAAAACTCAAGAAAGGAGATAGAACACTATGGAATCTATCAAAATCGGAACTCAGACTTATGAATTGGTAGCAGACGGCTACCAGTTGCAGCAGGACGGCGGCCGCATCATCTTCCAGCCGGGCGAGAAAACCTTTGAGGAAATCGAGGCTGCGGTATCTGCAGCGACATCACTCGTGCTTCTGGACGAGACAGGGGAGCCACTTGCATCCCGCACTGATCTGGTGTATGCCGGTCGCATGAGCAAGCAGAAAGACTATGTGATCAGAACCGAGAAAGAAGAGACAGGCACTGGCGAAGATAGCAATCCTGTATACACCTACAAGGATGTGACCGGCCCAGTGATGATTGCAGAGTTTCGGCTTCCGGATCTCAGAGAGGCTTATAAATCTCTGGAAGAAGAGATAACCAACGCTCAGATGGCCATTGTAGAACTCTATGAAGGAGGCGAGGCATAATGGCAAGAGTGTATGCAGATTTGGTGCGCAAGGGTAGAATTGCTCTCGATGCTGTACCCAAAAAGATTAGAGCAGATGTTGAAAACATTTTAAACGGTGCCACCCGATAGTTGGAAGAAAGGACTACATATGAGTATCAAACACAGAACCGAAACCCCGAACATCCCTTATGGCCCGGCAACCGGAGTACCGACCCCGGAACCGCACAATGAGGCCTTAAGCACCGGCCCAGATCACGAGTACAGCAAGGACTGCACTCCGGGCACTGCAGATCATGCAGAGCCGAGACACGTGCAGGGCGGACCAGGACATAAGGAGTGCGATCACGAGTAAAGGAGATTTATGATGGTAGCACTGATTTTTCAGTACATAGCCGCACATTGGATAGAATGGCTGTTTGCGGCTATCTCCGGAGCTCTGTTCGC
This sequence comes from Clostridium sp. AF27-2AA, assembly GCF_003478505.1. Lineage (GTDB taxonomy): Bacteria > Bacillota > Clostridia > Lachnospirales > Lachnospiraceae > Brotaphodocola. Next base: position 121,781 of record NZ_QUFI01000004.1, read on the forward strand.
GGCATATCGCGGTTTATCGAAGCGCTTAAAGACTGAAGTGGTAAAGAACCAGGCTATTAACGCTGCAGTATTGGCTCTGCTTCATGACCGCCTTTACCAGGCGTGCCAGTTTTACATAAGCCGTGGATACTGTACGGTGGGAGACCGGGACAACCTGGAGTACATGTTCAAACCGTACAAAGCTTTGGGTGGCAATGGAACTGGAGAGGAACTTTATAACAGATGTCTGGCCCTGGAATATGGGCCAGCAGAAAGAGAGGATTAAGATATGATGGATTTTGGTATTGCGAGTGTAGCGGCAATTACGGTGGTTTGTTATCTGGGAGGCATGGCTTGTAAGGCATCTGCCAAGGTTAATGACGAAGTCATCCCGGTGGTATGCGGAGTGACCGGCGGTATCCTGGGCGTAGTTGGTATGTATGTGATGCCGGACTTTCCTGCAGCGGATGTGATCAACGCCGCGGCTATCGGCATTGTGTCAGGCCTGGCTGCGACTGGGGTGCACCAGGTTGTGAAACAGGCATCAAAAGCGTAGAAGGAGGTGATTCAGATATCTCCCGCTGGCAGTCCGGGTGATGGCTGCCATTGCGACGTCGCAACAGGGCGGTTTCATGCCGCCCTTACATATAATTAAAGAAGAGAGGAAAAATCAATGATGAAAGCAATGTTATCTCAGCCGATGGCCGGAAAAAGTGAAGAAGAAATCAAGGCAACCAGAAAACAGGCAATCAAAGTCTTGGAAGAAAAAGGATATGAGATTGTAAATACCTTATTTACAGATGAGTGGTACAACAATGAGCACATGAAGGAGCGTGGTGTGGTACAGATTCCGCTTTGCTTCTTGGCAAAGAGTTTAGAAAAATGTCCATGTGTCACGCAGTTTACTTTTGCAAGGGTTGGGAACAGACGAGAGGAGGCAGGTTAGAGCATGATGCAGCAGTAGCATATGGTCTGACTGTCATTTACGAAGAGTAGGAGGGAGTATTTCATGAATTTTACAGAAGCATTTAAAGCCATGAAACAGGGTGCAAAGGTAAAACTTCCAGGCTGGGGAGGATACTGGTACTGGGATCCGGAGAAGGAAACAATCATGATTCAGTGCAGACCACAGGATTCTGATAAGGGCGAGCTCCTGGATATCAGGGAAACGCAGCGTGTAGAGTATACACTCATGAATATGCAGTCTGAAGAATGGGAGATTGCAGATGAGAAAAACTGTCCGGTGCTGGGCGGTACTGCTGTATTTTCATTTGCAGATGCCATCCGGTATCTTAAACGAGGATTGAAGGTGGCACGACAGGGATGGAATGGAAAAAAACAGTATATCCAGTTGGCAACCGCAATCTCCTACAAAGCGGCTGACGGTGAGATTGTAAATTGCAATCACGAAGCTATCGGAAACAAAGCAATCGCGTTTGTTGGAACTAGTGGCGTACAGATGGGATGGCTTGCATCACAGGCTGATATGTTGGCAGACGACTGGATGTTTGCAGAGTAAAGGAGTGATACCATGAGAGACATTACACTTTGCCACCCGCGTCTCCAGCGCATCGCATCCGCCTGGATGAAAGCCTGCGCCACCGAGGGCATCACCGTAGCCATCAGCGAGACTTTACGCACCGCAGCGGAGCAGGATGCCCTGTATGCTCAGGGTCGGACCAAGCCTGGTAACATCGTAACCAACGCCAAGGGCAGCAGCTACCGCTCGCAGCACCAGTGGGGCATTGCCTTTGACTTTTATCTTAAGATGGACATCGATGGGGATGGCAAGATCTCCGATGATGCCTACAATGACAGCCAGGGACACTTCCGCCGCGCCGCAGAGATTGCAAAAAAACTGGGCCTTGCCTGGGGCGGTAACTGGAAGAGTATCGTGGACAAGCCACACCTTTATCTGCCGGACTGGGGCAGCACACCTACCGCGCTGATTCAGAAGTACGGCACGCCGGAAGAGTTTATGGCTACCTGGGTGCCGGAACAGGTTAAGACCGGATGGAAGCAGGAGGACGGTGGCTGGCGGTTTTACTTCCGGGATGGCAGCGGCAAGTATGTGGTCAACGCCTGGTACAGGGATGAGGATAAGTGGTACTGGTTTGACGGCGCTGGCATGATGGTCCATAACACTTGGTATATCTATAACGGCGGTTGGTATTACCTGGGCGATGATGGTGTGATGCGGACCGGATTGCAGACGGTCAGCGGCAAGTGGTATTACCTGGACGATGATGGCCGGATGGCAACGGAGCCGGTGATGCTCACACCTGATCAGGATGGCGCGCTGCAGTATCCGGGTTTAAGACAGTAAAACAGATGTGCCGTAGTCAATGACAACGATTTGACTACGGCACATAAATTACGGTATAATATGCTAGGTTGCTCAGAAAAACGAAAATGTATTCGGTAACCAGTTTTGCCTTATTTTGTGCGGAAACTGAGTGATAGCATAACTTACTATATAATAAGTAGATTCACAGGTTCAAGACACGGCAAACTGCGAAACTATTGCGCTTCTGACCCGCATAAAATAAGGATTTGCAAAGATTTTTTGTAAAGCTGTTCGGCTATGTGGAGCAGTCCTTCCACCGGGTGCCGGGCACAGTCAAAGAACAGATCACGCTGTTTGATAAAAACATTTCCATGGAAGCGGTGAAGTGGGCCGCGGTTCTGACCGGCTTGGACGAGAACATTATGCAGATGGAGCACGGCTACGATACGGAGTGCACGCCGGAGCTATTCTCCCAGGGACAATGGCAGCTGTTCTCCATCGCCCGGGCGGCAGCAGCGGACCCGGAACTTCTTCTTCTGGATGAGATCACCGCGAACCTGGATGTGGAAACCGAGCAGGCCGTCTTGAAGGCACTGAAACGGGTATCCGCGGACCGCATGGTGATCTCCATATCGCATAGAACGATGGTGGAACTGGGAAGAATTATTTCCATATAAAAAATAAGATTGCTTGTAAGATAGACAATAGATTCCTGTTGATGTATAATGAGTGAAAATTTCGGATTTCCTCATTGTGCGTTCAGCAGGAATTTTTGGTGTTACAGGAGATGATATTTCATGCAGCTGCCATGGAAATCAGACAGAAAGCGAGACATCTTTTATGGAAAACAACGATATCCATATCCGTGTTGCATCGGAGGACGATGCAGAAGAAATTTTAGCTATTTATGCGCCGTATGTGATCAAAACGGCCATCACCTTTGAATATGAGGTACCGACACTGAAAGAATTCCGCGGACGGATCCGCCATACCTTACAGAAATATCCGTATCTGGTGGCAGAACAGAACGGGAAAATCCTCGGCTATGCATATGTTGGTCCATTTCATGACCGCGCAGCCTACGAATGGGCCGTGGAGACTTCCATTTATGTAGAGGAAAATCTGCGCCGCTGTGGTGTGGGAGGAAAGCTGAACCGCGCGCTGGAGGCTGTGTGCGGGGCTATGGGAATCCTGAATATGGAGGCATGCATCGGTGTGCCGCAGATAGAGGATGAGTATCTGACCCGCAACAGCGAGGATTACCATGCACATATCGGGTATCGTCTGGTCGGTGAATTTTATCAGTGCGGTTACAAATTCGGACGCTGGTATAATATGGTCTGGATGGAAAAGGTCATCGGGGAGCATAAAGATGAGATGCAGGCACCGGTCTGGTTTTCGGAGTTTTCCGGCGTGCAGGCGATTCTGGATAACCTGTAACAGAAAATCACTGAACGGTGGTTTGGCATCAGATGCGTCTGACGTTCTAAAACAGTGAGGCAATTGCCCTGTGGACAGTCTGCCGGATTCGGAGTATACTGAATATCAGAACAGTTCATAACTGAGAAAAAACATGCAGTTACAGACTGAAATGAATATCAGACGGAGGAAGAATATCATGAGTACAAAAGCAGAATACGCAATTTCATTACATGACAAGGGGTATAACTGCGCCCAGGCAGTGGCCTGTACCTTCTGTAAAGAATTTGGGGTAGACGAGCAGGAGATGTTTCGGATTGCCGAAGGCTTTGGCCTTGGCATGGGCATGATGGAGATGTGCGGCGCCCTGTCCGGCATGATGATGGTGATCGGACTTGCGGGCAGCGTAGGAGATTTAAAGAAAGGCATGCCGACGAAGGGAAGCACCTACAAGCAGGTAAAGGAGCAGGTACAGAAATTCAAAGAAAAAAACGGTTCCTACCTGTGCCGCGAGTTAAAGGGTGTTGAGACCGGCAAGGTACTCTGCAGCTGTCCGCAGTGTATTATGGATGCAGTGGCACTGACCGAGGAATACTTAAAAGAACATCAGGCGGATAAATAAGGGGTATAAACGTGTTGGGGAAACAGACAGATCTGATTGAGGGGAATATCTCTAAGGCCCTTCTGGTTTTCGCCGTGCCGCTGCTGATCGGAAATCTTTTTCAGCAGCTTTATAATACGGCAGACTCTTATGTGGTTGGAAACTTTGTGGATACGAATGCGCTGGCGGCCGTCGGCGCATCGGCATCGGTCATCCAGATGCTGGTAGGCTTTTTCATGGGACTGTCGGTTGGTGCCGGTGTAGTCATTGCCCAGTATTTTGGCGCCGGCCAAAAAGAAAAGATGAGTCAGGCTGTGCACAGTGCATTGGCATTAACCGTGCTGCTGAGCGTCCTGTTTACCGTTGCCGGCATTGCGTTGACACGTCCGCTTCTGCGGGCCATTGGTGTACCGCAGGAGGTGCTGCCGCATTCTACCCTCTATCTGACCATTTACTTTGCCGGCATTACGTTCCTTCTGTTTTATAACATGGGCTCTGGCATTCTCAGAGCAATCGGAAATTCCAGGGATCCGTTGATCTATCTGGCAGTTGCCAGTGTTTTAAATGTGATCCTGGATGTGCTTCTGGTATGTGTGGCCCGTCTTGGCGTAGCTGGAGTTGCATTGGGAACCATGATCGCGCAGGCGGTCAGCGCTTATCTGGTCATGCGTCAGCTGATCCGGACCAGCGAGGCTTATCGCGTAGAGCTGAAGAAGATACGGTTTCACCGGGAGATGATAAGACAGATCCTTATGGTCGGACTTCCGGCGGCACTGCAGCAGAGCATTACGGCTTTTTCAAACGTTGTGGTGCAGTCATATATCAACAGCTTTGGAACGGCAGCCATTGCAGGCTACTCTACTACGATCCGGATCGATGGTTTTTTACAGCTTGTACTGCAGAGCTTTAACATGACGATCACCACCTTTGTCGGGCAGAATATCGGCGCACGAAAGACTGAGCGGGTAAAGCGGGGAATTTTTATTGCATGGCTCATGTGCTCTGTCATTATTGTGGCCGGAAGCGTCTGGATGAATCGGGAAGGTGCACTGCTTGTGAGTCTGTTTACTGACGATGCGGCAGTTGTTGCCAACGGCGCTGCAATGCTGAAGCTGTTTTCTTACGCGTACTGGAGTCTTCCGGTGGTCCAGATCTTAAGCGGTGCCCTGCGTGGGGCCGGAAAATCCAGCATTCCCATGTTCTTTATGCTTAGCTGCTTTGTTGTGATCCGGCAGATTTATCTGGCCATTACCGTACCAATGACGCACAATCTTCTTGTGGTGATCGCGGGATGGCCGCTGACCTGGGTGCTCTGCGCCTTTGGCATGACAATCTATTTCTTCCGCGTGGACTGGATGAGGGGCGCGGAAAAGCTGGTACAGGAGCATTGAGTTTCAGATATAATTTCATAAGTCTGGTATACAGAGTCCATTTCTCACAAAGACTAAGATGTGTTATCGAAAGCTTTCCTGCAAAGACAGTTGCAGGGGAACGTTTGAAAACACAGAAAAATGACAGAGACAGGTTTATGCGTGGCGCGTGAACCATGTTTCAGAACAGAAAGAGAGGGTCTTATGAGCAATGTGATCAAATCCAGAAAAGCCGCAGTCATTGGCTGCGGCTTTGTTGGTTCTGCAACAGCATTTACCCTGATGCAGAGCAAGCTGTTTTCCGAACTGGTGCTGCTGGATGTCAATACCGGCAAGGCGGACGGGGAAGCAAAAGACATTTCCCACGGCGTTCCCTTTGCGGCACCCATGAAGATATACGCGGGAGACTACGACGATGTGGCAGACGCAGCCATCATCATTGTGACGGCAGGGGCCAACCAGAAGCCGGATGAGACCAGACTGGATCTGGTGCACCGGAACGTGGAAATCTACAAGAGCATCATCCCGGAGATCGCCAGCCGGAACTTTGGTGGCATTTTGCTGATCGTGTCCAATCCGGTAGACATTTTAACGTATGTGGCATTGCGCTTAAGCGGACTGCCGGAAAACCGCGTCATCGGCTCCGGCACGGTTCTGGACACGGCCCGGATGAAATACGCCCTGGGGGAACATCTGCGGGTGGACAGCCGCAGCGTGCATTCCTACATTGTGGGAGAGCACGGTGACAGCGAGATCGCGGTGTTAAGCAGCACCAACATTTCCGGCATTCCGCTGGACACCTTCTGCGAGATGCGGGGCTACGACAACCCGAAAATGAAGCTGGACGAGATTGCGGAGTCCGTAAAAAACAGCGCCTACGATATCATCGCCAAAAAGCAGGCCACCTACTACGGCATCGCTATGTCTGTGCGGCGCATCTGTGCCTGCATCATCCGCAATGAGCGGTCCATTCTGCCGGTGTCCTCCATGATGCACGGCGAATACGGCATCCGCGACATCGCTCTGAGCATGCCCGCGGTGCTGGGCCTGGACGGCGTGGAAACCCATGTGCCGATCTCCCTGAACGAAGACGAAACGACCCGGCTGATCCAGTCGGCGGAGACGCTGAAGGGGATTGCGGAGGGGCTGGAGCTGTAGGAAATGAAACCACTGGTTTATTGCCGGATGGAACGGCGGGGACTACAATAGAAGGAACAGGACGATCCTGCTGCTGCCTGCATGATGCGGGATGGCAGCAGGATTTTTTGCGTGAGAAAATTCTGCTCTTTGCGATTGACAAACTCGAAACAAAAATGTACCATAAAATCATAAAACAGTCAAAATAAACCTGAAAAATGACTTAACCAAACTAAACTTTTGAAAAGGATGAACTTATGAGTGGAATCATTGTAGAAGAGCAGAGCTTTGCAAGCGTGTTAAAATCATTAATGAAAAAGTACCGGATTTCCGGTCAGAAAATTGCGGACCGTATCGGCAAGTCCCAGAAAACCGTGAGCCGCTATGCGAATGGCGAGGTTGTACCGAAGAAAAAAATACAGGAGCAGGTGCTTCAGGCAGTTTCGGAGATTGCCGGTTACTCTACGGAAGAGCTTGTTGCGGAAGGAAAGGAAATCAAAAGAGTCTGGGAACTGAAAACGGTAACGCTCGGAAGCGCACGCAGAGAGGCTTACAAGGAACGGCGTGAACAGGCAGAAAAATGGGCTGTTCGCGTCTTTGCCCTGCTGCCGGAAGAAAAGCAGAGGTTCATGCTGGATTTTTTTGATTTGTATGCAGAGCTGAAAATGTATGAAATGGAGATGGTAGATAACTTTAGACGTATTCCGGCAGAGAAAGAGCAGGTCATTATGGACGTAGCTTATTTTCTGGCAATGCGGAAAGATCAGGAGAAAAAGGATGCATTGGAGCAGTACCGGGCTTTAAAATACGGAGAGGTCTGCAATCGGATTTCACAGTACCAGTGGGAACCGGAAAGCCGGGATAAATATCTGGAAATTCCAGAACTGGAAGAAGAGACAGAACTGGAAAGCAAATTTGCCAGAAAACTGGCTGACAAAAGTCTGGAACTGGGCCAGATTCAGCGGCTTGGCATACGGCTGGTAGACATGATCAACTACAGAGTAGAAGACTGGCGATTTTTGAGTTATATCCAGGTTATATATGTCCAGGATGAAGGAACCAACTATACCCGAGATTATCAGATTGTGGGGGATGAAGTGTATATGTTAATGTGCTGGCTGGAGAAGCTGGCAGAGAAGCAGTATTTGAGTGGGTATGGGATATGCTGATGGGTGAAAGAAAAGTAAGAAAATAAAACGGAAGGAGTTAGTCAGGCAAATGCAGAGGGGATAGAGGTATCTGCCTGATTCTGTATACATATCGATGAATGAAAATGAGATAAATAAAATGGAAGTTGAGTTAAAAAAGTATTTGGATGAAAGAAAGATTGAGAATTATGCAGCGAAACGTAAGCGTATTGAAGAAGAAAAGTCAAGTAAAGAAGACTATGTAAAGATCATTGCGTATCAGACACTTATAGGAATGGACAGATATAATGAGGTAGTTAAACAAGTTAAAAATAATCTGGAAGATAACTATAGTGTAACTAGATGCTTTTGTGAATTGATACAAAATATTGATGATTGTGAATTTACAGAAAATGATGGCCACGCGATTGTTTCTATAGAATTTGATTATGAAAAGAAATGTATAAAATTGCATTATAATGAAAAGGGTTTTGAATACGAGGACGTGCGTGGAATATGTAGTTATGGTGGAAGTACAAAAAACGGAGTTGATGAAAATGGTAATGTTGAATTAAGAAAAATGAAAGAAATACCGAAGGGATGTTATAGCCTATATAAAACGGGTGAAAAAGGAGTAGGATTTAAGGCAATTTATAAGATTGCCAAGAAAGTTGAAATAAAGAGTAATGGATTTTATTTTGCTTTATCAGCAGATACACCGATGATGCCTGAATGGCTGGATGTTTCACCCGAGGATCAGCGAGAAGGAACATCAATTACTGTATATTTAAAAGATGAAATGGATATAAAAGAGTTAGAAAAAAATTTAAAAAAAGAGTATTTTTGTTTAAACGAAGACAATAGCATTGGAAATGTACTTGTTAATAATAATATATTATTTACTCGGAATATTAGAGAAATTACACTAAAGAACGAAGAAAAGGAATATATATTTGCAATTGAAAATGAAAACATCAGTCCGGTAGATGAGGATTGGAATTATTCAGATGAAGATTTACTTGACGGAGAAGGAATATTCTTCAATGGGAAAAAAATAAGCAGCGCAACGTATGAATTTGAATTTTGTGTATACGAAAAAGAAAATGATATAAAAAGAGAAAAACAAAGAATCAAATTGATAAAATATGTAAAAACAGTTAAGGTTTCTGCGCAGTTATGTAAAAAAAGATATAAGGCTGCAAAGGAGGCACAAACTAGAAATATTTCATTTATAACGGTGGCGGAAGATTCAGAAAAAAATTGTGAAAGTGGATGCTTTTATACAACACTGCCATTAGAAGAAAAAATAGAGATGCCATTTTCTGTTGATGCTCCATTTTGGCTCAATCAGGAACGTTCTAAGATTGATATGCCAGATAATGAAAACAAAATTTTTTGGAATATTGAAATTTTAAATAAAGTAAAAGATTGTTTTGCAGAATTTTTATTAGCATTGAAAACAAACGAAAAAAAGATTTGTCAGATTATCGGTTATACAAAGATTGGGAATAATTCGAAAATAGACAAAGAAAATTACCGAGAAAAGCTATGGGAGATAAAACCGGATATACAAATCTTTAAAACATATCAAAATGATGAAACCTATACATCTTATTCAGATGCATGTTTTTTGGAATCATATTTTTATGATATGCCGGAAGTGGACAAGATGGCTGATTTAATTGCTCCCGGTAAGGTGTTGGCATCGCAGGTTTATTGTGATTGTGACAAATTGCAATTTCAAAAGGTAAAAGATGCATGGGATAAGTGGAATGAATATGTAGAGAATGTGGAAAATAAAGAAGCTATTGTAAACTATTTAAAAGAAAAGGCTAATAAGTTTTTCAAAGCTTTACCGGAATTGAAAACTGATCGTAGTATTCTTTGTGATAAAAAGATTTTTTTGTGGGAAGATGAAATACGTAGCGAAAAGGACTTGCCGTTTTCTCCGGATGAATTATTGGTAGTTGGTGACGGGGAGAGAAGTACAGGTTGCATATATAATGTAAAAGAACTTATACCGCAATGGGATTTTGAAAAGCCTAATAAATTATTTATAACAAAGGCTGAAATGGCAGAGAAACTCGATGAGAGTATAAAGAAATATTCCGAAAAAAGCGAAGATGATATAAAAAACTATTATCAAGCCGTATTGAGTGGATGCAGAGGGTGGATGATAGGAGCTGGAGATCTTGAAAAGATTGGATTTTCTGAAGCTTACAAGTTTAAAATTGATGAAGATAAATATGCTCCTTTTTTACTCCCTTTAGAAAATCAACCAGATGATGAGGTGTGGAAATGCTTCAGAACGAAAGCAAAAAAAAAGGCAAAAAAAAAGGCAGATAAAAAGGCAGATAAAGAGGCAGATAAAGAGGAAGATAAAGAGGAAGATAAAGAGAAAGTAAGTAACTATATTGTTAAGAAATGGATTGCAAATCCGACGGCAGATCCCAATTTTGTGCAGCAACATCTGGATGGTGCGTTGCAGGCAATATTAGAATCAAATACGAATATGAAACAACAAGAATCTAAATTAGAAATAACCTGTTCTATAGAAGAAATCCTTCAGGCTATTGCTGATTATCTGAAAAAGTTTGATGAAGAAGCGCGCAATAAGAAGAAATTCGAGTGTTTCCAAAAAATAAATCATTTTTTGAAAATTAATGTAAAAAATGAAGGGGATAAATTATATAACAAGGACGATGTGAATATCCCAGATAATCGTTCGATTAAAGTTATAGTTGAATATTGTGATGAGAAAAAATTAAGTGAGGATTTAAAAAAGACCTATATAAAGGTACATTTTTCAGATGAAAACAAAAGGCATGGTTTCACTTATGCGATTATAAATGACAAAGTCTATTGCTTGCTGGAGAATTTAGATGAAAGTCTTAGTGATTATGTGGAGGATGCTATAGGTCAAAAAAAAGAGTTAGGAGCTAGATTAGCGTTTTATAGTAGATTAGGAAAACTTAATGAGTATATTGACAAAAATCCAGATGACAAAAAGAAAGAGTTTATTGAATTTCTGAAGGAATTACGAAAATTTCAGTGTGAGTCGGGTTTTGATGTAGATAATATTGCGGATCAGATAGTACACAGTAGTAATACCTGGTTAGAAATTCTTCAAAATATCAATGACGCAAGAAATGAAATAAAAAACGATCCTAACGATCCTATAGAAGTTAAGATAAATAAGAAAGAAGGGTTCATTGAACTTTGCTATAAGGAGAGAGGTTTTTCGTATAAAGATGTAAAGGGAATTACGGATCTGGGAAATACTGAGAAAGACGATAACGGAGAGGTAACTTTTACAGGAGAAAAAGGAATAGGTTTTAAAAGTGTATTTCAGTGGGCCAAAAACGTGGAAATACATAGTAATGGATTCCATTTTTCGATAGGAAAAAAAGGTGGTTTTAATAAAAATGATAAAAAGGATAAAAAGGATATAATAAAAACATGCACAATACCAGAATGGATAGATGAAAGCCCGGAAATATATTCTGATAAAACAATAATTAAATTATATCTGAAAAAAGAAGAGAACAGTGACAATAAAATAGATAAAATAATAGAAGAAATAAAAAAAGAAGACTCGTATATGTGTTTAGATAATTGCCAAAAAGTTATTTTGAAATTTGATGGCAACGAATCACCGGCAGAGTTTGATTTAGATAAGTTGAGAAAAGAACATTACTGTTATTCTGTTTCTCTTTATGAGATGATTGAAAACGAAAATAGTAGACGAGTTTGGATGAAAAAGAGAAAAAAATGGAAATGTAGAGAAGGAGAAAAGGAAGATGAGTATGAAAAAAGATTGGATGAAATAGCAAAAAAAATAGAAGTGCAGTATTATTTTGTTAAAAAAGAAGAATCTAAAGAAGATTGGAGAGATAAAACTAAAAAAATTAAATATTATGCTACATTACCATTACCCATTGATGACGATGAAGATATAAATTCAATCATTATTAATGCGCCGTTTGATATGGATATAGCAAGAAACATAAGAATCCCGTCTCCTTATAATAAAGATCTTGATGAGTTTATTAAGGAAAATTTTGCTGAAGCAATAAGAAACGCTTATAAGGTTGAAAATGGAAACAAAATAAAATTTTCAGATCTGGAAGGAGAAATATTATTTTATTTTAAAAATTGTACATATGCAGATGGCACCTCAATACGTAAGTCCATTCAGGAATTAAAATTGTTTACTTGTTGGGTAAAGCAAGATGAACGCTGGATCAAAGACAAGATGGCTTTAAATGATATTTTATACATTGGATGTCCCGAAATATATGATCTAATAGAAAAATTGGAGTCAGAATCATTTAAAGCCTCAATACCCAGAAAAGCTGAAGTGAAGTCTGAGGAGTTATTACCAAAATTACTTGATGGGATTATTGCCATGGCAGGAAAACCAGGCGCCATCTTAGTTAAAACAAAAAATATATACCACTACACAATTGAAGAAATAGAGCTAGACAGAAAAGATAATGAGGCTATATCTATATCATGCATTGGAAAATGGTTTGAAAATGTTTTGCAAGATTCTTACGAACTTCCGGAAACAGAGGATGATTCAGATTCGTTTGTTAAGTTTTTTAAGAATTTGTGGAAAAGTATATTTGAGAGTCTTCCGGAGGGAGAAGGAAAAAAGAATTGTCCTATTTATCCTTATATAATAGAAGAAGGAAAGAGAATGTTCTCGAAAATAGCGGACGTCGACTGGTATTATCACTTAGACAATAATGTTGTGAACTCAGCGGGATATTATAGGATTATTGATTTGTTATGGATTGATAAAAATTGCCTTAAAGGTTCAGAAACAGAAGAAGAAATAAAAATAAAAAAACGTGTAAGAGATTATTTATACGGAGCAGGAATGACAGAAATAATTAAAGAATTTGGTAAGAAGGTAATTATTGAACATTTGAAAAAGAAATTAGACAGTGTAGAAGCATATTCAGATTATTTTTGGGGAATTCTTAGAGAGATTTATGACTTACAGAAAGAGGGCTAGTAATTGGATGCTATGAAAATGTATTTTCTAGAAGACTTTGATTTGCAGGTGAAACAAATATTATTGAATAAAGGAATTGTCAAAGAAATAGAAAAGCCTGATAAATTCAAAGACGTTGAACGAAAGGATTTTGAAGAGTTTATTCAAGGAGATCAGAGCTATAAAATACCGACGGAGCTTATAGATTTAAAAGATGAATCAGAACTCAATGATGTTGCGGAAGACCTTCTTAGTAAGGAGGTAGAAGAAGATCAAGAGTTATGTAAATCATTAGATTATTTAACATACGAGCGCTTTTGGAGAAAGGAGAAAAGTGAACAAAAGGATAAAAGTCTCGAAGGAAAAAATATACCATTAAAATTGCTAAGCGGGGAATTTAAATATTCAAAAGGCATGATTTTTTATAGACAAAAATTTGATGCCAATCCTCCCGACGAAGAGATAAAAAAATTTTTTGTAGACGAAGAGTATTATGATAAAAATGATAAAATACCCGATAGCGATTATTTGCAGTTATGTGGAGGAAAAAGTTTTGAAGAGTTTCTCCAGCAAGATTCATTACAAGCTATAAATTCTTTTGCTATTTTGCATTATGGATTTGAAAAAGTTGATGAAAATCGTTGGAAAATCTTGAAACGTATGGTAGAAATCTGTAATCAGGATATGAAGGAAACTTATATAGAAAAAATTATGGATTGTTTGGATCGTCTAAATGGAAGTGAACAAAATGTCAATGACCCATTGGAATTGAAATTGAAAGAAGGTGATCTTAAAAAGTATTCGGACATTATTAATAAGATATCAAAGGCAGCTGCATTGATTGTTTTGTGTGATGAACTCAGGACAAGTGATGGTTCTGAAAATGATGTTCTGAAAGAAGTACTGGATGATATTAAAGAAGAATTAAGACTTAAGGGTAATCTTGATAAGTACATTGAGAATACAGATTTTAAGATTGGAGAGATAAAAGAGCGTGACATTGGATATACAGTAATGAAAATGAATAAGGATAAAAAAGAGGTATATCTGTTTGGTATGCGTGATCCCAGAAGATATCGTGAATGTATAAAAAAATATCTGAGTGATTGTTTGGACATAACATTGGAAGAACGTCAATATACAATGACAACCTATGATGATACATGGTCTTGTAATGTGGAGGAGATAGAGGAGGATGAATATAAAAGGTTAAAGGAAAAATGGAATGAAGATAATTTTGCAGAGGAATGCTGGAATAGTAAAGGCATTGAAGAACGAAAAAAACTGCTGATGGAACCTTGTTATACAGGAGAAAAATTTCTTGCCGGATATGCGAGAACTTGTCCATTATGTAAAAGGTTAGTAATTACAGAACTTTCAACCATGAGAATAAAACGTGTTATAGATGAAAAAAGAAAAAAAGTATATCATTTTTTGTGTTGCAATTCCTGCGCGGATTTGTTTTATTATGCGCAGAAAGTAGAATTTATCAGCAATAATGACGATGTAACATTAAAATTTTATATTAAAGAAAAATATTTGGATAAGCCATATGAAATAAGATTTCAACCAAGTTTGATACATAGATATTTATTAGAAAAATGGGAAAAAGGAATTTCTACGAATGGAGTAAATGAAAATGTGTGATAAATCTGCCCCAAAAAAATTTCCACTTCCATATGCTTTACTGAATTGTCCAATCAGATTTAATCCTTTTCAATATGATGCGTATAGATGCTACTGGGAAGAAAATAAAAAAAATATTTTCATTACAGATGATGTTGGACTAGGTAAAACTATTGAGGTAGGCATTATTATTAAGGAAAAACTGGAAAGGGAATACGACAATTCTGCAAAAATTTTAATCATAGTGCCCAAGTTTTTGTGTATCCAGTGGAAGGAACAATTACAAAAATTATTTCATATTTCAGCTAAGATAGCAGAAAATGGTGAGCTTGATCGTGGCTGTTATCAGGTATATATATTACCATTATCTCAATTAAAGAAATGTTCTGAAAAATCTAATTCAAAATTTGAAATGATAATAGTTGACGAAGTACATTATTACAGAAACAGGGAATCAGCGAGGTATCGATACTTAAACGAATTATTAAGAAATAATAATGGTTGTCATAAGTTGTTTTTGTCAGCAACGCCGATTAATAACAGCTATGCGGATTGGGAAACTGAAATGGAACTGTTTGGTGAAACGCCTGTTGTTGTGCATAACAAAAAAGCAGAGGCATTTCCTGGTGGTGCAATAAGAAAAATAGAGAGTGTTTACTGTGATTTAAATGAAAAAGAACAGCAATTTTATGACACCACAGATTCGGTCCGTGATGACGAATTTGGCAAGACTGTGTATAGGCATATAGGTTCAAGCAGTTTATATGCTCTGCAGCAATGTTACAATAATAATGAAATTGAGTTTATGAATGGGTTAGAAGAAGATTTTGAAGAAATATGGGATGAGAATGAAGAATTGAAGTGTGATGATACGAAAATAGAGGAATTAGATGAGGAGGATGATAGTAAAGCGAAGAAGCTAGTGGAGAAAATAAGAAGGCTGGATCAGGATAAAATTATCGTGTTTGCACATTATCTGGAAACGTGTAAGCATCTTTGCGCATATTTATTTAAGCATTTGGGTGAAGAATATAAGCTGTTCTCCATTCCGGTTAAGATACCGGAAGAAGGCAGGGAGGATGAAAAAAAGTATGAAGAAAGATTGAGCACTTTGACTGAACAGGAAGGGGTGATAGAACGGTTTAAGAAAGCTTCAAAAGCAATTATGGTATGCAGTGATATGTTAAAGGAAGGAGTAAATCTTCAATGCGCAAAAGTCTTGATTAATTATGATCTTCCCTTTAATCCGGCAATACTGGAGCAGCGTATAGGCCGAATCGACAGAGTAGGTCAGCAGGATGAAATTTTTATTTATAATTTTATTGTGAATAAAACATATGATACTACTGTCTATTATCGTTTTATTCTTGGAAAACTTAAAATAGTGAAATACTACCAGGAAAAAGGGCTTGTCAGCAAAATGGAGATTTCAGAGGAAAATTCATCTGAAAATTCATTTAAGAACGCGGTAAAGAAAGCGCTGGAGAATTGTGAGAATAAAGATACTGAAAAGAAAAAGATAAAGGATGATTTGATTATATTTATTCTTGAGAATGAAAGTCAAAGCACGGACAGGAAAGTATGGAAGGAGCGTTTTAACGAACTTGAAAAGAAAGAAGCGGAAGATATTATAAAAGAAGTATGTGATCTGCTTGCTAAGAAAAATAAAGATATGGAAAAACGTGAGGATGAAGAAGCTTTCTGCAAGAAAAAAGAAGAATTCAGAGATACACATGAAGATGTTTTAGGTGCTATTGCAGTAGCATGTGGTAAGGAAGGAGAGAAAGAATATCATTACAAAATTCAAGTTGATAAGGAAAAAGTCAAAGAAATCTGGAAAAATGGCAGGAAAAGGACGAGCCTGGGACCTGTGATAGAAAATTATTCAAAATTGATAGAACAATTAAAAGATACACAAAATCTTTCAGGTTTGGATGAACTGGAGATTAAAGATTCTGTTGATGTTGGATATGAGTATTTGAATCCAGATGTTAATTTAGGAAAAACAGAAAAATTGCCAGAGTGGGATGATTATATTCAGAAGTATATTCCACTGGAAATCGTGAAAGAAATTATCAAAAGATGATGTGTGCGTTTATCGTGAGTATATATGTATACATTTGCTCTGCACAAACCACAAAATTGACAATCGCCCCATGAAAATGCTATAGTTAAAATCAAAAAGACACCAGTTGAAAGGCGGCAGAAATATGTGTGAATTTAACATCCAGGAATTAAATCTTGCCAATTACAGAAGATTTGAGAACGAGACGTTTACGTTAAATCCAAGAATGAATGTATTTGCAGGGAAAAACGGCTCTGGAAAAACCACTGTATTAGAGGCCGCGAATGTAATGCTGGGAGCGTATCTTGCAGCTTTTAAAACTTATGTGCCGTCCCGGTTTGTTTTTAACATCAAGACCGGAGATGTACGGTGGAAAGCACAGATTTCAGATGATAATACTATTCTTACAACCGGAATGGTTCCGCAGTATCCAAGTGGAGTTTCCTGTACGGCGCAATGGGATAAATCAGAAGAACCTATCAAATTTCAGAGGGTGGTGTTGAAAGAAGATGCCCGCACGAAATTTGGCGGTTCCAATCCCATGCAGCCGACTGTGGTAGAGTGGGAACGAAAGATTTCAGAGGCGGACCATTCCGATGAAGATGTGGTTCTTCCACTGGTTTTGTATCTGAGCAGTGCACGATTATGGAAAGATGGAAATAAAACGTCTGTGAAAAAGGGTGTTTTCAGCAGGACTGATGCGTATAGCCATTGTCTGGATGTGCAGCATGGACTGGATCTTGCATTCCGCTATATTCAGACATTAAAGACGGTTGCCATGGAAGAAAATGACGGAAAGCTGTTTCCGGCATATGAGGCCATTCAGCAGGCTGTCAATGAAGCATTCCGGGAGGAACTGAAGCCAGGAGAAGAAATTATATTTTCGACGAAGTTTGAGGAGGACATCATTGCGCTGAAAACTGAAGAAGGAACGGTTCTTCCATTTCAGATGCTGAGTGATGGATACCGGAATGTTATCAAGATTATGCTGGATATTGCCACAAGAATGTGCATTCTGAATCCTTATTTAAAAGAAAGGGCTTTGAAAGAAACACCGGGAATCGTCCTGATTGATGAAGTAGATTTGAGCCTGCATCCAACCTGGCAGAAACGGATTATCAGAATTTTAAAGGAACAGTTTCCAAAGATACAGTTTATCTGCGCGACCCATTCTCCGTTTATCATTCAGTCTCTGGAAGAAGGAGAACTGATCACGCTGGATCAGCCATTAGACAGCGAGTATTCCGGCGAAGGATTGGAAGATATAGCTGAGGAGATTATGGGAGTTGTTCTGCCGCAGTATAGTGAAAAGAAGCGGAAAATTTATGAAGCGGCCCGAAAGTATTTTGCCGCTCTGGAAGAAGCCCGGACACAGGAAGAAATTGACGAGCTTGGAAAAGAACTGGCCAGATTAGAAGCAGAATACAGTGAAAACCCTGCCTATATGGCATGGGTGCATCAGCAGTATATTGAGAAAGCGTGGAAAGCAAAGAAATGCGAGCAGTAGATAAAGGGGATTCACCTTATGAAAATATAAACAGGTATCAGGACGCGATCCCGTTTCAGCGGGAACGAATAGGTTTATATTATTCATATTGTGAAATGTCAATTAAACATGTGCCGGAGGTAGAACATAAGGTTTCAAAAGGCCTCGGAGGAGAATTGACGGAATGGGAAAATCTTCTTCTGAGTTGCAAGTATTGCAATACCAGAAAGAAGGACAAGGTAGCGCCACAGGATAAAAAATGGTATTTATGGCCGGATGAAGACAATACAGCCATTGCCTATACTTATAAAAATGGATATCCTATGGTCAATGAAACAGAACTGAAAGATCTTGATCCAACTGGAACTATTTATCAAAGGGCGGTTAATACATATGAGGCCGTTGGCTTAGGCAATAAGCCTGCCCGGGAAAATGGTGAGAAAGACAGAAGATTTTTGAATCGAAATGCTTCTTATCATAGGGCGCTGCAGTCCCTCACTCATTGGCAGCATATTAAAGATGCTCCGGACTTGTTTAAAGAGGATATGAAAAAACAAATCTTAATGACTGCTGCGGAGGATGGTTTCGTTTCGGTCTGGATGACAGCTTTTTCGGAAGAACCGGAAATTCTTAAAGCACTGATAGATTATTTCCCTGGAACAAGAAAAGAATGCTATGATTATGATGAATCAGGAAAAACTAAAAAAATAATACTCCCCTCCCCAAGAGGATGACATCACCTCCGCCGTGATGTCATCCTCTTTTTTCAACCACCGGTTTAATCAAAATTCTCAAAACCCCATTGACATTTCCACATCTACGTTCTAAAATAGAGTCTAAGAAAGATGAAAATAGACATAATATTAGACATATCAAACTGCAAAAATTAAATGTCTAAATCAACGAAAACAATATAAAACCACAAAAATAAGTCTAAAACAACAATTTTAACCAATAAACCAACGAGAAACCACAGAAAAAATGTCTAACCACACAAAAGGAGGACGCTAAATATGCAAATGTCTAACTACAAAAATCCCCATGCCATGTCCGGCGCGGGTATGGATAATCAGGATGCCCTTTCCCTGGCGGTGAGGTTATATGGGCATTTCCTTCACAACCTGGTCGAGGAGGGTTTTGAGGGTGTGGAGAATGCGGTCCGCATTCCGAAACGGAAAGGAGTGTCTGCCTGGGAAAAAGGCTGTGAGCAGGAGGAGTTTTCTGAGCGTTGTCTGGAACTGATCAGCAGAGAGAAGCTGTTTCTCACCAGAGACGGAAAGAAATGCCTGAACGATGACCGGGTCTGCATTGTGGTGGGGGAGACGGCGGAGGAGAGAGAAGTCACGAAGAAGCTTCTGGCTTCCGTGGATCTGTTTCTCCCGGCGGTGGATCAGACAGACTGGGAAGAGGTGTTTTCCGGCTATCCGGTTCCGGAGGAGAAGCAGATCAGCCTGGCTTACCTGCTGGAGCATGCCCAGGAGATTCTGGATTACCTGATAGAGCAGGATCCGGGAACGGAGCACACGGTCTGGATTTATGAGTTGTACAAGGCGGCCATGAAGAACAGGAAGCTGGCGGATCAGATCATGGCGGGCAATGTGGCCATTTTTGTAAACCAGGTTGACCCGCCTGTTCTGAAACGGATCACGGAGGTGAAAAAGGACCCGGATATTCCGGAATGTCTGAAGGATATATCCGAGGCCATGGACCGGCTGGATTTCGGTCAGGAAAAATTAGCATTGCGTTCCGTTTTGCTTTCGCCATTGTTTCGCATGGTGGAAGGGGATCAGCCCGGGACTTTTGAAATGGACCGGCTGGTCCACGCCATCGGGGATCCTCCACTTTATCTTTTAGATGACGAGGAAGAGGAAGTTGAGGCAGAGGAAGAATTTCTGCAGACCCGCAACCAGATCTGGGGGCTTCTTCTGGCCTGTGGACCGGATCAGAAGATAAAAAAACTGGCAGAAGAGGGAATGAACCTGGAAATCCCGATCGAACTGAAACGGATCGAGGATGAACGGTTCCCGAAATCTATGTGGGAGAAAACATACGCGGGAGTTTTGTGCTGTATGATGGAGCGCGTTCGGGATTGTGGATGTATGGAGCGGCTTTCCGCCATGCTGGAGATGGATGAACTGCGGACGTTCCAGTGGCTTGGGCATCTCTATAGTGTGAGCAGGGAGTATTTTCCAATGAAAATCCTGATGACCCAGGCCATTTTTCCGAACTGTGCGGGGAAATGCATCGCGGCGGAGGATGCAATCCTGGGGTATTTGAACGATGAACTGGTACAGATCAGGGATGGCCTCGGGATAGATACTTCGTATCCCAATATGGAATCAAAACGGCTGCATATGCGGGTAGAGTCTGCGCTTTATGACTGGCCGATACGCCGGATAGACAACTATGAAGTAGCAAGACAGATCAGTTACGGCCTGAACCGTATGTTTGCCTCGAAACCCCTTTCAGAACAGAGCGAAGAGGTTCAGGAGGCCTGCAGACGGCTGTATGGCTGGCTTGAAACGAACAGAACGTGCAGAGCGCGCACGAATTATTTCCCTGAATTTCGGAGTGAGGCAGATTGCGCGAAGCTGTTGACCGTGAAATCGGTCGCCAGAATGAATGAGGACGCGAACCGGCTGCGTGAACTTGTCGAAACAGCGGGTGTTGATTCCGCGGATGAGCTGCTGGACCTTGTAGTTTGTGGAACGAAATTCAAAAGCGGGCATGCCTTTGGGATCAAAAGCGGGCTCGGCTATGATTTCGAAAAAGATGTGGATTTTGAAGGGGATGAATTCATTCAAAAGCTTTCGCAGGATGAAAAAGACCGGGTCATTGGTGAGGTCAGAAAAGCGGGAGAAGATTATGTCTTCGAATGGCTGGTCGGGCAGTTCCGGAAAAAAGGCTATAAAACCCAAATTAAGGATCACGATTTTTGCTACATGGCAACAAAAAACAACCGGTATATGGTGGAGATAAAATCAGGAAATATGAGCCATGGAGACGACAGCTATGATATGGATGTTCTGTGCACACATATGGATGGCGGCGTGGATACGTATGATGAGAATCGTGAATACAAAATCAAGGTGAGCACTTCGGGCAGTCAGTATAAAAAGGTATTTCGCCTGTTTGACAAAGAGCTGTGCGAAATTGCGCGCTGTGGAGAACATTACCATCTGGTCAAGGTGATCTGCAACCCGGAGACAATGGAGGTGGAGAGCATCCGCGATTACGCGAATCCGTTGAGATATCTGGGAGAACGTCTGAAAAACAAAGAAAACGGCTATTTGTGGGTGGAAAGTTAAATTTCCCGTGAAAAGATATTCAGGGAAAATCAGCAGAACCCTGCTGTGTGAAATGATAGGAGAAGATGTGCTTATCATGTCATATTATAGGTCGAAAAAATATGGTAAAGAGACAATGAAATAACCAAAATCCATAGACCAGAGAGAACAGATTAACTATAATAAAAGTATAAGCATGAGCTGCAGACACTCAGGAAACGGAGCATTTACATACATGAAAGGCAACGGAACATGGAAAGAATAAGCTGGTTTATTGAAGATTTACGAGATGAACAGGAAAAACAGGGGATCATACCTGCGCCATATACGATCCGCAATCGTGTGGAAGGCACGATGGATAAGCTGGAATATGACATAGCCAGGCTGCGTTACGGAGCGGCTTATCACAGCGGCGAATTTAATATTGACAGAATCAGTCCGGATGTGTGGGATGACATGAAAATGGCAGAAAGTGACATGCTACTGATTTTTGCGGATATTATGTGGGATGTGCAGTGGCTTGTTCGTTTTTTTGGAATCTCAAAGGGAAAGAA
The DNA here is from genome assembly GCF_003478505.1 of Clostridium sp. AF27-2AA. Classification (GTDB taxonomy): domain Bacteria; phylum Bacillota; class Clostridia; order Lachnospirales; family Lachnospiraceae; genus Brotaphodocola. Next base: position 143,721 of record NZ_QUFI01000004.1, read on the forward strand.
CATCAAAGGACCGGATGATTTTGATTATGATGTGTCACCGGAGCAAAAGAGTATTATTCTCATGAGTTTTTCTGAGAAAAGAATTCGGAAGGCGGCGTCATTACTTCGTATGCCCAATTATACCAGTGATCTGTTATGCCCGGTGATTATGGATTATAATGTGGACTTCCCCGATATGATGGGACTGTTTAAGAAATGTTTCGGGGAATTGTGGAAGGCTGGACTGGAGGATATTCCGGGAAGTATTTCTGCACAGTACTATAAAAAGCTGCCGGAGGACTACTATGTGCTTCCTTATGGAATGCGTGATACGCTGAAAAAGCGCCGTGAGATTATGAAAAAGATAGAAGCATTTTTAGATTCCATTCCAAGAAAAAATTTACAGCCCAGAGGCAAGGAGAATGCATGGTTTACCGTAGTTTGTTATGGAAGCTTTCTGACGAGTCGATATCAGGAAACTTCGGACATTGATCTGCTGATTATTGCGGATAGTTTTACAACAGAATTAGCTGTACAGAGCCGTCTGGCTCAGTTCCTGGAAAAAGAAGGACTGTTTCATGAACTTCCAGTGACCAGACTGGAACATACAAGTCCATTTGCATTACAGGCTCTTTTGACAAGTACCTGGTTGTATGAAGATGAAGTCCCGAATCGGCTTTGTTTTGGGGAGTGGGTAAAAAGGCTGGTAGACCGCTGGGGATATGATCCCATGGATAAGCTGCGGCAGGAGCAGCGGGAAAAGACCAGAATATTAAAGGAAAAAACCAGAAATCTGATGGAGCCGGATATGCAGGAAGCTGTTTAATATGTAGAATAAAAATTATACGGTCATTTATGGGAGAAAAGGTAACATTTCTGTGCTAAGGAGGCGTACAAAGATGGCAGAAAAGATTTTGAAATGGTTTCTGAAAAAAGCAACAGCAATGGGATGCGAAACAGAGAAAGGAATGGAACAGGTTGCTGTAAGATGCAGGCTTACGGATACAAGGCTGGAGCTTTCTCATAATGGGAGAGGGTTCCGGCTGGAAGAACTGCTCGATCTGCTCTATGATATGAGAGCAGTTTGGCAGACATCGCCGTTTTATGGAAGTGGTATTACCATTTCTTCTTATCTGGAAGAGGGTGGTCTGTATAAACGTTTTTCCATGAATGCGGAGGGCCTGGAAACTGGCCGGGAAGAAGGTATTTTCATGTTTTTGGAAAAGGCAAAAAGGGAAGTGCTGGAGGCAGTCGCGGAAGAAAAACCGGAGGAGGCATTTGATGATTCTGCTTTCCATACGGAAATCCGTCTTGAATTGGGATCGGAAAATTATTACAAACAGGCGAAAGCACTGTGTGAAGTGTTAAGATATCAGGTACCCTTTGTACTCTTAACGATGCCTCAGATTCAGTTTGTGGAAATGGTATGGGATACCTTTGAACGGAAGGAGAGTATGGTCTGTAAGCGTGGAACCGTACAAGAACGAAAAAACGGCCTGAAGGAGATGGATGTTTTTCAGGGGGAAAGCAGCAGAACTCTGCTGTATGAAACGGTAGGAGAAGATAAAAACCGTATTGTTGTGGCCTGTGAACTAGCAGACAACAGAATATTGCCCATGCAGAGTGCCATGTTCGGAGAAATTCTATTTCCTGTGCTGGTGGAACGGTTAGACGGAATCTGGAGCAAGCAGGGAAGTCTCTGTTGACAGTTCAGCATAAAAAACATACTATGCAATAAGGATAAAAAAGAGACATACAAAAGCGACACGCAAAAGCGAGAAGGAAATCAGCTGTTTATGGATAACGAATTTGGTAAAAAACTGAAAAACATGATGAGAAGCAACAAAGTAGGCAGACCGGCTGTAGCAGGAAAGCTCGGTGTAACTGCGCGCACGGTAAGCAGATATGTTACCGGGGAAACGGTTCCAGATACAGAGCAGCAGGAAAAGATTTTGCATTTGGTGAAAGAACTGATCAGAGAACAGAGAATAGCAGAATATGAGCGTACAAAGGTGAAGAGAAGTATCCCGGAAATGATAGAAATAGCCGGGAAAATTGTAAAAGAGAGTTATTCTCAGGCTGTCTGCAGATTATTTGCCGGACTGGATCCGAAGAAACAGGATCTTTTGCTGGATTATTTTCATGTTTTTTATACAATAAAACCGCATGAGCAGGAAATTCTCTCTAAGTTTCGGTATGTTCCCGTGGATAAACAGAATTTGATTCTGGACAGTCTGAGGGACAGTTTTGCTAATCGTTATGAAGAAGCTATGAAAGATCCGGAAGCCTGCAAGGTTTTTTCGGAGCGGATGGCTCTGTTTTCCGCATTAAAAAATAAGTGGGGCGCATGGATTACAAAGGGAACGATTTCTTTTGATGATTGCCCGAAAAGATATGAGGAGACGGAACAGATTGCGGCTCTTAAAGGAAAAATGCAGGATCATATACTCACAGAATATCTAAGACTGCATCTGATTCAGTATCTGGAATTCGACGAGAATGACTGGCAGCTTCTGTTGCTGTTAAGCATTCTGTCTGTAGATGACCAGAGGGAACATATGATTGAAAAGAGCCAGTTATACAGCGGGCAAAAGTATGTGTATCTTTCAGAAGAACTGAAACATTATATAAAAGAATCAAACCGGACCGTGGGAAGAAGAGTGCGGATGCTTTCTGATTATCTGGATGAATGGGCTGGATGGCGTTTTGTCTGGGATACGACAGATATTTATCTGCGGGAAAAGATGCAGTATGCCCTGGATCTGTACAATTGGGATGAAGAAGAGAAAAGCAAGCGCAGCAGGCCGTTGTATGAGATTGCTGAGCGCGTAATGGTCCGCTCTTGCGCATTGGGGGAGTACACTGCTTTTTACAAAGTGAAGAGAAAAATATCTCCGGAAAGGATCGTGGAGGTATACATTACCATTGATGGAAAGGGAGAAATGCTGAGAGACAAAACAGATATGTTCGGAATCACCAGTTTATAAAAGTACGGAAAGAGAAAATCGTTCGTGGTATGGTTTTCTCTTTTTTTATCTTGAGATGTCACATTTTATGCTAACAAAATATTGAAAGAGACATTGAAATAACCAAAAACTATAGACCGGGAGTATTGGGTCCAGTATAATAAAAGTAAAGGAGCTGAAGAAAGATGACAGAAGTAAAGTACGTGAAACCTTATGTTTTCTATGTTGCACACCGCAGGACGTTCCTGCAGCGCTTTTGGCACAGCCGCTTCGTGAACCGTCTGCGCTGGATGAGCCACGGTCATTCAGACTGTTATTCTACGCGGGTTCCGCGCTGGGTCAGGGCAGACATTTCGCAGGCATCGATGACATTTGCGGTGAAGCGTGAACTGCCGACCCGCTACAATCTGGAGGGGGCCGGGGAGCCGTGTGGGGACGGGCCTCATGGACTGCATGGGTTTGACTACGTGGTCTGCAGCTCCAGACAGCGGGAACCGGAGTGGAGGCAGAGAGAACTTGCCATCTGGTATCAGACAGAAAAGCCCTGCTGGAACATCAGCAATGAGTACGATATGAAGCGCGTGCTGGAGCGCATTGCGGACAAATATAAAGCAAAAGTCGTTGTAATGCAGGGCGAAAGCTACGAGAAGAATGGGAAGCCGCGGTTTATTCCGACGAAGCTTGTGGTAAATAAAAAGACCATGGATATTGCAGAGGCAAAAGCATTTATCCGTGGCCAGGAGTGGAGAAACTCTTACTGGAAGAGGAAAGAGAGGGTGCGGATATGATTGAGTGCGTGCATGTCCTTGGATGGCAGTGCGTGGCGAACAAGGGTGAGTTTCAGGTGGGCGACAAGTGCGTCTACATGGAGGTGGATTCTTTTCTCCCGGTGTGTGACGAGTTTGAGTTTCTGCGGGACACCAGCTTCAAACAGGATGAGGTGCTTGGCGCCGGTTTCCGGTTGAAAACCAGAAAATTCAGAGGCCAGATTTCCCAGGGCCTGGTGCAGCCGCTGTCCATTTTGCCGGATGGAGAGTATCAGGTCGGTGACGATGTGACAGAAATCCTTGGCATCAGAAAATGGGAAGTGGGCGAGACGGTGCTGACCAATGGCACGGTGCTCCATAGATTCCCTGGTGACATTCCGAAGACGAATGAGCTGAGAGTGCAGTCATACCCGGAGCTGATCGACGAATGTTATAGTCACCGGGAAGATAATACAGAGATAGATGATGAACGTATCGAATATAAAATCAAGATCAGCACCTCCGGAAGCCGGTATAAAAATGTTGTGCGCCTGTTTGACGCTGAAATGCGTCATTCCGGAGAGCATTACCACCTGCTCAAACTGATCTGCAATCCTGAGACAATGGAAATAGAAAGCATTCACGATTATGCGGATCCCTTAAGATCTCTTGGAAACAGTAAAAATAACAAAACTGGTTACTTACGGGAGGAAAAGTAAAATATGCAGAATTTAAAGGGGGTCATCGAAAATCTGAAAGCGGAGCAGAAAAAGCAGGGAATCGCACCGGCTGGATTTTCCATCCGTGAGCGGGTGGAAGGGAGACTGGAAGAGCTGGAAAACGAAGTGGAACAGCTGCGTTACGAATCGGCCTGCTTCACGATCCGTTCCAAAGAGAACGAAAGCAGTGACTGCCAGATGCTGAGCTGGGAGGAGAAAAAGAACCTGCTTCTGCTGTATTTTTATAACATTCTGGTTACAGTCCAGTGGCTGGTACATATCTATGCGACGCTGAAAGGGACAGACATAGACGAGGAAAAGTCTTTCCGGATGCCTGTGGGGGAAGAAGAAGGGGCAATTGTCACCATAAGCTTTGATGAGGAACGGGTGATAAGCGCTATCGGCGCGGAAACAGGACACAATAAGGTCCGGGATGGTTTTTGCCCGCTGCTCATGGAGGCAAAGAAAAATTTCCCGGATATAGCGGGGGCCATGCGTAGCTGCTTTGACGCGTTATGGGAAGATGGACTGGGAGAAAATTCCGGTATTGTTTCCAAACGGTATTACCAGGCATTGCCGGAAGACTGCCGGATCCTTCCTTATAAAGAGCGGGATACCCTGGAAAAGCGCCGGGCAATCATGGACAGGATCCGGGCATTTCTGGATACGCTTCCGAAGGAGCACTGGTTTACTGTATTTTGTTACGGCAGTTTTCTCACGGAGGAGTATCAGGAGACCTCGGATATTGACCTGCTGGTCTGCGGGGAGGATGCGCGGACCACGCTGCAGGTGAGAGACAGCCTGGTGGAATTCCTGAGAAAAGAAGGACTTTTTCATGAAGTTTCGATCGCCGGACTGGAGAATATGGGAGCGTTTCCGCTTCAGGTGCTTCTCACGACAACCTGGATGTACCGGGAGGAGGCGCCGGAGGCTGTTTCTGACTGGATCAGCAGTCTGGTGGAGTGCTGGGGTCTGAATCCGGTTGAAAAACTGCAGCAGGAGCAGCGGGAAGAAACGCGGAGAATGAAGGCAAAGAGAATCAGGCTGACGGAGCAGGCAGACGCGGCGGGACTGGATTTTATCGTAACAGACCGTTTCTTTTATGATGATTTTACCGATGAGCACTCCTACAGCGTAGAGCAGGATTTCCTGCGGATCTTAAATAATAATCTCAAAGCATTTGCTGGTGTTACGGATGGTGATGACGCGTTTTGGGATGAAAAATCCCTGGATTTTCTGAAAACATTTGCCGGTGCACAGCGGAAGGGCGATTACGGACTTGTGACGCCCCAGGGGGAAATGCCGATGTTCTGTCTGCCCATTGACTGTAAGCTGGGCCTTACCTTTTTGCACTGGAATCAGCGGGAATACCAGTGCCGACGTTTTTATCTGAAAACAGTCGGAATTGATGTGTGGAAATGGCTTTCCGAAAATATAAGAGAAACGGTATACATCAGAAGACAGGATCTGGGACCGGAACTGCTGGAGATAGAGAATTTCACGATTACGGATGGAATTGAAACGTATGGGAGCTATGAGGAAAATCTTTCGGAGATTCTTCAGAAGTGGAAAAAAGCCGGATGGAAGATGACAAAGAACCAGGAAAATTATTCCCATGAGTTCGTATGGAAAAATGACATGCGGGATGCTTATGTCAGCTTCCCGGTGCAGGAAGAGGTTCCGATCGCGGAGTTTGCGGGCAGATTTTCGGATGCAGAGATCTATTTGGGACTGATCCTGCTGGACTTTGAGGATTATACGGTGGTCAATTCCTGTCCGTACATCCTGGATGACAGAAATTACCGTCCAGATTATCCGCTCTATATTTGCGGGAGCAATGCGGCAGGAACTGAGTTTCTGGAGAGACGGAGCGGAGGACATTCGTCATTTTTAGAGATTCTGTATCTTGAGGTTATGACGGGTATGCAGTACGGTCCGGGACGGCTTTTTAGTGGACGGTATCGTGACCGGTATGATTCCTGGTTTGTCCTGGTGGTGGACGATGCCCCCAAAGATGGCAAAGGATACGAGGCGTCAGACTATACAGAGCGGGTCTTGTACGGAATTGAGGTTAACAAGAAGGAAAAGAAGATCCTGATCGAACAGAGCGAGCAGGCGGTACAACGGTTCCATGAACTGTACAATCAGGCGAAGGCCGGAGTCGTTGTCAGACAGGGGGACTAATATGCTGAGAGTGATATTGCTGGATGAAGCGTTTTATGGGAAGGAAACGGTTTTTCTGACAAAAACCATGGAAGTGGAACGGGAGTTTCTGCGGATATTCAGCCGGGACAGGAACGCGTTCCGGGACGCGGACTGCCTGGCGCTGATGCAGGACATTGATTCCGCAAAAAGACAGGGCGATTACGGGGTGGTGACTCCGTTTGGGGAAAGCAGCATCAGCTGCCTGTCAACCGGCTGCAAGTTTGGCCTGATCGTCCTGTATTATGAAAAGAAGGGCCCGGCAAAGCTGATCACGGAATTTGGCGCGGCCGGAGACAATGTGTGGGAGTGGCTGATCCGCCAGGACAGAGGGTATCAGGTATTCATGTGTGTGGAGACGGTATATCCGGGAATGACTGGCTGGAAAAATGTCGAGTTTGTCTATAAAGACCAGGTATATCAGGGGGCAATGGGTGAAGTTTACAGTTTTGCCAGCCATGCGCGGTGGGATTCTTACGACATGACAAAAGAACGGGAAAAACTGGCCTATGAACAGGCGAAAAAGGATCAGCCGTTCATGGTGTACTGTCCGTTAAAAACAGAACAGAAGTTTGAGGATTTTATCCTGCATTTCAAGGGTGGAGACCGCCAGCTGGAATGTGAGCTTCGCGGGGAACCTTTGAAGGAGTATACTGTCGTGAATCAATGCAGGTATCTCCCGGATGCGTTTGAACACAGGAGAATTCCGCTGTATATCTGCAGTACCGATGTCGGGAGGGTGACGTACCGGCAGATCAACAGTGTGAAATATCCCACGTTTGAGGAACTTCTCGATGATGTTTTAAGTGGATCGTCGTCGGATTCCTGGTTTGCGCTGGCAGTAAATCATGACGAATCCTGTGAAGTGATGGAGTATCCGGAAATTACCCTTTTTGGAATTGAGGTAAATACGGGCGAAAAGAAGATTACGATTTATGAGCCAAAACAGGCGGTGGAGATGTTCCATGCGCTGATGGCTGTGGCAGAGGAGGAAGAAGAATAACATGGCAAGAGAAGATAACATTCGGGTGTTTGAGGATACGGAGGCGTGGTGCCGCACGAACAGAAAAATCGCGGAGAGCCTGAAAGCATCCCAGGCAGCCCAGGAGCTGATCCTGGAAACGGATGCGCTGCCGGATCTGGATAAAAACCGGTATGAGAAACCGGCCAAGGTTGTGGTTTCCAAAAAACGGACCCTGGAGGCGGCGCGGGGGTATGCAGGCCAGAAGGTAGCGGTCCACAATTTCGCGTCCGCCACCAATCCGGGTGGCGGTGTCACCACGGGAGCGGGCGCCCAGGAGGAATGCATCTGCCGCTGCTCCACCCTGTATTTCTGCCTGAAAACCCAGGAGATGCAGAATCGTTTTTATACCCCGCACCGCCAGGCGCAGAATCCGATTCATAACGATGACATCATCTACACGCCGGAGGTGCTGGTGTTTAAGACCGATACCGCCGTGCCGCGGCGCATGGATGAAGCGGAGTGGTATGCGGTGGATGTCATCACCTGCGCTGCACCGAACCTGCGGGCGAAGCCCAGCAACCGCTACAACTCCGGGGATGGAAACCGCGCGGTTTCCGTGAAAAGCAGGGAACTGATGGCTATCCACGACAAACGCCTGCGACGGATGCTGGACACAGCACTGGCAAAAGGAGCGGAAACGGTGATCTTGGGCGCCTTTGGATGCGGTGCCTTCGAAAACAATCCCGAAGTCGTGGCCATGGCAGCAAAGAATGTGCTGAAAGATTACCTCCACGCCTTTTGCAACCTGGAATTTGCCGTATACTGCACCCCGCGGGACGAAAACAATTATCGGGTATTTGAGCGGGTGCTGCGGGGGTATTGCAAAGCATAGAAAAGCTGGAGGAAAATTGGAACATGGGAATTTACGCAAAGATTTTACAGGACAGTATTACCGGAATTTACCGCACCAATGCGGCCAATAAGATTTTGCAGTTTATCAACCGGATCCGCAATGAGTCCGATGTGAACCAGGCGCGGCGGTTTCTGATTGAGCTGATGCAGAATGCCAGGGATCTGGCTTACAAAAAGCCGGATGGGACACCAGAGCCGGTATCCATCCGCATTCGTCTGTCGGACACAGAACTGGAATTTTCCCACAACGGAAAGGTATTCAGCGTGAAGGACATTCTTTCTATCATTTATCAGGTATCCTCAAAGAAGCCGGGTGAGGGCATTGGCCAGTTTGGAACGGGCTTTATGTCTACCTATCAGCTTAGTGAACGAGTAGAGTTAACGTCGTACCTGAAAAATGATGACAATCCGTATCTGCCCTTTACCGTCTGTCTGGACCGGAGTGGTCTGAATAAAGAAGAAATTCTGGATGCCATTGAGCGGGCCATGGCACAGCTTATGGCGGCAGATCAGGCAGAGGGGATCCCGGACGAGGAGTTTGATCTGACCGGCTACAATACCAGCTTTCTGTATCATCTCGATCAGGAACGCAGCCGGGAGATTGCCCGGATCGGCATGGAGGACCTGGATCACACGATTTTGTATACGCTGTTATTTTCCCCGCAGATCCGGGCAGTGGAGCTGATTTATGAGACGGATTTCTGCAGGGAACGGATTGTTTACACCAACGGAACCCCGGTGGAACTGGGAAATGGATTGTACAGCATGGAATTTTTGCAGGGGGATCGCACGCGTCATCTGGTGTATCAGTCTGCGGGAGAGGGCGCGGAGCGGATCACGGTGGCCTGTGAGTACAGCGACGGACAGATTCTTCCTATAGGGGAACAGACTCCGAAACTCTACATTGACTTTCCGCTGATCGGGGCAGAACAGTTCCCGTTTCCGACAGTAATCAACTGCCGGGCTCTGTGTCCCAACGAACCGCGCAGCGGCATCAGCCTGGTGGATAATCCTAATTCCCACGATGCCCTGCGCAATAAGGAACTCATGAAACAGGCGGTGGTTCTGTACGGGCAGTTTTTACACAATCTGGTGGAGCAGGATTTTGGCAGTCTGCAGAATGCGGTGGCCATGCCGGTCTGCCCGGAGAATAAAGAGTGGTCGGCACAGTGGGTGCGCGCACGGCTCTACAATGGCTGTCTTGGCTGTATGAAACGGGAACCCATTTTCCCGACCAGGATTGGAAAACGCAGCCTTGCGGAGGGAAAACTCTGCCTGATCCGGGAGCGGAATGAGGAGCAGCGAAAGGCCGTGCAGGAGCTGGCAGAGCCATTTAAGGATCTGCTGGTTCCGGTGGATGATACGGACTGGGATCTGGCTCTGGTTGGATATGAACTTGAGAAGGATAAATGGATCAACCTGGAGCGGCTTTTGCAGAATGCGGAGCACAATGCGAAGTATCGCCTGGATACCGCGCGGCAGGATGTGCTTTCCTGGGTGGGGCGGCTGTACCGTGCGGCCATGGAGGCACCGGTTCTGGCAAATGAGATCATGGCGGGAACGCATCCTGTGTTTCTGGATCAGGAATATGGGCGTTCGGAGCAGTTTACCCTGAAACGCTTTTTTGAGGTGAAGGTGGATCCGGATATTCCGGAATGTCTGAAGGATGCGTCTGACTGTGTGGAGATACTTTGTCAGGAGGAGGACCGGCTTCATATCCGTTCATGCCTTCTGCACCCGGATTTCCCGGTCCTTCCGGGAAAACAGCCGGAAGATTACGAGATCGGGCGGTTGGTAGCTTATCTTACCGGCCATGCAAATGTTCAGAACACGCGCCTGCTTGATACAAAAACATTCAGTAAATACCGGGAAAATTTCTGGAAGATCATGATTGCCTGCGGGCCGGATGAGAACCTGAAACGGATTATGGAGGCCTGCTGGAAAACCGATCTTTCCATACTTGCAGAGCCGGTGAAGGATTCACGCTTTTCTGATTCTATATGGAGGGGCGTGTATTGTGCGGTGCTCTGGAGACTGAGTGACTGGATCAGCAGATGTGCTACACTGGATGCGCTGCGCGGCGGTCTTGGGCTGGGGGAAGGTGCGGTGCTGGAATGGTTAAATGTTTTTTACCGGGCAGCAGTAGATTATCTGCCTTTGTATAAGCTGAAGGAGCGGGAACTTGTTTTGAATCAGGCAGGAATTTTCTGCAGGGCAATGAATCTTCAGGAAGATCAGGTGGATGGGGAACTCCGGGCTCTTGCCGGGGTATTATACAGAAAGAAGCATGAGACAGAACTGGAACAGGAATTGGTGGACCGCCGGGTCTGCCTGCCGCGCTGGGAAATGTATGTCATGCGGGATAAAAATGCCGCGAATATCATCAACGAAGCGGTTCAGAAGCTTCTGTCAGAGAAGAGTCTTTCCCTGGCGGAGCCGCAGTACCAGGATGCCTGCAGCCGTCTGCTTGGCTGGATTGGGGAACATGAGAACGAGGTGAAAGAACTGTTCCCGTCCTACTGCACGGAAGAAGACCGGATGAAGCTTCTCACGACCAGAGCGGCGGTTCAGATGAACCGCAAGGTGAAGGAATTCCAGACACTGCTGAAGGATACAGGCGTGGAGTCGCTGGAACAGTTAAAGAAGCTGATCCAGGATGCGGAAACGCATTCCAGCGAAGCGAAGCAGGAATTGTTTTATGGGGAAGATCAGGATGTGGATTTTGACGCGGAAGAGTTTGACGGAGATCTTTCCAATGAGGAATTTTCGCAAAAGCTCCGTGAGATCGGTCAGGCCGGAGAACAGTATTTCAACCAGAAGTTGATTGACGGGTTCCGGCAGCAGGGATATGATGTGATCAGAGAAGAGGAGCACTGCTGTCAGCTGTCCGCGGCAGATGGGCGCACGGCAGAGATCTACCAGCCCGACAGCACCGATTACCACCAGGCCGGATGGGATATCCGGGTACGCACGACACAGCCGGAGAAAGAAGAACAGCCTGCCGCGGAGCGCGTGGATTTTTATGAGGTGAAAACCAGTACCGTGCGCAGCCAGTACCGGCGTTATCTGCGGATTTCCAATGAGCAGATGGTGAATGCAGCCGCGCTGGGAGAGCATTACCATCTGGTGAAGGTCATCTGTGATCCGGCCAGCCTGGAGGCGGTGGAACACCGCTGTTACGATAACCTGCTGCAGTATCTCGGCAACCGGACGCTGCAGAATGTGGAGAAGGGCTACCTCTGGAAAGAAACAAGGGAGTGAGCGTTGTGAGAACCATCGTGATCGGAGACATCCACGGGTGTTTCCGGGAATTTCAGGCACTGCTGCAAAAAGTTAAATTTGACCGGGAGTCCGATCGTCTGATCCTTCTGGGAGATGTGATCGACCGGGGGCCGGACTCTGCCCTGGTTCTGCAGGAATGCCAGATCTTAAAACGTGACATGGGGGAGCGGTTCATCCAGCTCCTTGGCAATCATGAGGACATGATGCTGGATGCCTATGCCAGCTTTGACCGGTCACTCTGGAACTATAACGGTGGTTCCACAACCCGGAAGAGCTTTTACAAATATAACATGGAGATACCGCCGGTTCTTGTGTATCTCCGGACGCTGCCGCTTTATTATGAAACGGAGCATTACATCTGCGTGCACGCGGCCATTTCCTGCAAGGGCCTGGAGCACACCGACCGCCACACTGCCATCTGGGACCGGAAGCTGGCGGAGGACGGCACCTACAGCGGAAAGCTGGTGCTTTACGGGCACACTCCCACGGAAAAAGTTTTTTACCAGCCGGGAGATGCCACCTGCAAGGCAATTATCGCAGGCAGAACGCAGCCGCTGCCGGAGCGCGGCTGCATCGGCCTTGACACCGGCTGCGTGGCCAGAAACAAGCTGACCGCCATGGTCATAGAAGAAAACAAACCAGGCGGCCCGGTGTACCAGCTCCGCCAGGTGGAATATGGAAAAAGGTGACGGGAGTCTCCTTTATAGAATTTCTGATTTTATATAGTTTTTAATTCGTCCAATTCTTTGCCAATTCTCTGGAAATCCCATTTTCCCAAGGATTTCCTTGTGTATTGAATGCTTTTTAAAACACATTTTTAAATCATGAAAGAATTTATGAAAATCTTCGGTTGATAAAAGTAACTTTAAAATAATAACCTGTGCATAGAGATCGTTCTTACCATATGTGTAACGACCTTTTTCCTTAGGAATTTGTATACGTCCCTTTTGACTGGCATAGATTTTTGATAACTGCCCAATCGTAAGAACATTCATCAATACCCACAAGGGCACATAGTGATATGTAGTCATATAATGTCGGATATAAATGTAATCACTGTCATATCGTAACTGTCCAGACATAATCTTTACCATTTTATCTATGACAGATTTTTTCTTACCTGTATAATCATAATTGTTCACATTCAGGTAATCTGACTGCAAATCTCCATATTCTTTGCAAAAATGATACGATAACGATGATTTGATGTTTCGTTCTGCCAGCAATATGTATTTGATAAAAATGTTTCTTAAATCATTATCAAAGTCATATAATTCATAAATATCTTCAAATGATGTACCTTTCTGAAACTGATTATTGATCGGCTCTTTGAAAATTTCTTTATACCCATTAATCAGTGGAAAATACCCGATTTTTAGCAATATCTTTTTGGCGTATTCTTTGTTAGAAATTATCAAGCCCTTCTCCTTTTCCAGAAAGGTAATCTGTTCATCATATGTTAGAAAGCGCTTTTCCCCCAAGTTTTCCCCCGTTATTCATTAGTTTTGCAAATTCATGTGCATAAATAATAAAAGGCTCCCGCAGGGGCCTTCCAGACTATGGGCTTCTCAAGTTTCCATAGTGCGATCACTAGGTACATCATAACCTTTCCAAATAAGTTTGTCAAGGAGAACATACCCTTGTTAATTTATGTGGATCCATATAAATTTATACAAACTGATCTTCTCTTGTGTTATACTAATCAGAAGTATGCTTTCACGGGAGGAGATTTTTATGAGCGGTCAGAACGGAGAAAAAAAGACTGCAAAATATGTTTGTGTGGGTTTGCTGGCCCATGTGGATGCGGGGAAAACAACCCTGTCAGAAGCGATTTTATATACAACAGGAACTACAAGAAAGCTGGGGCGCGTGGACAACCGGGACGCGTACCTGGACACATATGCCCTGGAGCGGGAGCGGGGCATCACCATTTTTTCCAAGCAGGCGGTGTGTCAGCTAGGCGATACCACAGTCACGCTGCTTGACACGCCGGGCCATGTGGATTTCTCTGCGGAGATGGAGCGGACGCTGCAGGTGCTGGACTACGCGGTGCTGGTCATCAGCGGAGCGGACGGCGTGCAGGGCCACACGGAGACGCTGTGGAGTCTGTTGAAGCGCTACCAGGTTCCGACCTTCCTCTTCATTAATAAAATGGATCAGCCGGGCACAGATCGGGAAGCTTTGCTTTCGGAGCTGCAGAAGCGTCTGAGTGAGTCCTGCGTGGATTTCGCGCTGCTGGATGATGCGGATGCGGAGGTGCCGGAGGAGGTCTGGGAGACCATCGCCATGTCGGATGAGGAGCTTCTGGAGCGGTATCTGGAAAGTGGAAGCATTGCGGAGGAAGATATCCGCAGGCTGATCCGGCAGAGGAAGCTGTTCCCCTGTTATTTTGGTTCAGCACTGAAATTGCAGGGCGTGGAGGAGCTGCTGGCCGGGCTGGAGCGGTGGATGAGTGAAGAGATGTTTGCTGGTACAGAGGGCTGGCATGTCGTGCAGCAGGAGAGGGCAGATGCCGGAAGCCCGGAACGCACAGAGACCGGTGCATCCGACGCAGCATTTGGCGCAAAGGTTTTCAAAATCTCCCGGGACGAACAGGGCAGCCGCCTGACCCACCTGAAAATTACATCCGGCAGTCTGAAGGTCAAAGATTTTTTACAGGAAAAAGGCAAGGAACCGGAGAAGGTGAATCAGATCCGTATCTATTCCGGTACAAAATATGAGACAGTAAATGAAGCTGTCCCCGGTATGATCTGCGCTGTGACCGGACCTTTAAACACCTATCCGGGGCAGGGAATCGGAACAGAAGCAGAGTCCGAGCTTCCGGTGCTGGAGCCGGTTTTAACCTACCGGGTGGAGCTTCCGGAGGAATGCGACGCCCACAAGATGTTAGCCGACTTAAAGCAGCTGGAAGAAGAAGAACCGGAGCTTCACATTACCTGGAATGAGCAGGCACAGGAAATTCAGGTGCAGGTGATGGGCGAGGTACAGATTGAGGTGTTAAAAAGCCTGGTAGCAGAGCGTTTTGGTGTGGAGATCCGCCTGGATGCGGGAAGCATTGTGTATAAGGAGACCATTACCGCCACGGTGGAGGGCGTGGGCCACTTTGAGCCGCTGCGCCACTACGCGGAGGTGCATCTTCTGATGGAACCGGGGGAGCCGGGCAGCGGATTGCAGTTTTCCGCGCGGTGCAGCGAGGACTTTTTAGACCGGAACTGGCAGCGCCTGATCTTAACCCATCTGGAAGAAAAACGCCACCGGGGCGTGCTGACCGGATCGGAGATTACTGATATGCAGATTACGCTGATTGCCGGGCGTGCCCATCAGAAGCATACCGAGGGCGGAGATTTCCGTCAGGCAACCTACCGGGCCGTGCGCCAGGGACTTTGTGAGGCTGCGGCGGAGGGCTGCGTGCAGATTCTGGAACCGTACTATGCTTTTAAACTGGAGGTTCCGTCGGAATATGTAGGCCGCGCCATGACGGATTTAGAACGCATGAAAGGAACCTTTGAGCCGCCGGAAGTGGACGGAGAAAATATGGTCTTAAGCGGTGTTGTGCCGGTGGCCACCATGCAGAATTACCAGCGGGAGGTCGTGTCCTACACGAAAGGGCGGGGCCGTTTAAGCTGCGTGCTGCAGGGCTATTTCCCTTGCCACAACGCGGTGGAAGTGGTGGAAAATACCCGCTACGAGGCAGAACTGGATCTGGCAGACCCGACCGGATCGGTATTCTGCGCCCACGGAGCCGGATTTGTGGTGCCGTGGTATGAGGTCAAGCATTACATGCACATCCAGACCGGGATTCCGGTGCTGGGAGAGGAAGCATGCGCGGATGACGAGGGGAACGGATGGAATGCGGCGGGCGCTGGAGGAGCATCTGACGCAAGCGGCTGGGTCGGTTCAGCTGGCAATACTGGAGCTGGTTTTGGTCGCCAGTCTGGCACATCCGCGTCACAGACAGGAACCCGAGACAGCCGTGCTGGCAGCGGAAGTGCCTCTTCCTCCTTCGGAGCTGACGAAAAGGAGCTGGAGGCCATCTTCACCCGCACCTACGGCGAGAGCAAACGCAAGCTCTCCTACGACAGCGGCCCGCGCCAGGTTGTATATGATCCGGGAAAGTATGGAAGGGCCAAAAAAGAAGAGCCGGTGGAGGAGTACCTTCTGGTGGACGGCTACAACATTCTCTACGCCTGGGACGAGCTGCGGGAGCTGATGAAGGTTACGCTGGACGGCGCGCGCCACCGCCTGATGGACATGCTCTGCAATTACCAGGGCTACCGCAAATACAACCTGATCGTGGTGTTTGATGCCTACAAGGTTGCCGGAGGAGTAGGAAGCGCGCAGGATTACCATAATATCCATGTGGTCTACACCAAAGAAGCGGAGACCGCGGATCAGTACATTGAAAAATTCGCCCATGATATGGGAAAGAAACACCGGGTGACGGTGGCTACCTCGGATGGTCTGGAGCAGGTCATCATAAGGAGTCAGGGCTGCCTCCTGATGTCGGCAAATGACCTGGAGGAAGACATGGAGCGTGTCAGCCGTCAGATTGAGGAGGACCGGGGCAATCTGGTGAAGCCGGGGAAGAATTATCTGTTTGCGGGAGTGGAACAGGAACTGGCAGAGTATCTGGAACAGGTGCGGTTAGGAAAGATTCCGGCCCCGTCGGAACAGATCTTTGAGGAACAGTTTGGAAAAAGGACCGGGACAGAAGAAAAGAAGGCATGAACAAAAAATGTTGCAGGGAAACTTAGCGAGAAAGCTTCGCAGAAGCGGAATTGCACCTTGAAAAATTGTTCTGTGTGAAGTACAATATATTTGATTCGTCAATTTTTAAACAAACCCTGTTGGAAATGCAGGGACCAGACATTGCGCTCTGCAGGATGTGGATGCCGCAATGATCGGACCGGAATCCCGGTCGTTAATATAGAAGGAGAAGCGATCATGGAAAAAAGACCAGTGGTATTAATGATCCTGGATGGATATGGACTGAATGACAATTGCGAGGCCAACGCAGTCTGCGAGGGCAAGACCCCGATCATGGACCAGCTTATGAGCCAGTGCCCGTTTGTAAAGGGACAGGCCAGCGGCCTGGCAGTAGGACTGCCGGACGGCCAGATGGGAAACTCTGAGGTAGGTCACTTAAACATGGGTGCCGGCCGCATCGTATATCAGGAGCTGACCCGCATCACCAAGTCCATCGAGGATGGAGATTTCTTCTCCAACGAGGCGCTGATGGCAGCTGTTGAGAACTGCAAAAAGAATGATTCTGCCCTGCATATGTTCGGACTGGTTTCCGATGGCGGCGTGCACAGCCACATCACCCATATTTACGGACTGCTGGAGCTGGCTAAGAGAAACGGTCTCTCCAAGGTTTATGTGCACTGCTTCTTAGATGGCCGTGACACTCCGCCGACCTCCGGCAAGGAGTTCGTGGAGGCTCTGGAAGCAAAGATGGAAGAGCTTGGCGTTGGTAAAGTTGGTGTGGTTTCCGGTCGTTACTACGCAATGGACCGTGATAAAAACTGGGATCGCGTGGAGAAAGCCTACAATGCGCTGACAAAGGGTGAGGGCAATCACGCAGAGCATGCAGCAGAGGCGATTCAGGCTTCCTACGATGACGGCAAGACCGATGAATTCATGATGCCGACCGTAATCACGGAGAATGGAGCTCCGGTCGCAACCATCAAGACTGGTGATTCTGTGATCTTCTTCAACTTCCGTCCGGATCGTGCCCGTCAGCTGACCCATGCCTTCTGCGATGATGAGTTTACCGGATTTGACCGCGGCGAGCGTGTGAAGACCACCTTCGTCTGCTTCACCGATTACGATGAGACCATCGAGAATAAGCTGGTGGCCTTCAAGAAGGAAAGCATCACCAACACCTTCGGTGAGTTCCTGGCAGCCCATGGCTTAAAGCAGGCCCGTATTGCCGAGACTGAGAAATACGCACACGTTACCTTCTTCTTTAACGGCGGCGTGGAAGAGCCGAACCCGGGCGAGGACCGCATTCTGGTTCCATCTCCGAAGGAAGTAGCCACCTACGACTTAAAACCGGAGATGAGCGCACCGGCAGTCTGCGACAAGCTGGTAGACTGTATCAAGTCCGGCAAGTACGATGTTATCATCATCAACTTTGCAAACCCGGATATGGTGGGACATACCGGCGTAGAGAGCGCAGCCATCAAGGCAATTGAGGCCGTAGATGCCTGTGTGGGCAGAGCAGTAGATGCCATCAAAGAAGTGAATGGTGTCATGTTTATCTGTGCTGACCATGGAAACGCAGAGCAGCTGGTAGATTACAGCACCGGCGAGCCGTGGACCGCTCATACCACCAACCCGGTACCGTTTATTCTGGTTAACGCAGATCCGTCTTACAAGTTAAGAGAAGGAGGCTGCCTGGCAGACATCGCCCCGACCCTCATTGAACTGATGGGCATGGAGCAGCCAAAAGAAATGACAGGAAAATCTCTGTTGATTAAGTAACAATTTAAGAATAGTCACAAAAGGTCCGAAGCAGGCCG
>NZ_QUFI01000040.1 GCF_003478505.1 Clostridium sp. AF27-2AA
CTTGGCGCGCTGCAAGCTTTTGGGTATCGGCGGCCGCAGGGAAAAGAAAGCCGGTTTGGATCTATGCAGTCAGGCGTTGGAATTGGCAAAGGAGAGCAGCGAAAAAGAGGATTACGGCTATGAAGCCGAAATGAATCTTTTGCGGCGTACCATTGCGGAAAACGAATCATAAAGGACGAAAAAAGAAACGCTGATAATAGCCGATAGAGGTTTTGAAAGTTCCGGCGTCGCATTCTCGTGACTTCAGTCGTGAGTAAGACGCCTCAAATGCCGGAAATCGCCATTCCCCGCCATAATTACCACAGAAAGGAGGCTGCCGTATGAAACTCAGCATGACGTACCGCGTCAGAACCAGAGGCTTTAACCATATCTTCGATGAGACCGTCCGTCTGTACCGTCAGGCAGTCTCCTTCTTCGTGGATGTTTGTCTTACGGAATGGAACCTGATATCCACCGGAAAGCTTCAGAAGGAACGGGTAAACCTGGTGGAATCACTTACTGTCAGGACCAGGCAGAATCCAGCAGTGCCATATGATTTCTCGGCCGCGTTCTACAAGTTCCCCAGTTACTTACGACGTGCTGCCATTGCGGAAGCACTGGGCAAGGTATCTTCCTACCAAAGCAACCTGGAAAACTGGGAGGCAGCGGAGCCGGAGAAACGCGGCGCGAAACCGTCGCTGCCGCAGACAGGCTTTGTGTATCCGGCCATGGACCGTTCCGGTATGTTTATCCGTACCGGTATGTATCAGGCGGCGGTAAAAGTCTTTATCCGAAACACCTGGGACTGGGTTCTGGTGGATCTTCGAAAAAGTGATGTGGATTACATCGAACAGCACTGCAAGAACTACAAGGAATGTGTCCCGACCTTACAGAAACGCGGGAAGAAGTGGTTTCTGGACTTCGCATTTCAGACAGCCGTAAAACTTCCAGATACCGATATCCGAAACACCCGTATCCTGGCAGTAGACCTTGGGCTTAACAGTACGTGTACATGCAGCATCATGACTCCGGAGGGCGCGGTCCTTGGCAGGGGATTTCTTTCCCTTCCGGGAGAATACGACTCCCTGGAACATGCGGTAAGCCACATCAGACACGCACAGAAACTCTGTGCCCGTAAAACACCGGGACTCTGGAAACAGGCAAAGGGCATCAACGATGACATTGCGGTCAAGACCGCCCGGTTCATCGTGGATACGGCCATAAAGTATGACGTGGACTGCATTGTGATGGAATACTTGGATCTCGCCGGAAAGAAGCGCGGCAGCAAGAAGCAGCGTCTCCACCTCTGGCGGGCAAAGTATGTACAGACCATGGTAACGGACAAAGTACACCGGA
This sequence comes from Clostridium sp. AF27-2AA, assembly GCF_003478505.1. Lineage (GTDB taxonomy): Bacteria > Bacillota > Clostridia > Lachnospirales > Lachnospiraceae > Brotaphodocola. The sequence continues at coordinate 1,336 of NZ_QUFI01000040.1, forward strand.
ACATGATCCGGACAGCCCGAGTCTGTGCCTGGAATACATCCAGACTTGCGTTTGATGGAAGCGGCAGAGTCATGAGAGGCAAGGAAGCAGATCTTCCAAGCTACAGCCTCTGCCGGTTTCCGACCGGGAAGCAGTACAACTGCGACCTGAACGCGAGCTATAACATCGGCTCCCGGTATTACATCCGGGAACTCTTAAAGACCCTTCCGGCAACGGCGGGGCAGGCGGTGACGGCAAACGTACCGGAACTGGCCCATAGAAGCAAATGTACCTTATCCTCGCTTATTAAGCTGAATGCGGCACTTGCGGCATAGTGCCGGAAGACAGCTGAGTTCAGCCTGTATGGAGGAAGGGCAGCCCGGGAGTCCTAAAGACTTCAACCGGACGGGAAATCCGGCTATCGGGACACTTTCATGGCAGAGCTTTCAGGAACGGGATCCAACTGGATACCGGAAGCTCGTGACTTCAGTCATGAGAGACGACTTCACGATATTTTATCTAAACCACCAATGCACGCAGATAGGAGCGCACCTATTATGAGATTTCCTTGGCAGAAACGGAAAGTCGAGCAACCAACCGATTTTCCCCTCAAACTGAATACCGATAACCTAAACTGGTGCCGGGATGCCCGTCTACTGCTGATCGAGGGAAATGGCACTCTAAAATGGGAGTCGCGCGGAAGAAACGAGGACTGGAGTCAACAATATGCGCTGACGTTGCGCGGAACACCCCTTATTGTCCACAATGCACCGGAATGCCCTACCTGCGCCGGGTTGCTGGCAACTGGATATGGATTGGACAAAGCCGATGCACCGGAATTGCAGCAAATCAGCGATGTCATCAATGCACCATATGTGGATCTGGACACATCCATCGCTTCCATGGCCCCGTTGCTGGGGCTTCTGTCCTCCGGTCTTTATGTAATTGCAGACGGAGACAGTTTCCCTGCCGATGGAAATGGAAACTTTTTCTGGGATGTTCCCGACGCATTTTCCAATGTAGAGGCTACCGGACCAGCTTGGTACAATGACCCGGATTTTGAATTTACTTACAGCGAAGGCGCTCCTGTCTTTCTGTATCCTTCTCAGCCGAGAACTCGTTTGAATCAAGAGCGTGTGGATTATTACACGCAGCGCTTTGACACAACAGACACATTCCCCAGGGCGATTGCATTTTACTGTGCTGAAGGCATTTCTGTTTTGTTGGACGGCCACCACAAGGCTTGTGCCGCCGCGCGACTTGGGCGGCAACTTCCCTGTATCACGATTTTTCCGTTTGGCGGCTACTTCTATGCACAGGCAAGGTCCAGCTCTACGCCTGTCCCGGACCGCGCGTATTTTGGTCCCTTTACCGTTTCCATATCTCAGTTACCCGCCAAGATACTCCCTGCAAAGCCTTGGCAGCAAACTATCGACACGCGCCCAGCCCCTTACTCGGGAAACCTAATCCGCGACTCAAAACTCCCCCAGGAATTCATTGACGCAGGGCGCAATTATCCAACATGGTATGAGTTTGGCATTACGACCGTAGCGGACATTGGCAAGGTTACCGATGACGATTTATCTTTGTGGTTGGAAAACCCACTCAAGTACAGTCCTCAGCTTCGGGCCGCACTGATCTATCTTAGATGCCACTGTGATCCTCAATTGAAAGAGGTGGCTATGAAGTGTGCTGACTCGTCCGACCGCTGGAGCAAACTGCGTGAAGCGGCTTTTAACCATTTAGCTGCGCTCAAAGGCGATTCAGAGGTGGAGCAATACTTTATCGGGTATTTTGTTGATGTTGAAACCGGTTATGAATCGGATGTGTTGACCGACATAGCAAATAGTTTTTGGTCTTGATATATGGGCTTGGGAAAGAAAACTGGCTTTAGATGGAGAAGTTTTAGAAAGTCCAATCTGGGAAGAAGGAATTCCAACTGCTCTTTCTGAAATTATGGACAAGCTTTGTGACGCTTTGGACGAATAAAAAAGAAAAATTCCAATTTATCGTGCTACAAAATATTCAGCTTTTTTCACCCATTCTCTTTTTATTTCCCACATGGTTGCCTGGGTGCTAAGATGTGGATGTACTTCACCTTCAAAAGAACAGCTGATATCAAAAATATTTTCCCAGCTTTTCCGTTTTTCTTCTTCAGAATATACCGCTGAATCGTCAATAGGAAAAATAATTTCGCCATCGTTTAGGACACAGTGCCAGTAATCAAAATCAGAAAGTAAAACTAGGTTGTCCGGGACCTCAATCGTCAGTAAGACAACAGGTGTACCTTTTTCTCCCCAATTACGTCCATGCACACGCATATCCGGTCGTTTCCGCATGCCTTCCCATTGGTACCAGGCCCACACGGGGAATATAACGCTTTCTGGTGGTTCACCTATACGCTTTTTCATTTGCTCTGCCATCCACAGATAAGAATTTTCAAACCAATCCGTCGCAATGAAATTTTTGTCTGCCCTGAGCACTCCGGTTTGTTCCATTTTTTCATATGCACGTTAAGTCAGTTTACAAGGAACTACACGCAGACCACGAAACAGGGGCTGCTGACAACAAATAAAGGCTGAGTATCACGCACCGGGAAAGTGCGAGATATTCAGCCTGTTTTGTTGTCCGGGGGTTCCAAAGGGGATCCCTTTGGCACACGACTTTGCTTGCAAAGTGTAGTGTGTTATACGCTCTGTCGGCGTTGCCGTGAAAACGCCATTGCCGCCGGGGAGGGCAAGGGCATTTGAAACGGCAGGAAAACAGGGCTGTGATTGCGTGGCGTAGAGCCGCAAGAGCAGGGCTGGTTTCGTCAGCAGACAGGGCGTATATGAAAGCCTCCGTCCCTCGTCCTACGCCGAACTTAGGGACAAAACATCCCGAACTTGTGGACACACTCCCGGAAAAATTGAAATGGGCGGGAAGTCGTTTTAGGGCTTTCCCGCCTTGATTGCCCATTAGCAAAGTCGGGCAGGACTGTCAACGGCGGCGCATTTATGCGCCGTTCATCTTGACCGTTGACTGGCTCGGCTGGTTTTGCTATCTCCTCGATAAATGGGAAATTGAGCTTATCTAATATAGTCAGCGTCTAAAAGCGGTATCGTTTCCGGATTTTGTTTTACCCATGCGATGGCACAGCTACATAGTACTGTGGTCAGGTTGTCATCTATAAAGCCTTTATCTCCGTTATCTTTTAAAAGATGTACTAAAAGTTCTGCGGAGCTTAAATCGTCTCCACTAAACCCATTACCTAATTGGACATATCTCAAAAAAGCGTCCAACATTTTTTTAAAATCTTCATCCCAGTTAATACAACCATTATCTAAAAATTCATACTCTATTCTTCCAGCAATTCTAATAACTTCTCCTTGTACCGTTTCCGCTTTTCCCTCTGGCGGAACAAGCAAATCCCAAAACGATTGAAATTCTTCTTTCTCTGTCATTGTAATCTCCTCCATAAATCCATATTTGTTGTTCTCTTATTTCCTCCACCGCTGGGGGTTCGGATTTTTCAGCAAGTCTGACTTCTGTGCAATCTTTTTCAGCCACTTCTTTTCTTCCTCGGACAGCTTCTTCAAATTCAATTTGAGCCGCTTGCAGATAAACGCCAGCGATGCTTGCTTTGACGACAAGCGGCGGGTGGTAGACTTGATGATTACCACCATAGCAGCCACAAGCGACAGTTTGAATATCACATGGAAAATCTGACGGGCGTAACCCCTCCCGTCAGATACCTACTCTGTGTAGTCCCTTGTAAACTGTACTTTTATGCTGTATTGACTACAAAAGCATGATACACCTCACTGAAATCTTCCGAATTATCTATTATTCTACCATAAAAAATAGAGCCGGTGTAAAAAATCACACCAACTCTATCCAGACATTCATTCTTCATTTTCCGGGAATCCAAAGATCAGAGAAAATTCCACTTCATCACTGCCGGACCATCTGTTGACGCTGATATGATCCGCCACAGCCATGACCATCCGCATCCGTTTCTGGGTGGCCGTGATATCAAACCCGCACCGACCGGTAAAGACCGCGGTAATATCGTGAAAGTGATCCTGCCGGATAGTCAGTTTGGCACCGACCAGTTCTGCAAATCCCTTCAGGATCGGCAGAAGTGCTGCGTCAAACCACGTCCGGAAATCCCGTACCGCATCATCAACACGTTTCTGACGAACTTTTTCAATGGCTTTCATGGCGGCCGCAGCTTCTTCTTGTGAGAGGTTTTCTGCCATGGCCGCTAAATTACCGGCCTGATCCGTACCGGTATAATCAAATTCCAACACATCATCATTTTCCAAAGTTTCATTCTGTTCCATAAAGTATCATCTCCAAAGATTTATATATTGTTCTTTAGAACAAATATAGCATATAAAGGATTGGAAAGAAACGCTTTTCGTTCGACTGGATTCGACAAAAAACGACAAAAAAAATAGAGGATCATAGGGATCCTCCTATTCGAGATAAGCCTTGAGGGCTTTCATCAATCTTTTCTGTTCATCCGGTGGAAGAGTACGGATTGCTTCCGGCAGACCATTCGCCAGTCCATTCACGGAATGTGTTACAACATCAACTAGAAGAGTATCTGCAGAAACATCCAAAGCATTTGCGATGGCAACAAACGTATCTAATCTTACAGTTTTCATACCGCGTTCAATGACGCTGATGTGCGTTGAGCTGAGATCGACAAGAGCAGCCAGATTTTCCTGTGTCAAACCCTTTGCTTCCCTTGCGGTCTTAATGCGCAATCCCACTGCTTTTAAATCCATTGAATATCTCCTTTAGCACAAAAATTTGGTCTAAAGGTATTATATCTGTTGGGCAAAATGCAATACAGAATCTACAAATCTATATATTGTTCTTTAGAACTATATTGCATATTTATTTTCTTTCCCAGGCGGCATAAATGTTCCGAAAAATATAACTCCTGTGAAAAAGGATGGGAGAACAGATAGAAGGAAAGCGCAGGCACGAAGTCTGCGCTTTGGATTAAGGTAAAGATAAAATTAGATTGTTGGTTTAAATGTACCGCTATACCAGGTACCAGACCGTTTGGTAAACTCCGGGTGGGAAGGACAGTCGCTGAACATGCTTGTAAATCTAGTTACTTTTGAGATATCCCAACTGTTAATTCCAACAGTATTGGTCAGTTTTACGCAGTTCGCGAACATCAGTTCAGTTTCTGTTTGAACGGAGCTGCCGGTTTGAATTTCGGGCTTCTGGATGCAGCAATGGTCATTGTCTCATTGGTTCTCGGATTCCGTCCCTCGCGAGCTGCTCTTTCCACGGACTCAAATGTTCCAAAACCGATCAGCTGAACTTTATTTCCTGCTGCCACGTCGTCCATCACAATTTCCGTAAATGCTTTTACAACTGCATCTGTATCTTTTTTGGTCACTCCTGTTTTTTCTGCAATTGCTGCAATTAAATCCTGTCTGTTCATATCTTTTTTTATTCTCCTTCTTATCGTGTGCTCTTTCAGGTAAAGTAACATGCCTTAGCACGTTAATCTACAAGGTACTGCCCATATCATAGCACATTTGTTCGGTTCTGTATATTGTTTTTGGAGAAAGAACACCGTTTTTTTGTTTCCAGATGCATACATTACGTGATTTTTTTCTTTCAACCATTAATATGGATTTTTAGACCATAATTTCTTCGCAATCAAAAAAATAAACGAAAGGAGAAATTATGGTAAAAACGACATCGGCAAATGGTGGACCGGATCAGACATATCCGTCAGACACCGAACGCATTGCCTACACACCGGAAGATATCCAGACGATGCTTGGCGTCAAGCGTTCCGCAGTCTACAATTTCCTGGCTCAGGTATATCGCGACCACGGCCCGTTCTTAGTCCATAAAATCGGCACCATGTACCGCATTCCGAAAGAAAGTATCGATAACTGGTTTTATGGAAAAAAGACGGAAAAATAACCAAAATGGGGATTTCACAAACGGTCAGTTCGTGTTATCCTTGAAGTGGCTGATTGTGGAATCTTACAAAAAGGAGACCACATGACAAAACAAAAAGAACATACACAGCCTGCTGCCACGCAGGCACCTATTTTTATGAATGAGACAGACGGTAAATGGTATTTTCGTGAGAAATATTTAAACGACAACCATGAAATTGCATACCGGGTACATCCGGAGGGGTATGATCAGATGGAAGACGCCTTGCGAAACAGCGTTAATGCCCTGAATGAGTTCGCCGCCGAAATGAAGGAACTGCGAAAACAGGTAAAAAGAACTCTTTCATTCGCAGAGGAATTACAAAATTGGTATCATGATACTTTTCCATCTGATTCAGCAGACGCTTATGCGGTTCTGATGGCCTACACACTGTTTCATTATTTGCTTCCAAATCTTGGACAGACGGGCGAAAAAACACTGGAGCAGATCACCTGGAAAGACATTGAAGAAATCATTGCTCGCGCAAACGGTATCTGCGTTTCCTCGCAGCCATTGGTTTACAAGCTTCTGAAAAACTTTTTCTCCCATGTCATGGTACTAGACCGAATCCGTATTAATCCCATGCAGCATGTCCAGCCGTACCTGTTCAAAAGACCGGTCAAGGAATTCCCGTCTTATACGATGGAAGATGTGAGAAAACTATTGGAAGAAGCCCGGTATACCGTACATTTTCTGGAAGTCTGCCTGTTGCTTTTGGGATTGAGAGGCGGAGAAGTGCGCGGACTCCGGTTTGCGGACTTTGATGAAAATAATGGGACTTTACATATCCGCAGACAGGCAGCCAGACAATGCACGCTCAGCATGAAGCCGGATGGTTCGTTTTCCGTCCGGAATACGGATCCAAAGATCAAAACCACCAAAAACGAGACCAGCGACCGTATCCTGAAAATCCCCGGATATATTTTTACGCTTGTGAAGGAACGCAAGGATTATCTGGATGATTTAAAGGCTAAAAGGTTGTCACAGGGCAAGCCCTGGGAAATGCAGTACGACGGATATGTTTCCATCGCGGATTTCGGAAGACTTAAGGATGAAAATACAGTCGGATTCGCTTTAAAACGCATCTGTGCATCTGCCGGCATTCCGAACGTCAGTCCGCATGATCTGCGTCACATTACCGCAACCCTGATGTATGAATATGGGGCGGAGGGAAATCCAGATAAAGAAGCTGTGTTAAAGGCAGTTTCCCGATATCTCGGACATTCCAGTACCAATACCACAATCGACGTGTACATGACACACGTGGAGTCCCTGTCAAAAATCCGTCATGTTTCGGAAGCGCACCAAGACCCTTTCCTGTTTACATCCAAGGCGGGAGGTATGTGACATGGCAAAACATACTGAAACCATTGCGGAAATGTTAGCACATGGATCGGTGGTCAGTTGGAACATGCGTAATACGCCCACGCGAGCGCATGGAAAATATACCATAAGGCTGGAACTGACTTTTTTGGACGGTACCACGCAGAGACGGGAATATGGAGGATATTCAGACCTCAAAAGCGCAGTTAAAAAACGATCGGAGCTTCTGACTGAATTAACGGAGCATACATATCTGCCATTCCGCGTCAAAACCGGACTGTTTCTGGACTACTGGTTAAAGGAACATATGGCAAAGCGTAAAGTAAGGCCGATTTCTTATCAGACATTCAGCTCCTACCAGAGTGCTATTCGGTGTCACATTATTCCGAAGATTGGGAACCTATATCTGGATGCGGTTACAACCGAAACCATCGTGACCTTGATTAACCCAAAATCGCCTTCCATTGCCAAAATTGTACAGAGCATTCTGGAGACGTCCTTCCGGTTTGCCGTGAAAATGCATCTGTTAAACAGAAATGTGGCGAAACTGGCAACGGATTGTATCCGCAAACAGGAGAAACACAGAAAGAAACAGGAAGCGGACAAGCGCGCAAGGGAAGAACCTGATACAGATCGTATTGACTGGACAAAACGCCATTACGCCCTGACGGCCGAGCAGACAGGACAGATGCTGGCGGTTGCCAAGGCAAAGTATCCGTCCTTATTTATCGCCTTACTGCTTGCATGTGTGACGGGATGCCGGATCAGCGAGTTACTTGCCATCCGTTACCGTGACGTGGATTATCAAAAGAAAGTAATCTATCTGAAAGCGCAGCTTGGACGCCCCGTTGACGCATCCGCTTTAAAGAAAGGGGAAATCGCATCGTGCCGGATTCCGACAAAATCCATAAACGGAGTGCGTACCATCCCGGTACCGGACTTTGTCCTGGACGAAATCCTGGCAAGCAGAATACGTTGGGAACAAACCGAAACATCCATGCACCTCAATACGGATGATGTTGCGGTATGGCATCAGGAAAACGGACGCCCTTACACCCGATACGGTTACGCAAAGCCGTTCAAAAAACTGAAACAGGAGCTTGACATGCCGGAAGATTTTCACTGGCACGATCTGAGACATACCTATGCAACCCTCATGGCTAAACACGATGTCAACATCAGAGAACTGGCAACCGTGCTTGGGCACGCAAAGGCAGAATTTACCATGCAGATGTACGTTGTCTCGGAGCAACCGGTATATGAACTGTTGTCGCCATACGAACAGATGTTGGAATCGGTTTTTCCCTATACGGTACAATGCCCGATGCCGGGAAAACAGAGGGAGATTCTAGATCCTGGGGCATATATAAACGTGTTGGACCGGTGCATACGCGAGTGTCACAGCCAAAGAGTCCCTTGCGCAAAACGGGGAAATACCGTATAATGATGCAGTCCAGGATGTGTGAAAAATAAACATTTCATCCAAATACGGCAAAATCGTGCGGAAAACAGGCACAATTTCAATTTTGTTGTAACATGTCAGAGAGCATAAAAAATCGAACATCAACGTGTCCTCGTATGACGGACTTTGCCACATAAAAAGGACAAAAAAGAATAGAAAAGTCAGGTGAAAAATAAGAACGATATGAAGAAATTAGCGTTAGATGACGAAACTCTTTTGAGTATTCAGCAGCCCGCCCGCTATATCGGAGGCGAAGTAAACTCCGTCACAAAAGTCCTCACACCGGAGACAATCCGCTTTTGTATGTGTTTTCCGGATGTATACGAAATCGGTATGTCCCACCTTGGCATGCAGATCCTGTATGCCATGTTTAACAGGCGGGAGGATGTCTGGTGTGAGCGTCTGTTCTCTCCGTGGACGGACCTCGATAAGGTGATGCGGGAGCAGCATATCCCGCTGTTTGCGCTGGAATCCCAGGATCCGGTGAAGAACTTTGATTTTCTGGGCTTTACCATCCAGTATGAGATGTGTTACACCAACATCCTGCAGGTGCTGGATTTAAGCGGCATTCCGCTGCATGCGAAAGACCGTACGGAGGAGGTCCCGATCGTCATCGGAGGAGGTCCGTGTGCATACAATCCGGAGCCGCTGGCAGCATTCTTTGATATGTTCTACATCGGTGAGGGTGAGACCCAGTACGATGCGCTTTTTGATCTGTACAAAGAGAACAAGCAGAACGGCGGCAGCAGAATGGACTTCCTGGAGGCAGCAGCCAAGCTTCCGGGCATCTATGTGCCGATGTTTTACGATGTGGCTTACAACGAGAATGGCACCATTGCCTCCTTCACCCCGAACAAAGAAGGTATTCCGGCGACCATCACCAAGGAGCTGGTTATGGACATGAACGATGTTCCGTATCTGGAGAAGCCGGTAGTTCCTTATTTAAAGGTTACCCAGGACCGTGTGGTTCTGGAGATCCAGCGCGGCTGCATCCGTGGCTGCCGTTTCTGCCAGGCAGGCAACATTTACCGTCCGCTCCGGGAACGCAGCCTGGAGTATTTAAAGGACCACGCCTATAAGATGTTAAAGAGTACCGGACATGAGGAGATTTCCTTAAGCTCCTTAAGCTCCAGTGACTACAGCCATTTAAAAGAGATCGTAAATTTCCTGATCGATGAATTTCAGGGCAAGGGTGTGAACATTTCCCTGCCTTCCCTGCGGATCGACGCTTTCTCCTTAGATGTCATGAGCAAGGTCCAGGACATCAAGAAGAGCAGTCTGACCTTTGCGCCGGAGGCCGGTACCCAGCGCATGCGCGATGTCATCAATAAGGGACTGACCGAGGAGATCATCTTAAAGGGAGCAGCAGAGGCATTCCACGGAGGCTGGAACCGTGTAAAGCTGTACTTTATGCTCGGACTTCCGACAGAGACCAGAGAGGATATGGAGGGCATTGCCCTGTTATCCGAGAAGGTGGCAGAGCTTTACTACGATGAAATCCCGAAGGAGCAGCGCAACGGCAAGGTACAGGTGGTAGCAAGCTCTTCCTTCTTTGTTCCGAAGCCATTTACTCCGTTCCAGTGGGCACAGATGTGCACCAAGGAGGAATTTTTAGAGCGTGCCTACATCGTAAAAGATAAGTTCAAGGAGATGTTAAACCGCAAGAGCTTAAAATACAATTACCATGAGGCAGATCTGACGGTGTTGGAGGGTGTTCTGGCCCGCGGTGACCGCAGGGTGGCAGCTGTCGTAGAAGAGGTATATAAGAACGGCGCCATGTTCGATTCCTGGGGTGAGTATTTCAACAACGATACCTGGATGCAGGCCTTTGAAACCTGTGGCGTGGACCCGGATTTCTATACCGTAAGAAAGCGCAGCCTCGATGAGATCTTCCCGTGGGATTTCATTGACGCTGGTGTGACCAAGGAGTTCTTAAAGCGTGAATGGCTGACCGCCATCAGCGAGAAGGTAACTCCGAACTGCCGTCAGCAGTGTTCCGGCTGCGGCGCGAGAAAATTTGGAGGAGGTGTCTGCTTTGAAGATAAGAATTAAATTTGCCAAGGAAGGCACCATGAAATTCATCGGACATCTGGATATCATGCGTTATTTCCAGAAGGTCATGCGCCGGGCCGATGTGGATATCCGTTACAGCGAGGGCTTCAGCCCGCACCAGATCATGTCCTTTGCGGCACCGCTTGGCGTAGGCTTAGAGAGCCGCGGTGAATACGTGGACATTGAAGTGCTGAGCACCGATTCTTCTAAAGAGATGCTTCGCCGCATCAATGAAAATATGGTTGAGGGCATGGAGGCGCTTTCCTATAAAGCTCTTCCGGATGATGCCGGAAATGCCATGTCCCTGGTGGCAGCCGCCGATTATGAGGTCCGCTTCCGCGAGGGCTATGAGCCGGCTGACCCGGACAGCTTTTTTGACGGGATCAAGACATTCCTTGATCAGGAAGAAATCGTTATTGTGAAAAAGACCAAAAAGGGAGAGCGTGAGGTGAACATCCGCCCGCAGATCTACCGGATGGAGGCACGCCCGGATCATGTGATCTTTTTACAGATCGCGACCGGAAGCGCGGCAAACCTAAAGCCGGATGCCGTCCTCCGCGCTTACGCAGAAAGCCGCGGCGAGACCCTGGGCGAGTTTGCCCTGATGGTGACCCGCCTGGAAGTATATGCAGATAAGGGCACAGAGGAATCACATCAGTTTGTGACCCTGGATTCATTTGGAGAAAATATTGAATAAGCTGATCATTACCCGATGGAACAGCCGTGTCCTGACCGCTCTTGTTTCAGAGAAAACTACCATAGAGCTGGGACTTGCGGACACGTCTTCCGTTCTGGGAAATATTTATATTGGAAAAGTTAAAAAAATCGTCCGGAATTTAAATTCCGCTTTTGTGGATTTCTCCGATGGGTGTACCGGCTATTATAGCCTCACCGACAACAAAGTAACCCTGTTTGCTGACGGACATGAGAGAAAACTCAAAGAGGGTGATGAGATCATCGTACAAGTAGCAAAGGACGCCGTAAAAACCAAGGATCCGGTCCTGACCGGGAACCTGAATTTTTCCGGCAAATACGCTGTTCTGACTGCCGGAAAACAGGTCATCGGATTTTCTTCCAAGATTGAAGACCGGGAATGGAAAGAACAGATGCGTCCGCAGATAGAAGCACTTCTTGAGGGAAAGCATACCGGCATCATCATCCGCACAAACGCATACGGACAGGAAACAAAGCTCCTTCGGGAGCTTTCGGTGTTACTGGAGCTGTTTGAACGGGTCATAAACACGGCCCGCTATCGTACCTGTTACACCCTGCTTTACGAGTCAGAGCCGGATTATATCAAAAGTCTGCGAAACAGTCCTGCCGGAAGTCTGGAGGAAGTCGTGACTGACCAGCCGGATCTGTATGCGCGGCTGCAGGAGTATTTCCGGGTTTCCGACATTTCAGAGACTACCGGTCTGCGCTTTTACGAAGACCATCTGCTGAGCCTTACCAAGCTTTACTCTCTGGATCATGAAATGGAACAATCTTGTCAGAAAAGGGTATGGCTAAAGTCCGGCGGATATCTTATAATAGAATGCACGGAGGCTATGGTGGTCATCGATGTAAATACCGGAAAATATTCCGGAAAAAAGAATCTTGCCGACACCATCCGCCTCATCAACCTGGAGGCCGCAAAGGAGATCGCGCATCAGCTTCGTCTGCGCAACCTTTCCGGCATTATCATGGTTGATTTCATTGATATGGATGCACAGGAAGATAAAACGCTTCTCATGGATACTCTGAGAGCGGCGGTCCGTCCGGACCCGGTTAAGACAACCGTTATTGACATGACGCCGCTCAATCTGGTGGAAATGACAAGAAAAAAAGAAAAGAGACCTCTCTGGGAACAGATCGCGCAGGTTCAGAAAAAATCGTGACCATGTTGCGGGAGGCAGGTAAAGGGGATGTGACATGAAGATTATCATTGTAGGCTGCGGCAAGGTAGGGCTTACCCTGACCGAACAGCTGAATAATGAAGGCCATGATATCACGGTGATCGACAAAGACGGGGCAAAACTTCGCTCTGTTACTGATAATATCGATGTTATGGGAGTGGAAGGAAATGGCGCAATTTATCAGGTACAGATAGAGGCCGGCATCAAGGAAACCGATCTTCTGATCGCGACCACCAACTCGGATGAGTTAAATATGCTCTGCTGCCTGATCGCGAAAAAGGCAGGTAACTGTCACACCATCGCACGAATCCGAAATCCGGAATATGCCAATGAGGTACAGTATATCCGGGAGGAGCTAAACCTTTCCATGGCTATCAACCCGGAGCTGGCTGCAGCGACTGAGATTGCCCGCCTGTTAAAGTTCCCGTCTGTCATCAAAATCGACGCGTTTGCCAAGGGACGTGTAGAGCTCATGAAGTTTATCATACCGAACAATTCCGTGCTGGATAACATGCAGGTCTATGAGGTGGCCCCTCGTCTGCACTGCAGCATCCTGATCTGTGCTGTGGAGCGAGGTGCCGATGTGATCATTCCGGGCGGTAATTTCCGTCTGCAGAAAGGGGACAAGATCTCTTTCGTAGCTTCCTCCTCCCAGGCATCCGAGTTTTTCCGTCAGGTTGGTATCTCCAACACAACCGTTAAGACGGCCATGCTGGTAGGCGGCGGTAAGATCACATATTATCTGGCGAAGATGTTAGAGGATACCGGCATCAAGATCAAGATCATCGAACAGGATCTGGCACGCTGCCATGAGCTGAGTGAGCTGCTGCCAAAGGCTATGATCATTCACGGCGATGGTTCCGACCAGCAGCTTCTGATGGAAGAGGGCATTGCCCAGACAGAATCCTTTGCGGCTCTGACCGGCTTCGATGAGGAAAACATCATGTTATCCCTCTACGCAGCCAGTGTATCAAATGCCAAGCTCGTGACCAAGATCAACCGTATTGCTTTTGAGAACATCATCCAGCAGATGAATCTCGGCAGCATCATTTATCCGAAAATGATCACCGCGGACGGCATCATCCGCTATGTCCGTGCTATGCAGAATTCCATGGGAAGCAACGTGGAAACCCTCTACAAGATCGTTCAGAACAAGGCAGAGGCTCTGGAGTTCCGTGTCGGCAAGGATGCGCCTCTCATCGGAATCCCGCTTGAGAAGCTTTCCTTTAAGGATAACCTTCTGATTGCCTGCATCAACCGCGGCGGGCAGATCATTACCCCGCGCGGTAAAGATACCATTGAACCGGGAGATACCGTAATCGTGGTTACCACGCATTCCGGACTGAAGGATTTAAAGGATATCTTAAGGTAAGGGGATGGGTGAATTATGAATATTGGAATCGTGTTTTACTTTTTGGGCTGGGTCCTTGGCATAGAGGGCATCCTGATGATCCTTCCCTGTGTGGTGGCTCTGGTCTACCGGGAGCCAAGCGGGTTCTATTTTCTGGGTGTGGCACTGTTCTGCGGCATCAGCGGATGGCTGCTGGCCCACAGAAAGTTAAAGAGTACCGTATTTTATGCAAAAGAGGGCTTTGTAGCCGTGTCCCTGAGCTGGATCGTTCTAAGCTTCTTTGGCGCGCTTCCGTTTTTCCTGAGCGGAGAAATCCCGCTTTTAGAAGATGCGCTGTTTGAGGTCATTTCCGGCTTTACCACAACCGGAGCCAGTGTTTTGCCGGATGTAGAGGCCTTAAGCCGCTGCATGCTGATGTGGCGCAGCTTTACCCACTGGATCGGCGGTATGGGTGTGCTGGTCTTTATCCTGGCTGTGCTTCCGCTGGCCGGCGGATATAACATTCATATCATGCGTGCGGAAAGCCCGGGACCATCTGTGGGAAAGCTGGTTCCGAGAGTCCGCACCACAGCAAAGATCCTGTACCTGATCTACCTGTTTATCACAGTCGTACAGATCATTCTGCTGCTTTTTACCGGCATGCCGCTGTTTGATTCCATGGCCATGAGCTTTGGCACAGCCGGAACCGGCGGATTCGGCATTGTCAACAGCAGCTGCGGAGATTATACATCCCTTCAGCAGTGGATCTTTACCATTTTCATGATCCTGTTCGGTGTGAATTTTAATGTATATTACCTGTTTCTGATCCGCAAGCCGAAGGATGCCCTGCGCTGTGAGGAGATGAGAGGATATCTCGGGATCATCCTGGTAAGCACGCTGCTTATCACCTGGAATATCCGCGGCATGTTCCCGGATATCCTGACTGCATTAAGGCACGCGGCATTCCAGGTCGGATCCATCATCACAACGACCGGTTATTCCACCACGGACTTTGATCTGTGGCCCGGCTTTTCCCGGACAATCCTTGTGTGCCTGATGTTTATCGGGGCCTGTGCCGGAAGTACCGGAGGCGGCATTAAGGTATCCCGCGTTGCCATTGCCGTGAAAACTGTGAACAAGGAGCTCTCCTCCCTGATCCATCCGCGAAATGTCAAGGTATTAAAATATGAAGGAAAAGCCATTGAGCACAATGTGCTGCGTTCCATCAACACCTACCTGGTAGCCTATATCCTGATCTTTTCAGTGTCCCTGCTGCTCATCAGCATTGACAACTTTGATCTGACCACGAACTTTACGGCTATAGCGGCAACCTTAAACAACATCGGTCCGGGACTTTCCAAAGTCGGGCCGACCTGCAACTTCGGTATTTTCAGCCCCGTCAGCAAATATATCCTGATGTTTGACATGCTGGCAGGCCGCCTGGAGCTGTTCCCGATGCTGCTTCTGTTTGCCCCGCGTACCTGGATGAGAGAGTAGCAGACAACGCGTACGTTTCCCGTATTCAGCGATGCAGCCGCGCGGCAAAAAACTTTGAAAAAAGTTGAAATACAGGATTGACAGCAGCATGGTTTCATGCTAATATACATGAGTATGTGCCGCACAGCGAGGTTTGAAAGTTCCGAGTCCATCGGATCCGGACACCGAAACTGGCGAGTAATGATAATAGGAGGTGCCATATGTACGCGATTATTGCAACAGGTGGTAAGCAGTACAAAGTAGCAGAAGGCGATATCATTAAGGTTGAAAAGCTTGGTGTAGACGCTGGCGAAACCGTTACGTTTGACCAGGTTCTTGCAGTTAACAACGGAGAGTTATCCATCGGATGCCCGACTGTAGCAGGTGCAACTGTTACCGGAACCGTAGTTAAAGAGGCAAAAGCAAAAAAGGTGATCGTTTACAAGTATAAGAGAAAATCTGGCTATCATAAAAAGAATGGTCACAGACAGCTCTTTACCGAGATCAAGATCGACAAGATCAATGCTTAATTAATCATGATTAACGTAACCGTATCTGTTGATTCCGACCATCGTTATCATGGAATTTCTTTTCTGGGTCACGCAGGTTATGCAGATGATCATCAGGAAGGACAGGAGCTGGTTTGTGCAGCTGTGTCTGCCCTGACACTCAATATGGCAAATTCTGTGGAGCATTTCACAGACGACCAGTTTGAGGCAGATGAGGACGAGCAGTCCGGGATGTTCCGTTTCCGGTTTACCGGGGCGATTAGTCCGGAAGCAGCACTCCTTATGAATTCTCTTGTGCTCGGCTTAGAGGACATTGAGGAAACATACGGAGAACCGTATATAAAAATTCGATTTGAGGAGGTGTAAGAGATGTTTAAGATGAACCTTCAGTTATTCGCTCATAAAAAAGGTGTAGGTTCTACCAAGAACGGTAGAGATTCTGAGTCCAAGAGACTTGGCGCTAAAAGAGCAGATGGTCAGTTCGTATTAGCTGGTAACATTCTTTACAGACAGCGCGGTACTAAGATCCATCCGGGTCTGAACGTAGGACGCGGCGGCGATGATACTTTATTCGCTACTGTAGACGGCGTTGTAAGATTTGAGAGAAAGGGCAGAGACAAAAAGCAGGTTTCTGTATACCCGAGAACAATCAACGAATAATGACACTGACAGGGCTTCATACTGATTACTGGTATGAAGCCTTTTTTTGGAAAGGATTTAGGTGAATCCATGTTTGCAGATAATGCAAAAATTTTTATCAAATCAGGAAAAGGCGGAGACGGCCATGTGAGTTTCCGCAAGGAATTGTTTGTGCCGGCAGGCGGTCCTGACGGCGGTGATGGAGGAAAAGGCGGAGACATCATTTTCGAGGTGGATCCGGGTTTAAATACATTAACAGATTTTCGTCATGTTCGGAAATATGTAGCACGAGATGGAGAACAAGGCGGCAAGAAGCGATGCCACGGTGCCAACGCAGAGAACCTGGTGATCAAAGTTCCGGAAGGAACCGTCATCAAGGACTTTGAGACCGGCAAGGTCATCGCAGATATGTCCGGTGAAAATAAACGAGAAACTATTTTACGGGGCGGCAAGGGCGGCCTCGGCAATATGAACTTCGCAACCCCTACCATGCAGGCACCAAAGTATGCACAGCCTGGTCAGCAGGGTCATGAGCTCTGGGTTCAGCTGGAATTAAAGGTCATTGCAGACGTTGGTCTGGTCGGCTTTCCAAACGTGGGAAAATCCACCCTTCTTTCCCGCGTATCCAACGCAAAACCGAAGATTGCAAACTATCATTTCACAACCTTAAACCCGCATCTGGGTGTGGTTGACTTAGACGGCGGAGCCGGCTTTGTTATGGCAGATATCCCGGGCCTGATCGAGGGAGCTTCCCAAGGCATCGGTCTTGGCCACGACTTTCTTCGCCACATTGAGCGCTGCCGCGTTCTGGTCCATGTGGTAGATGCCGCAGGTACAGAAGGACGCGATCCGATTGCAGATATCCGCGCCATCAACGCAGAACTGGAGGCATACAATCCGGAGCTGTTAAAGCGTCCGATGGTCATTGCAGCCAATAAGATTGACGCCGTTTACTCTGAGGACGAGGATCCGGTCGAGATCCTGAAACAGGAATTTGAGCCGGAAGGCATCAAGGTGTTCCCGATTTCCGCAGTCAGCGGTAAGGGTGTAAAGGAGCTGTTATATGCAGTATATGAGCTTCTTAAGACTGTAAACCTGGATCCGGTGATCTTTGAGAAGGAATTTGAGATTGAGTACGCCGGTGACCGCAACCTGCCGTATACGGTAGAGCAGAACGAGGACGGCGAGTTTGTAGTAGAGGGACCGCGCATCGAGAAGATGCTGGGCTACACGAACCTGGAATCCGAAAAAGGCTTCCAGTTCTTCCAGAAATTCTTAAAAGAGAGTGGTATTTTAGACGAGCTTGAGGCCGCAGGCATCCAGGAGGGCGATACCGTCCGCATGTACGGCCTTGCATTTGATTATTATAAATAACAGGAGATAAAACATGACAAGCAAGCAGAGATCCTATTTAAAGGGACTGGCTATGACCATGGACCCGATTTTCCAGATCGGTAAGTCCAGCGTAACTCCGGAGCTGACCGCTGCCATCGCAGAGGCACTGGAAGCCCGCGAGCTGATCAAGATCACGGTCTTAAAGAACTGCCTCGACGATGGACGTTCCATCGCAGAGGTTCTGGCTGAACGCACCCGTTCTGAGGTGGTTCAGGTGATCGGCAAAAAGATCGTTCTTTACAAGCCGGCAAAGGACGAGGCAAAGCGCAAGATCGTTCTGCCTTAATATCACAGAGAAGGGGCTACGTAAAACCAAGGCCCCTGAGTACATTTTGCGAAGGGAGTGAGCTGCTTGGCCAAGATTGGAATTATGGGCGGTACCTTTGATCCGATCCACAACGCACATCTGATACTGGGCAGACAGGCCTGGAAGGAATACAGCCTGGATGAGGTCTGGTTCATGCCGTCCCACATCCCTCCGCATAAAACCGACCATCAGATCACCGATACAAACGACCGGTGTGAGATGGTGAAACTGGCAATTGCGGAATATCCCTATTTCCGTTTTTCAGATTTTGAGATTTCCAGGACAGGCAATACCTACACGGCCCAGACTTTACAGCTTTTAAAAGAAGCGTACCCGGAGCACACCTTCTATTTTATTGTAGGCGCGGATTCCCTGTACCACATTGAAACCTGGTATCATCCGGAGCTTGTGTTAGGGCACGTTACGATTCTGGCCGCAAGGCGGGAATGTGACGATGCCGCCTGTACTTTGGAGAAGCAGGCGGATTATCTGAAAAACAAATACGGAGCCGCAATTTTTCTTTTACACAGCGCTGCCATGCATATCTCTTCTCAGGAGCTTCGGGAACGACAAAGCAATGGAACCGGAATTCATGATCTGGTTCCGGACAGCGTAGAACGCTATATCAGAGAACACGGCCTGTATCAACATCCTGACCGTAGGAAGGATACATTATGATAACAGAACAGATCATCACACTGCGTAAGCAGTTAAAATCCAAACTGGAACCGATGCGCTTTGAGCACTCCGTAAGCGTGTCGTTCACCTGCACCGCGCTAGCCATGCGCTACGCCTATGATATTCAAAAGGCAGAGCTTGCCGGGCTCATGCACGACTGTGCAAAGCGCTTTACCGACAGCGAGCTGATCCGTAAATGCCAGAAGCATGGGGTGGCCTTAACTGAGGCAGAAATCAAGGCTCCGGCTGTCATTCATGCAAAATACGGTGCCTATCTGGCAGAGAATAAATATGGCATCCAGGACCCGGAGATCATTTCTGCCATTGCATGCCATACCACCGGTAAACCAGACATGTCCACGCTGGACAAGATCTTATACATTGCAGACTATATTGAGCCACGGCGTGACAAGGCAGACAATCTGCCTCAGATGCGTTATCTGGCATTCCAGGATCTGGATGAGACCATGTACGAGATCTTAAAGGGAACCCTGGAATACCTGGACAAAAAAGGAAACACAATTGACCCGATGACCATGCAGGCTTATGAATATTTTGCAGAGGCCATGAAACAGAAAAAGGCAAATATGCATATCTAGAAAAGGAGAAAATGAATGAGTCAGACAAACGAAATGGTAAAACTGGCCATCACGGCCCTGGAAGATAAAAAAGGGGAAGATATCCGCGTGATCGACATCCACGAGGTATCCGTTCTGGCTGATTACTTCCTCATCGCAAGCGGTTCCAACGGAAACCAGGTTCAGGCTATGGCTGACAACGTGGAAGAGGAGCTTGGCAAAGCCGGATACCCGTGCAAGCAGGTAGAAGGCTACCAGAGCGCAAACTGGATTTTGATGGACTATGGCGATATCATCGTTCACGTATTCGATAAAGAGAGCCGTTTGTTTTATGATATTGAACGTATCTGGAGAGACGGTAAAATCATGGAGGCGGGTGAGTTCGCAGAACACGCAGGTGTTGTTTAATTCCTTTTATTTCCGAAACATTCCTTTTATACCCGAAACAAGGGATGCGGAAACGTAATAATTTTCCTTTTATATCCGAAACAAGCGGTGTAAAACAGGGATTTGAGTTTTCCTTTTATATCGCAAACAAAGAATAAAAATCTAAAAACCAGTTTTCCTTTTATATCCCAAACAAGAGGGGATAAGGGCGAAAACTGGTTTTCCTTTTATATCCCAAACATCCGGCAAGGTGTAAAATACCCTCTTGCAATTTAAAAAACATGATGATATAGTGGCGACAACGGTTTGGCGAATGCTGAAATGAACGGAATACCGGTACCGGAATTATGATAAAGCGCTTTATGATTTCAGGCAGGAACGTCTGAGTGAAAATTTGACTCGAAACGTTATCCGCAGAAACCGCTAATTGGAAATTCGAATTCAACAATGATATAGTTGCAACGAAAAAATTGAACTGGAAAACGAAACCGTAACAACGAAGACGGAAGAAAAACCGTTGTTTTGGAAGAAAGGAGAAATTCATATGATGGAAAATTATGTTTATCCGGACACTCATGAGATGTTTGATTTGCACGACACATTGGAAGAACTGATCTCCAAAGAAAGCTATGATATCGGGTTGGGGCTCGGTTCAAGAGTGGACTCGGATCCCGATTTGGAGTATCTGCTGGAGGTGCTGTTCACTCCGGTAGAAGCCCGCTGCTCATATCTGGATATCTGGGGAAGCAAGAAGTATCCAGATATCATCACTGACATTAAGGATGGCAAATTTATGGATATGTCCATGGAAGAATTTGAGGAAAAGCGTGAGAAATGGGTGAAAGAGATCCGCGAGACCGATCATCCGATGCTTCGTATTGTGAAAGCGATTAAGTATGGCCGTGAGGTCAATGATTGGGAAATCAAACTGCATCTGCAAAATCTGGTTTCCAGACAGAAAAATGTACTGGTTTATATGCAGGTGTGCCAGAATATGATCACTCGCGGCTTCTCCCTTACTCAGATTTCTCAGGCTGTGCCGTGGGTCGATAAATCGGATATCTACGGTCTTTCCCTGATGCTAGATTTATCGATGGAACTGACTCAGGAGGAGCGGGCCGAAGTGGAACAGGAATACCGCAGGACCGGGAAGCCAAAGGTATTAAAGGAAGTGTTCGGAGAAGAATAGAAATGAAAAATGAGTTAGTTTTATTTACAGACGGCGAAGTGAATATAGAAGTTCAGATAAGCTCGGAATAGGAAACAGTTTGGTTGACACAGAAGCAAATGGAAATTCTCTTTGAAGTTAAACATGCCACAATCAGTGAACACATATCAAATATTTTGTCTTCCGGAGAACTTGACGAAACTTCTGTCGGATTTTCCGACAAAAGTACAGGTGGCAGAAAACCTAAAATATATAATTTGGATATGATTCTTTCTGTAGGATACCGAGTAAATTCAAAACGTGGTATCGCGTTTCGAAGATGGGCGAACAATGTTTTGAAACAGTACATTATTCAAGGGTACGCAATCAACGAAAAGCGATTAGCTGCTCTACAGAAAACAATTGATATTCAGACCAGGATGCTGGCATGCACTTTGAATGTTGAGGAAGCAGACATATTAAGAGCTGTAAATCTGTATACGGATGCCTTAGTATTATTGGATCAGTATGATCACCAGACATTGGAGAAGCCAAAAGGAAATCAGCCGATTTACAGGATCACTTATGAAGATTGCCGTCATATGGTCGATGCTATGGAGAATTCGTTTCATTCGGACGTCTTTGGAGTTGAAGAAGAAAAAGCCGCAAATCTATTGTATTTTATGATCAAGGATCACCCTTATGCAGATGGCTGCAAGAGAATTGCGGCATCACTTTTTCTTGAATTCCTGGATAAAAACAACGCTTTATTCCAAGATGGAGAAAAACGACTCAGCGATGGAACCTTGGTGGCCGTTACGTTGATGATTGCTGAATCCAATCCAGAAGAAAAAGAAGTAATGGTGAAACTGGTGATGAATCTACTGAATTTGCAATAAAAAGCACGGATTGCAATACTTGTCCCTGAGATTCTCACCGGCAAATACCGCTGTGAGAAATGCTTGTGTTTTATCACGATGAATTAACAGAGGAAGATATTAAAATTCTCTCTCTGGTTTCGGAGATTACAAAGAATGAGATAGCGAAAATGCTGTTAAGATTTGCAAAGAATTCAAAGTGAGTGAAAATCGAAAGGAGACCAGACTATGGGAAGGCTTTATAAAATCAACCCGCCGTGTCCCAAGTGCCATGAGGAACATAATTGGTGGCATATCCAGCTGACGGATGAGGAACAGGCGAAGATGGATGCGTATGTGGCAGCCAGTGAGGGAAAATCATCCTTGGAGTTACTTCTGGGCGAGCCGGGAATTGTTGTTACACGAAAGCTTAAGTGTTGTTGCTGCGGTCACGTATTTGAAGTGGAAGCCGGGCTACGGAAATTCGACGAAGTCGGATACCGGGATCAGGATTTTATTGCAGCGGTCGGTGAAATACCCGTGTGATAAGATTAAGGAGTTGATGAGATGCATTTGGATCAGTCGGCATTGGGAATCCTGCGTAAAGCAGAAGATAAGAACGGTCGGAAATACATGGATTGGCGGATACCGTATATGGATCAGCCCGGGCTTATCATGGTTTATAAATCCGACAGCCGGTATGAGAAGTATCAGGTGTATTTCTTTACGAGTCCGGCAAGCGATTGCCCGGGCAAATACCTGCATACAACCTACGGAAGTATCCGGGTGGAAGATGGTTCATTGACAATCAGAACAAAGAACAGCGTCTATGAATTTGATCTGGATGCATCATGCGTATCAGAGGTGGATATGATTTTGCTGTTACATACGGTAAACGAGTATTTTCGTGATGATGGCAGTAAGGCAGACAATGCCAGGTACTGGGCTGCGGGAGCGATTCCGCAGCTGTTTTTACAGTTCCAGACAGTACCGAAATGAACGGAAGAGGAAGGAATGGGAAACATATGAGCAGTATTGAGAATGTGGAAATTTTTGAAGATACCAAAAGGCTGTGTGAAACAAACGGAAGGATTAAGGACACCCTTGCACGGTCAGTGAAAAACCAGAAACTCATTCCGGAAGGAATGGAGCTGCCTGTTGTGCATAAAACGCGTTTCGCGGATGAGGCGAAGATTGTTGTATCCACAAAGCGGACTTTCGAGGCGGCTGCAGGTTATGCAGGCCAGAAGGTGGCAGTAGAGGGATGCAAGGTTCTCCGATGGAGCCTGACATACCTGTTTTATTACTCCGTTTTTCTCTAAAGTGCTTACTCAGTCAATGTCTTATTTTCAAGAGCAATTCCACAAACTTGAAGTTGTTGTATTCTATACTGATACATCAATAGAATTACGAACTAGCTTTTAAGGTGTTTTCGCTGCTGAGCCGTCACAATGTAAATGTGGATATTATTTTGCAGTC
>NZ_QUFI01000041.1:0-21792 GCF_003478505.1 Clostridium sp. AF27-2AA
ATCCGTGCCACTTTCTTCTTTTGCTTTTTATAACGGTTACTCCCCTGTTCACAGTGGCTCAGTTTACGCTGCTCCCTTGCCAGTTTCTTCTGGGCTTTTGAGAAAAAATGAGGATATGCCGCACGATTTCCATTGGAATCCACATATAACTCCTTCATGGAAAAATCAAGACCAATCACGGATTCTGCTTTCCTGATTTCGTTCACTGGTTCCTCGCAGGAATATAACAAAGCAACATAGTATCGTTCATCTGCTTCCTGAGTGATGGTTGCACCTTTCAACCGGTAACCTTCCTCAATCTTCCGATGCTGTCTGATGCGGACCCAGCCAGCTTTTGGAAGTTTTAACCTTCCATTTTGTAAGGCGATGTTTCCATTCACACAATTGGTTGTATAACTTCTCACAGGTTTCTTTTTTGATTTGAATTTCGGAAAACCAGCTGAGTCATCACGAAAGAAATTTTTATATGCAGTCTGCAAATGCAGCTGCGCATTGCACAGTGCCAGACTGTCTACTTCCTTCAACCACGGAAACTCGGATTTATATCTGGCCGGTGTCACGCTTAAGTTCTTTCCCGTTTTCTCATAGTAAGCTTTTTTCTCCGCAAGCATCCGGTTATAAACAAAACGAACACAACCAAATGTCTTTGCAAATAATTCCCTTTGTGATTTATTCGGATAAATCCGAAAACGGTACACGGTGTTCACTTTTACCCTCTCCCTGTGTTTCAATGTACTGACGGATGACCTCAATCGGGGCACCTCCGGCACTCAACAGGCAAAAACTCTTGCTCCAGAACATTTCCTTCCATAGCTTTTGCCGGACTTCCGGGTACTCCTTCTTAATCAGGCGGCTGCTTGCGCTTTTATACGCATTGATGAACTTACTCAGTTCCGATTTTGGATGAGCACGGAACATGATGTGAACATGGTCCTGATCATGATTCGATTATTCCAGGGTAATGTGATAGTTCGGAGCAATATGCTCAAATATTTCTTCTGCCCGATTTGAAATCGGATCATTCAAAACCTTTTTTCGGTATTTTATCACCAGAATCAAATGGTAATATAGCAAAAACACCGAATGTGCATTACTATCCAATTTTCTCATAGAAATCAGCCTTTCTTATTATTTCGACTGATTATATTTTATCATATTTTTCACTATATGTCTATAGTTTTATCGAACATAAGTTCTTTTCATCGGCACAGCTATGTGCACCATCGAATCATGCCAGTTATTGCATATTAGGAATCAAATGCAGGCAATTCATCCCACCACCTGAAGAGGATGGGGGAATTCTTGCAGTGTTACGTTAAAAATGTCTCCTTTACAAATTCCGATTTGTTAAACTATCTATACAATACCATATCTCTTTGGCTAATACAACACTACTATGACCTCTGCTGACTTCTGTGCGTTCAGCATTGCTTTATGCAATGGTTACCTCTTTCAAGGCATACCGCACAGACCTCCCTAGGTACCACACGTTTCTTCCTCTCCATCCATGCCCGTGAGTTAGTATGTTCCTCACATCCAACTTCCTTCAGATTCGAGGTCGCCCTTGACACCCTTGCTTTCGGCTATATCCTTCCCACTACCGGGCGGATTTGGGACTTTAAGCCGTTAGAAACGTGCGCCGCTAGGCGCACGCACAAAAGAGGCCGCTGATTTTCATCAGCCGCCTCTTTTTCTATAAAAATATTGCTCTACCGGACAGAAAAGCTCTTTTCCTCTTTGTCCAAGGGAAGCTCCTCTGTATCCATCCACTCGATGGTAATGAACTGGTTATGGTTTAATCCCATCAGCAGCTTATTGATCATATACTCGCTTCCCTGGATTTCCAGAAGAACGGTTCCATCATACTCATTGCGCACCCAGCCGGTCAGCCCCAGGGACTGTGCAAGGTATTTTGCGGTATAGCGGAAGCCCACGCCCTGCACGCGGCCACGGAAAATAATGCGTTTTCTTACATCTGCCATAGCACCCTCCTACAAAGAATACTCTTTCAGCTGTTCTCTTCTCTCCAGGTAATCCGGACAATACTTCTCCACCTCCGCCCAGAATGCTCTGGAATGGTTCATATGGTGCCTGTGGGCCAGTTCGTGTATCACCACATAGTCCAGCAGCTCATCCGGCAGAAATGCCAGCTGGTAATTGAAATTAACATTCCCCTTCGCGCTGCAGCTGCCCCAGCGAGTCTTCTGGTTCTTTACGGTAACATAACCGACTGTCACACCCATTGTCTCACAGTAGTGCCGCACCCGCTTTCCGATTTTTAACTGGATTTTCATCCGGTCCGTTTTGCTTAAAAGCTCCGGCGGCGGTGCCGGTGTGCTCTTCCGGTTCTCCTCACGCTCTGCCATGACCTCTGTTTTCTCCAGGATCCAGCTTCGGTGATTTTCCACAAAGGCCTTCAGCTCCCGGTCGGAAACGCGGGTCGGAATCCGGGCCAGAACCGTATTGGCATCCCGCACCTCCAGGCCAAGGCTTTTTCTGGCGGAGCGAATGACCGAAACGCGGATTTCTCCCCGGCCATCCGCTTTCTTTATGCTCCATTCTGTTATCATAATTTTATTTCCGGAATGCTGCTACCAGAGCCTCTGCATCCTCATAATTCTGTGCCTTCAGCTCATTTACAAACCAGTCATCAATTCCATCTACGGCCGTCTTGAAGGAATCAATATCCAGGTCCTCGTGAGAAGTGATGGTCACGCCGTTCTTTTCAGTCCAGCGCTTCATGATCTCCTCGTCACCGGCACGGTTGATCTCACGCTCGTAGCGGGTAGCCAGCGCTCCGCACTCGTCAATGACCGCCTGCTGCTCCGGTGTCAGATCATCGTAAATCTTCTGGTTGATGCAGAAGAACAGGCAGTCATAGTTTGCATTCCATAAAGAACAGTATGGCTGTACCTCCTGTACGCTTGCGGCATCGATAGCCGGAAGCGGATTCTCCTGGCCTTCCACTGTTTTCTGCTGCAGTGCGGTGTAGGTCTCAGACCAGTTCATATTGGTGGCATCTGCGCCCCAGCGCTTATAGCACTCCATAAGCAGGTTGCTTCCCGCTACACGGATCTTCAGGTTTTTCATGTCCTCAACGGACCTGATCTCGCGGACACTGTTGGTCAGTTCACGGAAACCATTCTCCGCGATGCCCATGCAGTGCAGTCCATACTCGCTTAAAATGTCTTTTAACATCTCACCGGCCTCACCGTCTAACATGGCGTCTGCATCCTCAACGGAATCAAACAGATATGGCAGGGATACCACGTTAAAGCGCGGGTCAAACGCAGAGTAGATCAGATTGCTATGCATGGAGATCTGAACCGGATCTCCATCGATCAGAGCCTGGATGCCCTCAGACTGGTTTCCGTTGGTCAGCTGGTCTGCCGCGTATACGTTGACCTTGATCTTTCCGCCGGTTGCTTTTTCAACGAGCTCGCCAAACTTGCGGCCGCCCTCAGCCCAGGTACTGGTCTCGGTTGTGGAACAGGTAAAGTTCCAGGTCTGCTCTTTCCATGCAAGATCACTGTGATCCTCTACGGAATCTGCACCGATGCTGCTGTCCGATTTCTCGGTAAAGACTGCGATCAGGTCTGCTGCATCCTTGTAGCCCTGATTCTCCAGCTCTTTCTGATACCACTCAGCTACGCCGGAAACAGCATTCTTGAAGGAATCTACATCCATATCCTCGTATCTGGTAATGGTCACTCCATTGTCATTCTGCCAGCGGTCCATGATTTCCTCATCACCGGCACGGTTGATGTAACGCTCATAATCAACCGCTTTCTGGCCTGCCTCATCGACCACCGCCTGCTGCTCCGGTGTCAGAGCATCATAAATCTTCTGATTGATACAGAAGAACAGACAGTCATAATTTGCGTTCCATAAAGAACAGTATGGCTGTACCTCCTGAACGCTTGCCGCGTCGATGGCCGGAAGCGGATTTTCCTGACCGTCTACGGTTTTTTGCTGCAAAGCCGTGTAGGTCTCGGACCAGTTCATATTCGTGGCATCTGCGCCCCATCTCTTATAGCACTCCATGAGCAGGTTGCTTCCTGCAACACGGACCTTTAAGTTTTTCATATCATCCACGGATCTGATCTCGCGGACGCTGTTGGTCAGCTGGCGGAAGCCGTTCTCTGCAATACCCATGCAGTGCAGGTCATACTCGGCTAAGATGTCTTTTAACATATCACCGGCCCTTCCGTCTAACATGGCATCAGCCTCCTCTACGGAGCTGAAAAGATATGGCAGGGATACCACGTTAAAGCGCGGGTCAAACGCAGAGTAGATCAGGTTGCTGTGCATGGAGATCTGAACCGGATCGCCATTCATCAGCGCCTGGATTCCCTCGGACTGGTTTCCGTTAGTCAGCTGGTCTGCTGCATATACATTGACCTTGATCTTGCCTCCGGTTGCCTTTTCCATAAGCTCGCCGAACTTGCGTCCACCCTCAGCCCAGGTACTGGTCTCTGTGGTGGAACAGGTAAAGTTCCAGGTCTGCTCTTTCCAGTCTAAGTCACTGTAATCGCCAATTTCGTTAAAGTCAGCCGGACCGCTGTCTTTTTCACTATCTGCCTGACTGTCAGAGGAAGCCGCAACGTTTCCACTGTAGGAACCCTCTCCGGCCAGTGCCTTCGGAAGAAAAGTGGAAACAGACGGTACATAGGTGATCAGCAGCAGAACCATAACAGAGGCCACGATCATTGGCATAACGGCACGGGAGATTTTCGGAATGTCCACCTCCATGCCTTTTTTCAGTTTTACGGAAATCGCAACAAACAGGTTTACGCCAACCGGCGGAGTTACCTGACCGATGGCCAGGTTCACGGTTGCCACGATACCGAACGCTACCACATCGTAACCCAGTGCCTTACATACCGGCAGCATGATCGGGATGAAAATATACATCGCAGAGTTTGCATCGATAAAGCAGCCTGCGATCAGGAAGATCACATTCACGATCAGAAGGAAGGTGAACTGGTTGTGGGCAATGCTTCCCAGTAAATCGGATGCCGCCTGGGCAATGCCGAATTTGGTGCATACAAAGGAGAACAGGGAGGCGCTTGCTACAATGAGCATGATGCCGCCGGTGGTCTTTCCGGACTCCACAAGAAGCCCACGCAGATCCTTAAAGCTTACTTCCCTGTAAATAAAGATGCCGACAAACAGACCATATACAACGGATACGGCTGCTGCCTCGGTCGGGGTAAAGATACCGCCGTAAATGCCGCCCAGGATGATGACGGGCATTAACAGTCCCCAGAACGCGTCCTTGAATGCCTCCCAGCGCTCTTTTCCGCTGGCGCGCTTCTGGCTGGACTGGATGTTGTTCTTGCGAGCCTCGATCATAACCACGATGACTAAAGCCACACCCATTAAAATACCCGGAACGATTCCTGCGGTAAACATATCCGCGATGGAAACACCGGTGATGGATGCGTAAACAACGAACGCGATACTTGGCGGGATGACAATGGCGATGGAGCTTGCCGTTGCCATTAAGGCCGCGGAGAACGGTGCGGAGAAGCCGCCCTGCTCGATCATGGCCGGGATCAGGACTGCTCCCAGCGCTGCCACGGTAGCCGGTCCGGAACCGGAGATCGCGCCAAAGAAGCAGGCTACGATTACACACACGATGGCGATGCCGCCTCTTCTGTGTCCGACACAGGTATTAACGAACCTGATCAGGCGCTTGGAGATGCCTGCCTTTGCCATGATGTTGCCGGACAGTACAAAAAACGGAATAGCAAGCAGCAGAAACTTGCTGATGCCGGAATACATGTTGGTTGCCACGATCGTTAAGGATGTGCCGGAATAGAGAATCGCACATACGGAAGAAAGACCGAGACAGATTCCGATCGGAATACCCATGATCAGGAAAATAAAAAAGGAAACAAATAATACTGCACTGATCATTTGTCATTGTCCTCCTTTCCACAGCTGTCAAGATAAAACTCAATAAAATGCAGGATCATGCAGGCTGCACCGATCGGCACAAAGGACCAGAAGATCCACTCCGGCCAGTTCAGCACGAAGGTACGCTTGCCGTTCTGCATCTGGGTGATGACCTTATCCAGGCCATATTTAAACAGTACTGCGGTGAAAGCTACGGAAAGAATGGTGCTGAAAAGCAAAAACACTTTTCTTACCTGCGCCGGAAGACGATCTGTCAGAATAGTCAGATTAACCAGCTCGCCATCCCGGCATGCTAACGCTGCCGCAAGCAGCGTGATCAGTACAAACACTGCAACCACCAGTTCCTCGGTAAAAGACCAGGACTGATGAATGACTTTTCGTGAAAATACATTTCCCACCGTCAGGACGAGAATCAGCACGGTTGCGATTTCCAGCACCAGCTTTTCCAGGCCTGCGAGGGCGTTCATGAATTTTTTGTAGGTTTTCATATACCCTATAACCCCTTTCGCTTTGATGTGATACCTGTTCTGTTTTGTTTCGGAATTGTTGGCATACAAAGAACCTGCTGTCGGCAGTCACTCGATGTATTGATTTAAATTAAGATTTTCAGACATCCGGAATGCGAAAGACCTGCTGTCGGCAGTCGTCCCGCGCAATCGGAAATCGGGTAATCTGCAGATACGCCAGTGGCGCATTCTGATATTCAGAATAAAAAATCCGCCCCATTTCAGGGACGGAAATCTTCTCTGTTTTGAAACCACCCTGTTTCATGTAAGAAACAGATACAAACATGTGTACCGGTATCTTGCTCATTATTACTTTTTCTCAGTAAAGTATTAACGGAATCAATGATACACTATTTTAAAACTATCGTCAATTCTAAATTTTTTATAAACTAGTTAAATCCAAAGAACTTCTGGCTGATCTTGTAGCCGGCAATGGATACGGTGCGGCCGCTCTTGCCCGGAAGGTTCATGCTCTGTCCCAAAAAGCCCCAGCGCAGGCGCATATACAGAGCCAGATCCTGCTCCCGCAGCTCTTCCCAGATCTGCTTTTTCTTTTCCATGTTCTCATCGGTGCCGGATTTAATAGCCAAAATGGAGCAGACGGTCATCATGATCTCCAGGTAGCGCACCATGTAATGGCGGAGCTTGTAGCTCGTGATCTTTGCGCTGTGATAGTATCCGAGCATCAGGCGGGTCACTAAAAGCTGCTGGTCAATACGGCCGATCATGACCTGTTCATTCACGGACTGATCCTGTCTGCCGATGAAATAGCGGTAGAAATTCACATCCAGGTAGTAGAAGGTCTTTACATACGGCAGCGGCTGGAATACGAAAATATTATCCACATAGAAGGTGTGCTTCGGCAGCTCCAGACCACACTCCCTCAGCATCTGGGTACGGTAGATCACGGAATGCATCAGAATGTACTGGCCCAGCATGAACACCTTCACATCCTTCCAGGTGCAGAGCTGGCGTTTTGGCAGCGCCGTGCGGTACTGCATGACGCGTTTGTGCTTCGCGCCCTGCTTCTCGTATACGAAATTGGTGATGAGCATATCCAGGGTCTGATTGCCCATGACAAAGCTACGCAGGGTTTCCAGAACCTCTTTGTAAGCTTCTGCGTTGACCCAGTCATCACTATCTACTACTTTAAAATAAATACCGGTTGCAGCCCGCAGACCTGCATTTACGGCCTCGCCGTGGCCGCCATTCTCCTGATGGATGGCACGGCAGATGCCCGGATAGCGTGCCTCGTACTCGTCCGCGATCTGGGCGGTGTTGTCCTTGGTGGATCCGTCATCTACGATCAGGATCTCCACCTCATCTCCACCCGGAAGCAGGGACTCAATGCAGTTTCTCATGTAGGCTTCTGAATTATAACAGGGAATTGCAATGGATAATAATTTCATGATTTAGAAAAAACCTCCTTGGTTTTATATAACGCTGCCGTTGTCAGGATTGCTCCCGCAGCTGCGGCAGCCAGTGCGAACCGCATGGAAAAAGCATCTGACATGCCGGACATCAGGGCCGTAAAACAAACCGATGCCGCGTTGGCTCCCGCATGCATACATACAGCCGGGAGCAAAGAACTGCTCCATTCACACACCAGTTCCAGGCACAATGCCAGAAAAAACGCATACATCCCCTGGCTTATATTACCATGGTACATGCCAAACAACAGGGCGCCCATAAGGGCCGCTGTGCGCGGTTTCATATGCGTTCTCAGTTCTGCCCGGATCAGGCCGCGGAACAACAGTTCTTCGGTCAGAGGCGCAAGCACCACCGTCACCAGAAGCTGCAGCGCTATGGACGTTCCATATACGGCCTCCCGTGTACTGTCCCACCCGTCAGACAACGGGAAAAGAAGCTGCAGGAGCACATTCAGGACCAGGCAGGCACCCATGCCAGCCAGGGCTGCAAAAAAACATCCCGTTCGCAAAGATCTGGCGCACTGTGCCTGGCCGGTGCACAGCCACTGTCCTGTACGCTGCGGCTGGTCTGTGCACCAGCGCCTGTCTGTACGTGGTACCTGGCCCGCCCCGGCATCCCGCTCTCTGACATCCACCTGCAGTTTTTTCCGGTATGCCGCATACAGAAACGGCAGCGCCAGAAGCGCTCCACCGCCAGTCACAAGCAGCGCATCCTGTGTACCAAATAAAGAACATACCCAGGCGGAAGCCTCCGTACAGAGTTCATAAAAGATGAGAGGTCCCAGCAGCCAGAAAGCCGTCCGAAATGCCTTATTTTCTTCGTTTTTCATAGGATATTTCCATAAATTTTCTTTTCATTTTTGCATCATCATACGTTCTGATATAGCCCTCTCACTATACCATAAACCGGTTGCAATTTTCAAGCAGAAACACTATAATGAACGCAAACACTGTTGCGCATATCATACGCAAACAGGATTACCCCCAAAATTACATACAGAAAGGATTCGATCATATGGCAAAGAAAAGAATTGTTATGGCGCTTGGTCACGATGCCCTGGGTACCAATCTCCCTGAGCAAAAAAAGTCCGTGGCTGCTACCGCAAAATTAATTGCAGATTTCATCCAGAATGGCTGGCAGGTCGCTGTTGTCCACAGCAACGCGCCTCAGGTCGGCATGATCCACACCGCTATGAATGAACTTTGTTCCAACCACGAGGGCGAGGGCTACACCCCTGCTCCCATGTCCGTCTGCTCGGCTATGAGCCAGGGCTATATCGGCTATGATCTTCAGAACGGCATCCGTTCTGCCCTGTTAAAACGAGGCATCTACAAACCAGTTTCTACCGTCCTCACCCAAGTTATGGTAGACCCGTATGACGAATCCTTTTACAATCCGGTGAAAAAAGTCGGCCGTTATATGACCAGAGAGGAAGCCGATGCTGAGGAAGCAAAAGGCAACTACGTGACTGAGGTTCCCGGCAAGGGCTGGCAGCGTATCGTGTCCGCTCCAAAGCCGGTCGGCATTGTCGAGATTGATACCATCCGTACCCTTATGGACGCAGACCAGATTGTCATCTCCTGCGGCGGCGGCGGTATTCCGGTCATGGAACAGGGCTGTGAGCTGCGCGGTGCCAGCGCGGTCATCGAGAAAGACCTGGTCAGCGGCCTTCTCGCCAAAGAGACCGATGCCGATGTGCTTATGATTCTGACCGATGTGGAGCAGGTATGTGTAAATTACGGCAAAGCAGATGAGACGCCGCTCTCCCATATGACTGTGGCAGAGGCAGAGAAATACGCTGAGGAAGGCCAGTTTGGCACCTCTTCCATGCTGCCAAAGATTAACGCAGCCCTTTCCTTCCTGAAGGCAGGCAAAGGCCGCAGCGCCATCATTACTACCATGGCAAAGGCTGAAGAAGCAGTAAACGGCAAGGCCGGAACCACCATCGAATAATCAGCGACTTACGAAAAAGGAGTTTTGCAGATTCTGTCCGCAAAACTCCTTTTTCTTTGAAGAATTCATGGCATGCCGCAATGCGGTTTCAATTCTTGAATTTCCTAACCGAACTGTACAACATCCTTGATCGGCTCAGCCGGCACTACTTCCTCTGCGTAGAGAACCGGGCCTTCACCGTTATAATCCTGCCAGTATTCAATCTCAACCCGCGCGCGCACCGTTACCCACTGTCTGGTTTCCAGATTGCGGGCATCCTTGGATTTGCAGATATATCCCAGGAACGTCATATCCTCCGCGCAGCAGGTCATGGCCATACGTCCCGGAACAAAATAGTTTTTCGGGAAATTGGAGGATTTCATGACCATGGCAGTAAATTCCACTACCTTGCCTTTATAGCGCTCTGGCTTGTCCATGCAGTCAATATACCAGATGCCGTATGCTTCCGGGCTGATCTTGATGACATCTGCCTTCATGTCATACGGAAGATCTTCCTCTGAAATCTCGTCAATCTCTCCATTCTCGTCCTCAAATACGATATCACATTTGGTATTCATGGATTTGAGCATGCGCTTATAGCGGTCCAGATCCTCGATTCCATCACAGCGGTTGCAGATGATGAGTTCGGAGTTCTTCACCATAGCATTCAGCAGTGACTTCATGTTCTTCACATACAGTTCAAAGGTAGACATATCGATGATGGTGATCTGCTGGTAAATGGTCCAGTCCTTCGGAAGCTTTAAATCGTCCTGGTTCCACATACCGTTCCACTCGATCAGCACACGCTCCGGCTGATGCAGCAGCTCCAGCTCCGTCAAGCGGTCCGGAGTAATCTCATCCAGGCTGTCCACATAAACAACAGAGGTTTTGGTGTCTGCAAGCAGCGCGTCATCGTATTCGGTATCACCCTCCTCGCACACGATCAGAATGGTCTTTCCGTCCGTACGGAAGTAATCCTGATCCATGGTGAAGGATAAAAATTCGGTCTTTCCTGCCTCTAAAAACCCGTTGATCAGAAATACCGGCGTTACTTCATCGTCAATCATTGGTCCCATATTTTGTACCTGTCCTTTTCTTTTTTCAGAAAAGCGCTGATCTTATCAGCGCCTTTCCCATTCGGTCCGGGCAGTTAGTTTCTGCCGAACGCCTTCTTTAACTCGACCTCTTTTAAATTTGCGCCGATGACACATACCTTACCGGTATAATCCGGTGCTCCGGTGCGGATCTCATACTGCTCCGGAACCATGTCGAAGTAGTACCACTCGCCCTCTTTCTCACTCGGAAGCATGCCCTTGGCACGGAGAACATCACCGTACTCGTTGCCGTAAGCCAGCTCCTCCAGAATCGCGGTCAGCTGCTCCTTGTTCACTGCATCGATGGTCTCAAGACCCCAGCTGGAAAATACCTCATCAGCATGATGATGGTGATGCTCGTGGTCGTGACAGCCGCAGCCGCACTCGTCATCATGATCGTGGTGATGGTGCTCGTGGTCGTGATCCTCGCAGCCGCACTCACCATCATGGTCGTGGTGATGATGATGCTCATGCTCCTCATGATCGTGATGGTGGTGCGCATGGTCATGATCCTCGCAGCCGCATTCACCATCGTGATCGTGGTGATGATGATGCTCATGCTCCTCATGATCATGGTCTTCATGGTCATCGTCCTCACAGCCGCAGCTGCAATGTCCGTCATGGTCATGATGATGATGGTGCGCATGCTCCTCCTTCACCTGGGCCAGCAGCTCTTCCATCATGGTATCCGGCTTCTCGATGAGCTCTAAAAGCTGTGCTCCGGTCAGCTGGTCGATCGGGGTAGTCACGATGCTTGCGTCCTTGTTATGCTCACGTAACAGATCCACGTCTGCCAGCACCTTTTTGGAGTCAGCCACATCGGTACGGCTCATTACGATAGTACCGGCATTCTCGATCTGGTTGTTGAAGAACTCACCGAAGTTTTTCATGTACATCTTGCACTTGGTGGCGTCTACGATGGTTACCGCGCTGTTTAATTTCACATCCAGGTTCTTGGCTACATCGCGGACTGCGTTCATAACGTCGGACAGCTTGCCTACGCCGGATGGCTCAATGATCACACGCTCTGGTTTGTACTTGGTCAGTACCTCCTCCAGAGACTTGCCGAAATCACCTACTAAGGAACAGCAGATGCAGCCGGAGTTCATCTCACGGATCTCGATACCGGAATCCTTTAAGAAACCGCCGTCGATACCAATCTGGCCAAACTCGTTCTCAATAAGGACAACCTGCTCCCCCTTGATAGCTTCCTGTAAAAGCTTCTTAATAAATGTAGTTTTTCCTGCTCCTAAAAAGCCGGAGATAATATCAATCTTTGTCATGATGATCCCTTCTTTTCTTTCATAATCCTTAATGCTGCTTCCAAAGCGGCCGTTAGCAGCCGCTACCGTTTTCCATTCTGTCACAAAATACGCAGAATGTCAATATGCCGGGCAGCTCATGCCCGGCATACTCTTTGCTCTATTTGCTTTTTGACATGTAGGTACTGATCCCGTCGACCACTTCCTGATCCAGAATGTGCTCCATACGGCAGGCATTTTCCTCAGCCATTTCTTCCGAAACGCCGGTTACTTCCTGTAGAAAAGCAGTCAGGAGAAGGTGACGTGCGTAGATGGATTTCGCCTTGGCAAGGCCCTCCTCTGTAAGCTGGATGTCACCGCCCTGTTCCATGGAAATGAACCCCTGATCCCGCAGCAGGCCCATAGCTCTGCTGACGCTCGGCTTACTGAAATTCAGTGCGCGCGCCACATCGATGGAACGGACAACTCCTTTCTTTTCCTTGATCATCAGTATTGTTTCCAGATAGTTTTCCCCTGATTCATGCATACAACAACAACCTCCTGTCCCAGTAAGGGAATTACTACTATCATAAACGATATTCCCAGGCAAGTCCAGTCTTTTTCTAAAGTTGTCTGAAGTGCTTCTAAGGAAAGATTCTCAACTACAGCTTGCTTTATTCAGGAAGCAGGTTCTGCATGCTCTTTAAACTGATCAGCAGGGTAGAGGTATTGTGCAGGAGGGCAGAGGTTGCCGGTGGGAGCACTCCCAGAACGCCCAGAGCGATCAGTCCGGCATTGAAGCCGACGATCGTGCGGTAATTCCAATGGATACGCTGCATCAGATGATTACTGATCAGCTTTAAGGTTACCACCTCGTACAGATTGTCTGCGCCTATGGTCACATCCGCGATCTCTCTGGCCAGCTCTGCGCCGTCACTGATGGCAATGCCCACGTTCGCGGCAGAAAGCGCCGGGGAATCGTTAATACCGTCACCGATCATGATGACCTTACGCCCCGCAGCCTTTTCTTTTTCCACAAAGCTTGCCTTATCCTCCGGCAGCACCTCCGAATAATACTCGTCTACACCGGCCATGGCCGCAATGGCTTTAGCAGTACGCTCACTATCTCCGGTCATCATGACAACCTTGCTGATACCCGCCTCTTTTAAGGAAGCAATGACATCGCGGGCTTCCTCACGCAGCGGATCCTGGATGCAGATGACAGCAGCCAGTTCACCGTCGATGGCCAGATACAGATGCGAGTATTCCGGCGCAAGAGCATCAAATACTTCCTGTCTGCCTTTCGGAACGGTACATTTTTCATCCTCAAAAACGAAATGCGCACTGCCGATGATAGCCTTTTTATCTCCCATCTTATCTTCCAGTGTGGTGGAAATGCCGTGCGCAACAATATACTCTACCTTGCTGTGCAGTTCCTCATGAACGAGATGCTTCTTCTTTGCCGCATCGACCACAGCCTTTGCCATGGAATGCGGGAAATGCTCTTCCAGACATGCTGCGATGCGCAGAAGCTCATCACCTGTCATATTGTTAAAGGAAACCACATCGACCACAGTCGGCTGTGCCTTGGTCAGAGTACCGGTCTTATCAAAGACGATCGTGTCGGCCTCTGCCATAGCCTCCAGATACTTGCCGCCCTTCACCGTAATGTCGTACATATTGGCCTCGCGGATCGCGGACAGCACCGAGATCGGCATAGCCAGCTTCAGGGCACAGGAGAAATCTACCATCAGGATAGAAAGTGCCTTGGTTGTGTTTCTGGTGATCAGCCAGGTCAGGCCGGTGCCAAGCAGGCTGTAAGGAACCAGTGTATCTGCAAGATGCTCTGCCTTACCCTCCAGGGAAGATTTCAGTTTTTCAGATTCCTCGATCATGGTCACGATCTTATCAAACTTGCTGGAGCCTCCAGTCTCTTTGACACGGATGGTGATCTCTCCCTCTTCCACTACAGTACCTGCATAAACCGTGGCACCTTTCGTTTTTTCAGCCGGAACGGACTCACCGGTTAAGGATGCCTGATTAACCATAGCCTCGCCGTCTGCCACCTCGCCGTCAAACGGGATTACATTGCCCATATGAATGCGTACCAGATCCGATTTCTGGATTGTCGTGGTCGGAACTAGGACCTCCTGTCCATCACTTACCAGCCATACCTTGGTAATATTTAAGGACATGCTGCGCGCCAGGTCACCCACCGACTTCTTGTGGGTCCATTCCTCCAGGATCTCGCCGATGCCAAGCAGGAACATGACAGAGCCGGCTGTGTCAAAATCACTTCTTATAATAGAAACACCAATGGCGGTTGCATCCAGGACCGGAACCTCGATCTTTCTGGCTGCCAGCGTACAGATTCCCTTCCAGATATATTTTACAGATTTCACGGAGGTAATGACAGCCCGGACGCCTGCAGGTAAAAACAGGTTATTTCCCACACGCATGATGACACGGGTCATCAGCTTTTCCCAGTATTCGCTGTTTAGGGCACGGCCGGAATTCTGGATATAAGACTCCGGAACTTCTGCCTTTTCGTAGGAAAATGTCTGCAGATCACGGACAACCGTTTCCCGGTCACCATCGTAATGAATCACAATTTCACTCAGACGCTCCCGCACTTTTACGGAAATGGAGTATGGTTTTGCGTTAAAATAATACTGCAGGATGTCTGCCTGCTCAATGCTCATGCGGCCCTGCAGGATCTGAACACGGATTCTTCCGCGGATCTCATGTTTGATCACAAATTTCATAGTGTATTCCTCTTTTCGTGTAACTGCTCAGTACCTTCACAGTCACGAGCAAAAATCCATGAAAATTGCCTGTGGCAATGGGATTTTTGCCTGCCATCCTATGTTTTCTTACGGTCAGCGCAGTAAATACGCAGACCTACTGAATAGTTACCTTTTCGTTACTATTTTCGTAACGTTTTCTGTCAGTAATCAATGCGCCAGGCAGCGCATTTAAGCCATTTCCGGCAATGAAAAAGGATGCAGAGCATGATCGTGCATCCTTTTCCTGCTTTGTTTCCAAAACAGAGCGCATGCTTTTTTACGGTTGTCTCTGCCTGGTAAATGGTACGAAATTACTCAGCGTCTGCTGCCTCTGCAGCGTTCTCCTCAGCCTCTGCAGCGTTCTCCTCAGCCTCTGCTGCCTCATCAGCGAAGGCCGCAGCCTCAGCCTTTGCCGCACGCTCCTCGTTGATCTGCTGAGCCTCTGCCAGGATATCCTCTGCGTTAGCCTGTACGCTTGCTGCTACGTTCAGAACGCATGTTTTTGCACGAAGGACAGCTGCTGTGCAGTTGGTGTAAACCTTCTTGGCATCTTCACTTGCAAGGATCTTAACACCTGCCGTACCAAACAGGACACCTGCTGCGAACACTCCGGATTTCTTGATATCTAATGCTTTTAAAACTTTTAACATGACTGGATTCCTCCTCATAAGTATTTTAATTTTTTGTTTAACGCGTATTGTAACGCATCGAATTCTAATTTTCAAGAGTTTTATTGATAAAATTTCTTAATAAAGGCAGAAAAGGGTTGTTAATGATAAATTTTCTCATTAACACCCCTTTTCTTTTTCCTTTCATGCAAACGCCATTCGCTCTCCCATATCGTAATCAATGCGGTACATGTTTTTTCTCTGGATCAGACCTGCCTCCTCCAGCGTTTTTACCATACGGTAAACGGTAGCCATACCGATACTTGGGTCACGCTTTGCTGCTTTATAATAAATCTCCTTGCAGCAGCTGCACTCATCCTGTAAGATCACATCGATCAGAAGCTTTCTCTGGCTGGTAATCCGGCAGCCATTCTTTTTCAATTCAGAAATAATAAATCCTTTTTTTGCCTCAGCTGACATAAAGTACCTCCTTTGGGTTCTTTTGGTTAGTTTTTGCTAACTCTCGCTTTTTCAGAAAGGGCAGCGGCACTGCCCTTCTGAAATCAGTTATTTTTTTTCGAATCCGGGGCGGAAGGATGGCAGCCTGCACAGCCAGCACAGCCGGCACAGCCTCCGGTACATCCGCCCGACTTATTCTGATCGTGATGCTTTTTGATCACATAAAAACAATATCCGGCGATGACGGCCACCACAACAATATCTGCTAACACTTCATTTCCCTTCTTTCAGCACAGCCCCGGCCGGTGAAAACCGGAGCTGCAAAATTCAATTTCAATATAGATTTCAAATATAAATTCAGATTGCTTATGAAGCAGCCTGTACAGATCTCTTGGCGTAGGTCTTCTGATCTTTGTACGGATCCGGGCGGAACAGCATGAACAGCATGAACAGCAGTACTGCGAATGCGATCACGGTCCAGGCACTGAAGGTACCATACAGTAAGAAGGAACCGATCTGGTAAATGACCAGGGTTACAGCGTAAGCAAATACGTTCTGGAACACAATTGCGAACCAGAACCACTTACGGCTCTGCATCTCTTTTGCCATGGTAGAAATTGCTGCCAGACACGGAGAATCAAGCAGGTTGAACAAAAGGAAGCTGAAGCCTGCCAGAGCGGTCGGGAACCACATGCCAACGCCTGCTGCAACGGTATCTGCATCCGCGACATCACCTGCAACGTTTGCAAGTACACCCATGGTAGAAACGATACCCTCTTTTGCGCTGAAGCCGGAGATCGCAGCTGCAACCGGCTGCCACTCGCCCCAGCCAAGCGGTGCGAACAGCGGAGCGATAGCACCGCCGACGATAGCCATAAGGCTGTCTGCAGAATCCTCAACCATACCAAATGCGCCATCCTGAATACCGAAGGTGCTTAAGATCCACATCACTACGCAGGCCAGGAACAGAACCGTACCTGCCTTGATGAAGAAGCCCTTCAGCCTCTCCCATACATGCAGAAGCACAGTTCTTGCAGACGGGATGTGGTACTGCGGCAGCTCCATAACGAACGGAGCCGGCTTGCCGGAGAACGGCTTGGTCTTCTTTAACATGATTGCTGCAACTAACACTGCAACGATACCTACAAAATACATGAGCGGGGTGATAAAGCCGGCAATATCCCAGCCGGTTACATAACCGGCCATAACACCGCCCATAAGAGCGATAACTGGAAGCTTCGCACCGCACGGAACGAAGGTAGCGGTCATGATGGTAAGACGTCTGTCATTGTCCTGTTCAATGGTCTTGGAGGCCATGATTCCAGGAATACCGCAGCCGGAAGAAATCAGCAGCGGGATGAAGCTCTTACCAGACAGTCCGAAGTGACGGAACACACGATCCATAACGAAGGCGATACGTACCATGTAGCCGCAGTCCTCAAGGATAGACAGGAACAGGAACAGGATTGCCATCTGCGGCATGAAGCCAAGCACAGCACCCAGACCGCCGATGACACCGTCAACAGCAAGGCTGATGATGAAATCACTTGCGCCTGCATTGGTGAGGAAGGTTCCTGCTGCCTCCTGGATCGCGCCTACAAAGGTATCGTTGGTCCAGTCGGTAACAACAGTACCAACCGTCGTTACGGATATGTAATAAACAACCCACATGATCGCGATGAAGATCGGGATACCCAGGATACGGTTGGTTACGATCTGGTCGATCTTATCGGATACAGTCATCTTGTCTTTGCCCTTCTTTACGGAAGAGGAAACGACTTTCTGGATGAATTTGTAACGCTCGTCGGTTACGATGCTCTCCATATCGTCATCATGCTTTTCTTCAAGCTCTTTTCTTGCGGACTCTACAACGCCTGCTGCAGATGCCGGAAGTGCCACGCTCTCAACAACCTTGCTGTCGTTCTCAAGGAATTTGACAGCGTACCATCTCTTTTTGTCAGCAGAAATGCTCTCCGGAAGAACCTCGGCAACCGCAGCGACAGCCTTCTCCAGATCTTCTGAGAAGATTTCCTTCGGCAGGTCAGCTTCTTTTTTATGGGCAACCTCAACGGCCTTGTCGATCAGCTTGTCAAGACCGGTCTGCTTTAAAGCGGAAGTCTCCACAACCGGACAGTTCATTAACATGGACAGACGTGCAACGTCAATTTTCATGCCTCTCTTCTCCAGAAGGTCGGTCATGTTCAGTGCGATAACTACCGGAACGCCAGTCTCAATGAGCTGAGTCGTTAAATATAAGTTACGCTCGATGTTGGTGGAATCCACAAGGTCCACAATGACATCCGGATTCTCCTTCAGAACGTAGTCACGGCTGACAACCTCCTCCAGTGTATACGGAGACATGGAGTAAATACCCGGAAGGTCTGTTACGATCACATCCTCATGTTTTCCTTTGGTTTTTAATTTACCTTCTTTTTTCTCTACCGTAACCCCCGGCCAGTTACCTACGTACTGGTTTGCACCGGTGAGGGCATTGAACATGGTTGTTTTACCACAGTTCGGGTTTCCGGCAAGTGCAATTTTAATTGCCATTTTTTCCTCGCTCTCTTTCCTCGTTGTTGTCATGTTATGTGGTTCAATTATTTTACCTCTACGCACTGAGCATCGTCTTTTCTGACAGAAAGCTCATAGCCTCTGACGGTAATTTCAACCGGGTCTCCAAGAGGAGCAACTTTTCTGATGTAAAGCTCGCTTCCTTTCGTGATACCCATGTCCATAATACGACGCTTGTAAGCACCATCACCACTGATCCTGGTTACCACAACGGTACTTCCAACTGCTGCATCACCTAAAGTCATCGTCTTATTCTCCTTTCCCAAAAATCACTGCCATCCGCTTATTTCTGTGCCACAGCAAAACGACAGATAAATCTCAGTTGTATATAGTTACGCACTCACGGAAAGCTTACGCTACCATAATGTGACGAGCCATATCCTGGTTAATTGCAACTCTGGAATCTTTAATGTTCACGATCACGTTGCCTCCAATCGCGGAAATAACTGTTACCTCAGATCCAACCACAAATCCGAGATTTGCAAGAAAACGCTTGGTTTCATCGTTTCCTCCGACTCTCTGGATCTTGCTTGCCTGGCCAACCGGCGCCATAGTAAGTGGCATCATCATTCATCTTCTTTCTTTTTCTTAATATGCATATCTGCAATCTCATATGTCAGCGCACAGTGACAGACAATTAGTGCTCGCTAACTTGAGATTAGTATAGGCTAACCGAAGTTAGCCGTCAATAACTTTCTCGCATTTTTTTCAATTTTGTTAGGTATTGCTAACTGTATATTTTCTTATTGAGAAAAATTTATTCATAATAGAAACAAAACAGGACCGAAAAATCCGAGCGGATTTTTCGGTCCTGTTTTGTTGTAATATTTTTACTTTTTTGTCACCCGCATCAGCAGGCTCTGTACCACGCTGAACACGATAAACGCTGCCAGATTCACCAGCACCACACTGGCACCGGCCGGGGTAGAACATCCGTAAGAGAAGATAATGCCGAACAGAAAGCATACAACCGCCAGCACACCGGAGCAGATCACTACGCCTCGGAAGCTTTTAAAAATCCGCATGGCGGTCAGCGCCGGGAAGATAATGAGGCTGGAGATCAGCATGGCTCCCATCATCCGCATGCCGAGAACAATAGTGACTGCCGTCAGCACGGCAATCAGCACGTTGTAAAGCTCTACATTCACACCGGTAGCCTTTGCGAAATTCTCATCAAAGGTAACCGCAAACAGCTTGTTGTAACAGAACACAAACAAACACAGTACAATGATGGACAGCACAGCACTTAGGATCACGTCCTCTCGGCTCATAGCCAGGATACTTCCGAACATATAGCTGCTGACATCAGTGGTCATACCGGTTGTCAAAGATGTAACGATAATTCCGACAGCCAGGGAGCTTGCTGAGATCATGGCGATAGCCGCATCACTTTTGACTTTTCCATGCTCGGTAATACGGAGCAGGAAAAACGCTGCCAGCACCACCAGCGGGATGGAAACCTTCAGCGGCGACCAGCCGGCCGCAACAGCAATAGAGAGTGCGCCAAAAGATACATGGGAGAGTCCGTCTCCAATCATGGAATAGCGCTTTAGTACCAGGCTTACCCCCAGAAGGGCACAGCATAAAGACACCAGGATGCCTCCCACCAGGGCGCGTACCACAAAGGGATAGGAAAGCATTTCAGAGATCATACTCATACCTCGTCACCTCCCAGAAATTCTTTTCCGGCCACGCTCTGTCTGTATGCTTCTGCGGTTCCGCAGAATACAACCCTGCGGTGCAGATGCAGGATCTTGTTGGCCTGGCTGATCACATTGCCGATATCGTGGGATACCATGATGATGGTGATCCCGTCTTCTTTGTTCAGCTTCTTAATTAAATGGTAAAAATCCTGGATCGCGGATGGATCCAGTCCGGTAATCGGTTCATCCAGGATCAGAAGCTGTTCGGTGGCGCAGAGTGCCCGCGCGATCAGAACGCGCTGCTGCTGTCCGCCGGAGAGTTCCCGGTAGCATTTCTGCTTCAGATGCTCAATACCCAGTCGTTCCAGATTGT
This sequence comes from Clostridium sp. AF27-2AA, assembly GCF_003478505.1. Taxonomy (GTDB): domain Bacteria; phylum Bacillota; class Clostridia; order Lachnospirales; family Lachnospiraceae; genus Brotaphodocola. Next base: position 20,567 of record NZ_QUFI01000041.1, read on the forward strand.
GGGCTGCCAGCTTCCTCTCTGCCCGGGAATAAAACGGACGGTTTCCACGGCGGCTCAGGGTTCCGGACAGCACAACCTCCTGTACCGTAGCCGGAAAATCCTTCTGGGCTGCAGTCTGCTGGGGAAGATAGCCGATGCCGCCGCGCTTTAATTCATCTGCCACGCTGAGACTTCCCCCAGTCGGCTTTAACAGGCCGAGCATTCCTTTGATCAGGGTACTTTTTCCTGAACCATTCTCTCCCACCACGCAGAGATAATCCCCAGGATATATTTCCAGGTTCAGATCTATGACTGCATCGTGGTTTTCGTATCCAAAATCAGTGTGTTCGCATTTGATAATCGGATTCATCAGTCGATTCCTTTTCGTAAATTCTCAATATTCTGGCGCATCAGTCCAGCATAGGTAATACCTGCGTCAAACTGCGCCCGGGTTACATTGTGACAGGAATGTAAGAGCAGAGGCTCTGCCCCGGTCTCCTCTCCGATAATCTCGGCAACCCGGTGGCTGCTCAGCTCCAGGTAATAAACCGCCGGGATCTGCTCTTCCTTCACTTTATCGATCAGATAGGCAATGGTCTTCGCGCTTGGCTCTGTGTCAGAGCTGCAGCCGGAAAAGGCTGCCCGGTAGTCCAGCTGATACTCATCTGCCAGATAACGGAACGGGAATTTATCCCCCATGACAATCATGTTCCGCTTACGGTTTGCGGAAACCTCGCGAAAGCCTGAGTCAATCTCTTCCAGTTCTTTTTTATAATTTTCTGCCCCCTGATGATATGTGTCCGCATGGGCCGGATCTGCCTCGGCCAGTGTGTCACCAATCACATCCACGAGTTTCATGGCATTGACCGGGGAAGTCCAGATATGCTCGTCGTACTCGATTTCTTCCTCATGGCCGTCGTTATCCACGCAGCTGCGTGTATCTTCCTCATAGCTGTGGGCTGCATGCGCCTCCGGCGTTTCGCCGCTGTGGTCGTGGTCATCGTCCTCATGGGCGTGCGCCGCATGCTCCTCCGGCGTTTCGCCACTGTGGTCGTGGTCATCGTCCTCATGGGCGTGCGCCGCATGCTCCTCCGGCGTTTCGCCACTGTGGTCGTGGTCATCGTCCTCATGGGCGTGCGCCGCATGCTCCTCCGGCGTTTCGCCACTGTGGTCGTGGTCATCGTCCTCATGGGCGTGCGCCGCATGCTCCTCCGGCGTTTCGCCACTGTGGTCGTGGTCATCGTCCT
>NZ_QUFI01000041.1:21802-24301 GCF_003478505.1 Clostridium sp. AF27-2AA
CGCCGCCACATAGACATGAGTGTGCTCATGATCGTGGTCGGCATCTTCCATGCCTTCCACGATTTCCTCTTCCACCGCGTCCACATAATCCATCATGGTGACAATGGTCATGTTGGTGGTATCCAGGGCTGCCAGAGTCTCATCCAGCCAGTGCTCCATGGTGCCGCCATTGCTGATAAGGATATCAGCATGCTGAATGGTGCGGATGTCAGCCGGGGTCGGCTCAAAGGAATGGCTGTCCATTCCAGCAGGAATAACCATCTGCAGGTCCACCTGGTTTCCGGCAATCTGGCGCACAAAATCATAATAGGGGAACAACGTTACCGCCACTTTCAGCTTTCCGTTTTCTTCAGAAGATGCATCAAAAGCGCCCTGACTTCCGCCAGTCTGCGCGCATCCCCCAAGAACCAGGGATATACCGAGAACCGCGGCTGCACATCCTGTTTTTAATCTGCTTGTTCTCATATTCATTTCTTTCTGTTGCTATAATATTGTACCGTCATGTAACCGTTCAGGCACTGAGCAGTTACATAGTAACATTCAAACAGCTTCAGTCATCATGCATCTGACTGAAGCTGTCTTTTTAGGTTGCATAGTTAGTTTTAGTATATCACAATCTTTTTATTATGAAAAGATTTATTCTTTACAGATTTTATCAATCCACTGGAGCAGTTCTCCGTCATAATCAGCATTCCCATGCCCCTGATTCCACACCAGAGCGTAATCCACATCGGCATCGGTCTTGTTTTCCAGACTCAGAGCCAGAACTGCCGAGACGGAAAGAGCGGTATCTGCGTCCTGTGTGCCTACGCGGATGCGGATGTGTTCTGCTGTGTCCACAGAATCCGAACCAATATAATTTAACGGATTCAGAAGCTTCTTGCGCTCTGCCAGTGCCTTATCACCAATAACGGCATCGTAGCCCTCTGCATATTTGGAATACTCTTCCGGATAATCCGTTTTTAGTTTTTCCAGTACATCCGGCATATAGGAGTCAAAATGCAGGTACTGGTGCGTCTCATCGCCAAATTCCAGATTTTCACCGGATTTTTCATTCATTTCCAGATTATCAAAGGCCATGACAGATTTCATGCGCGGGTTATAGTCTGCCAGATAATCATCCAGGCTGGTGATTTTTGCGCTGCTGCCATCCCAGCTCAGACAATCGTTCAGCGTATATGGCACATCCAGTGAGCCCTCAGAAAGCTTATTCAAATAAACAGTTGCCGCATCTTCCACTTTCTGAACCATATATTGATAGAATCTTCCGCTGCGGCCATCCTCTCCCAGAGTCAGGGGTTCTCCGGTCTTTGTATCCACCAGTTTCAGGCTGTTGATATAGTCCACATAGCCGGAAGCCATCTGCTTAGATACGGCCTTCTCAAAGTCCGTGGATTCTCCATTTTCCCCGCTCCGGCTGTTATTGTAGGTCTGGAGATTCTGGTACATCCACTCATAAGCCTGGTCCGCATGATCCAGATCCGTGATCGGACAGTATGCCTGAGCCGCGTACACATCATCAGACTGATCCATAACCGCACCAATTTCTCTCAAATAAGAATCGTAATCCTTTGCATTGCCGGTACTCGCCAGCAAAGCGCTCATAGCCCCTCCGGCGCTGGTCCCAATGGAAATAATCTTATTCGCGTCTCCCGCCATCTCAGCATCATTCGCTTTCAAAAACCGGATTCCTGCCTTTAAATCCACAAGACCTGCCGGAGATTTTCCAATATAAGTTCCATCCTCGCTCTGGGTCTCCTTGCCGCGGCTGGCCGGAGAGACAAAGATGTAGCCCTGTTTGATATAGTCACTGTTGCGGGCGGAAATTTTGGAAGCATCCGCCTCGGCATAGCCGCCGATGCCATTCTGGTAAATGATAGGGGCGGTAGCCGCCGTATAGCCGTTTACTGTCCCTTTTTCATTGATAGTTCCATCTGCGTTCATATAAGCGGCAGGCACATAAATATTCATGCACTCCTTCACCGGATCTGCCGGGTTGTCGCAGTACACAATATATTCCAGGCCATAACAGTCATACTCATCGTAGTAGACCCACTTATCCCGGAAATCCTTCATATCCAGACTGCCCTGCAAAAGTTCGGATACATCCGGCGTCTGGCTCATAGACATTCCTGCATAAAACGGCTTTCCATCCTGGCCTTCGCCACCTTCTCCCTGCTCTTTTCCAAACGGTGACTGACCGTTCTTCGCAGGATCCTGGCTGCCATCCGGCTCCGATTCTGCCCCATTTACAGAAGAAGGTGCGTCCTTTGCAGCATTACCGCACCCCGACACGGATGCCGCAGCCACCACCGCTGCAAATAACACGCCCCTCTGATAAAACCGTTTTTTCCTCATCATATTGAAAATGCTCCTTTTTCCTCATAGACTTATTCATGCTACTCATCTTATGCGGAGAATGTGGTCTTCAAATGGAAAATCTGTGTTTTTTCTGTGAAAATAAAAATATTGAGACGGAACTAATAAAGGGTCCGGACG
>NZ_QUFI01000042.1:0-22269 GCF_003478505.1 Clostridium sp. AF27-2AA
CATCAAGGACTTCACCCAACTTACGCTGTTCCCAATCGTCCTCGAATCCTTTGAATCTCACCGCCGGAATTTTACGTTTTTCCATGTCTTATTCACCTCCCAGCAGCTTCTTAAATTCCATAATTCCGGCCATATCGGTGTCTGATCCGGTCAATTCGTCCAGTATTTTGATCAATTCATTCTGGGTTTTGGCAATTTCGTTTTCGATATCTTCGTAAGTGTCTGCGTATTTTTCGGACAATGCTTTCACTTTCTTTTCCAGTACTCCCAGAAGATTCTCCGGCAATTTGCTGATGCCGTCACAAATTGGATCAACCAACTTTACTATTAGAACATGATGGATATCTTTATCGGTCATGTTTTCGATCACCGTTTTTGTTTTCAGATGAAGTTCTTCCTCAGCGGACTTAATCTCACTTTTGAGTTTCTTTTCCTCGCTGTTGAGATTTTCAACTTTGGAAAGACGTTCGATCAGGGTTTTATTTTCTTCTGCATCCTGCTTTAACACCTTGATCATGGCTTTTACATTTTTTATAACAAAAGCATCGTTGCTGTCATTCAGCGCTTCGGATATGATTTCTTTTTCCTCTTCACTGCATTCTTCCAGAAGGTTCTCGTATTCGGACGGAATTTCCTGTAAACGTGCTTTCTTTGCATCTACTTCATCCATGTCTGCTTTCAGGAATATCTTCTGCGCAAACTCAAATGGAATGATGTGACCTTTCCAACCTTCCTGCACTTCCTTCTCGTTGTCACCTTTCTTTTTTACGACCATATTCGGATCAACCTGACGCACCGCGTTCATTCCTTCGGTCTGAATCAATTCCAAATCTCCCGTGATCTGCTCATACTCTGTTTTAAAAATCTGGTATGCTTCGTATTTATCCACAAGTGCAATCTGTGCAAAACGATTCAGAATCATTCCGGCTATTTCATCTTCTGCTTTGGGAATAGAAAGCTGCTCTGCACGTTCAATCAATGCCTGATCCAGTTTTTCTCCAAGATCTGAAAAGACATCCTGATAATGCTGTAAAAAAGCTTTCACGTCTGCGTTTTCCAGAATAGCCTGCTTTAAGTGTTCTGTTCGGAGCTGCACATAACCGCCCTCTCCCACAAATAATTCCTTTTTCAAGGATGGAAACAGATTCCAGTACGCATTTAACTCTGCAAGCTCTGTTTCCGGAATTCCGCCAAACATGGACGCGTAAATATCCCAGCTTTCGGCTGCTTCCGATGAATCCACGTATCTCGGAATATTTAAGTTGTAGTCATTTGCCCGGATTTCTTCTCTTGTGATGCTTCTGGAATATTTCGGAATATCCAGTCGCATAGTAACCGTATCTACAATTTTTCGGATATCGCAGGCACGAAGTTTGTTGTTCTTACCTTCTTTCTCAAAACCTTTCGATGCATCTACAATCAGCACATCTGTATTCTCCCGCTTTTGACGAAGCACCATGATAATGGTCGGAATACCGGTTCCGAAAAAGATATTTGCAGGCAGGCCAATGATCGCGTCAATATTATTCTGTTCTATCAGATTTTTTCGAATCTGCCCTTCTTCTCCGCCACGGAATAAAACGCCATGTGGGAGAACAATGGTCATAATTCCATCTGGCTTTAAGTGATAAAGATCATGGAGAAGGAAAGCGTAATCCGCTTTTGATTTTGGTGCTATTCCATAGCGGGCATAACGCGGATCATTCTCCTTGCCTTTTGGCTCCCATCTCTGAGAATATGGCGGATTGCTGACTACCGCATCCACATACAGCGGATCGTAAGTCATGGCCGGATCTGCTTCATCGAAATACGGCCAGTCATCTTCCAGCGTATCTCCGTTTCTCGTAACAATGTTATAGGGCAGAATTCCACGCATAACGAGATTCATGCGCGTCAGGTTGTAGGTATTTGCTTTCAGTTCCTGCGCGTAATAACGGATACAGTCTGGATTATCCATATATTTCGCAATTGCATGTCCAATATTGATCAGCAATGAACCGGATCCTGAAGTCGGATCGTAAATTTTCAATTCTTTTTGTCCCTTTAAATGCGCTGCAATCAATTCTGACATTAAGACAGAAACCTCATGCGGCGTATAGAATTCTCCCGCCTTTTTTCCTGCATTCGCCGCGAATTTTTCAATCAGATATTCATAAATGAAGCCCAGAACATCGTAGTCCTGTCTGCCATCCATTGGAATATCATTGATCAGCTGAATCAGATCGCTGACGGCCTTGGTCTGGCTCTTGGTATTTTCTCCCAGCTTGCTCAGTCCTGTTTCCAGCGTGTTAAAAATCCCATCAAATACCTTTTTGTGGGATGGAGAAATCAGTCTGGTAAAGGAAGACAAAGCCGTACGAACATTGTCCACGCTGAAATCAGAGCCCATGTGAATCCAGGTAGAAAACATATCCTTGTAGGCAATAAAATAGCCCAGACTCTGCTGTGATGCTTCCACGATCTCCGGGTCATCTTCATTCACATATTCCACAATATCTTCCGGCGCATAGTCGCGTTTTAAAAGCCACTGTTCCTGCTTATCGGAAAGGTATTTATAGAAAATAAAACCTAAAATGTAGTCTTTATATTCGTTCGCTTCGATTTTGGATCGCATTTTATTTGCAGACTCCCATATTTTCGCCGCAAGCTGCTGTTTGTTCACGTTAGTGTCCTCCAATGCTTAAGTTCATAACTGCTTCCATTATAAACGGAGTTCTTAATTGCCGCTACTACTTTTCTCTAGCGTAAGTAATAAATACCAACAAAAAGTTTTTGAAATCCATTTTAAAAACTTTTCATTTTCAACAAGTTTTTTAAATCAATCTTAAAAACTTTTTTCCTTATTGTTTCATTCTGCACAAAAAAGCAGAACCCGTTTGAGTCCTGCCTTTCCATTTACATCCTGAAAATATCTGCATGTGAACCTGTATCCACTAATGTCAAAGTCAAAATTTCATTTTCGATCAAATATACCAACAACCAGTCCGGTTTTACATGGCACTCTCGAAATCCCTGAAACTTACCACTTAGTCCATGGTCACGGTACTTTTCTTCTAATGTTTTACCCTGACTCAAAGTATCCACAACCTCATCCAGAAGAGATAAATCCAGTCCTCTTTTTTTCATAAGCTTATAGCTTTTCTTATAAGCAGTAGTGAATCTTACTTCGTACATCTACTCCTCCAGTACTTTTTTCAGTTCATCCATACTGGTATATCCCTTAATATTCGGATCTCGTGATATTCTTCTTGCCTCATCCATAGCATCTAATGTACTCTGGCTAAACCGCGGCATCTCTACACTAAATGGAAGACCTCCACGAAGAACACACTGATGAAGGAAAAGATTTACCGCACTTGACATATCAAGGCCAAGGCTGCTAAATAAATCCATTGCCTGCTTCTTAATATCTGCATCAATACGAATCTGTGTTGGCGTTGTTGCCATATTAATCACCACCTTCCGTCTTTATATTATTCTTTTTAGTATACAATGTCAATCTTTTCATCAATAAAATGTGTTAATCAAAAGAGCCGGCCTCATTCAGCCAGCTCTTTTCTCCACACACAGTTCATTCCATCTATTTCATCAACGGGATCTGATACTTTACCTTCCGGTAAATCTTCCATCCCAGCACGGCCGGGATTCCGATGACCATAGCCAGGGTAGATACTCCTCCGATAATCGCATACACAATTAAAATCAATACTGTCAGCATGTTTCCTTCCCCTTTCTGTTTGTCCTGCTCATAAATTACAGGAAATATGGTTTGTGCAGCGCATGGGCTGTAACAAAAATATTTCCTCTCGTATTTTATACAAGGTGCCAACAGAAAGGAAGTGTTTTGCCTCACCCTTAACGGGTTCTGTATAAGGTGCTAACAGTTTCTTTATATACGGTCAAAAACTCTTTACGCTTCGTGAACTACATCGGCAATTGAATTACCGAGCATCTGATTACGAAACATAGCTCCGTAGCTTCAGAGGTGCGTCCATGACACCCGTACTGCTACCCAGATGGGTTACACAGCTACTTTTATTGTTTTTGTACTGCTCAGCCCGGTTACGGGCATATCAATTTCTTTGCCGGATACGGCATGATACTTTCTCAAAATGTTATAAGCTCCTACTGCATCTGCATTGTAGATCACGGTATCTACAATGTAGATGCCACGCTTTTTTCGATTTCTTTTCTCTGCATAAATGTGCGATACTTCTTCTGACTGCGGCGGACATTGACTGGAATAGCTTTCTTCCTGTCTTATCAGGCAAATCCCTTTCATTTTAAGCTTATATTCTAACTGCATATAGATACGGGCATATGGCAAACTGTGAAGCTTCTGGTTGGTTTTCCTCCCCAGGTTTCTCTCTTTACGAATCCCCTTTATATCTCCAATCACAACCGTATGAATATCATTCTTTACACAATAGTTCGTGATATATCGTGTCATCTTATGAATATAATCTTTGATACAGTCATTTTTCTTTCGATAGAGTTTCTGCAGATGCTTAGATGTTTTCAGATCCTCCATTTCCCTTACAGCCTGGATCCGGCCCCATTGTGACTGGACTCTCGCGATTTCCTTGTTATAAAAATAAGAAAGAGAAAGATATTCCCTTCCAATAATAAAAGTTTTCCCTACATTATCATAACAAGTCATAAGATTATGCAAGCCCAGATCAATTGACAGATAATGTCCATTGTCCTCTTCTGGCAAAACATCTTTCACCTCATAAATAACAAGGATCCTGCTGGTTCCGTCATTTGCCGGAGGATATATTTTTATCTGTTTTATGATATCCATGTTTGAAAAAACAGGATTTTTCAAATAAAGGTATGCAGCACGAATATCATAGGTATGAGCCATATATTCCTTCAGCTTTTTTGGTAAAGAAAGTCTTACATTATAAGAGCCGTTTTCATGTTGAATACCATTTTGCATATACGTAATCGGCATTTTATCTTTCTTATATCTTGGGGTTCCCGGATTCTCGATACCTCCACTTTCTTTTAACCGGTAAAAAGATTTCCACGACTTGTCCAAAAGCTTGCAGATTTCCTGTGCAGTCTGTGACGGGAGTGATTTGAACCACAGATCATCTTTATGCTTGGACTTCTGATAATACCAGTCAGGATATTTCTCCAATCCCAGATTTTTGTAGTTGGTTCTTTCATAATTGCAAACATTCCAAAGCTTGTAAGCCGCATAACACATGTGTCCTACAATATTTGCATCATTTTTATTTAATACAATGGTTGTTTCATGTGTTAACAGCATATTTTCCCTCCTTCTAGTAAGATTTGCTCTGATGCTCGATATAGCGTCGGATATTTTCTTCCGACACCGAACCGATTGTTTCTACATAATATGAGTGATTCCAAAGCTGACCTTTCCAAAGTTTCTGGCGGATCGCCGGATATTTTTCAAAGAGTTTTCTTCCGGTAATTCCTTTTAAATACTTTACAATATCTGTCACTGACAGTTTCGGCGGTGCAGACACAAAGCAATGGATATGATCACCTTCACCAACTTCAAAAAGATGAACCGTAAAACCTTTATCGGATGCTATCTTCTGAACCAGTTCTTTCAGATAAATCTCAATCTCTGCTGATAAAATTTTCCTGCGATATTTCACAGACCACACCACATGGTAATTAATATTATATACACAAGTTCTCGAATATATTAAATTATCTTTCATACACATAGTATACTATTAGATGGAAAGAAATGCAAGGAAAATCGAACATATTTTCGATTTTCCTTGCATTTCAGACGCTTTCATCTCGGCAATTGAATAACCGAGGATTCTCGCTTATTATCCTAAAGAAAGCGAAAAATCCCCGCCTGCAACAGGCGAGGATTCTCTCTCATACTGCTATATCTCTACATGGAAATCCATCCAAACGCGTTCGCCACGGAACTGATCAGAATAATGACTGCAAATACCGGGCACAGGTACTGGACCATGATCTGGAATACTCTCTTTCTGTGGAACTTGCCTTCCCCGTGAAGCACCTCTTCCTCAATCCGTTTCATGCCTATGACTCTGGATACCAGAAGACAGGTCGCAATGGCCGCGATAGGCATCATGACGGAGTTTGTCAGAAAATCGAAGAAATCCAGGAACTGCATTCCAATGATGGTAACATTGGCTAACGGACCATAGCCCAGGCAGGAAAGACTTCCCAGCACCAGCATGATGCCGCCGATCATGACGGTTGCTTTTTTACGGCTCCAGCCAAGCTCATCCTCGAACGTGGAAACTGCGCTCTCGGTCAGGGCAATGGAGCTTGTAACCGCCGCAAACAGCACTAACAGGAAAAACAGGATTCCGGCAATGGTTCCGAAGCCCATGCTTGCGAATACCTTCGGAATGGTAATGAACATCAGTGCCGGTCCTGCCTGCAGGGTATCCGGATCTCCGCCGGTAAATGCAAAGACTGCCGGAATGATCATCAGGCCTGCCATGATGGCGATAGCGGTATCAAAGATCTCCACGTTTCCGGTGGATGCCTCAATGGACACGTCCTTCTTCATATAAGAACCGAAGGTGATCAGGATACCCATGGCAATGGACAGAGAGTAGAACATCTGTCCCATGGCTGCCACCACCGTCATCCAGGAAAAGTTCTCCATGTTCGGAACCAGGAAATACCGGATTCCGGCACCGGCTCCCGGTCTGGTCATGGAATAGCCTGCAATGATGACGGACAGCACGATCAGGATCGGCATCATAAATTTAGACACACGCTCGATGCCGTTTCTCACACCTGCATAAATGATAAACAGGGTAAAGAAGGCAAAGGCAATAAAGCAGATTTCCGTTGCCGCTCCGTTGGAAATAAAGGCGGAAAAGTTGCCGTCCTCTGCAAGCTGTGCGCCGTGTCCGGTCAGATATCCGAACAGATACCGGATAACCCAGCCGCCGATCACGGAGTAATACGGCACGATCAGGATCGGGATCACTGCGTTGATCCAGCCTCCAAAGGAAAACCAGCCAGATTTTCCAAAGGTATGATAAGCTCCTACCGGGCTTTTTTTCGTCATGCGGCCGATGGATGTCTCCGCTACGATCATGGTGTAGCCGAATGTCAAAGCAAGAAGAATGTAGATCAGCAGAAAAATTCCGCCGCCGTATTTTGCTGCCAGATACGGGAAACGCCAGATATTGCCAAGTCCTACCGAAGCACCCGCAGCGGAAAGCACGAACCCGAGCTTTCCGGAGAAGCTGCTTCGCTTTTTATGATTTTTGCTCATAAAGTCCTCCAGTTAATTAAATTAAGTTTTTAAGCACTATCTGGCAATTATAGCATAACAACCCCCCTGCTTCAAGCAGGGGGATTGCAAAATAAAACATAATTATTCTTCACATCTTAAGTGATGCGCATTAAGACACCTGATCCTTCAGAAGCTCCTCCACCGTCAGATAGCTCTTTTCATATCCCAGTGCCTCACAAAGCTGCATCACATAGGGCTTCTGCAGACGGGCCTTCTTCAGGGCTTCTTCCTGCGCGAACACTTCCTTTGCGGTTCCGTCTGCCAGCACCTGGCCGTGAGCCATGATGATGACGCGCTCAAAGTTCTCGGCCACAAAGTCCATGTCGTGGAGGATGGCAATGACCAGCTTGCCGCGCTCTGAGAGACTGCGGATGATGTCTCCGATGATCTGCCGTCCCTTCCAGTCCTGGGCGATGGTCGGCTCATCCAGGATCAGCACATCGGTGTCCATGGCCAGCACACTGGCAATGGCAGTCATCTTCCGCTCATAAAGCTCCAAGTCGTAGGGATTTTCTTTCTCTTTCCCGGTCAGTCCGGTCAGCTTCAGAGCACGCTCTGCTTCTTTCTTTGCGCGCTCCGCATCCATGCCGATGTTTAACGGCCCGAACAGGATCTCATCCATAACGTTATATTTGAAGATCTGGTCATCCGGGTTCTGGAATACATAACCCACATTTCCGGCCAGCATGGCTACCGTCTTGCCGGAGATGTCCTCGCCATGAAAATAAATGGAACCGGAGACCGGTTTTAAAAGGCCTTTTAAAAGCTTGACCAGCGTGGTCTTTCCCGCGCCGTTCTGACCGATGATGGCAGTCGGGCATTTGTCCAGCTTCATGTTCAGTTTTTTTAATACCGGAACATCTGCCAGATAGGAGAAATCCAGATTTTTAATGCAAAACTGCTCATCACTGGAAACAGCTAACTCGGACGGTCCGCCAGCCTGCGCCGAGTCTGTACCTGCCACATCCGCTCCTGCAGCCTTCTGCGCACATTTCCCGCCTTCTGCACACGCCGGTGCCCCCAGCCGTTTCTCCCTCAGCACCCCGGCCGCCTCTTCCACGGTTACCGGATAGGTTCCGTCCGCCAGTGTCACGCCCTCTGCCTTGCAGATACGGGTGAAGGCCGGTGCCTGGATTCCATAATTGTTTAAGTCCGGCATGGAAAATACCTTCTGCGGCGTATCGAACGCGATCTGTTTTCCTTTATGCAGAAGCAGAATGCGGTCACAGTAGGCTGCCAGCTTCTCAATCTTCTGCTCGATCATCAGAATGGTGATGCCGGAGCCGGTCAGGGTTTCTACAGCCTTAAAGACCTCATCGCTTCCCTCCGGATCCAGCTGGGAGGTCGGCTCGTCCAGGATCATCACATCCGGGCGCATGACCAGCACGCTGGCGATCGCCACGCGCTGCATCTGGCCGCCGGACAGATCAAAGGGATTGCGGTCCCGGTACTGCCAGATATCCAGAAGCTTTAAGGCTTCCTCCACCCTGTTTTTCATCTCTTCTGCAGGCACGCCCAGATTCTGCATGCCAAAGGCCACTTCCTCATAAACGTTATCCTTCGCGCCAGAAAGCTGGTTAAATGGATTCTGGAACACCAGTCCCACATGACCGCAGAGCTGTGCCACCGGAGTCCTGCCTGCCTCAATGCCATCTACCATGACCGTTCCGCCGTAAGCTCCCTTATAAAACTGCGGCACCAGTCCCATAAGAGCCTGGCTTAACGTGCTCTTTCCGGCCCCGTTTTCCCCGATGATGCCGATAAACTCTCCCTTTTCCACCGAAAAGTCCAGTCCATCCAGCGCCAGCTCCTTCGCATGAGGATAACGGTAACGTAAATTTTCAACGGTTATTACAGACATTCTACAATCCTCCATACCACAGCTGCCAGAATACAGATACCGAAAAGGATGGTAGCCTCACAGTCTCCTTTGTGGCGCGTTCTCTCTGTCAGCCAGGTTTTCTTCTTTCCTGCGCCAAACCCGCGCACCTCCAGGGCAATGGCCCGTTCTCTGGTATTGATCAGGGAGCTCATGACCACCGGGGAGATCAGAGGCAGAAATGCCTTCGCCCGGGTTCTTAAGTTTCCTTCTGTTTCAAGGCCTCGGCTGCGCTGCGCATCCATAATGGTGTTCATGGTTCCAATCATTTGCGGGATGATCTGGAATACAGAAGTTACAATATAGCCGAACCGCGGAGAAAAGCCCCGTTTTTCCAGCTCATCTACAAACTCGGAGGGCTTCGTGGAAAGCACAAATACCGCAAAGGACAGCAGCATGTTTAAGATATTAAGACCAATATGGAGGGCATAAACTATGCCCTCCCGGTAAAACTTCAGCCCGCCGATCTGAAACAGCACATTCGCATTTTTCTGATTGAACAATCCGTGGATCAGGAAAATGGTGAGCAGGATCGTAAAGGAAAACGCGATCAGCGGAACGGTCTTTTTTAAGATTTTGCCGCTGGCCAGCACAAGAAGACTGACCGCGATAAACACGCCGAACATCCACAGCCGGCCGGAAATCAGCGGAATGCTGATGGCGGCGGCTATGTACATCAATTTGGTGAAGGGATGTACCCTGGTCAGGTAAGTCCCGTTATCTACAAAAAGACTGATACTTTTCATATTCTGTTACATTTCCTTTTCTTGATTAGTCCAGAGCCTCGATCTCGGAATTTGCCTCGTACAGTGTGGTCAGCTTATTCGGAAGACCCTTTAAGATAAAGAATACCACGATCAGCGTGATCAGCTTGTCCGGTACATCCACGACAACCTCATCCAGCAGGGAGCCCAGGAATACCGGCATATTGGCTGCCTGGGTTGCTGCGAATACCGCATCGCCCCATACATTACCGGTAGTACCGCCCCAGAACAGAACGTTTAACGGAGTGGAAATAACCACAGCCGCAAGGCCTGCCACGCAGGCAGTGATGATAGCCTTCGGGAAGGTCTTCATAAAGCCCAGGCGTGCCATGATTCCTACTGCCGCACCAATTCCAAGGCTGGTCAGCGCATAAATTAATGTAATGTTATCTCCTGCGGAAAATCCGTAGATCAGGTTGTTAGCCGCGCCACAGATTGCTCCGATGATCGGACCGCCAAGGCATCCGCCGATACAGGTTCCGATGGAATCCAGCCACAGAGGAAGCTTTAACACGCTGGCAAACAGCTTTCCAAGATAGTTGATTCCGATGCAGGCCGGGATCAGCACGATCACCGCCGCGTCAAATTTGGTTTTAAATAAGTTATTCATAACTCACACACCCTTTCCCTTTAAATTGTTTTGTTTTCCAGCTTCGTCAGTGCCTCAAACGCTGTCAGGATCTCATGCTCCTCGCCCTGAGCCGTCAGAGCCTCACCATCCGCATAGCGTCCGATGTTCTCAGCTACATTGCTCTTGCAGGCCGCCACCACATTTAAGATGGATGCCGTCTTCATGCCACGGATCCTCCCAACCACAAATAGGGCCGCAGTTTCCATGTCAGACGCCAGCACACCTTTTTTTGCCCAGTCCGCATAGATTGATGGATTGTCATCCCGATACAGGCAGTCATGGCTTCTTGCAATGCCGATATGGAACCGGTAACCAGCCTCCTTTGCGCTCTCCTCGCAGGCAGTAAGCAGCCTGTGATCTGCAATAGCCGGATAGCTGAGCGGCGCATAGCCAATGGAAGTTCCCTCATCCCGCACAGCTGCTTCTACCATGACCAGGTCTCCGACTCCGGCCTCCGGCTGCAGTGCGCCGCAGCTTCCGATCCGCACAGCTGCTTCTACACCGGTCTTTCGCAGCTCTTCCACCGCAATTGCCATGGACGGACCACCCATTCCGGTGGACATGACCAGAACCGGCACACCGTTCCAGAGACCACTGTAGCTTTTATATTCCCGGTTGAAGGCTAACAGCTTTGCATCTTTCAAATAGCCTGCTGCCCGCTCTGCCCGGGCCGGATCTCCCGGCAACACCGCATAACGGATCCCAAGATTTTCCGGAAGCCGGATATGCGGCATTTTACTTTCTCCCAATGTTATAACCTCCTTCCCAATCGTATGACGTTTCATACCATGTATACCCGCCACCAGATTTTTGCTGCAATTCAAGTAAATAAATGTACACAAATTTGCGAATTTAACAGCAATTTACGATAAAGATAACATTATCCTTACGTAAAGTCAATGAAATGCAGGAATCCGGCGCTAGTTTGTTAATAAATTAACATGTCATTCTGCTTGTAATATCCTGCGCAGAAAACTATACTGAGACTAAAAAGGAGGAGTTTAGAATGGAACAAAACAATTCAGCTGACCTGCTTCTGGTCATCGATATGCAGAACGTTTATACAAAAGGACAGGAATGGGCCTGCGAAGGCGTAGAAGCAGCCTCCGCCTCCATTCTCCGTCTGTTAAACAGCCGGATGCCGGAGCAGGTCATCTTCACCCGGTATCTTGCCGCAGAGCACCCAGAAGGTGTCTGGAAGGAATATAATGAAATGAACGCGGCTATCAACGCCGATGCATGGCTCAATGAAATGATGCCGGAATTTCTGCCCTGGGTAAAAACACACCCGGTATACACAAAAAACGTCTATTCCTCGTTTGCTGTCCCTGAGGTTGTGAAAGCCGCAAAAAAAGCCCGCCGTCTTGTGATTTCCGGTGTCGTGGCAGAATGCTGCGTGCTCTCTACCGTACTGTCCGCCATTGACGCTGGCTGTAAGGTCATTTACCTGACCGATGCCGTGGCAGGACTCAACGAAGCCTCCCGAACGGAAACAGAAAAGATCGTTTCCTATTTTGCTCCGCTCCACACCGAGCTCATGACCACCGAAGAATATCTGACACACAGCAAACCGCTGTTATGAAAGGAAGGATTTCCATGACACAGACTTTTCGCACCCGGGTGGAAAACACTTGCATCCTGATCTTATTTTGTTTGTCCCTCGGCATGTTCGCCCTCAGTTTTCTTCACCGGCTTCCCGCAGAAGCCGCCCTGCTGATTTCCACCGAAATGGACTGGATGGTCCAGCGTGCCTCTGCCGTTGTTTTACTCTGTCTCTGCTCACAGCTTCGAAAACGGAAGCACGCAGCCCTGACCATCACCCTGACGCTGCTTTTTCTTGATTTTATCAGCTGTATTCCTCATCTGCCGGACGTTTTCCACGCCGCATGCATGATCTCCGATGTGGTCTTTTTTGCCGTTTTCTTCGGTTTCCGCTCTGACTTCTGCTGCCCGGCATCAAAAAAAGACCGCAAACGCGGCCTGCTTCTCCTGCTGCCCAGCTTTCTCGGAGTGACCGCAAACGCCGTGATCAGCTACCACTATTTAACGCCTGTTCTCGGCAGTGGCCGCCACACCCTGCTTAACAGCTTTAAAGAAAGCCTTGACATCCTGTTCGGAAGCGGAAGCTCCATCCCGGTCTCCCACGGTGCGCATATGCTGGAGCTTATGATGTTCTGGTTCAGCTGGGGCTGTATCCTGGCTGCCCTGCTGTATGCGGTCCGCCCGTGGCTGGCACCTTCCTCCCGCCGGGAATCCGACCTGCAGCATGCCCGCACCCTTTTAAACCTGTACAGCCAGAACAGCTGCTCCTACCTGGCGCTCGAAGAGGATAAGCAGCTCTACTTCGGCCGGAATGTAGACGGCGTGATCCCTTACGGTGTGGCAGGTGATACCATTATCGTCAACGGCGATCCGGTCTGCGCAGACGCAGACTTTCCTGCTCTGCTTTCTGAATTTAAAGATTTCTGCGTCCGAAGCGCCCACAAGGTCTTTTTCTTAAGCGTGACAGACCACTTTCTGGAAGAATACAGACGCCAGGGCTTCGGCTATGTCAAATGCGGCGAGGAAGCGCGTTTCTCCCTAGCGGATTATGAGATCAGCGGCAAAAAAGGTGCCAAGATGCGCATGAACATCAACCATGCCAAAAAGGCCGGTGTGACCATTGCCGAATACAAACCGCTCCTGCAGCGTGACCCGGATATCGAGTCTGCCTTTGACCGTGTCACAAATGAATGGCTCAGTCAGAAAAAAAGCTCCCTGCTGGCCTTCACGATGGGCAAAGCCGGACTGGAAAACCCGATGGACAAACGCTATTTCTATGCAAAGAATGCCGAAGGAACCATCGTGGCCTTCATCGCTTTTGTTCCGTTTCTCGGAAAAGACGGCTACATGGCCGATGTTACCCGCCACGGCAGCAATGCTCCAGGCGGTGTCATGGAAACCATCATTTACGAAGCCTTTCAGACCTTCCGCTCGGAGGGCGTCCACTATGGAAGCCTTGGCGTAGCACCTCTGGCCGGTCTGGATGATGAAAAAGCCAGTCTTGTGGAACGACTGCTGCGATTTGTATACAACAACCTGAACGACTGCTATGGCTTTAAGGATCTGTACCGCGCCAAGGAAAAATACAGTCCGACACAATGGCTTCCTGCTTACTATGTTTACCTTCCGAAGCATCCGACTCCGGATATGTTTTACGCAGTGGTAAAGATCCAGAACCCGGACGGGATCCGCGAGGGCGTTCAGTCTTTCCTGAAGGGAAAAATACATTATGAAAAGCACATATCTTGATACTTCCGAGGCACATCTCTACTATGAGGTTGTCGGCCACGGAACACCGGTCCTGATGCTCCATGGAAACAGCCAGTCCCATCATGTATTCCACTCCTATAAGCGGAATCTGCAGAAAAGCTATCAGGTGATCCTGATGGACAGCCGCGGGCACGGACGTTCCATGACAGCCCGGCAGTCTTTCACGATCCACGACATGGCCTGTGACGCTGCCGCCCTGCTTGACCACCTTGGCATCGCTAAGGCCATCCTTCTGGGTTTCAGTGACGGGGCCAACATTGCGCTGGAGTTTGCCTGCTGCTTTCCAGAGCGCACCCTGGCTGTCATTTCCGCCAGTGGAAACGCTCTTTCCTACGGCTTACGGTTTCCGGTACGACTTGCCGCACAGTTCACCGGATGTGCCCTTTCATTCCTGAAAAACAGGCTGCCGGACAGCTCCCTGCGCCTGCAGCTGACGAAACGCCTGCAGCTCAACACCCTCTTAACGGACTCCCCGCATCTTTCTGCCGGACGCCTGCAGCATATCCAGGCACCGGTTCTGATCCTTGCCGGAACCCGGGATCTCATAAAGACCTCCCACACCCGCTGGATGGCAGAGCAGATCCCAAACAGCCAGCTCAGACTGATTGAAGGAGGCACGCACAAGGTCCTGTTTTTGCGGGAGCAGCAATGCACGGGCTATATTCTTGATTTTCTTCGGCGGAATCATCTGTAAAATCTGTGGTTTCTTATAAAACAAAATAAGAGCTATCTGACTTTCTCGTCATCAGATAGCTCTTTTAACAAATATCCCGAAGTTTCACTTAATAACCTCTCTTTCTTTATATTCTTTTTTCAAAGTGCTATGGGCCTCTGCCTTTCATTGGAATCTCCCTCCTTCGATTACATCTATGTAAACTCGTTAAGAGATTTTTTTGTGGTAAGATTTAGTAACCCATTGGACCGCCCTCCGTTTTCTGAAGCTTTGATTTTGTTGCTTCTTTGTTTTTGTTGTCTTCATTGTACGATATTAAATACAATTTGTCAAGCATTATTTCTGATTATTTATATTATTTTCTTGTATATTCTGAATATAAAGTTTGTATTGTTTATTTTATAGATGCAAAAGGGACATTTCTATTAAAATGTCCCTTTTATCATAACGCATTCATTCTTCCTTTTCCTCTCGCTGTCTGTATCGTTTATACAGAGCTTGTGCATAACCCGGACATTCCTGCACTCTGCGTGTACTGTCCCGGTAATGCTGCTGCTTTTCCTGATACATCAGGCGTTCTGCACCGTGAAGCAGCCTGTCTGCAGCGGTGGTTCCGTCATTCCACAGATACCCAAAGGCAGCCAGCCCCTGTTCCTCCTGTTTCAGACGTTCCTTCAGAAGCTGAGCCTGTCTGATAAAGACCTCTTCCTGCACTTCTGGACAGATTATGACAAATTCATCTCCGCTGACCCGGTAAAGCTGGTCTTTTGCGAAATACTCCATGCTCACCTCTGCCAGATGCCGGAGTGCCTGATCGCCGTATTCATGGCCGTAGGTATCGTTTAAGTATTTCAGCCCGTTCAAATCGGCAAATGCAACTCCAACCGGCACCGGATGCTCAAGAAGCTGATTCAGCATGCGGATGTAAGAGGTGTTGTTCCGGATCCCGGTCAGCTGATCCTGATAGCTTAAGCGAAGCAGATACTCCTGAAGTTTCTTTTTCCTGATTTCTGAAGCAAGAACACAGGCAAGCACTGAAAAAAGCTCCCGGTCCGAATCCAACACGCCGGAATGCTCTACCTGCAATTTTCCGTACAGATTCTCCTCAAAAATAACAGGAACAGAAAAACTGCCGGCTTCCTGACGTCCGTCTGTATCCGGCTCACCGCACTCATAAAAGCAGACCTTTTCTGCCGCATAATACTGCCGTAGCAGCTCCAGCACCTGCGGTAATGCTTCCCGGTAATCCGCAGCCAGTGCCAGTAATTCTATACATTTGCTTTTTGTGCAGGCCGCCTGCAGAAACGCAGACTGATCCGCCATATTTTCGTGACTCATTTCTTAACTCCCTGTCTTTTAATACCAGTAAAAATAACGTTTTTTGTTTTTTATCCTGTAATTAAGCCTATTATAACATTTATAGATATAATCAGCAATCTTTATAGATGTAATTTTTTCAGAATAAATTTGTTATCCTATCTCTATATCTAAAGGGAGTAACATCATGGACATCGGAACAAGAATCAGCTATTTCAGAAATGCAAAACAGTACAGCGTCAACCGGCTTGCAACCCTTGCCGGTATTTCCCAGAGCTACCTTCGGGACGTGGAGCTGGGAAAAAAGAACCCCACAGTCGAGGTTCTTTCTTATATATGCGATGCCCTGGATCTGTCTCTCCGGGATTTTTTCGATGACAAACTGGAATCCCGTTTCTGCCAGGATCCGCTGCTGGCCCGGATCTACCGGATGAGCCCGGAGCAGCGGAACGCACTTCTTCAGTTTTTAAACTCCATGGAACACTGACAGATTCCTGAAGCTGTTTTATCTTTCCCCGTTCCGGACTACATCTAGCGTAACGCCAGTATCCTTTATCTTCTGCTCCATGTCTGTATCAAGCCCTCCATCCGTGATGATCTGATCCACATCACACAATGCGCACAGCTTTACCAGACTTGCTCTTCCAAACTTGCTGGAGTCTGCCAGGACTACCTTCCGGTTCGCGATCTGGCACATCTGCTTTTGTACCCTTGCTTCACTCGGTCCCTGATCCGTCAGTCCAACAGACGGATGGACACCGCTGACTGACATAAACAAAATATCAAGATGAAGGCTCTCGAGCATCTGGGAAAAATCATTTCCAAGAGATAATTCCTTTTTATCCAGTATTCCCCCAATCAGAATAATGGTAAACTCCGGTCGCTCCGATAAGACCAGAGCGTTCTGGATGGAATTTGTCACCACCGTAAGATGCTCAAACCTGCGCACCAGCTCCTTCGCCATGACCAGGCTTGTACTTCCGTAGTCCAGCCCCACAGCCTGGTGTTCCCGGACCAATCCCGCCGCATACGCAGCTATGGCTGCTTTTTCTTCCATACAGCTGGAATTTCTGGTTTTCAGTGATATATACTGTCCGTTCTGTGCCGACATCTGGCTTATCGGTACGGCTCCGCCATGCACCCGTTTTAATTTTCCCGATTGTTCCAGTGCATCCAGATCTTTCCGGACCGTTTCAGACGATACTTTCATCTCCTGCACCAGATCTGCACTATGTACAATACCATGTTCCTCCAGTAAATCTAAAATCTTTTGATAACGCTGCTGTGCCAGCATAACTGTTTCCTCCTGTTTTGCATTCCGCCCCATATCCGCACAGGCTGCGCCGTTCATGCGCATACCTGCCGGATCATGTCCGTATTTCATTATAACGTATTTCTGTGCTATATCCCAGCATCTATTTGCATTCCCAATTATATCAGTATTTTTCATTCTTTTCACCGTGAAATCCAACAAAACACAGTCCTGTTTTTTGGATATTTCGTTGATATTTTGTGTTTTATTGTGTTTTGTATTGATTTCGCAACAAAATGCAGATATACTAAAGACCGAATCCAAGAAATACGTCTCAAACGCATTTCTGATATGCCTGGCAACGAATCACAAACTGCAGTCTGTCTACAAGAAGGAGAAAATGATTATGAGTAATGAAATGAAACAAAAAGCTGTAAAAGCAGTTCCAAACCGCTGGTTTGTCTTCTACATCCTGACACTTTCCGGAGGCATTGCGTTTAAGCTTTCTTCTATGAAAGACATGTTCTATGTTCCCATGCAGCAATTTATGGGACTCACGAACACCCAGATTGGCGGCGCTTTAAGCGCATATGGAATTGTGCAGACCATTGGCCTGATCTTTGGTATCTATATCTGTGATATGTTCAGCAAAAAATATATGATCGGCGGCTCCCTGATCGGTCTTGGCGCAATCGGTGTTTATCTTTCTACATTTCCGTGTTATTGGGGTTTTCTGATCGCGTTCGGCGCAATGGCCATTCTCGGCGAGGTAACCTACTGGCCGGTTCTTTTAAAAGCGATCCGCCTCCTTGGTGATGAAAAGACACAGGGACGCATGTTTGGCTTTCTGGAAATGGGGCGCGGCATTATTGATGTCATTGTTGCTTCAAGCGCACTGGCTATTTTCAAGGCTATGGGAGAAGGCGCTTCTGCATTACGGGGAGGACTTCTCTTCTTATCCTCAGTTACCGCATGTGCCGGAGTTCTCTGTCTCATTTTTGTACCTAACGATGAAAAACGCACCGACGAAAACGTGAAGGAGCAGAACCGTGCCCAGGCTGCATTCGGCGGTATGATCCAGGCATTGAAAATATCGATATCTGGGCTGTTGCTCTGAACGGTTTCGTTGTATACTGCATTTACTGCGGACTGACTTACTTTATTCCGTTTCTGAACCAGATCTACATGCTGCCGGCTACCGCAGTCGGCATGTACGGCATCATCAACCAGTATGGACTGAAAATGATCGGCGGACCGATCGGCGGTTTTATGTCTGATAAAGTACATAAATCTGCCGCCAAACACATCCGTGTCGGTTTTCTTGTATGTGCTGTCGCAATGGCAGCGTTCCTTATGGTCCCTCACGAAATGCTTGGCCAGAACGGCAACTGGATTCTTGGCGCGGTCTGTACTCTGGGCTTTGGATCTATTGTATTTACCATGCGCGCAGTCTTCTTCGCTCCGATGGATGAGGTGAAAGTACCTGCAGAGATTACCGGTGCTGCCATGAGTCTCGCTTCCCTGGTCATCTATCTTCCGAACACATTTGCATATGTTATGTACGGAAGCTTTCTTGACCGCTCCCCGGGCATGACCGGTTTCCGCATTGTTTTCAGCGTCATAATCGGATGGGCCGTGATCGGACTTTTCGTTTCCACCTTTCTGATCCACCGCATCAAAAAGCACCAGATTTCCAGTACAGACAACTCATAACAGGAGGATTTTTCATATGTTAAAACTCGGACTTGATACCGAAAGTCTCCATCTCTGGTTTCAGAACAAGCGCATGGATATTTTCGGATTTATAGAAAAAGCTCATGAGCTTGGCTTTGACGGCGTCATGATCAACATCTTAAAAGATTACAACCTGGACCCGGAATGGGGAACTCTGATGAACAATGACCCCGCACACTTAAAAAGAGTACGGGATCTTCTGGAATCCTATCATATGTACGCAGAGCTTGCCACCAAAGGAATTACGAAGGAACATCTCCTGAAAGTCCTTGATGTCGCGGAAGCTCTTGCTGCGGATATCATCCGCACCTACATTCCAATCACTTTAAATCCACTCGCCTCACGTGCTACCGGCGGAGAAGGAAAATACGACCAGGCAAAAGTACGCGGAGATTTTGATCCTGCTGTTTTCGATGAAGCAGCCATGTCCCTGCGTCAGATCATTCCGGAATTAAAAAAGCGCCGGATCCGTCTGGCTCTGGAAAATCACGAATATGAGACATCTGACGAGCTTACGGCCATTGTGAAAAAACTGGATATTCCCTGGATCGGCCTCCATTTTGATTTCGGCAATTCTATGATGGCCTGGGAAGATCCGGCTCAGGCAGCCATGAAAATGGCTCCATATACCATTACCACTCATTTTAAAGACCACATCGTGATTCCATGTCCGGAAGATCCTTACGGATATGTGATATGCGGAATTCCCGTTGGCAAAGGAAATATGGATTTAAAGAATCTGCTTCAGATCATTCTGGATCACTCTTCCATCACCCGCCTGAATCTGGAAATGTGTTATCCATACTGCGCACAGTTTAAACGCAGCCCCGGTACCGACGGTGTTTTCCGCGTAGGAGAAGGCTGTTTCAAAGTAGAGGCACCTCTCTTTGATCCAGAGACCATAAAGCCCGGAGATTACTACTATCCACAGGAGATTTCGGAAGAGCTTCTGGAAGAATGCCTGAAGCACCAGATGGAGGGAGTTAAACAGAGCGCGGCTTATACCAGAAAGCTGTGTGAAGAATACCGCAATCAGTAACAACAACAGAGAAGGGAATGGAGCATGCTGATTCTGACACCAATATTAAACAGAGTAAATCAAATCATCTGGCGTGGAGCGAAGGATTTGACTTTTACCTTCTATTGACACCACTTTCGTTATAAAAACGTTCCTTACTCTCATACATTCTCTCATCTGCAGCTTTGGAGATTTCGTATATGCTGCCCCAATTTCCCTCTGTACTGAAAACCCATCCATATGAAACAGTCATTGAATCCACAAACTCACCGTGCCAGTTAGTTATGTTGGATTTAAATCTATGTATCATATTTTCAAACTCGTTTATATCCTCTGTAATGATAACAGCAAACTCATCTCCACCGATCCTATAAACCTTTCCATATTCATTAAAACTATTTTTCATACAATCAGCCGCTGCACATATAAGCTCATCACCTGCCACATGACCATAAGTATCATTTACTCGCTTCAGCCCATTTAAATCTATAGAAATGTACACCCACTCATCACAAATCTTAAGCTTGTTTATATCATTCTCATATGCATGTCTATTAAGACATCTGGTAAGCTCATCTGTATTTGATGTGTACATCAGTTTTTCTTTTTCCAATCTTTCTTTTGCAATTTGGGAAAATGTATATGTTATACAACACGATGCTAATACCATATAGGCACCAACTATACAAATAGCAATAATATTGCCTTGCAAATAAAATGAATCCTCCACCGTTACAGCAACAATATATTTATCATCCTGACGAATTATACATCTGCAAGGGCTTCCATCCACTTTGATATGTATTACAGTTACACCATCACTACTGACACGATCCGATGGTATTCCTATTTCCTCAAGTTTTTTTCCTATTTCACTCCTGTCTGTAGCACCCTCGATAGTCTGTGTATCTACATCTGCCGCAACAATTCTCATTCCTTTATATACTGGCATTCCCGATACTACATTAGAAATGGTATTCTGCTCTATCGCATCGAGAAGTCTTTTGGGCTCAATGCCCACCTGAATCATCTTCGTTCCATCCTCATTCCAAGTGATCGCATACATCATTTCCTTTGCTTCCGAAGTATTAGGGGTAACATCCTGACACATTGTCAACGATTTGTTCTCAAGCATTGGCTTAAAATATCCCATCTGCTCGCCAGAATAAAAATTATAACCAAAATACTTTGGCACCGAACCACTATAAATATACCCGTGCTCATCAAACAAATGTATTTCATCAACCGCCATTAATTTCGCTATTTCCTGCAATTCATCAACATCACATTCTATCTCAGGATTGGCATCAATAATATACGACACTGCTTTAGCCCTTATAATATAATCATCCTTTAACGATTTAATAAGTTCGTTCTTGCTCTTATCATTTTTATTAAGCACAGTAATCACACGATCAACAAGTACTTTCGATGTTCCATATGCATTTCTGTCATTGACATATTTCAGAATACTCGCTTCAAGCAGTAATGCAATAACAATTATTACAACAGATAAAGTTACAATTTTCCTCTTCTTCATATTTTCCTCCATTTCTTTGTCATTCGTACCTAAACGGTTGTTCCCACCACTCATCTCTTCGACTACATTATCTTCAGATTCCCAAATTATGTAGAATGATCCTGCACCATAATCACAATATTATTCTGATAGATACTGCTCAAATAACAATAAACTACTCTTTCAAAAATGAATAACTCCATTTGCTCTGCTCTCCTTATATCTCACAAACTATATGCTGACAATAAAAGAGCTGTCGCAATCAACAACAGCCATAAATTTATATTCCGCTCTACATTTTTTCTCACAATATCGGCATTATTTTATACGAATACTTTCGATTATTTCGTTTTTAAAAAACGGTTCATTTACTATTAATTAAACTATACCACATTGTTAATCTATTTTCTATACACCTTTACTGTAAAGGTCAAATTCGGGAGTTTGACAGTTACATATCGCAAAAAATAGCCGCAGGCCGCATAAAACCTGCTTTTTTTATGTCATTTTTTGTTTTTATATATGTTATTTTATGTTATTGCGTGATATAATAAGGGGATAAGGGAGGGATGGTGCATGAACCTTCACATAACAAAATCTAAAAATGCTGAATCATTTTATATCTGTAGGTCTTATGCAAAAGATAATGGCAGTACAACTTCGACTATTGTTCGCAAGCTGGGAACTCTGGAAAATCTCCTGATCGAGCATGGGCCAACAAGAGATGATGTTATCGCCTGGGCAAAAAATGAAGTAAAAGCAGAAACCGAAAAATACAAGAAAGATAAAGAAGCAAAAACTCTGCTGATCCCATTCCATACAGACAGGCCGCTGGACTATGATAAACAAATCTTTTTCCGTGGAGGTTATCTCTTTCCACAGCCTGTT
>NZ_QUFI01000042.1:22279-23189 GCF_003478505.1 Clostridium sp. AF27-2AA
AATCTTTTTCCGTGGAGGTTATCTCTTTCCACAGCCTGTTTATTATCAGCTGCAGATGAATAAAGTCTGTAGGAAATTAAAACAAAAATATAAATTTAAATACGATATCAATGCGATTCTTTCTGATCTGATCTATACAAGGATCCTGGATCCATGCAGCAAGCGTTCTTCATTCAGGACAGCACATGAGTTTTTAGAAAAGCCTTCTTATGAGCTTCATGATGTATACAGGGCATTAGATGTTATTGGCAGCGAATGTGACCTTATTCAGGCTGATGTTTACAAAAACAGCCACTTTCTTGGAAAAAGGAATGACAAGATCCTTTATTATGACTGTTCCAATTATTACTTTGAGATCGAACAGGAAGATGGAATCAAAAAGTATGGAAAAAGCAAAGAACACAGACCCAACCCGATCATTCAGATGAGCCTGTTTATGAACGGGGACGGGATCCCCCTTGCTTTCTCCCTCTTTTCAGGGAATTCAAACGAACAGACATCGCTGAAACCATTAGAGAAAAAGATCCTCGAAGATTTTGAATGAATGAGAAAAATCGCCACAGCCCAGTAAATACAAGGGTTGCAGCGATTTTTTCTTTTACAAACTGTCAAAGACGGGATTATATAACACATTCTTATTCTGAGGCAAGGTATAAAAATCCCCCTTGCTTTTTATAATTAAAGTAAAGGGAAAAGAAAATACAATACTCATTCTGAAATGTCAGTCAATCGGATATTCGCAATTGAAGCAGGGGATTTACTTGATTCGGTTAAATTTCGCGATATCAATATAGCATATCAGAAAAAAGTGTCATTTTTTTCTGATATGCTATTTCTATATATTTATATTACATTGAATAAGCAAAAGAAACGTAAGCGCTTAAATTCTGGGTAACTAGCTATCGTCTTC
>NZ_QUFI01000043.1 GCF_003478505.1 Clostridium sp. AF27-2AA
CCGGCCTGCTTCGGACCTTTATTGCTATTGCTTTTAAATTGTTATTTTGCCAAGGCTGCGCCCAGTGCCTTGCACTCTGCTACTGCATCATCATCCGGAGTCAGGTTTGCGATCACGCCTTCGCCGTTTACTACGGTTGCGCCTGCTGCGGTCATGCGGTCTACCCATTTGCGCATCCACTCGCCATCGCCCCAGTCATAGGAACCAAAGAGGCCAACGGTCTTACCTGCGCAGATCCCCTCCACCGCAGTTACGAAATCATCCATCTCTGCATCCAGTTCCTCATCGCCCATAGCGGAAGCACCCAGCGCGAAGCTGTCTGTATCCTTTAACATGGAAACATCTGCTGCGGATACCTCCATCACATTTGCTTTTCCGCCTGCCTCTTCTACACCCGCGCCTACAGCCTCAGCCATAGCCTGGGTGTTTCCGGTGCTGCTCCAGTAGATTACGTTTACTTCTTTCATGTTCGTGTTCTCCTTTCTATTTTCGGGTTATTTCCGCTTACGATACTGCCACATGGGACAATGTCCGTCCGCACATGATCTCTTTTAAAGCCTGTTCCTTCACCCTGTCATAAAGATCAAAGATTTTTTCTGCTTCTTTGGGATTCTGGTATACTTTCCAGTAACGGGAAGTCAAGCTGTTTTCCCCACGGTTATCAATAAAGCCCTGCACATCGCCCACTGGATATCCGAGCAGAACACCCAGCTCATGAGGAAACTCTTTTGAAATTCCGGCATAGAGCTGGTATCTTCTTCTCAGACGCACCAGAACCGATGCCACTTCAAAACTCTCATAGCCACAGCTGCGTAAAAACTCGCGCACTTCCCGGTTTTTCAAATGCCGTTCCAGCTGCTCGTAGCGGTAAAGGAATAATACTTCCTTTTCGGCATCTGCATAAAGCGGGATGCAGATAATTCTGCTCTTCTTTAAATACGCCCGAATCTTGCGCCATCCGCCCGGTTTCATGGTGATCAGGTTGGAAATCTTCACCCCTTTTAACACCGGTGCGCACTGTGTCACAACACGGAAACCAAATTTTTCTTCCGGTGTGCAATTGTTAAGAAAATGAAGCATGGTCTCTGCTGACATACGCCGTCCCTCCTGTGGAATCCCTTCGAGTTACCTTCCGCTAACCCGATGCACATATGTTAGCATACGCTAACTAATAAGTCAATCGGATCACATGAAAGAAATTCTCAATAATATTCTATTGAGAAATTTTTGCTGTCCTGAGCTCATTTTTTGAGATATATTTACTCATTATTACAATTTCATTACATTCGTTGATTTTCTGTGAATCTCCTGTTACCATGTTCCACGGAGGTAATCAGGCATGAATAAAAGCAAATATCTCATCGGAGATGTGGCAAATCTTATGGGGATAAGCCGGGACACACTCCGCCACTACGAAAAACGCGGTCTGCTCACCGCAAGAAAAGCCGCCAACGGCTACCGCTACTATACAGAAGCTGATATTTCCAGATTCATCAGTATCCTTTATCAGCGAAAAATGGATATCAGACTGGATGACATTGCCACCCTGTGGGACGAGCACAGCTCCGTGGATTCCCCGAAACGCCTGAGCGACATCATCCGTCAGCGCCTGAATGAAGAGGAAGAAGCCATTCGAAATCATAAACGTACCATTGCGCGCCTGAGGATGAGCCAGAAGGACTGTGAAAATATTCAGAAGTATACCGGAAAGGTCATGCAATGTACCATGCCGCCTTCCTACATCATTGATCCGGCAGTGGACTTTCATGATGGAATTGAGCAATGGTTTCAGTATACCAGGGAACATGCAGGCCTGGATAACATGTACCTGTTTGATGAATACCAGATCCATGCAGAAACGGAATCTGCGTCCCTGACCCTGGACTATCAGAATTCCCAACTGCTTCTGCATGAGGATATGGCAGAATATACAGATTATCCAATCACAGCAGATATTCCGGTCACAGATTCCAAAATCCGCTATCTGTCAACCTTCTGTGCTTCCCAGGACCGTGTTCCATCACTTTCGACTGTGCAGTTCCTGATGACCTATGCCAGACAAAATCACCTGCCGGTCTGTCCCCGGCTGTTTTCAACATTTCTCATGCAGGGGATCCGCGATCAGAAACAGTGCTATTATCTGCAGTTATTTCTTCCTCTATCCAGTCTGACCAATCTTCATTTAATATGAATATTGGTAATATCAACATTTAAGTGGAACTGGCTTATTAATTCTGATGATAACAAAAAACAGGCATAATCAACCTTCTGATTTCTGCCTGGGTTTCTTCTATATTGTTAGCTATGACTTCCTATAGAATTCAAGGTGTCTTTCTTTTATGCCAAATCACGAACTTGCTCATTTATAGTACACTAAAAGAGGAAGCATTGCAGCAACTACAAACTTCCTCTTCCATAACACATTTTGTAAAAAACTATAACTCTATTGTATCCATAATTGCCTTTAAAGAATCTGCTGAATTCTTAAGCTTTACTGCTTCTTCACCATTCAGATTAATAGGTATATCCGATTCCACACCGTCTGCACCAACAATGACCGGCATGCTTAACGAAACACCTTCAATGCCATAAATACCGTGAATCACATGTGATACTGGAAGAATTGATTTCTCATCTCTCATGATCACTTCAC
This sequence comes from Clostridium sp. AF27-2AA, assembly GCF_003478505.1. GTDB lineage: Bacteria > Bacillota > Clostridia > Lachnospirales > Lachnospiraceae > Brotaphodocola. The sequence goes on from NZ_QUFI01000043.1 coordinate 2,654, forward strand.
AGATTCTTTTTACAGACATCGCGATTCCATAATAGGTCGCATGCTTTCTGTTTATGATTTCATAAGCACTGTTTTTTACTGCTTCCGCAATTTCTTTTGTGTTTTCCTTATGATTATAATGCCCGCGCATTTCACATATTTCGCTCAATGGTACGCCTGATACATTGGCTGATGACCACGCCACAACCTCACTGTCTCCGTGTTCTCCCACAATAAATGCATGGACACTCCGGCTGTCTACTGCCAGATGTTCACCGAGCTTATATCGCAATCTTGCACTGTCCAAAACAGTTCCGGATCCAATTACTCTGTTTTCCGGAAGTCCCGATAACTTGGCTGCTACCTGCGTAAGAATATCTACCGGATTCGCAACTACCAACATAATTCCGGAAAAATTTCTCTTTGCCACCTCTGGAATGATTGATTTAAAGATTGCCACATTTTTATTAACAAGATCCAGTCTTGTCTCTCCAGGTTTCTGGCCTGCACCGGCTGATATAATTACAATTGCTGCGTCAGCCACATCATCATAATCTCCGGCGTAAATTTTCATCGGTCTGGCAAACGGAATTCCATGGCTAATATCCATAGCTTCTCCCTCTGCCTTCCCCTTATCTGCATCAATCAGAACAATTTCCGTAAATAATCCACTTTGCATTAAGGCAAACACCGATGCAGAACCAACAAACCCACAGCCTATCATAACTGCTTTTTTAGAATTAACAGCTTGCATATTTGAAATAATTCTCCTTAATAATTTTCTTCGCGAACTTCAAAATAACTCTGCGGGTGATTACATACCGGGCACACTGCCGGGGCCTTGGTTCCTACTACGATATGTCCGCAGTTACGGCATTCCCATACTTTTACCTCACTTTTTTCAAACACCTGCGCAGTTTCAATATTTTTAAGAAGTGCACGATACCTCTCTTCGTGATGTTTCTCGATTTCTCCTACCGCTCTGAATTTCGCTGCAAGTTCCGGGAAACCTTCTTCCTCCGCTGTTTTTGCAAAACCCTCATACATATCTGTCCATTCGTAATTCTCGCCCTCTGCAGCTGCAGCCAGATTTTCTTTCGTATCACCGATTCCGGCCAGCTCTTTGAACCACATTTTTGCATGTTCCTTTTCATTGTCGGCTGTTTTTAAGAACAACGCAGCCATCTGCTCATAGCCTTCCTTCTTCGCAACCGATGCAAAATAGGTATATTTATTTCTTGCCTGTGACTCACCAGAAAAAGCTTCCAGTAAATTTTTTTCAGTCTGTGTTCCTGCGTATTTATTTCCTGCCATTTCTTTTTTCGCCTCGCTCTCTACAATTTTCTCAAAATCCGATGCTGGATGCTTACACAAAGGACATACAAAGTCCTCCGGTAATTCATCTCCAATATATTCATAACCGCATATCCTGCATCTCCATATGTTCTGTCCTGCTTCTGTTTTTCCTACTGCCTGCGGTTTCGGCTTGATATGATTCTGATAATACTCATATGTTACGGAAGGAATATCACTCAAAACTTCCATATCTGTGATCTCACCAATAAACATGGTATGGGAACCCAGGTCTTCCGTTTTTTTCACTGTTACCGAAATATATGCGTTTGTTCCTTCTGTAATATAGTAAATACCATTTAAACCCCGCGCACACTTTTCAAATGCCTCAAACTTATTCACATTCCGACCTGACTGAAAACCAAACTGCTCAAATAATCCAAACTGAGCCTCCTGGCTTAAAACCGACACTGTAAATTTTCCGGTTTTTTGAATCATGTTGTGTGTATAATTGGCTTTGTTAACGCATATGCTTAATTGATTTGGTTCCGACGCTGCCTGAACTGCCGTATTGATAATGCAACCATTGTCTTTCTCTGCATCTTTCGCCGTCAGAACAAACAATCCATAACTCAGCTTATACATAGCCTTTTTATTCATGTGGTACCTCCATTTAGAAAATCAGTTTTCATTGCCTGAACAATACCCACTTAACAACGCTCTGGATTTTCTCTCATAAAGATAAACTCCGCTACGGAGCGGTCAAAAGTTTTTATGTGACCAAACAACCAATCAACCACATTCCTATGTACAAGTTCGCTGAACTGATCCGTTGGCCCCTCAGAATCATGAAGATATTCATACAATTCCTGAATTGTTTTCTTGAACTCTTCATGTTTCTCATGATGTTTGCCACGATCCGGATATTCGGCCTTTTCCTGCAATATTTCCTCTTCTTTGAAATGGAAATCAGTATACTCGTCCAGATAATCCAGCATTTTTATCGCATTTACCTTACTTTTTCCGTCCTGACAGGCAAATACAAAGTTCCGGATTCGCTCAATCAGTTCTTTGTGTTGCTCATCAATCATCTTATTCCCGGTCAATAAGTTATCTTCGAAAGTGATATCATAATCGTAAGTCATAGTCTGTCCTCCATTTCTTTTATTTTGGATTATTTCATTGTTTCTAACCTTCCGCTGGTACAAAAACATCTTTTCCAAGTCCGCAAATCGGACATACCCAATCGTCTGGAATATCCTCAAATGCCGTTCCAGGAGCAATACCGCTATCCGGATCACCTACTACAGGATCATAAATGTATCCACATGGTTCACATTCAAATTTTTTCATAGCCACTCTTCTCCTTTTCGATATAATTCTCTCTATATTGTCAACGAGTTTCCACTAGATTTTCCAGCATTTCATTTCTTCCAAATTTTCTCTTTTTTGTATGTCTGTATTATAACCTATTTTTCTCATTAAGTCAATAATAGTAATTATTATTAATATATGTATTCTGTATACTTCGCTAACGCAGATATATAAAAACCCAGGCATCATCTTGTAACTGATTTCTGCCTGGGTTCTTATTCTTTATACGATTAATCTGGCCATGGTTTGGATAAATAAATTTCTTTCATTTATTCCATAAATCATAAGACTTTTGTTCCCACTATCAAATAATTCTATGGCAAGCTTCATGCCTACCATGGGGTCAAATAGAAGCTCTGATGCCAATTCCCAGCTTTTTCCAATCGCAGCCGGTACCACCTGATTAATAATCTCTTCGCTTATCCCGGTCTCCATTGCGACAAACGCGATCTGCTTGATGAAAATGGAAATCTGGTATAAATCAATACTTTCATCTTTTCCATCTCTCCGTTTCTGATATGCGTAGGCGCTCCGACTGATAAAGTACTGTAGCATCTTCTCAGAAACAGGACATTCCGATGAATGGAACGCCTTTTGAACCCAACATTGGTAAGACTTTTCATTAAGCTTGTCACAGCAAATTCCACTTTTTTTCTTCCAGAAATTCCAGTCTTTACTATTATCCAGTTTTTCCGTCCGAATAATCAAGCAGGATTCTTCCGGGCATTCATTTATCAACGGTAAAAACTCTATTCTAAGTCAATAAATAGAAATCCGGAAGGATTCCCAAAGCCTGCGGATCCCTTCCGGATTATTCTATGGTTAGTACACGCGCCAAGCCCCTCGGAGGTTCGGCTTGAAGCTCGTTTTACTGCTTGTTTCTTCCGTCCCAGACACCGTTTTTCTCTACATAGTATCCGTCTGGTGTTCTTTGTCCGGCATACATCATGCCTCTCTTTCCATCGGAAACCGGATTAAAATAGTACCATGCTCCATTGAGAAGCACCCAGCCGGTCTGCATGCCGTGTTCCAGATCCATATAGAACCAGCCGCCGTAATCCTCGTCTCTTAACCAGCCTGTCTTGGCATAACCTGTTTCATCAAAGGCCCACCAATTTCCGTTGATATGCTCCCAGCTATGTGAAATACCACCAGATTCACGCACGCTTCCCTTCGGGTAGGTATTATCTGCAAAGCGTAACCACCAGCCATGCTCATCCAGCATCCAATGGCTCTTTCCGTCATTGGCAAAGCTGCTTGTTTCTCCTGTGATAATTCCTGCCATACTGTCGATCGTTCCTTTGACCGAATCCTGTCTGATTACACCGCTGCCGGAGGTTTTATTCTGTCCGGAAGACGAGCTGTTGCGGTTTGGTTTTTCCGGCTTATCCGAATCATCCGAATCATCCGTTCTGTTCGATCCGTTCGATTTGTCTGATTCGCCCGGCTTTTCCGTTTCTCCCGGCTTATCTTCCGTTGCTGTCACTTCTGCCGTACCGGTCATCGCTGCGATCTCATAACGAGCGGATGCCCCTTCATTCGGTGTAAATACCACCTCGTAGCTATGGGTGCCCGCCTGTGCCGTCTGGGCCGGATTCTTCCAGGCAAAGCTTCCGTATTCGGTGCTTCCTCCTGATAAGGCAGAGTCCCTCAGAGGACTTCCCGCCTTCACTGACGCTGCCGTCGGCCAGGTGATCTGCGGTGCAGCCACCTTTCCGATCGTAAATGTAAATGCAGCCGGAGCAGGCGTGTTGTATTTGGCCGCCCACTCCTGATGAGTGTCAAAATCAAACTCGACTGTCATCCGGTGCGTTCCTACGGATGCGACTCCCGGCTTTGGCAGCTTGAGAACCGCAGTTCCAGCTTCCCCTACAGGGATCGTATCCGGAACCTGATTTCCATTATCATAGAAGTGGATCCTACCCTGCAGCTTGTCACCATACGCTCCCTGTATACGTGCAATGATATCAAAATCATCCTCGTAGGTTCCGAGAATCCCTTCCGGCTGCTGCACTCCGGTACTCCGGTTCACAGCCGTTAAGGTAAGGCTGAGTGTTCCTTTTTCAATGGTGATCGTTCCCTTTGCCGGTGTGCTTGTGCCAAGGTAATTCGTTCCCTCTGCCATGGTGATGCTTACCTCTGCAGAACCAGTGCCTTTGATGGTCACCTGACCCTGTGCATCCACGGTGAGAACATTTTCATCGGAGCTTTCATACTTCAGAGCTCCATCTCCCACTTTCTTCACACCTGTCAAGGAAAAGCTGTCATCTCCATAGGTTTTTTCTCCGGTCCATGCTTGCGGATCGATCGAAACCGAACCCTGTATCGGACGGATGGTTCCGGTCTGAACTGGATATGTGATAAGGTAATTCTGCAGATTCACTGTGCTCTCACCCGTCTCAACCCTTGCCTCTGAGGAATCAATGGTTACCGTCTTACCGGTTCCGGCATTGGCATCTGCAAAGCTTCCCTTCAGGCCACTGATCGTGTAGCTCTGACCCGGAGTACCTATCTCTACCGTCGCCTTTAATGCGATATCGGTCCTTCCGTCATAGTCTTTTTCAATAGGTGTCGTAAGAACTGCATGCAACTCTTTCGGAGATACCTCCGGAATCACGCTTTGGGTCAAAGTTTCTCCATACTGCCCTTCTGATGTTTTAGTCGGTATAAATTCTACCTGATATGCAGTGGTTCCCTTTACCTCCGGATAAATAGAGGAAGCGGGCGTTCCGCTCTGATTCGCACTGAACTTCCATGTTCCAGAAACCGGTGATCTACTATAATTAACAACCTTAAATCCCTCTGCCAGATGTACCAGAATCTGATCAAGTGTCTGTCCATAGGTTCCTATCGTTTCAAAAGATGCTTTGCCGGCGGGACCGTCGATCAGTAATGTATCCGGTGTTGTCACCGACAAACGATCAGCTGGCTTCGATGCAAAACTACGGTCTGTTGCTTTCACACGAAGGGTTATGTAATACGTGTGAGCCGGCTTCGGCGATGTAAACGTCCTCTCCGGCTGCCACTGAAGCTCACCATCCGCAGATTCGGCAATTCCGTACTCGTAACGGGAATCGCCCTGTCCCTTTACCCTGATAGAGTAGCTGTCTTTCGTTATATCTGTTCCCTGTATCTGAGCCGGTTTTGCCGGTCTTGCCGGAATCTTTATCTCGGTTGCTTCGCCTTCTGTGGTGGAACCTGTAGCTGCTTTTCGCACATACAGAGTAATCTCGGTCGCACTCTCCGGCTGTTTATCCAGAATTTCTGTCAGAGAAACCTCGCCGCCTTTCGAGATTCTTTTCCAGGTTGTGGCATCCTGAGATTCCGCATATTCCAGATCATACAGAGCCATATTTTTCAGGACTTCTCTTCGATAATCAATAGAGGTCTCTTCACGCTCCAATACATTCTCATCCTTACCTGCCTCAACCTTTCCGGTAAATTCCACACCGCCAAAGGAGGCTTTCACTGCCTCCGAAGCCGGAAGGTACATATAGAGCTTTCCGCTGGCATCTGTCCGGACATCCTGAAAGCTGTAAGAGCTTCCTTCAATACCTGCTTGTTCAACCAGTGTATTATGCTCATAGATACCGGTCAGATCCGCTGTGGTGAAATAAACCGGCTTACCATTCGCATCTTTGGGCTTATTCTGTTGCCCATTTCCATCTACCTGTTCCCAGCCATAAATGATCGGTCGCGATATATATCCATTCGCCCTTATCAAACAGATCGTTCCGCCCGTAATCGTCACATCAGTTTGTGGCAGTGTAGAATTCTCAGCCCCCTTTCCAATATGAGCAACGTTCCTATAGCCTTTGTCTCTATTATCTAAGCAGATTGTGCCACCGTCAATCAGCACCTTCGATGAACTGCTCTTACCACTTCCGATGCAGGCTCCCACTTCAGAATAAGCTGTAATCATTCCGCCATGAATCTCAATATCAGCAGTTATCGCTGAGTCTCCAGGAGCATATCCATGACCGCTTCCTATTCCTGCGCCGCTCTCCGAGCTTGCATTCACCGTTCCGCCTTCTATCACGATTTTACCGGTTCTTTTCTGGCTATTAGCACTTCCTGTTCCGATTCCGGCACCATTACTACTACTTTTTGCAGTTACCGTTCCTCCGCTAATCCGTATTTCTTCTACACTTTTTCCTGCCGAAGCACCGATAGCCGCTCCGAAAGAAGCGGAAGTTACAATTACAGTTCCCCCCTTGATATGAATGGTTCCTGCATCCTGCCCTCCATCTCCTCCAATTGCTGCACCAGCCCAGCGTATATCTTTTTTATTGAGTACCTCTATGGAGCCCGGCTGTCCCGGCTCACTGTCAATCGTAAGCTTTGCACCGCTTGCCACACTGATGCCGGCAGGTGAAACATTTAACCCTGATGAAGATTTCCCTGATATATTAATCGAAATCGTGTTTTCCCCTTCCAGATAGGTGATCACCTGGGACGCTCCGTTTATCTGAATCGGTGCGATAGCCTGTGTCGGTGTAATCGTAAGGTTTTTTAATACGAGCTTTAGTTCTCTGGAAGCTGGTGTATCCACGGAGAGATGATAATTCTCTACATTATTCACAGATGAAGTGATCCGATAGCATTTATCATAGGACTGGTCTATTAGCTTTGCTGTAACCGCCTGGCCGGAAGCATCTCTTTTAGAATATAAAATTGTCAGCTTACCATTTTCCTCGGAAAAAGATATATTTCCAAGGGACAGATCCAGCTCTCCCTCCAGTGCCTCTGCCGCATTTAATACGATGATATCCGTTCCGGCAGCCGCTGCCTTTACCGTTTCGTTGTCCAGAGTAAATCTTTCATCAGAGCTGCCTAATTCTGTGATGCCTGTATTTATCACAAACCGGTAATTTCCGGCCGGAAGATATGCCAGAGCATATGCATGATTGCCTGCTTCTGCATCGATTGTCAGCTTCCCGTCAAAGGCAAACTGGCCTTCGTCCTGCTTTAATTCCACCGGAGCTTCTAAGGCTCCAGCCAGCCGTCCGGCTGTTAGGGATACATTCTCTGCCGCCTGCACCTTTGATGAATAGAAGTGGAACCGGACAGGATACAGGGGTTCTCCGATGGTGAGGGAAAGATTCGTTTCCTCCTCTGGCTTCATCGTGAGGGTTCCTGTTACTGTAAAGCTATTCGTATTTTCTCCTTCCCCTCCTTCTTCCTGTACCAGAACCGATACCGGAACCTCTCCGGACAGAGGCGTATACCAGCTGACTTTATCCGTCTTTAGCTGATAACCGGAAGCTTTTTTAGATGAATAGCTTACTACATCCGGTGCAGTGCCGCCTTCGCTTGCTTCTTTCCCGATTTGAACCGTCAGTGTATAATTTTTATCATTCTTCAAACGGCCATCATGGATGGTCAGATCCATTGTCTTCTGGTAGGCGTTTTGTCCAAGCATGACGGAGATGGTTTCATCCGTTCCTTTGTTTAAAGCAACCCTTCCCTCCATCGTCTTAACTGTCCCGCTACCGGAAGGCTGCAGCGCTACAACCATCTGCATATTTCCAGAATGGCCTATCCACTGGGTTATATCCGGTATCGTTCCCCTGAATCCGGAGACGGTCATTTCTGCATTGGTTTGATAAACCGGGGTTGTTCTTTCTCTATCATTCTCCCGATACAGGGATATGTCAGCCTGATAGGTTCCATTAGCTAGCTGGTTATCATATGCGGCGATCTGGAATGTTTTCTTCCCGTAGGTACAGTCTCCCCGGGGCTCAATCTTGCTTCCAACCGGCAGTTTTAACTGCACCTTCTCGGAAATAGTGATACTGCCGCCTTTCATGCTATTTCCACCAAGAGGCCGTAACACTCCATAACCAATATTTCCTCCCGTTACCTCCACAGATCCACTTAATATCCGGATATCGCCACAGGATAATATTAAACCACTCACTCCATTCCATCCGCTGCCGATGGCAGCTCCCATGTATCCCTTCGTACTATCCTTATAAGAAGATACGGTTATATCGGGAGCTTTGCCTATCGTCCCGCCGATCACGATCGTGTCTACCCTTCCACTCATTCCGCCTCCGATTCCGGCTCCTGTCTGCTTTCCTCCTTCTGCGGTTATCGTTCCGCCCAGTATTTCAATGATTCCGCCGATTCCATAGCGACCGGTTCCGATTCCGGCTCCTCCTTCATAATCCCTCGTTTGGGGAACCCAATAAGCTCCACCATCAGCTGAAATGGTTCCACCCTTGATTCTAATTGTTCCTGTCCCATAGTTCGCACCTTCGGAATCTGTTGATCCGGCATTTCCTCCGATACCGGCGGCCCCATAGGCACCTCCCACTGCCCTCAGGCTTCCGGTACTATTCTCCGTAATAACCAGTGTTGCCCTTTTTTCCACCTCAATTCCGGCTCCATGATCCAGCCCCAAAAGTGTATTGTCTCCTTCTAAGGTCAGATTCAGCCGGGCATTGCCTTTCAGGTAAATACCAGCCAGATCCCATCCACTGGCACCATTGCCACCGGATTGGATCGTTACATTTTTAATGGTCAGATTGACCGTAACATCATCAATTGTGATACCGCCCTTGATGTCTGTATATGTAGACTCTGGTCGGTTGGTAGGACAATAGTTGCCGGTTATGGTTTTTCCATCAAACTGATCCACATTGTTTTCATCAATTTCCAGATAATTACCATTCAAATCATACGGTGCATCCGCCAGCAGCGCCACGCCCGCGTCCCCTACCATCACATCAATCTCCGGCAGGTCAGCCGTATCCGCCACTTCAAATTTGCCCAGATTCTCCGGCAAGATCGGGGTATACACATACACACGACCATTATATTCCTGATTCGCCTCAGCGTAGCCTGCCCAGGTCTTCGTCGAAGTCTCGACTGGCTCGCCGTTTTCGTCAAATTCTTCGAAATAGTCTTTTTCGGAAATGCCGCCGTGAAACTCCAGGAGGTCACTCTGCTCTTCGTTCAGTTTCCAGGTTATGCCGGAAATCTGCCAGGTTGCCGTTTCCGCCTCTGTATCTTTCTCTGTGCCCTTATTCGCTGCTTCCATCAGATGCACATTCTGGCTGTCTTCCGCCAGCATTTCATCCACCCCTTCCACCTCAACCTCCAGGGTATCCGGAAGGATGATATCGCTTTCTTTTGCACCCAGAGGGAGCTTCTGCACTGCAATGGCCTCATCCAGCTCCAAGAACGCCTCTATCTCTGTTTTTATCTCTGCTCCTGTTGCTGTGCCGTTTGGTGCTTCATTTGCACCTGCCTCTGCTTTGTCTGCGCCTGCATCTGCTCCCGCTTCTGCTTTGCCTGTATCTGCATCTGCCCCTGATTCTGCTTTGTTTGCCCCTGATTCTGCTTCTGATTTGTTTGTACCTGACTCGCCGCGGTTATCTTTTGCTTCCGCATTCGACGGAGAGGCTTTTAACGCAGATTTTTTTAATGTAGCTTCTTTTTCTGCTGTTTCCTCAGTATCATCTGCCTCCGTTTCAGCTCCGATCTGCTGCAGCGAATCGGCCGCCAATGCCTGCGGCTGCCATTCACATGTGTTCCATATTAATATAGCTGACAATGCAGCTGCTAAAATTCGTTTCGATTTTTTTCTCATACCATTTTCCTCCCACTGAGACAAATTTGCTATTACTCACCACCCGAAAGAGGTGAGAGTCTTCTCGACTAAGATAAACATCAAGCTCCCGCAATATTTCCTTTTTTCGCATAATATTCTATACTAATAGTATATCAATTACGTGTTTTTCTGAAAACCATCTCGACGCAAATGGTCAAACCTCGACCTAATTGGTTTGGAAGCATCGAGGTAAAAGGAGTGCTGCAGTGATGATGAATCCGGTAACAGGCCTCCCACGACAAAAAAGCCGACTTTACATCTACATGAAAAATAATTCGCTTCATATCTGCTCCCTAAAACGAACATTTGTTCTATTTATTCTAAACTTTTCACATGTAAATTTCAAGGCGGGATTTTTTAGCAAAAAAACAGCTGACCAATTTGATCAGCTGCTCTTGAATGCTGTTTTAGGAATTTTTCGTTGCACACTCATGATTTTAGCTATTGATTCGGAAGCACTTCCGTTATTGCTCTACACCGTTTTTTGCAGAAAGTAATACCGTACAAATGAATATCTTTCCGATCATCGTTTATGAGGAATTCCTGGTAACGGCGATCCTGGATCTGATCAAGAGCTTTCTGGCAGGCAGTTTCCATTTCATCAAAGCTCTTTGTATACTTTAGTTCAATGACAATACCAGCGTCCGGGTCGTCCGTCTCCACAATAATATCTGCAAATCCCTCCCCCGCTTCAACATTTGATTTTACAAGCCAGTCAGCATTTCCTGTCAGGATGCCAACAAGAAGATTCTGATAGGAACTTTCTTTTTCTTCCTTTCTTGCTTTTGTGTCAAATACACTGATGGAATTATTCAGTACACGGTTTAAATACTGCTCGATTCCTTCTGTATCCCCTGCTTCAACAGCTTTCCAGAATGCATTCAGGCGCTCCGTATTATTGAAAATTGATTTCTTAAACCATTCGTTTATTTGAAGCCGAAAAACCTCCCGCACTTCCCGGTTTGGAATAACCAGGCGGTAAGCTCCCTCTTCTGTCCTTCCTACCTGCGTAAGATATCCGGTTGTAAAGAGCACACTCCAGAGATTTTCAATACTCTGATCGATTTCCTCATAGGTGAGATCTAGGCGAAGTTCCTTTTCAATTACTTCCCCAGCAATCAGGCGCTCGATTTCATTTTTTGTTGTTTTATGAGCCTTATCGATAAATCGCTTTACCAGATCATTGCCACTCGTATTGATCCAATATGCCTCCGGTTTAGCTTCTGGATCATCCTTGGCCCGGTCCACAAAGTTGATAACATCCCATGGACAATAAACATCCGCTTTTCCGAAACGGTAGCCATCGTACCATTCTTTCACTTCCCTGAATCTATTTTCAAGATGATAGTCTGAAAGCAGCTTTTGGACCTCTGCATCCGTAAAACCGAACTGCTCATCAAAGCGTGTATCCGTAATCGAAAGAATTTTAAAGTTATTAAGTCCTGTAAAAATACTTTCCTTCGAAACACGAAGACATCCTGTGAGCACCGCAAACGCAAGTGCGTCATTGGTTTTTAATGCTTTTCCAAACATCGCACGGATAAGGAACACCATTTCTTTCTTCGGATGATGGATAGTCTGTCCCTCTCTTATGGAAAAACTTCTGTTATTTCATTATCGCATATATTCTGCGAAAATGGAACCATCCACACAAAAATACGGCTTTGATTATTTCCTATTTTATACGAAAAGAGGTCCTGAAACCAGGACCTCTTCTATTATGCAGAGAGTTTTCTTTCATTATGTGATGGTTGCTGCAATATTCTCAGTTATTTTTCGCTTTTCTTCTCCATTCCTTCGTAGGTAACAATGCCCTTGCTGTCGGTGCAGTAATAACGATCATCGGCATCTTTCGCATTCTTCTTATTTTTCTGGATCTTACCGGAAGTGTTGACCAGGTATGTCTCACCATCCCACTCCACTTTCTTCAGCTTCTCATCCTTATCAGCTTCCAGGCGTTTGCCCTTCTCATAGATCGCGCCGTCCTCAATGCCATTATAGCCCTGTCCGCGCTCATCACCGCTCTTGCGGAAGTTGTAGGTGTAACGCTCACCATCAATATCAAGAGTCGTCATTCCGGTCTTCATAGCGCCTGCCTTGGAGTTTCCTCCAAAGTAATAAACCTCCTCGATATCGCCATCCTCAGGCAGATCATTCTCGCTCTCGATTTCCGTGTAGGACAGAATATCCTTATCTGATACCTCCAGCTTGTAAAGACCTTCCAGCATCTTGCCGTATTCATCAAATGCATAGTAATAACCATTGATCTTCTTAATACGGCTCTTTACTACATCTCCATCCTTCTCCGCATAATACCAGCGCTCGTCACCGTCAGAGTATCCTTCCGGATCCGTCTCCTCACCCGGCACGGTCTTGAACCAGCCTACGGACATCCAGCTGTCCTGGATCGGGCTGTAGAAGCTCGGAGTTGCAACAGAAGCATTGCTGGAGGTTGCATACCAGCTGAAGCGTGCATTTCCGTATTCCTCAAAGTAATACTTGCGTCCGTTGATGGTCTTTTTCGTATCTGCCGCTTTCTTGCCGTTGGCATTGAAATAGAACCAGTACCAATCCTGGAACTCATCGTTCGTCTGGTCGTCATCCACCGCGTCCAGACGTTCCCACTGATGGCTTCTCATGGCACCATCGTCCGGTCCTCCCAGATAATACAGGCCGGTCTGCCATGCGTCATCGCCGGTCTGACGCTCACCCTGTTCATCGATCCAGCCGTAGAGCATCTTTCCTTCCTCATCAAACGCATACTTTTTCGTTGCACCGTCTGCACGGACAATGGTCTTAAAATTCACTCTTCCGGAATCCTTCGCTTTGTAAGCTTTTCCGTCAGCGCCGAAATAATACCATACGGTATCAGACTCATCGTCATCCTGCGGATCATCGTTTTCCAGCTCTCTCCACTGGCTGCGCACCATGACACCACTTTCATTGACATAATAGTAATTGTCATTGTCCTCTACCAGCTGGCTGACTGCCATCTCTCCGTCTTCATCCAGCCAGAACCAGTCATTGCCGGATTTTTTCCAGGAAGAGGTAACCGTATCCCCGTTTTTGTCATAATAGTGCCAGGTTCCGTCTTCCTGCTGCCAGCCAGTGGCCGCGAAGGCCATCATAGAACTTCCAATCGTCAGCGCTGCTGCCGCGCACGGTATCAATAAAGTTCTGGTATGTTTTTTCATAGTAAATTCTCCTTTCAGGTGTCTTTGTTTCTGACATCCCGACTCTACACCCTGGAACAGTTCCAGGGTCAAGCGAAGTAATGGAACCGTAATAAACCGTAATTTTTTAGAAAAGACTGTAATGTTGTTGACTATTTTCTTAGCAAACTCTATACTGGATGTATACAAAAGGGAAAGGAAGGTAATTACTATGGATTCTTTTACAGCATTGCTCCTTGCAAGTCTTGGAACCATCTTCATTCTTGTAATTGGATGGTACATTCTGCAGGTTGTCGCTTACTGGAAGATTTTTGAGAAGGCAGGCGAACCTGGCTGGAAGGCAATTGTTCCATTCTACAACACCTACACGCAGTACAAGTTCACCTGGAACACCAGAGCATTCTGGATTGTCCTGATTGGCGGCATTGTAGGTGGAATCCTGCAGGAAGCAACCGAAGGCATTCCTTCACTGCTTGGAACTTTGATCGTATTGATCGTTGCCATCTTTAACATCATTTCTTTAAATAAGCTGGCAAAAGCATTCGGACATGGCGTTGGTTTTACCATTGGCCTGTTCTTCTTAAATCCGATCTTCATGCTGATCCTTGGATTCAGCGGTGATGAATATATCGGACCGCAGTAGCTGACATTTAACAGAATCGGCGGATGCGCCACCGCACCTCCCCGACAGGCAGAGAATAAAAAGAACCTGGAAAGCGAATCAAACGTTTTCCAGGTTCTTTTTATGCTCTTATATTCTGTTTTTATCGCTGTACTCTTCCGGAGCTGTCCCCGCCGGCCAGCTTCTCCACTTCCGCACGGGTCATCAGGTTGACATCACCCGGAATTGTATGCTTTAAGGCTGCCGCCGCGGTTCCAAATTCCAGGGCATCCTTCATCTCTTTTCCATCCAGCAGGCCGCAGATCAGGCCAGATGTAAAGGCGTCACCGCCACCAACGCGGTCCACAATCGGCGCGATGGTATATTTTCTGGAATGATAGAATTCCTTTGTTTTTCCGTCCATGATACAGGCAGACCAGCCATTGTTAGAGGCACTGTGGCTCTCCCGCAGGGAGCTTGCGATGTAACGGAAGCCAAAACGGTCTGCCATCTGTCCGAAAATGTTCATGTAACCGGACAGCTCCAGATTGCCGGACATGACATCACTGCCCTCCGGCTTGAAGCCCAGCACCTTCTCCGCATCCTCTTCATTGCCGATACAGATATCTACATACTGCATGAGATTGGTCATGACCTCACGGGCCTTTTCCTGGGACCAGAGCTTTTTGCGGAAGTTTAAATCCACAGACACGGTAAGGCCATGAGCCTTTGCAGCCTTCAGTGCCTCCTCCGTAAGTTTTGCCGCGCTGTCAGAAAGAGCCGGAGTAATGCCGGTGAAATGAAACCAGTCCGCATCCGCGAAAATGGCGTCAAAATCGAACAGATCTGCCGTCGCGCAGGCAATGGAAGATCCGGCACGGTCATACACAATGTTAGACGGGCGCACTGAGGAACCCGGTTCCAGATAGTAGATGCCAAGGCGGTCTCCGCTACGGGAGATAAACTTTGTTCCTACATTATATTTGCGCATCGCCGCAACCGCGCAGTCTCCGATAGGATTGTCCGGGATTGCAGTTACAAACTCTGTATCATATCCGTAATTGGCAAGAGATACCGCCACATTGGCCTCACTTCCGCCATAATTGATATCAAATTCATCTGCCTGTATAAATTTTTCATTGCCCGGGGTGGATAATCTGAGCATAATCTCCCCCATGGTCACAATCTTAGCCATATCTTTCTCCTCCGACTTCATCCGGTTATTTACTGCCCTGCAGTTCAGAAAATCCCTACTTACGGGCCGCCTTTACAGCCTCTGCAAACTCCTTCGCCTTGGCGGTTACCGCAGCGAAATCTCCGGTCTTGGCACCCTTTGTCAGGCTACTTCCGGTTCCAACAGCATAGGCTCCGGCTTTGATCCACTTGTCTACGTTGTCCACATCCACACCGCCAGATGGCATGAATTCTCCCTGGGGAAGCGGTCCCTTAAAGGAACTGATAGCCGCCGGTCCCAGAATATTGCCCGGGAATAATTTGATCACGTCACAGCCTGCTTCCAGCGCGGTGATGGCTTCGGTAGGAGTCATGACACCCGGAAGCATCGGCACCCGGTAGCGGTTGCACAGCTTAATGGTGTCCAGATTCAGTCCCGGACTCACCACATAATTCGCGCCCGCCAGAATCACCGCTCTTGCGGTTTCCGGATCCAGCACGGTTCCCGCGCCAATGACAATGCGGTCATCTTTCCGGTATTTTGCTGCCATGGCAGAGATAAACTCCACCGGATTGCCCTCATCCATGGTCATAGTGATCTCAATAAAATGAATGCCTCCCGCGATGACCGCCTCAACAATTTTCTCTCCCTGTTCCGGGTTTTTCGCGCGAATCACTGCAATGAGACATTCTTCTCTCATTCTGGATAAAACCTGTTCTTTCCGCATGTCACTCTTACCTCCTTCTCCTGAACGATTGTGCTACCGGATATACCCCAGCATTTCCGAAAGCTGTCTTGCTTTTTTTAATACAACCTGCCCCAGTTCTTCATAATTGACGGCATCCCGGTACAATGTTGAAACACTGACTGCTCCCACCAGTCCGCCATCTGCCCCAAATACCGGTGCACCCACGCACTCTGCATGCTCCTCCATCTCACGGGCATCCAGCGCGTAGCCCTGCTCCCGCACCTGCTCCAGCTCCTCCATAAGGCGGTCCGGATCGGTGATGGTACGCTCTGTGCGCTTCACAAAATCCATACGCTTTAAAAGCGGCTGCAGAATCTCCGGCTCACTGTAAGCCAGAATGGCCTTGCCGAGCGACGTGCAGTGCATGGGGATGCGGCTTCCCACCGTTGCCGTGGTGATGATCGGGTTTTCCGGTTCAAACTTGCAGATATAAACGACCTCACTGTCCGACCGTACCCCGAAAAACACGGTCTTTCCAATTTCATGGGCAAACTTTTTTAACTCCGGCTCCATGACATTCATAATATTTAAATTGTTGGTATAGTTGATGCCAATGCGATATGCGGTAAGCCCGATGGTGTAGCGCTTTTTCTGTCCCCAGCTGATCTGCACCATACCAAGTGCCTCCAGTGTGGTAACAATATCATAGGCACTGGTCTTTGGCAGCTCCAGGCGGTCGCAAAGCTCATCAAGCGATGCTCCCTCCGGTTTCTGGGAGATCAGCTCCAGAATCTCTATGGTCCGCTGGGTTGTACGATTTAATTTCATGCGTCTGTCCACACCTTTCTGCCGCTTCATAGTCTGCCTTATTGTGCGGATAGTTCCGCAGTTTCCTCTTACATATAGCATCATTTTACTGAATATACAAAAATTAGTCAAGGTATTGACAGAATTGTCACATGCTTTACGCTTTCATTTAACTGATTCTTTAACTGACCAGTGGAAGAATAAAAGTGCTCCAGCTCCAGCTCACCGGAAATACCAATACCATAGCCGGAATCATGTCAGCAGTAGGAAATATTTTTACCTGCATCATGCGGAAAGCCGTAGCCAGCATAATAAATCCGCCCGCTGCCTTGAAATCATCGATCATCTCCGGTGTAGTCAGCGGATAGAGCAATCCTGCACACAAAAACAATGCCAGGAAAATAACCACCTGCGGAATTGCGATCAGAGATACCACACCGCCCAGCATGCAGGCAAAAATCATAGCTGTAAACAGATCCAGCACAGACTTTGCAATCAGGATACTGTTATCACCAGTCATTCCCGATACAATGGAGCCGTAAATTCCTGTACCGCTTGCGCAAAACAGCACAATCACAGTGACAAGAGTTGTCATAAACTCTTCTTCTGAAATGGAAGTATCTTTCTGCTTCACAATTTTTGAGGCCACCCGCTGCATCAATCCTGCCCCACGCTGAATCCGGTCCCCGAGATGGATGGCCAGACCGATTGCAGTTCCGATCACAATGGAAAAAATAACAGCCGGCATATTCTTCATCAGCATAACAGAGCTGATTCCCATGCCCATGGCACAGACACCAAAGATCATATTCAGTTTTTCCTTAAAATCCAGATCCAGCCGATTCTTCACCGTCAGGCCGATGAGTCCGCCGATCACAACAGACAACGCATTGATTAAAACTCCGATTGGCATACCTAACCTTCCCTTTCCTCTTCCAGTTTTTCATTCTGTTCCGGTTTCATCAGATTTTCATAGATTTTCCGGCACGTTTTCATGAACGCATCATATTCCTCCGAAGAAATTCCGCTAACGCCCTGAGCTTCAATGCGGGAAAACGCAGTTTTCACCAGATCCCGGCTAGACTTCCCCTGCTCTGTCAGAAATACATGCAGCGTCCGTCGGTTTCCATTCAGCATACGCCTCTCAATCAGGCCCTTCTTCTCCATACGGTTTAGAATTGAGGTCAGTGATCCGGCCTCCAGAAAACAACCCTTCGCAATCTCTTTCTGGCTGCTTCCATCATGATCAGTCAGGTAATCCAGCACCTTCGGCTGACCAATAGTAAGCCCGGTGTTCTTTAACCGATCCAGGAGCTGGCGCTGAACCAGCATCTGATTTGCCATGAGCAAATAATGTAATGACTCCTTCATGCTATTCTCCAATCTTTATTTTTTGCATTCAAACAGTTAGTATTGTAATCTTTTGATTTGTAACTGTCAATATTTTTTCGCGCTGCCGCATCTCGCACTTTCTAATGTTGTGAATCGCAAAAGAGCACAGGAAATTCACCATTCCAATCTGCGCTCTTTTTTATCCGGTGATTTTGTTTACTTCCATATAAAGCCTGATACACCCTCAAAAACTTCTCATCCCTCTCCTTTGTTGCTTCTTTTGAATCACACAGATCTTTCATCAGATAGCTGCTGATATGGGTGAAGGTGTCCAGACCGCCAAATCTGCTACTTCCAACGGACCAAGACAAGCGTAGCGGAATCCAAGTCCATATTTCATGACATTCACAGGTTTTGAAGCATTCCATGGAAATGGTATAGGACAATGCACCAAGCAGACGGTCTGCCTTTTCTTTTTTCCGTGATCCGCTATAATAGAATTATCATGATACAGGGGGAAACTTACTATGATCGTAACCTTAAAAAACCACACAATGACAGCGCGGATTGATTCCATCGGCGCACAGCTTATATCTCTGAAAAGCAAATCCGGCACAGAATATATCTGGCAGCGGGATCCTGCCCACTGGAAAAGCAGCTCTCCGCTCCTGTTCCCAACCGTTGGAAACTGCCGGGACGGAAAATATACGCTGAACGGGCAGATTTATTCCATTCCCAAGCACGGATTCTGCCGGAACGCAGACTTTGCTGTATCTGTTTTGTCCGAGCAGGAGGCTTCCTTCATCCTCACCGACTCTCCTGAAACCCGTGCCCACTATCCCTTCGCATTTCACCTGAAGCTGACTTACGCACTGACTGAGGACGGCATCCGGATTCATTACACCGTAACCAATCCCGGCACCGGACCCATGTACTACCAGCTTGGCGCTCATCCCGGCTTCAACTGTCCTCTGCATTCCGGGGAACGATTCGAAGATTACGTTCTGGAATTTGAACAGGAAGGAACCGCCGGATATCACTCCTATGACTTAAACCGCATGGAATTCAACATGAACTCCTATACCCCGATCCTGGATCACGCAGCTGTCATCCCGCTGACCCACGAACTTTTCGCGAATGATGCCATTTTCTTTACGGATCTGCGTTCCAAAAAAGTGGCACTGAAAAATCAAGCCACCGGATACGGCGTGGAAGTCTCCTACCCGGATTTTGCCACCGTTGCCTTCTGGACCGCAGCCGCCACCAAAGCGCCGTTCTTATGTGTAGAACCCTGGAATGGATCGGCCATCCGCTCCGATGAAGACGATAACTTTTTGAACCGGCATTTTCTTCAGAAGGTGGAAAGCGGGGAAAGCAAGGAGTATCAGATTTGGATTAAAAAAATATCATAACAACTACGAAAAAGAGCTTCGCCTGATCCGTTCTGAAAAAAGACTTGCTACCACAGACAAGGATTTCCTGAGCAAAGTCGGGCGCCTGCTCTGCGAAGAATTTGCCGCAGTCCTGAAGGAATCACCGGAAAGCGCGCGAAAACATCTGGCAAAAGCACTCGGTACACAAAACAATTCCGTTCAAATATAAAAATTTAAAGAATATTCATGAAAGGTCCGAAGCAGGC
>NZ_QUFI01000044.1 GCF_003478505.1 Clostridium sp. AF27-2AA
CTTCGAACCTATATTGATATTGCTCTTAAATTTTTATTTTAGATATGACAGGATGGCGCTTGTGTATTTTTGCAGGGCAGCCTGATCGGCCAGATATACATCGCCCAGCGCCGCGTAGCGCATTTTGTCTTTGTACTCCTGCTTCATGACCGGCTCCCAGATATCTTCAAACTGGGGCAGGAAAAATCCGGTGGTCTTGGTATAGCAGCTGGCTGCGGTGGCCTTTACCCGGGCATCCTTATCCACGCAGGAGCCGATGCTTTTGTGAACGGCCCGGTCTTCAAACGGCAGGTAGTAGTAGTCTTTATAGTCGGGATAGAAATGTTTTAAGGTTCCTTCTGTCAGTTCCACGAAGAAGGTGATCTGATCCTTTTCCATCGTGCAGCGTGCCGGAGCCATGGACGCTTTTACCGGGACCGGAATGGAACAAAAGCTTTTGCATGTCAGCTTTAAAAGATGACGGCAGTGTCCGTTTGCGTCTGGTTCATCCACAATTTCCTGGTCGGACAGCGTGAAGGGATGCTCCAGAAAATCCGGATAATTCAGAATGGGAAGAATGGAAGGCATGCCTTTTAAATCATCCTCGTTGTGCAGAATGAGAAGATCATATAAGTTCTGCTCGTGGGTCATCAGAAAATCCTTGTAAACCTCTATGAGCTGTCCGCCGTTATATTTGTCTGTCCGGGCGATACCGAGAAACTGCTCAATGGATTTCTGCTTTAAGCTGTCTAGCCCAAGCAGGTTCCGGTATGGCTTTATTTTTTTATAGATGTCGAAGCTGGCAACATCGGAAAAGCTGTAGGGCAGGTTAAAATGTTTGCAGCGTTTCTGTAAAAACGGGATATCAAAGCCGTCGCCATTAAAGTGGACTACGGTTTTATACTGCTTCAGAAAATCAAAAAAGTGATTCAGCAGATCTTTTTCAGCCGCCTTGGTATCGGCAAACCACTGGATCAGATTCCAGGTATTATCCTTATAATAGGTGCAGCCAATCAGATACAGCTGGAACCGGTCACCGGAAAAACCGGTGGTTTCAATATCAAAAAAGAGAAGCTCATCCAGCTTTCCAATCCGTTCTAAAGGGTAGGTGTCGGGAAGCAGGAGCTTTTTTTCTATCGTGATCAATGTGGGAACTCCTTATCTCTGGAAGTATTGGCAGGAGCCGCATTCTGTGTTTCGGAAGCGGAAACTGCAACTCGATTATAGCGGTGGAAAGATGGGATGTCAAACCGAATTATTGTAACTGTTCTTGATAGGAGACAGATAATTCGCTATACTGTGAAAGAGTGAAGTGCTTGGAAGGAAAAGAGGTACAAGTGATATTATGTGGAAAATTAAGCATATTTTTGATGGAGAGTACGGATGTGAGGGAAGGCTGCCTGGACAGCTGCCGCAGGTTTCGGTTACCCTGACGGACGAAAAAGGAAATGAGCGTTATGTTTCGGCGGAAGATGCGTGGCTGACGGAACAGGGCCTGGAGGTGGGCGATCACTGGCCATGTGAACTGGAGAAACGGATAAACTAGCATTCGCTCAGATCAGGAAGACAGAAGGCAGGTAAGTGTGAGGGTACTGAACAGCTGCGAAAGCAGCAGATGATTTTGAAAGACAGAAACGGAGAGGATACACGAATGAACATACAGATTTTTGGTACAAAAAAGTGCAGAGACACCCGCAAGGCGGAGCGTTTTTTCAAGGAGCGCGGCATCAAATACCAGTTTATTGATATGAAGGAAAAGGGGATGAGCAAGGGTGAATTCAATTCTGTGGCACATGTAAACGGCGGTGTGGAGGCTATGCTGAACCCGGATGCGAAGGATCAGGATACCCTTGCTTTGATCCGTTATCTGGCGCCGGAGGATAAACTGGAGAAAATCCTGGGAAATCCCCAGGTAATCAAAACTCCGGTCGTGCGAAACGGAAAGCAGTCAACGCTTGGCTATCAGCCGGAAGTGTGGAAGGGCTGGTCATAAACATCATGCGCGGAAGAAACATGGAACAGGAAGAGAAACAGTGGGACCGTCTCTTGAAAATTAAGACCCTGGGCCGGGATGATTCCAATGCAGACCAGTACCGTTATCCCTATGAGCCAACTCCGTATGCCGTGTTAGAACGTCTTGCAAACAGTGGCCGGATCCGGAAAGGAGATACGCTGTTAGACTATGGATGCGGCAAGGGAAGGGTGGACTGTTATCTTTCCTATCAGACACGCTGTCACAGCATCGGTGTGGAGTATGATCCGCGGATTTATGAGACAGCTGCAGAGAATCAAAAGACAGCCGTATCCGGCGGCAGGACAGAGTTTGTTCTGGCGGACGCAGGCGAGTTCCCGGTGCCGGGCGCAGTGAACCGGGCATATTTTTTCAATCCGTTTTCGGTGGAACTATTACAGAAAGTGATCCGGCGAATTCTGGATTCCTGGTACGAAGTATCCCGGGAGATTCGGCTATTTTTCTATTATCCATCGGATGAATATCTGGCGTATCTGATGACCGTGGACGAGCTGGTGTTTGCGGATGAAATTGACTGTCGGGAGCTGTTTGATGGAAACGATGCGAGAGAGCGGATTGTAGAGTTTGTGCTGGAGTGAAAGATGGGGCAGTCATATAAGTGGCTGCTTTTGCTTCAGCATGCGATTAAAAAAGAAAAAGGCAATCTGTTTTACACAGACTGCCTGATTTAGTAGCGGAAGGGAGATTTGAACTCTCGACACCACGGGTATGAACCGTGTGCTCTAGCCAACTGAGCTATTCCGCCATATTTAATTGCTATGGGGCCTATAGGGCTCGAACCTATGACCCTCTGCTTGTAAGGCAGATGCTCTCCCAGCTGAGCTAAGACCCCATATCTGCTGTCTGAGTGATGTCTCACTCAACAGTGCTTACGTAGTATAACGCTTATTGTTTTAATTGTCAACACTTTTTGTACAATTTTTTAAAATTAATTTAGCATTAATGGTATTGCCTGCTATAAAAAGGAGTGTGTTGTCCGCTGCAAAAATGAAAAGAATCATAAATTTTCCTGAAACCTCTTGCAACTTGGCGCTCTTTGCTTTAAAATATTCACGATATGCAAACAGGCTGGGAAGAAGAGGAGTATGTCGTAAGCTTCTGTCAGAGAGAACCATCCATGGCTGGAAGATGGTTTCAGAGGGCACGCACGGAAGGTAGCTTCAGAGCCGGAATCCTGAATCATGTCTGGAATGCGGAGCGTTTCGAAATGAAACCTGCGATCCGGACCAACACAAAGTAAGGATTCCCGTCTGATCCGCGTTAAGGAGACAGCTGTTGCCTTAAGCGGCAGCAGTGACAAAGTGAGAAACAAAGGTGGTACCGCGGAACTTTTCGCCCTTTATGCAGAACGCAGATTCTGTATGAAGGGCTTTCTTTTTTTTCAAAGAAACGCAGCTGTTTAGGGTCCCGCCATGAAAAAGAAGATTTCTACACATCCACACATAAGGAAAGGAAATGATCATGAAAGAACTGGAAAAGAATTACAACCCCTCCGCCATTGAGGAAAAGCTGTATCAGAAATGGCTGGACAACAAGTATTTCCATGCAGACGCTGAGCGTGGAAGGAGAGAGGGCAAGAAGCCTTTCACCATTGTTATGCCTCCGCCAAACATTACCGGTCAGCTGCATATGGGCCATGCACTGGACAATACCATGCAGGATATCCTGACCCGTTATAAGAGAATGCAGGGCTACGAGGCTCTGTGGCAGCCGGGTACGGACCATGCAGCCATCGCAACGGAGGTTAAGGTCATTGACAAGCTGAGAAAAGAGGGCGTGGACAAGCATGATCTGGGCCGTGACAAATTCCTGGAAGCATGCTGGGACTGGAAGAAGGAGTACGGCACCCGCATCATCAAGCAGCTGCACAAGCTGGGCTCCTCCGCTGACTGGGACAGAGAACGTTTTACCATGGACAAGGGCTGCTCCGATGCAGTGCTTGAGGTATTTGTAAAGCTGTACGAGAAAGGCTACATCTACAAAGGCTCCCGCATCATCAACTGGTGTCCGGTCTGCCAGACCTCCATTTCCGACGCTGAGGTTGAGCATGAGGAGCAGGACGGCTTCTTCTGGCACATCAATTACCCGATCGTTGGCGAGGACGGCCGTTTTGTTGAGATCGCAACCACCCGTCCGGAGACTCTGCTTGGTGATACTGCTGTTGCGGTGAACCCGGAGGATGAGCGCTACAAGGATATTATCGGTAAGATGTTAAAGCTGCCGTTGACTGACCGTGAGATCCCGGTCATTGCGGATGAGTATGTTGACAAAGAGTTCGGTACTGGCTGCGTGAAGATCACTCCGGCTCATGACCCGAATGACTTTGAGGTAGGACGCCGCCATAACCTGCCGGAAATCTGCATCATGCACGATGACGCAACCATCGACTGCAAGGGCAGCAAGTACGACGGCATGGACCGCTACGAGGCCCGCAAGGCTATGGTTGAGGACTTAAAGGCCCAGGGCCTGCTGGTGAAGGTTGTTCCGCATTCTCATAATGTAGGAACCCATGACCGCTGCAAGACCACCGTTGAGCCGATGGTAAAACAGCAGTGGTTCGTCCGCATGGAGGAAATGGCAAAACCGGCTATCGCAGCTTTAAAGAACGGTGACTTAAAGTTCGTTCCGGAGAGCTTCGGAAAGACCTATCTGCACTGGTTAGAGGGAATCCGTGACTGGTGTATCTCCAGACAGCTGTGGTGGGGCCATCGTATCCCGGCATACTACTGCCAGGAGTGCGGCGAGATCACCGTTGCGAAATCCATGCCGGAGAAGTGCCCGAAGTGCGGCTGCACCCATTTAAAGCAGGATGAGGACACCCTGGATACCTGGTTCTCCTCTGCCCTGTGGCCGTTCTCTACCCTGGGCTGGCCGGAGAAGACCAAAGAACTGGAATATTTCTATCCGACGGATGTGCTGGTAACCGGTTATGATATCATCTTCTTCTGGGTTATCCGTATGGTATTCTCCGGCTATGAGCAGACCGGAAAATGCCCGTTCAATACCGTACTGATCCATGGTCTGGTGCGCGACAGCCAGGGCCGTAAGATGAGTAAGTCCCTGGGCAACGGTATCGATCCGCTGGAGGTGATCGACAAGTACGGCGCAGATGCCCTGCGTATGACCCTGATTACCGGTAATGCACCGGGCAACGACATGCGTTTCTACTGGGAGCGTGTTGAGGCGAGCCGTAACTTCGCAAACAAGGTATGGAACGCATCCCGTTTCATCATGATGAATATGGAGAAGGCTCCGGTCCACGAGGTTTCCTTAGATGACCTGACCATGGCAGACAAGTGGATCCTGTCCAAGGTAAATACCCTGGCAAAGGATGTCACCGAGAATCTGGATAAGTTTGAGCTGGGCATCGGCCTGCAGAAGGTTTATGACTTTATCTGGGAGGAGTTCTGCGACTGGTACATCGAGATGGTAAAACCGCGTCTGTGGAATGACGAGGACAGCACGAAGGCAGCAGCACTGTGGACCTTAAAGACGGTACTCATCAACTCCTTAAAGCTCTTACATCCGTACATGCCGTTCATCACCGAGGAGATCTTCTGCAACCTGCAGGATGAGGAAGCTTCTATTATGGTATCCGCATGGCCGGAGTATAAGGCAGAGTGGAACTTCGAGCAGGAGGAGTACGCAGTCGAGACCATCAAGGAAGCAGTCCGCGCAATCCGTAACGTACGTACCTCCATGAACGTAGCTCCGAGCAAAAAGGCAAAAGTATACGTTGTTTCCGAGAACCAGAAGCTGCTTCAGATCTTCGAGCACAGCAAGGTGTTCTTTGCAACCCTGGGCTACGCAAGCGAGGTATTCTTACAGTCTGATAAGCAGGGCATTGCCGATGACGCAGTATCCGTAGTGATCCCGGAGGCATCCATCTACATCCCGTTTGCAGAGCTGGTTGACATTGCGAAGGAAATCGAGCGCCTGCAGAAAGAGGAAGAGCGTCTCACCAAGGAGCTTGCCCGTGTAACCGGCATGCTGTCCAATGAGAAATTTGTAAGCAAGGCTCCGGAGGCAAAGATCAACGAAGAGAAGGCAAAGCTGGAAAAGTATACCCAGATGATGGAGCAGGTAAAAGCCCGTCTGGCTCAGCTTAAGTAATCGGTAATCGTTCATATTTGAGAATGGACAGGCATATATAACAATGATAGACAAAAAAGCGCGGGATTACCTGCTGGGAATCCCGCTTTGGACAAAAAAGAAAAATACGCTGGATGAGGTGCGGCATTTCCTGAAAGAACTGGGGAATCCGGACGAGCAGTTAAACATCATCCATGTGGCCGGGACCAACGGAAAGGGTTCGGTCTGCGCGGACTTAACCGCCATGCTCATGGAAGCCGGATATCATGTGGGAACCTTTGTGTCTCCACATCTTACCGATGTGACAGAGCGTTTTCTGGTGGATGGCGTTCCTGTGGAAGAAGCCGGATTTTCAGAGAGCTTCGCCAGGGTAAAGGCAGTCACGGACAGGCTGACGGCAGAAGGCTACGCGCATCCTACCTTTTTTGAGTTTGTGTTTCTCATGGCCATGGACCTATACGGGCGGAGAAAGCCGGATTTTGTGGTTCTGGAGACGGGACTGGGCGGACGGCTGGATACCACCAATGTGATCCGGCATCCGCTGGCCTGCGTGATCACCTCCATCAGCCTCGACCATACCCAGTATCTTGGAGATACGGTGGAGCTGATCGCGGCGGAGAAGGCCGGTATCATCAAGCCGGGTATACCGGTGGTGTATGATAACAACGACCGGGCAGCAGGTGCCGTCATCGCGGCAGCAGCGGACAGGCTTGGCAGTGCGGCTTACGGACTTACGGCAGAAGATTCCTGCTGGGGAGTTTCCTTTGCGGCACCATACCAGGCTATGAACGCGGCTCTGGCGGTGAAGGTTCTGGAGATACTGGAAATTGAGGGAGTGAATGCTGAAGTCTGCAGAAAAGCACTGGCTTCGGTCCACTGGACCGGCCGGATGCAGCAGGTGGCACCGGATGTCTGGGTGGATGGTGCCCACAATCCGGGCGGCATCCGCGCGTTTATTCAGGCGGTGAAGGCACAGAATGGGCTGGCAGTACAGGAAAAACAGTCAGCGCAGCAGCCGGACCAGGGGGAGCAGAATGCAGCGGACATGCATCCACAGATCCAGCTCCTCTTCGCTGCAGTTTCGGATAAGGATTACCATGAGATGATACGTTTGCTCTGCACGGAGCTTTCCCCTGAGCGGGTTACCGTGGTGCAGTTAAAGAGTGAGCGCGGCCTTCAGGCTGATGCGCTGGCAAGGCAGTTTGAGGATGCCGGATGCAGCCATGTGACGGCCTTTGACTCCACGAAAGACGCACTGAAGCATGTACTGTCTGAAAAGAAAGAAGGAGACCATCTCTATATGGTAGGCTCCCTCTACCTGATCGGAGAGATATTGGAGGATTTGAAGTTACAGTTACACCGGATGTAAACAGTGACGGACCTAAGGAAGCGAGGAGAATCATGCTGGATTTTGAAGAAGAGATCGCACGGTTCCAGCCGAGCCTGGAAGTGGGCGATGTGGAAACGCAGATTGTAAAAGAGGATCTGACGGACATGACAGATCTGATGATGGAACTGCTGAAAAACAGGGAGTAACAGAAAACGATTATGAAAACAGGAACGAAAAACCGGCAGATTGCCAATGCCTACTATAACATTGGCCTGGAAAAGGCAAGGAGCCGGGATCTGTCTGGCGCAGTGACTGCGCTGAAAAAAAGTCTCCGGTTTGACAAATACCAGACGGATGCCCGAAACCTGCTGGGCCTGATCTACAATGAGATCGGCGAGGTGGGCGCGGCGCTGACTCAGTGGGTCATCAGCTTAAACCTGCAGGAGCAGGACAATCTGGCAGAGGAATATCTGAGGAAGGTTCATGCGGCCAGAGGATATCTGGAGCTGGCCGATCAGGCAGCCAAAAAGTACAATCAGGCTCTGATCTATGCTCAGAATGACAATGAAGATCTGGCAACGCTGCTCCTGATGCGTATGGTGGAAGAGTTTCCGCAGTATGTCAAGGCGCAGGAACTTCTGGCACTTCTGTATCTCCATCAGGAGGATTATATCAAGGCCGGACGGTGTCTGTATCAGGCATTAAAGATTGACCGGTATAACCCGTGGGTACTTCATTATATGGATATTGCCAAACACAATACAGGCAAGGCTGATGTGGAGAAACGGAAGCTGCAGAATGCTTTTTCCCACCGGAAGCTGCAGGATGATGATATCATCATGCCACCAAGCTATAAGGAAAATACCGGCTGGCAGTCGGTGCTTAACATTCTGGTTGGTCTGGTGCTGGGAGCTATGGTCATTTTTTTTCTGGTTATGCCGGCGAACACCGAGACACTGAATGCAAAGCATAATCAGGAATTGAAAAATACACTGGAAGAGCTGAACCAGAAGAATATCGAGATTGACAGTCTGAACCAGAAGATGGAAGAGGCGAAGAGCGCCCAGAGTGAGGCAGAGGAGAATTTGAAGACTCTGCAGAATTCCAGCGGCGGCACCCTGGCCCAGTACCAGAATCTGGTGAAGATCCTGCAGGCATACCGGGATGAGGACCAGAAAACGGCCACCCTTCTTTATGTGGATACGGACTGGTCGGTGTTAAATGATGGTGTACTGAACGAGACGGTGGCCTGGATTCAGAAGGATATGTCAGAAAATGGGTATACGCTTCTGATGAACCTGGGAGATGAGGCTCTGGCAGCCGGAGATGTGGCTGGAGCAGCGGACTATTACCAGAAGAGCCTGCAGATCAAGGGGGACAACCCGGAGGTAATCTACAAGCTCGGAATGGCCTATGTGACAGCCGGGGATCAGGAAACAGCGACCCAGTATTTTACTGATGTCATCATGAATTATCCGAATTCGGAGTATGTGGATGACGCGAAGACCCAGCGCGGGTACTAAAACGGAATTTGCCTGGTACAAAGACAAATAAAAACAGAACAGAAGGTACGACAGAGAAAACGTGAGAAACGCACTCTGCCGTACCTTTTTTCATTTTACATGAAATTTATATTTTACAGGAAATGGGGGAATTTTTATGTACGAACAGACTTTTTCCTACGAGGCTCATGGACAGACCCTGGTGATCCATCTGCCGAAGGAGCTGGATCATCACAACTGCCGGAACTTAAAATATGAGACCGATCTGCTCCTGTCAGAAAATTATATCAGCAAAGTGGTTTTTGATTTTTCCAGGACGGAATTTATGGATTCCTCTGGCATTGGAATTTTGTTAAACCGCTACAAACAGATGGCGGGAAGCGGCGGTACCGTGACGATTTATGGTGTGAATGCCCAGGTGGGCCGGGTTCTGGCAATTGGCGGTATCGGACGGCTGATGAAATATTTTGACACAAAGGAAGCGGCAATTGCCGGATGATTGCCGGACTGATGTATGAAAAACTGTGACTGCCGGGAAGCTGGACAGGCAGGACGAAAGAATCGAAAAGGTGAAAAACGGGAGGATGGGAAACATATGGAGCGTTTTCGGATGGAGCTGGAGAGCCTTTCAAAAAATGAGGAGTTTGCCCGGGTGGTGGTGGCGGTATTCTTGAGCCGCCTGGATCCGACGCTGGAGGAAATTGATGATGTGAAGACTGCTGTTTCCGAGGCGGTGACGAACGCGGAAATTCATGGGTATGGCGGAGAGAAGGGAGCCATTACCGTGGAGGTGGAGACGGAAGGAAAAGAACTGACTGTGGTGGTGGAAGACTACGGCGTTGGAATCCGGGATATAGAGAAGGCCATGGAACCCATGTTTACCACCGACAAGACCGGAACCAGGTCCGGCATGGGCTTTTCCTTTATGGAGGCCTTTATGGATCAGGTGCATGTGGAATCGGAGCCTGGAAAAGGGACGAAGGTTGTCATGAGAAAACAAATCGGCAGGTGATGTGCATGGATGAGACAATGGATCTGATCCGGCGCGCGCATGCCGGGGATGAGGAAGCGAGGGAGCAGCTGGTCATGGGGAATGTGGGGCTGGTCTGGAGCGTGGCCCGACATTACAGCGGCCGGGGTCATGAGCTGGAGGATCTGTTTCAGATCGGGTGTATTGGACTGTTAAAGGCTGTAGACAAGTTTGATCTTGGATTTCAGGTGCGTTTTTCCACCTATGCGGTGCCAATGATTGCGGGGGAAATCCGGCGCTTTCTGCGGGATGACGGAATGATCCGGGTAAGCCGGTCCATGAAGGAACTGGGACTTCGCGTCCGCAGGGCGCGGGAAACCCTGACGGCAAAGTCCGGGCGGGAACCGGGACTTTCGGAGATTGCGAAGGAACTGGATATCAGCTGTGAGGAAGTGGCGGCCTGCATGGGAGCCGGAGCAGAGGTGGAATCCCTGTACCGGGAGACCGGAAACGGCGAGGAGGGCGGCCTGCGTCTCATGGACCGGATCCCGGACGGAACGCAGAACGAAGAACAGCTCATGAACCGCCTGGTATTAAAACAATTGATGGAAAAACTGCCGGAGAAGGACCGGGAAATTATCGTAAGACGTTATTTTGAAAACCAGACCCAGACCAGGATTGCTGAGGATCTGAATATATCCCAGGTGCAGGTGTCGCGGCTGGAAAAACGGATTCTGAAGCAGATGCGGGAATATCTGGGGGCATAACTGCGCATACTGAACCTAAACAAGCCGGAAGCCGATTCTGCAAGGAAAAGACTGAATTATGGATATTGCGGATTTTCTGGACAGAAAGCAGGCAGAAAACGGACGGAAAGGGATGAGCAGGAATGAAATACTGGAAATCGAAAGTCATGCTGTTGGTCGTACTGGGAGCTATGCTTCTGGTCATGGCAGTGGCATGGCTTTGCTTTTACCATGAAGGAGAACCCAAAGATCCGGATGGAACCCTGGTTCGTCAGGAATTTCGCGGGACGGAACCAGCAGAGTGGAAATCTGACTGGTGGCGCAGCGTAAACAGGACGCCAGAGTTTTTGCGTATCAGGGAGGTGGCTGCATGAGCGCGCAGAACACCGTCTACCTGAATCTGCGGGAAATCACGGAACTGCATAAGCCGGATATTCAGGTGAAGGATGTGGCCGAGGTCTACTGCAGTGACGCCCATGTGCAGAACCGCTGTGCCAGCCTGAAAATCAAGACGATCCGGGAACAGAAGCGCAAGCGCTACGTGGAAAATGCCCTGAATGTGATCCGGATTATGGAGGCGGCAGATTCTTCCGTGACGGTCAGCAATGTGGGAAAAGTGGAGTTTATCATTGATTACCAGCCTAAGGTGCGGCAGAACTTGTTCTGGCAGTGGTGCAAGACTATCTTTGTCTGCGTCATCTGCTTTTGTGGGGCGGCCTTTGCCATTATGACCTTTAACAATGATGTCAGTGTCACCTCAGTGTTTGGTGAGGTGTACCGGCTGCTCACCGGGCAAGAATCCAGTGGGCATACGATTCTGGAGCTGTCCTATTCTGTGGGACTGGCGGTGGGAATCATTGTCTTCTTTAATCATTTCGCGAAGTGGAAGATCAACACGGATCCCACACCGCTGGAGGTGGAGATGCGGCTTTATGAGGATAACATCTGCAAGACTGTGATCCAGAATGATTCCAGAAAGGAGCGGGGCATTGATGTTTCATGATCTGATCTGGAGCAGCGTACAACCGGCATTCCGCAATCTGATTGTGAGCGGCGGGCGAAATGCCGCCCTCCTCTTTGTGGGACTCAGCGCCGGAGGCATCATTGCGGCCGGAGTCTTCGCATTCCTGGTCATCATCGGTGTGTTTCCGCGGCTGATCGGAAAAACGGGAACGAAGAGACATATTCTGTTGTACGGAACCGTGATCGTGAGCGGGGGTGTGCTGGGAAATATTGCGGATCTGTATGAGTTCCCCATTCCACTGCACGGTTTTTCCTCGCTGTTTCTCGGCATCTTTGGACTGGCAGTGGGAATCTTTGTGGGATGCCTGGTGATGTCTCTGGCGGAGACGTTAAAGGCACTGCCGGTTATCAGCCGGAGAATTTATCTGGCGGTGGGGCTGCAGTATCTGATACTTTCTATTGCACTGGGAAAACTGGCCGGATCCCTGGCGTATTTTCTGTGCGGGATGGCAGCGGAATGATGCTGGAATCAGAGCAGGCGCATTTCTGTGGGTGCAGAGATAGAACAAGGCAGAGAAAACAGAGCAAAGGAGATAGAATATACCATGGAATTAAATAAAAAAGCCTACGACAAATACATCAAACAGATTACTCCAGTCAATGAACTGGGAAGCGACATGCTGCGCGCCTTTGTGACCGGCGGCATCATCTGCGCCCTGGGGCAGGCCTCGGTGATGATGATGATCAACTACCTTGGAATGGAGAAAGAAGAAGCTCAGACCTGGATGCTGATGGAACTGATCCTGGCCAGTGTCCTGCTGACGGGTTTTGGCATCTATCCAAAAATTGTAAAATGGGGCGGCGCCGGAGCTCTGGTGCCAATTACCGGATTCGCCAATTCCGTGGTAGCCCCGGCCATTGAATATAAGGCAGAGGGACATGTGTTTGGAATCGGCTGCAAAATTTTCACGATTGCCGGTCCGGTCATTTTGTTTGGTGTATTAACCAGCTGGATTTTGGGGATAATTCTGCTAATCGGAAAAGTTTTGGGGATAGCGTAGAAAAAAGAAGAGCCACCGCACAATTTTGTACGATGGCTCATTTTCTGCAATGCAGAAGATGGGAGTCGAACCCACAAGGTATTGCTACCACACGGACCTGAACCGTGCGCGTCTGCCAATTCCGCCACTTCTGCATACCTGCGGGAGATGGGACTTGAACCCACACGACATAACTGCCACTAGATCCTTAGTCTAGCCTGTCTGCCAATTCCAGCACTCCCGCTGACAAGAATATACTATACTATAAAAGTCAAAAGTGTGCAAGCACTTTTTTCGGAATTTTTGAAAAAATTTGAAAAGTTTATCAGAAGTCCGGTTTCAAAAAATGAAAAAATTTCAACTTTTGAAACCGGGTATGATTGGTATATAATAGAAGAAGATTATGAAATTCAAAACACACAAAGGAGACCACAATTCTATGGAACGTTACGATATCGCCATCATCGGCACTGGCCCGGCGGGGCTTTCGGCAGCAGTGACTGCGGCCATCCGCAAAAAGAAAATTCTCTTAGCAGGCAGCAGGGATTTAAGCAGCAAGGTTCAGAAGGCCCAGGAAATCCAGAACTACCTTGGTTTTCCGGATATCAGCGGTGCGGAGCTGGGAAAGGCCTTTGAGGAACACATTGACCGGATGCAGGTCCCAATTGTGGAGGACCGGGTGAACCTGATCTATCCCATGGGAGATTATTTTTCCCTGCAGGTGGGACAGGACATCTGTGAGGCGGATGCGGTGATTCTGGCCACCGGTGTGAATTTTGGGAAGCCGCTTCCTGGAGAGGAAGAATTTCTTGGCCGTGGTGTCAGCTACTGCGCCACCTGTGACGCGCCCCTTTACCGCGGAGCCACCGTGGCGGTGATTGGTTATCAGAAGTCCGAAGAGGCTGAGGCAGATTTCCTGGCGGATATTGCGGAGAAGGTCTACTATATTCCAATGTACAAGGAACCAGTAGAGGTTTCAGAGAAAATCCAGGTAGTAAGGGAAGTGCCGAAGGAGATCACTGGCGGTATGAAGGCAGATGTGCTGGTGACAAATGCGAACAGTTATCCGGTGGACTGCGTTTTTATATTAAGAGAGAGCGTGTCTCCGAAGAATCTGGTGCCGGGCTTACAGATGGATGGAAACCACGTAGCGGTAAATCTGCAGATGGAGACGAATGTGCCGGGCTGTTTTGCCTGTGGTGACATCGCCGGACGGCCTTACCAGTATATCAAGTCCGCTGGACAGGGAAATATTGCGGCGCTGTCTGCCGTTTCCTATCTGGACCAGAAGCGTCGCAGCCAAAAATCCGCAGACGCATGATTTTGCGGTTACAAAACTTCAAAACAGAAATATCAATTAGAATTTCATAGAAAGTTCACAAATTTCCAATTGACAAATTAGCGAAAATATCCTAATATACTTAGGAAACTAAATAAAATATACAGCTGAGAGATATTCCATACAGGAATTCAGAAGAAAGCTGCATAGCCACACAGTATGATGAGGTGCAATGAAGCAGGAAGAAAAAATTGCCATGCGCAGCATCAAACGTCTGTCAAACGGAATCAGCAGAGAGATGTGTGCGGCCTTTGGCTCCGGAATGTTCAGCGGAGCCCAGGGACGCACACTTCATTTTCTTTTGGCAGCTCATACGAAGCACGATGTCTTTCAGAAAGATATTGAGGAGGAGTTCGGCTTAAGGCCGCCTACAGCCACAGCACTGTTAAAAGAGCTGGAGCAGAGGGGGCTGATCCGGAAAGAACCGGTTTCCTATGACGCGAGAAGAAAAAAGATTGTGGTGACTGAGGAAGCATTGAAGTATAAAGACTGCGTACTCCGGGGCCTGGATGAGCTGAACAGGAAGCTCACCGCAGGAATTTCAGAGGAGGAGATGCAGGTCTTTTTTACTGTGACAGACAAGATGCTGAAAAATCTGGCAGAATAATTTACGAAACAGTGTAACAAGGAGGAAATGTTTGTGATTAAGACCTTACTGAAAAGTGTACGGCAGTACAAAAAGCAGACTCTTTTATCACCGGTGTTTGTAGCGGGAGAGGTTATTTTAGAGTGTATGATTCCGCTTGTCATGTCCCGGATGATTGACCGGATGTCTGCTGAGTCCATATCGCCAATTATAAAGTACGGAGTGATCCTTCTGATCATGGCGACCGTATCTCTGGGATTTGGTGTACTGTCTGCCCGGAACGCGGCAGAAGCGTCCTGTGGTTTCGCGAAGAACTTAAGACAGGATATGTATTTCAAGATTCAGGATTTCGCCTTTGCGGATATTGATAAATTCTCCGCATCGTCCCTGGTAACCCGTATGACAACGGATGTGACCAACGTGCAGAATGCGTACCAGCTGCTGATCCGTCTGGCAGTCCGCACTCCGCTTATGATCCTGTTCTCGGTGATCATGGCTATGACCATCAACCCGAAGATGGCGATGATCTTCCTGTGCATTTTGCCGATTCTGGCTGCGGTGCTGTTTGGCATTGCTATGCATGTACATCCGATCTTCAAGCGGATTTTTAAAAAGTACGATGCGTTAAATAACTCGGTACAGGAGAATGTGGCCGGCATCCGTGTGGTAAAGTCTTTTGTCCGTGAGGCCTATGAGACGGAGAAGTTTGACAAGGCCGCTGAAGAGGTGCGCAAGGACTTTACCTTTGTTGAGAAGATCCTGGCTTTCAATAACCCGACCATGATGTTCTGCATGTATCTGTCCATGTTCCTGGTGTATTACCTTGGCGCGCGGATCATCGTCAACACTGGAGCGACTGAGCTGACCACCGGACAGCTGTCTTCCCTGATCACCTACGGCGTGCAGATTCTGATATCTGTGATGATGCTCTCCATGGTATTCATCATGACCACCATGGCATCTGAGTGCGCAGAGCGTATCGCGGAGGTGCTGACCCACGAAAGCTCCCTGACTTCCCCGGAAAATGGTGAGAAGCAGGTGGCAGACGGAAGCGTGGATTTCGACCATGTTTCCTTTAAATATTCCGAGAAGAGCAAGAAGTTCGCGCTGGCTGACATTGACCTGCATATTCCGTCCGGTGCTACCGTGGGCATCATCGGCGGAACCGGTTCTTCCAAGACCACCCTGATTCAGCTGATCTCCCGTCTGTACGATGTGACAGAGGGAAGCGTGAGGGTAGCGGGAAAGGATGTGCGGGAGTACGATCTGGAATCCTTACGTGACGCGGTTGCGGTTGTGCTTCAGAAAAACGTGCTGTTTTCCGGCACCATTAAGGAGAATATGCGCTGGGGCAACAAGAACGCGACAGATGAAGAAATCCTTCACGCATGTAAGCTGGCCCAGGCCGATGAGTTCGTAAGCCAGTTTCCGAACGGCTATGACACTTACATTGAGCGCGGCGGTACCAACGTATCCGGCGGACAGAAGCAGCGCCTGTGTATCGCGAGAGCACTTCTGAAAAAAACGCGTATTCTGATCCTGGATGATTCTACCTCCGCGGTAGATACCAAGACCGATGCGCTGATCCGCATAGCCTTCCGCGAGGAACTGCCGGACACCACCAAGATCATCATTGCCCAGCGTATTTCTTCCGTGCAGGACGCAGATTTCATTCTGGTCATGGACGGCGGACGCATTGTCGAGCAGGGCAATCACGACGAACTGGTGGCGCTGAATGGCATTTACCGGGAAATCTTTGATTCCCAGACTAAGAGTAAGGAGGCGGAAGAAGGATGAGTGAAAAGAAAAATATGAGCCGGACAGGCATTCAGCCAGGCACCTTTAAGCGCCTGATGGCCTATCTGTTTTCCCATTACCGGGCACATCTGATCACGGTGATTCTCTGTATTGTCGTGACGGCGGTGGCTTCTGTGGGACAGACCATTTATATTCAGAAGCTGATAGATGAATGCATTCTTCCGGGTGTCGAGAACGGCATGGCCAGTGTCTGGGCGCAGATGCGGGGGATTTTTACCAGCATGGCGTGTGTCTATGCACTTGGCGTGCTGGCATCCCTGATTTACACCCGCATCATGGCAACGGTAACTCAGGGAACTTTAAAAAATTTCCGTGTTGATATGTTTACCAGGATGCAGACCCTTCCGGTCAAGTATTTTGACACCCACGCCCACGGCGACATCATGAGTACCTACACCAACGATACGGATGCCATCCGTATGATGGTCAGCCAGAGCATGCCGATGCTGGTTCAGTCCATCCTGACCATTCTGGTCATGATCATCATGATGACCCGCTTCAGCATTCCAATGTTCGTTGTAGTCTGCCTGTTTGTGGCTGGTATGCTGACCGTGACGAAGAAATTCGGCGGCATGAGCTCCAAATACATGATGTTCCAGCAGCGTTCCCTGGCAGCAGAAGAAGGCTTTGTGGAAGAGATGATGGCAGGCCAGAAGGTGGTCCAGGTTTTCTGTCACGAGGAAGAGGCAAAGCAGGATTTCTTAAAATACAACGAAAAGCTGTTTGAGGACAGCAAGACAGCAAATCAGTACGGTAATGCCCTGATGCCGATCCTTGGCAACATGGGCAATCTGATGTATGTGGTTCTTGCCATTGTTGGCGGCCTGATGGTTTATTTCCAGGCACCGAACCTGACCTGGAGGGGCTTTAGTCCGGTATCTGTCGGAATTATCATCACATTCCTGGGGATGTCCAGACAGCTGGCCCAGACCGTGGGACAGAGCTCCAACCAGGTGGCACTGATCGCCATGGGCCTTGCAGGTGCAGGACGTATCTTCGAGCTGATCGATGAAAAGCCGGAGGAGGACGAGGGCTTTGTTACCCTGGTCAATGCAAAGCATGATGAGAACGGCGAGCTGGTGGAGGCCGACCATCCGACCCACATCTGGGCATGGAAGTATCCGCGTCCGGACGGTACTGTCACCTATACAGAGTTAAAGGGCGATATCCGCCTGGAGCATGTAGATTTTGGGTATGTGTCGGAGAAGCTGGTGCTGCATGATGTATCTCTGTTTGCGAAGCCGGGTCAGAAGATCGCGTTCGTAGGCGCGACTGGTGCCGGAAAAACCACCATCACCAATCTGATCAACCGTTTCTACGATATCCCGGACGGCAAAATCCGCTACGACGGCATCAACATCAACAAGATCTGCAAAGCAGACCTGCGCCGCTCTCTCGGTGTGGTGCTGCAGGAGGTTAATCTGTTTACCGGAACTGTAATGGACAATATTCGCTACGGACGTCTGGATGCGACCGATGAGGAATGCATTGCGGCAGCGAAGCTGGCTAATGCGGACAGCTTCATCACCCGTCTGCCGGATGGTTACAACACCATGCTGACCGGAAACGGCGCGAGCCTTTCCCAGGGACAGCGCCAGCTGATCTCCATTGCCCGCGCGGCGGTGGCAGATCCGCCTGCCATGATCCTGGATGAGGCAACCAGCTCCATCGATACCCGTACCGAGGCACTGGTACAGCAGGGTATGGATAACCTGATGGAGGGCAGAACCGTGCTTGTTATCGCGCACCGTCTGTCCACCATCCGCAACAGTAAAGCCATCATGGTTCTGGATCACGGACGCATCATCGAGCGCGGTGACCACGACGACCTGATCACCCAGAAGGGTACTTACTATCAGCTGTATACCGGCGCGTTTGAGCTGGATTAAACAGCACTTAAGAATCGAAAAGCATCGTTTATATTATTTAGAAGAGAGTCAGTGTGAGCAGTCACATTGGCTCTTCTTTATTTATAAAATTTTGTCAATCTCAATTCTTTTACCAATTTAGCGCGACAAAGCACAACTAAAAAGCTGTAATAATTACAATATTTTGCTTGATGTTCAAAAAATCCTGTGCTATAATTGGCACCAAGTTGAGAAAAAGTACTGAGGAGGACAATGATTATGAAAAAGAATATGGCACTGGTTATGGCAACTATGATGGCAGCAGCATCCCTTACCGCATGCGGTGGTTCCGGTACCGCATCCACTACCGCAGCTGATACAAAAGCAGCAGACACGACTGCAGCAGACAGCGCGGCAGATACCAAAGCAGCACCGGCAGACAAGATCGGCCTGGCAGGCAGCGGTAAGGAACTCATCTTCACCACTGGCGGCGACCAGGGTACCTACTACGGATTCGGAAGCGTAATCGCAGGTCAGATCAGTGATTTAACCGATACGACCGTAACCGCCATTGTCGGCAAGGGCTCCAAGGGCAACATCGAGGCTATGGACGCAGGTGACGCACAGCTTGGTTTCGTACAGTCCGACGTTATGTCTTACGCATACAACGGCACAAACCTCTTTGATGGTGCCAAGATTGACGGTTTCTCCACCGTGGCAGCACTTTACATGGAGCAGGTACAGATCGTAACCCTTGACCCGGATATCAAGACCGTGGCTGACTTAAAGGGTAAGACCGTATCCGTTGGCGATTCCGGTTCCGGCGTTTACTTCAACGCTCTGGACTGCCTGGGTGCTTATGATTTAACCATTGACGATATCAAACCTACCTACCAGTCCTTCGGTGATAGCGTAGAGGCTATGCAGGATGGCAAGATCGACGCAGCCTTCATCGTAGCAGGCGCGCCGACCACCGCAGTTACCTCCCTGGCAGCCACCAGAGATGTATATCTGGTAGAGTTAGATGACGAGCATATTGAAAAACTTGAGGCAGCATCTCCTTACTACACCAAATACGTAATTCCGAAAGATGCATATGGACTTGAGAAGGACGCAACCACCGTTGCAGTCAGCGCAGTTGTTATCGCACAGGATGATGTAGATGAGAACGACATTTACAACTTTGTTGCAGGCATCTACGACAGCATTGATACCCTGGGACATGACAAGAAGAACGAGCTGGATCTTGACTTTGCAGCTTCCGTAACTGCAGTTCCGTACCACGCAGGCGCAGCAAAATACTTCGCAGAAAAAGGCCTGACTGTACCGACAAAATAAGAAACCGAAAAGCTGATCAGGCGTTTCCGAAATCCGGAGGCGCCTGTAGAATGAATAGGAAGGGGATTCGATTATGAGCTTTCTGAACAAACACAAAACAGAAGCCGCAGTGAACACGGCACCGGCAGCCGATGGCTTAACCGGAACCGCAGAAGATGTTGACGTGGTGATGAAAAAATATGACAGGGAATCCAATGTCCGTGTATGGGAAGGAAAGCCTAAAACCGTGATCCGTTTCCTGATGGCAGCATTCTCCCTGTTCTGCATTTACCTGACTCTGGTAGACAAGAGCCTCCCGGAGGTGCGCTTAAGCTTATTCCTGGCCATGATCATTGTCATCGGATTTTTAAACTATCCGATCAAAAAAGGTCATGTCCGCGTGAACCACATTCCATTCTATGATGTAGTCCTGATGGTGGCAGGAGCAGGCCCGTTCCTGTACTTTGCAGCCAATGCCCAGAAGATTCTGTTAACCAGCTACAGTGTTATCTCAAAAGACCCGTTCATGCTGGCTCTGGCCATCATGGCTATCCTGGTTTTGGTAGAACTCTGCCGTCGCTGCGTTGGCCTGCCGATCCTTTTTGTCGTAGGCGCGCTGCTTATTTACACCTTTTCCAATGTCCGTTTTGGTAAGGTTATTTACGATCTGTTCTACACCACCAACGGTGTCATGAACACCCCGATCAACGTATGTCAGAAATACATTGTTGTATTCATCATTTTCGGCGCGTTCCTGGAGAGAACCAGTATCTCAGCATTCTTCATTGATCTGGCAAACTGCGTGGCAGGTTCTTCCTGCGGCGGTCCGGCTAAGGTAGCCGTTATTTCCTCCGCACTGTGCGGTATGGTTTCTGGTTCTTCTGTAGGAAACACCGTAACCACCGGTTCCGTCACCATCCCGATGATGATCAAGACCGGCTACAAACCAGAGTTTGCAGGTGCCGTTGAGGCAGCCGCTTCCACAGGCGGACAGATCATGCCGCCGATCATGGGCGCAGCCGCATTCCTGATGGCAGAGTACACCGGCATTCCGTATTCCCGCATCGCGGTTCTGGCTATCCTTCCGGCTATCCTGTATTTCGCAGGTATTTACATTGCCGTACATCTGGAGGCAAAGAAGCTTGGCTTACAGGGCCTTGACAAAGACAGCCTTCCAAAATTCAGCTATTTAGTGAAAAAGCTTTACCTGCTGGCTCCACTGGTTGTCCTGGTGGTTCTGGTATCCAATGGTACCCGCACCATGCAGAGTTCCGCAGCCATCGCAATTCTGGTTACCATTGTAGTTGGCCTGTTCAACTCCGATAACCGCATTTCCCTGGGCAAGATCATTGACGCTCTGGAAGCAGGCGGCAAGGGAACCATCACCGTAGCATCTGCATGTACCATGGCTGGTATCGTGGCAGGCTGTATCACCTCCACCGGTCTTGCATCCAAGCTCCTGCGTGCCATCGTATCCGCATCCGGCGGTGTCATGATCATCGCACTGCTGCTTACCATGATCTGCTGCATCGTGCTTGGCATGGGCGTTCCGACCACCGCAACCTACTGCATCATGGCAGCAACCTGCGCTCCGATCCTGATGAGCCCGGAGATCGGCGTTGAGATGCTGGCAGCACACTTCTTCGTATTCTACTTTGGTATCGTGGCAGATATCACCCCGCCGGTAGCACTGGCTGCCTACGCAGGCGCCGCCATTGCGAAGGCCGGACCGATGAAGACCGCGTTCAACGCAAGCCGTCTTGCCATCGCAGCGTTCATCGTACCCTACATCATCGCCATGAACCCGGCAATGCTGTTCATCAACACCACCATCCCGGAGGTTGTGATGATCACCATTACCAGCATCATCGGTATCTTCGGTGTGGCAGCCGGCTTAAGTGGCTTCGTATTCCGCAACATGAAGTGGTGGGAGAGAATCCTCTGCATCGTTGGAGGACTTACCCTTCTGGTACCGGGCAGCCTGACAGACCTCATCGGACTGGTGCTCGTAGGTGCTGTGTGCGTGCTGGGATACCAGGCAGCGAAGAAAGAAAAAGAGGTACTGGTAGTATAATAACAATTTAGGGTTAAAACCAATAAAGGTCCGAAGCCGGTAATC
>NZ_QUFI01000045.1 GCF_003478505.1 Clostridium sp. AF27-2AA
AACACAATACCCATATTTTGCACAGCGGTATGCCGGGATTAGCGGCTTCGGACCTATATTGGTATTGCTCTTAAATTTTTATTCGGTTAACTGCAGTGCCTCGATCATGGAGGTATACCAGCGGATCTGGCTTCGGAACTTATTTCGCAGAACTGAAGTATCGGCTTTTCCTTTTCCAAGCTCAAAGAAATTTTCATTGCTGTCTACAAAAATATGAATAGTTCCATTCCTCAAAAAGCTGATATACAGACTGCCGCTGCAGCGGTCTGCGATCTTCAGAAGATTTTCCATTCGGTGTGGTGTCAGAATGTAAAACGCTTCCTGCTCCTGGTCTGCCTCGACCGCAAAACGTTTGTTAAAGATTTCACTTTCCGTTCGGATCAGCTTCTCGCCTTTGAAATCCTTTTCTCTTTTTCTGGCTGACACATGGACATCTCCCGTCAGCTTGCTCTGAAAATCACACACCAGCCACTGTCCTTTATAAAGCGTGACCTCCCGTGTTTCCCATTCGTTGTCTGCCTTCTGGTGTTCTTCTGTCTTGCATAGCTCCACATCACTAAATGCAATGGACATTCCTTTGTAAACCGCTTTTACAGAATCGCTTCCTTTGCTGACTTCATACGGTTCCGGAAAGAGCATGCCGGCACTGCCGATCAGGCTTGCGGGCAGTCCCCAGCCCGGATGGTATTCCACCTGTTCAAAAGCATCTTTCAGTGCCCCGACTACCATCTCCTCTCCCAACAGCACTTTTATGGCTTTGCTGTGGGGAGCGCTTATGACAGCTCCCACAAATGCAATGAAAAATCCGATGTACAAAGAGTAGCGAAGCTCCTCAATTTCAAAGACTGCACAGGCCAGTGTTCCTCCAAGAATCACCGCTACAGCTGCATACATGATAAAAGTTCCGACTGCCAGCATCACCCGGTGTTTTTCCAGCACCGCTGACAATTCTTCATCCGTGTAGGTTTTTCGTTCTTCCATCCAGATCCCTCCATCGTTCACGCTATCCTTTTTACTTTTCACAGATTATGCGGGCATACACATCTGCCGTTTTCTACTCTTGCGGAGCATCTTATCTTCAGCACAGTCAGAATGTGATCTTTACATCCTCCTGTTTTTCCGCCTCTGCCGCAAAGAATTCCCTGGGCCTGCGGGCACCAGCCAGTAGTTTTGCGGGAAAGACGGAAATCGCTGTATTGTAATCTGCCACGCTGGCATTGTACAGGCGTCTTGCAGCCTGCAGATGTTCCTCGGTATCACGGATGCCCTTCTGCAGTTCTAAAAATACCTCACTAGAGCGAAGCTCCGGGTATCCTTCCGCTACAGCAAAGAACCGGCCGCTCAGCATATCCATTTTCTGATCTGCTTCTGCCAGTTCTCCTACACTCATGCCCCGTCGAAGCTCTATGGTACGGGTAAACAGTTCCCGCTCGTGCTCCATATAACCTTTGGCGGTACTGAGCATTTTTGTCAGCAGATCATAACGCTTCGTTAAAGCCACCTCGATTCCGGACAGACTTTCCTGCACCCGGATTTCTTTTTTCTGAAATCCGTTAACCGTTTTTATGAGCCACCGGATCAAAAGAATCAGTAGGATCAAAATCAATATCTTCATAAGTACACTCCTCCATAAATTTCAGAATGTGAACCACTGCCTGCAGCGATTCGTAAAATGCCGCCTTTCGTTCCTCCCGCTGTTCATATCCTTGTTCCATCCCTCCCTTTTTCCGTTTTCACAATGAAAAAAGACTTATTGTATAAAAAACTGTACAATAAGTCTTTTCAAAAAGATATTAACCAAAAGTTAGTTTTTCACCGTTCCCAGTCTGCGAGGTTCCTGAGAGGCTCCGGGAGATCATGTGTTTGTTCCACCACTGTCACAGAATATCTGACGTTTTACTGCGGAGAAAGGATTTTTAGCAATTCCTCCCGGCTGAGACTGCCGATGGATACCTGTTCTC
Organism: Clostridium sp. AF27-2AA; assembly: GCF_003478505.1. GTDB lineage: Bacteria > Bacillota > Clostridia > Lachnospirales > Lachnospiraceae > Brotaphodocola. The sequence goes on from NZ_QUFI01000045.1 coordinate 1,962, forward strand.
CGGAAATGATCTGATCTGCCAGATCCCGTTTCTGCTCCTGAAGCAGTAAAATATTCTCCTCTACCGTGTCCTTCATGATCAGTTTAAATACCGATACCTGCTTTTCCTGTCCAATACGGTGGGCACGGTCGGTGGCCTGATTCTGGGCCGCCACATTCCACCACGGATCGTAATGGATCACGATGTCGGCTGCCGTTAAATTCAGGCCGGTCCCCCCCGCCTTTAAAGAGATCAGAAATACCGGCGTATCATCAGTCTGGAAGGCTCCGGCCATGCGGATACGCTCTTCCTTCGGGGTTGCTCCCGTCAGAAGATGGAACGCGATTCCCTCTTTCTTTAACCGCTGGCCGATCAGCTCCAGCATAGACGTGAACTGGGAAAACAGCAGGATCTTGTGGTCTCCCGCAATGCCTCCCGTGATCAGCTCCATACAGGTATCAAGCTTCGCGGATCCGCCCCTGTAGCGATCAAAGCACAGGGACGGATCACAGCAGATCTGGCGCAGTTTCGTGAGCTCTGCCAGTACCTGAATGCGCTCTGATCCATAAGTATCGCCGCTCATCTGCTCCAGCTCCTCTTTCAGCGCCAGCGCATGTGCTGTGTAAAGCTGCTTCTGTTCTTCCTCTGCCATAGAGTAGACCACGGTTTCCAGCTTGTCTGGAAGGTCTTTTAAGACATCCTTCTTCAGACGGCGCAGCACAAACGGACCACTGAGCCGCCGCAGGCTCTCCAGTGCATACCGATCGCCGGCTTTGGCAATCGGCAGCTCAAACTGTTTGCGGAACCTGGAATAGGTGAATAAAAATCCCGGCATCAGATAATCGAAAATGCTCCACAGCTCTGATAAGCGGTTTTCGATCGGCGTACCCGTCAGCGCATAGCGGGTCTGGGCCTTGACGAGCTTCACTGACTTAGCGCTCTGGGTCAGCGGATTCTTGATATACTGTGCTTCATCAATCACCTGGAAACGGAACTGAAATGGTTCGTAGCAGGCAATATCACGCTTTAAGAGATCGTAGGAAGTGATCAATATCTGAGGGTACGGGATCATTTCTGCTATTTTCAAATTCTCCGCGCCGGTTTTTGCTGCGTTTTTCAGGATCTCCTCCCGCTCCGGCGCAGTGCCGGTTACTGTCCTTACGGTGAGTCCCGGCGCAAACCGCTTTAACTCGTTTTCCCAGTTGTACACCAGGGAAGCCGGACACACGATCAGAGACTGGGACTCCGGATGCGCCTCCGCCTCGGCCTGTAAAAGCGCAATGATCTGAATGGTCTTTCCAAGGCCCATATCATCAGCCAGAATGCCGCCAAATCCATTCACATCCAGTGTTCTCAGCCAGCGGTAACCGGTTTTCTGGTAACCACGCAGCACCTGCTGCAGGGATTCCGGAACCACATAGTCACTATCTTCCACAGACTTCATGCCCCGGACCACAGCCCGGAACAGATTATCCCGGTAAAAGGTGATGCCGTTGCCCTCCTTTAACACATTGTCCAGGTACAGAGCCCGGTAAACCGGAACTTTCACCACGCCGGACAAAAGCTCTTCTCTTCCAATACCAAGACTGTCGGTCATGCGGGCTACCGTCATAAGACCATTCTCATCTACATTCAAAAATTCTCCGCTGCGCAGGCGGTAATACTTCTTTTTCGGATCGTAGCCGGATAAGATATCCAAAAGCTCGTCCCGGGACATACCCTCTGCGTCTACGTTTAATTCCAGCCATCTTCCGGCGCTCTGCACGCCCACCTTTACCTGGGGGGATGGCAGAACGCGGATTTTTCGTGCTTCGTCGGATACCAGGACCTGTCCCAGCTCCATGAATTCCTCCATCCCCTCAGAAAGCAGGTGATACAGCGCCTCCTCATCATTCCTGATGACCAGATACTCCGACTCACCGTCCCGGTACTGGAAATACCGGGTAATGACCTGGCTGATCTTAAATTCGCCCGGCACATCACGGCAGATGATCCGCGGCACCTTGTCATCGTTGAGCGGTGAGAAAGAAAAGTCACCGTAGGACAAAAGCGGCTTCATGGTGATCTCATCCGGACCGGTACTATCAAAAGAGAACTGTGCTTTCAGCTCCTTCGGCCGGTAGCTTTCCAGATCCACATCGTGAACGGTAAGCTCCGCGTAGGGAAGAATCTTCTGCAGCACACGCTCGTAAAACAGTGGGATGTCACGGTCCTGAATGTCCAGAGTATGGCTCTTTTTGTCTTTCAGCACCTGCTCTAAAAACACGCCAAGCTCCCGGGACTCTGTCTCATCCAGGCACACCAGGCTTGTCTCATTGCCCACATACCAGCCCCTCTCTCCGGGAATACCAAAGAGCTCCTGGTCTACCGAAACCGCAATGCCATCCCGGCCTGCCCGACAGATCCGTACCGGAAAGCGCATGCAATCCTGCTTTACCTTCACCGTGAAGTGGCTGCCGTCGCCAAACTCCACCTCCAGATCGTGGTTTTCCATAAGCTGAAAGAAGCGGTCCCGGTTTGCCCGGTTCAAATTCAGGGTGCGAAGCCCCTGCATGGTGACGAATGAGCTTTTCCGAAACTGTTCAAAATGCTCCTGATAGACCTGAACCAGCTCCAGAAGCAGAGCGCATAATTCCCGGTCTCCTTCCGCAAAGGCATTCAGGCTGTGGTGAAAGGTCAGCTGCTTTCCATAAGACACGCTGGCTCCGGTGCGCACCGCCTCCGCAAAAGCCATCAGGTCCTTAATAATATAAAAACGATCCCGCCCAAGCTTGAATTCCAGACTGGCAGAACCGTTTTTTAACATCAGGCGCGGCACCAGCCGGATTTCTGTCTCCTCGGCATCTTCGATGATCTTTGCCACTTCCCGGTTGGTATACTCCCGGATCATGGTGCGGATCTCCTGTGATGTAGAGACAGGGCGGCCGGAATGCTGCTCCTGTTCTTTTTTCCATTGTTCCCACACAAGCTTTGCATGGGCGCACATGCCCATGTAGGAATTTCCATTTACACAAGAACAAGAGTAGTCACGAACCTGACTACCCTTGACATATAAACTCACCTTATATAAGCTGGCCCCATCCTGGACGGAGGCGCGGATTCCCTGCTCTCCCTTCCAGAATGTGCTGGTGGCGGACTCCGTTATCTTCATAAAAAGTGCCTCCTTGCGCAAAATACCGATGCAATTCGTGACATGCAGCTCAGCTCGATTCCGCTTCGCTGCATCTCGCTGCGCGGGCTTCGCCCTATAGATGACAGTGAATCCCGAAGGCTCTGTGAGCAAGCTCACCGCCTTCGAAATTCACTGTCATCTGCATGTCTCTGCTGTAACGTCACATCCGTTCCGGGGCTTCAAAGCCAAGTACCTGGATACATGCCTCGAGCACGCGTTTTACCAGGGTGATGAGGGCGATCCAGCTTGCCTGACGCTCTTTGTCTTCTTCGGCCAGGATACGGGTATCGTGGTAGAAGCTGTTGAAGGCGTTGGACAGGTCGAAAATATACTGGCAGATCTTGTGCGGTGCGGTCTCTGCGAAGGCGCTCTCCATCACATCGTTGTACTTGGACAGCTCCAGCATCAGAGTCTTCTCTGCGTCGCTGGCTGCCGGAAGAATAGACTCTGCCTTTGCGCCCGGATTCTGTGCCTCATATTTTGCCAGAATGGATTTGATGCGGACGATGGTGTACAGGATGTACGGACCGGTATTGCCCTCGAAGGAGATAAAGCGGTCGATATCGAACACATAGTCCTTCGCTGCCTGGTTGGATAAGTCACCGTATTTTAAAGCTGCAAGACCGACAATCTTGGCAGTCTCCTTTGCCTCTGCCTCATCCATGCTGCGATTTTCCATAATGCGGCTGTAAACAGCCTCATCGATATCTGCAATGAGGTGCTCCAGACGCATCACGCCGCCCTCTCTGGTCTTAAACGGCTTGCCGTCCTTGCCGTTCATGGTTCCGAAACCGATGTGGATCATCGGGGTCTCCGGTTTTACATAACCGGCCTTCTTCGCCACACGGAATACCTGCTTAAAGTGAAGCTCCTGGCGCTTATCGGTAATGTATACATATTTGACCGGCTGGAAATCCTTCTCACGCTGGATGATGGTTCCCAGGTCCGAGGTGGCATACAGTGCAGCCCCGTCAGACTTGCGGACAATACACGGCGGCAGCTCCTTAGAGTCCGTCGGTTCGGTGACATCTACGACCAGGGCGCCCTGGCTCTCGTATGCAAGACCCTTGTCCTGCAGATCCTGGATCAGCCATGGGATGTACTCCTCAGCATCACTCTCACCCTTCCAGAGCTCGAAATGAACATCCAGGTTGTCATAGTTTCTCTTTAAATCCGCCAGGGAGACGCTCATGATATGTTTCCAGATGGCAGTATACGGCGGGTAGCCCTTCTGCAGCTTGAAGGTCGCGGTCTGGGCGCGCTCCTTGAAGGCCTCGTCCACTTTGGACTTGCCGCTGGCGGTCGGGTAGATGTCCTCCAGCTCACTGATAGTAAACGGCGGCTCGGACGGATACTCGCCGGTATAGTTCTCATCGAAATAAACCAGATCCGGCTTGCGGTCACGCAGCTCCTCGATGATAAGGCCCATCTGCAGGCCCCAGTCACCCAGATGTACATCGCCGATCATGTTGTAGCCTAAATAACGGCCCATGCGCTTTACGCTCTCACCGATCACGGCAGAACGCAGATGGCCGACATGGAGCGGCTTTGCCACGTTGGCTCCGCCGTAGTCCACGATGATGGTCTCGCCATGACCCTCTTCCTCCACGCCAAGCTTTTCTTCCTTCGCCATACCGTTCATAAAATCAGCCAGGTAAGCTGCATTTAAGCGAATGTTGATGAAGCCGGGCATCACGGCATTAATCTCAGAAAACATACCGTCACCGTTTAACTTTTCAACAACCTCATTCGCAATGTCAATCGGTTTCTTTTTATATGCCTTAGCAGCTGCCATAGCGCCGTTGCACTGGTATTCACATAAGTCCGGGCGGTTGGATAAGACAACCCTTGCGTAGGACGCGTCGTAGCCACAGGCGGTAAATGCAGACTTCATCTCGTCTGCGATCAGATCCAGAATTTTCTTCACCTTTTCAGTCTCCTTTTGTTGGTTTTCTTCCTCTTTTACTGAATTATCATTATACCCGATTCAGTGCCAAATTGCAAGAATTGGCCTGGTGAAGCCAAAAAACAGTTGAAAAATCATGTCTTTTAGTATAGAATATAGTAGATTAATAGCGAGTACGCAAATTCAAGGAGGAATATCACATGATTTCAGCAGGTGATTTTAGAAACGGCATTACCCTGGAAATCGAGGGTAACGTATACCAGATCGTTGAGTTCCAGCATGTAAAACCGGGTAAAGGTGCTGCATTCGTAAGAACCAAAATCAAAAACGTTATGACCGGTTCCGTAGTAGAGAGAACCTTCCGTCCGACTGAGAAGTTCCCGTCTGCAAGAATCGACCGCGTAGATATGCAGTATCTGTACGAGGATGGCGATCTGTACAACTTCATGAACATGGAGAACTACGAGCAGATGGCTCTCGCTGCAGACGTAATCGGCGATGCATTAAAATTCGTTAAGGAGAATGAGGTTGTTAAGATCTGCTCTTACAACGGCAAAGTATTCTCCGTTGAGCCGCCGTTATTCGTAGAGCTCGAGATCACCAACACCGAGCCGGGCTTCAAGGGTGATACCGCTCAGGGCGCTACCAAACCGGCAACCGTTGAGACCGGCGCAACCGTATACGTTCCGCTGTTCGTTGACAACGGTGACAAGATCAAGATCGACACCCGTACCGGTGAGTACCTGTCCAGAGTTTAATACTCCGCAAAGTTTTCGATCTGAAACGCAATGCAAAAGAGGCGGTTTCCTCATAGGAGCCGTCTCTTTTTTACTGTCTATGTAACCGTCCACTACCTTCCAGGTTACATGCTTTTTTATTTTCTGTTTTTCAATTCACGCTTATAGAAGTGAAGCACTACGGTCTCCAGATATCGTTTTAACACAATCTGGATCTCTTCTTTCGGATTGATGGGTTTTACAAGAATGCCGTAGATTCCGGCCCGGTTGGCTCCATACACATCGGTAAAGAGCTGATCCCCCACAAAGAGGACCTCCTCTTTCGTGAGCCCCATCTGCTCCACTGCGCGGTTATAATTCTTCACCCACGGCTTTCCGGCCTTGTAAATATAAGGAGACTGCACCTGCTCCGCAAAGGACTTCACCCGCGGCTCCTTGTTGTTTGAGAGAAGGATCGTCTGAAATCCCAGACCATGAAGCTGTTTAAAGAGGGCCAGCGCCCGCTCGTCTGCCGGGGCTCCGTGGGGCACCAGGGTATTGTCGATGTCAAAAATAACTCCCTTTTTTCCTTTTTCTCTCCAGCCTTCCCAGTCAATTTCGTAGGTGCTGTCCACCCACTCTTTCGGATAAAATGGTTCTAATATCACAATCGTGCCCTGCCCTACTGTCGCTTATTTTCCAGAAGCTTTCCCAGCTCCTCCATAAAGGTGTTCACATCTTTGAATTCCCGGTACACGGACGCAAAGCGCACATAGGCTACTTCATCCAGTTGCTTTAACTTCTGCATGACCAGTTCTCCAATTGCGGAGGTTTCCACCTCCCGGTCTTCCATGGTAAAGATCTCGTTCTCGATTTCATCGATCATCTGGTTGATCTGCTGAGTGGAAACCGGACGTTTATGGCAGGAATGAACTACGCCTGCCTCAATTTTAGAGCGGTCATAGGGTTCTCTTGTCTGGTCTTTTTTGATGACCATAAGAGGCATGGTTTCCAGTTTCTCATATGTGGTAAAACGCTTTCCGCAGATGACGCACTGACGGCGGCGGCGAATGGAACTGTTATCCTCTGCCGGACGGGAATCAATGACCTTCGTATCTGCTGCGCCGCAAAATGGACACTTCAAGTTGTTTTCCTCCTGTGTATCACTTTTATCATTATTTTAAACCATTCAGGCGCTATGCGCAAGCGGTTTCAGGAGATGACAGCGCTACGAAATAACAATTTTAGTCACACCTGCAAGGCTTTTCGATATCCTTCAGCTTTTTTACCTCCACCAGAATAATATCGTCCCCGATCTGGCATACATCCCTGAACGGGATGATGTATTCTTTCTCCCGCCCGAAGATTCCGCACAGGCATCCCGGCCCCGGAACAATCAGGTGGGTAATACAGCCGTTTTCCGGATTGAACTCGACATCGCCCACAAAGCCCAGCTTTTTGCAGTCACAGATATTGATGACTTCTTTTTTTTTAAATCAAAAATACGCATAGGCCACATCCGGAATCAAACATCCTTACTGTAGTCTATGCGTATGATTGTCAGGCGGCTCCCGAAAACTACCTGATTTTATTACGATTGCCTAGTGATTAGAATAAAGGAACGACAGCGCCCTCGTAGGTCTGCTCGATGTATTCTTTCACTGCGTCGCTGGTCAGGGCCTCCATGAGTGCTTTGGTCTTCGCATCCTCTTCCTTGCCCTCCTGAACAGCTACCACATTGCCGTAGGTCGTTGCTGCCTCAGAGTCAGAAGCCTCAACAGCCAGTGCGTCAGATACCTTTAAACCAGCCTCAATTGCGTAGTTGCCGTTGATGACTGCAACATCAACATCTGGAAGGGAACGCGGAACCTGTGCTGCCTCAACCTCAAGAATATCAAGGTTCTTCGGATTCTCTACGATATCAGTCTTGGTTGCTTTTAAGCCGGCGCCATCCTTCAGCTTTAACAGGCCATTTGCCTCCAGAAGAAGCAGGGCACGGGCCTCGTTGGTTGCGTCGTTCGGAACTGCTACCTTTGCGCCATCTGCCAGCTCGTCTAAGGATGCGGTCTTACCTGCGTAAATGCCGAACGGTTCGTAATGGATTGCGCCAGCGCTGACCAACTTGGTACCTCTCTCCTCGTTGAACTGCTCCAGATACGGAAGGTGCTGGAAGTAGTTCGCGTCCAGATCACCTGCGTCCAGTGCCAGGTTCGGCTGAACGTAATCGGTATACTCCACGATCTTTAAGTTGTAGCCTTTCTTTGCCAGCTCTTCTCTTGCTGCCTCCAGGATCTCTGCGTGAGGTGCCGGGCTTGCGCCTACGGTCAGATCCTCCAGATCTCCAGTGGTCTCCTCTGCTGCCTCACTACTCTCAGCCTCTGCAGCGGAAGTCTCTGCTGCCTCTGCGCTGGTCTCTGCTGCTGCAGTAGTCTCAGCCGGTTTGCTGCCGCCGCATGCGGTCAGGGCTGCTGCTGCCAGAAATGCTGCTGCGATTACACCAATGTTCTTTTTCATAATACTTATCCTCCTCGATAAATAAATTTGATTTATATGGCCTTTGGCCGACAGCCGTCTGTCCGGCTGCTAAATCCTTACCGGATTCGTTTGTCGCTCTTTCTTGCCAGTCTCATGCCAATCTCCTGAATGATCTGGACAATGATGACCAGAATCGCTACGGTCACCAGCATGATGTCCGTCTCATAACGGTAGTAACCGTAGTTGATGGCAATGCCGCCCAGTCCGCCGCCGCCGACCGCGCCTGCCATGGCAGAATATCCGAGTATGGTGGTGGTGGAGATAGCCGCTCCGATCAAAAGAGACGGTTTTGACTCCGGAAGCAGGACCTTCCAGATGATCTGGAAGGTGGAAGCTCCCATAGATTTTGCTGCTTCAATAACCCCGGCATCGATCTCCTTAAAGGAGGATTCTACCATGCGGGCAATATAAGGTGCTGCAGATGCCACCAGTGGCGGCACCACTGCCCTCCAGCCCAGGCTGGTTCCCACCAGCTTTCTGGTAACCGGGATCATCATGATCAGAAGAATGAGGAACGGCACCGACCGGAGCAGGTTGATGATGAGTCCCAGCACCTTCTGCAGTGCCGGAATGGGGCGAATGCCCTCTTTATCTGTTACCACCAGGATGATGCCCAGCGGGATTCCGATCATATAGGAAATAACGGTGGAAATGACCACCATACATAAGGTTTCTCCGATTCCGTTCCGGATCAGTTCTAAAATCTGCTGACTAAATAACATCACCGTTCACCTCCTCATACGGTACCTGCACCGTTTTTAAATAATGCAGGGCTCTTGCCGCGTCTGCTTCATCCTCCGGAAGCTGAATGATCATCTGTCCATAGGCTGTACCGCCGATGTCCTTGGTGGACGCGTACAGGATATTCACCGGCACTTTGCTGGCTAAAATCATATTGGCCAGAACCGGCTCCATAGAGGAACGTCCATCAAAGGTGATACGGATTTTTCTGGACTTGTCAAACTTCACATTTTCTACCGCGTCACCCAGGATCAGCTGACGGCCGATTTTCGACTTGGGCTCGGAGAAAATCTCCGATACCCGGCCGGACTCAGCAATCTGGCTGTGGTCGATGATGGCTACCCGGTCACAGATTGCTTCAATAACTGCCATCTCATGGGTGATGACAATGACCGTGATGCCCAGATCCCGGTTAATCTGTTTGATCAGTTCCAGGATAGACTTCGTGGTATTCGGATCCAGTGCGCTGGTGGCCTCATCACAGAGCAGCACCTTCGGGTTTGTGGCAATGGCCCGGGCAATGGCCACTCTCTGACGCTGTCCGCCGGAAAGCTGTGCCGGATAGGCTTTCGCCCGGTCTTCCAGACCAACCAGCTTTAACAGCTCCATAGCCCGCTCTCTGGCCTGCTGCTTCGGAACTCCCGCAATCTCCATAGGGAAGCATACATTCCGGAGAATGTTTCTCTGGGCCAGCAAATTGAACTGCTGGAAGATCATGCCCATGGACTGTCTCGCCTTTCTCTGCCCCGCCTCATTTAGGGCCGCCAGGTTTTCTCCCTCAAACAATACCTCACCGGAGGTTGGAATCTCCAGCATGTTGATGCAGCGCACCAGTGTACTCTTTCCCGCTCCGGAAAGACCGATGATTCCGAAGATTTCTCCCCGTTTGATTTCCAGATTAATGTCGTCGAGGGCTTTGACCGGACCGTTGGCCGTCTTAAATTCCTTGCCCATGTGCTTTAACTGGATGATGTTTTCCTCTAATGCCATACCTTTTTCCTTTCCCTGCTTTACGAAAACGAAAAAACAAATTCACGATAGACAAAAAGCCGTAAACCTGCAACAGGCTTACGGCTTAGAATGCGTTCTTGCTTCTGATTTTATGCTTTCTTCTATGCTCTTTCCTGATCCTGCAGATTATTGATGAAATTGATTGCATACGAACATACGGCACATGTCCATCATCATGCCGCACATCATAGCCATATTCATCTGCATGGTCTTAAACTGAGTCATAGCTGGTTCCTCGTTTCCGTAGTACATGTTTTCACTACCCTATGTGGCGTATTGTACGCCAGGTGTGTGGGTTTGTCAAGAGTTATCTGTAAATTTGCTGTTATCAACGACGGGCATTCGATCATCTGGCATTGCTCATTTAAATCACATAGTCTCCACCATCTTCTGTCTGCATCAGGTCCGCAATGGTGTAGCTGTCAAAAAACTCATTGATCACATGGTTGAGGCGGTTCCACATAGGAAGGGTCCGGCAGTGTGGAGACATGGCGCAGGGTTTTGCATCTGCCTCCAGACAGGCAACCGGGGCCAGGGAGCCTTCGGTCAGGCGCAGGATATCGCCAACCTTATATTCTCCCGGCTCCCGCACAAGACGGTAGCCGCCGCCCTTTCCCTGAGCGCCTTCCACAAAACCGGATTTGGACAGGTTGGACATGATGGACTCCAGATACTTCTGAGAGATATCCTGACGCTCCGCCACCTCCTTTAAGGGCGTATACGCCCCGGTGGCATGTTCTGCCAGATCTACCATGACACGCAGTGCATATCTTCCTCTTGTTGAAATCATCATAATCCCCAATCCATCCTTCTCTTTCTGTCTGTTGTCTCCGGCCGGAATGCTGCTTAAGCAAATCCGGCCAGATAGTTACTTACTGCTCTTCTCTTAGTCTGCGAACAACTGGGTGGACAGATAGCGGTCTCCGGTATCCGGGAGAAGCACTACAATCGTCTTGCCCTCGTTCTCCGGGCGTTTTGCCAGTTCAATGGCAGCCCATGCTGCGGCACCGGAGGAAATTCCCACCAGTACACCTTCATTCTTTCCGATTTCTTTGCCGGTTGCGAACGCGTCATCGTTGCCGACCGGAATGATCTCGTCGTAAACTTTGGTATCCAGTACCTCCGGCACAAAGCCTGCTCCGATTCCCTGGATCTTGTGGGCTCCTGCCACACCGGTGGAAAGCACTGCGGAAGTTGCCGGCTCTACCGCAACAATCCTGACATTCGGTTTTTTTGACTTTAAGAACTGTCCGGTTCCGGTGATGGTTCCACCGGTGCCAACACCGGCCACAAAGTAGTCAACCTGACCGTCGGTATCTTCCCAGATTTCCGGACCGGTGGTCTCAAAATGCGCTTTCGGGTTTGCCGGGTTTACAAACTGCCCGGTCACGAATGCATTCGGAATCTCTTTTGCCAGTTCATCCGCCTTTGCAATGGCACCCTTCATGCCCTTTGCGCCCTCGGTGAGCACAAGCTCTGCTCCGTAGGCTTTCATTAACTGTCGGCGCTCCACGGACATGGTCTCCGGCATAACAATGATAATACGGTATCCGCGTGCTGCTGCCACGGAAGCCAGGCCGATTCCGGTGTTACCGGAGGTCGGCTCAATGATCACGGAATCCGGCTTTAACTGGCCACTCTTTTCTGCCGCATCGATCATGGCTTTGGCAATACGATCCTTTACAGAACCTGCCGGGTTAAAATATTCCAGCTTTGCCAGAATTTTTGCTTTTAAGCCAAATTTTTTCTCAATATTTGTAAGCTCCAGAAGAGGGGTCTTTCCGATCAGCTGGTCTGCGGAAGTGTAAATATTTGCCATAGTCATGTCCTCCTTGCGATGTGTAACGTTTTAGTTCTTTAGGCTTTTCATTCAGCTTATTTCACTGCCTCAAAACCATGTTTCAGGTCGTCGATAATGTCATCGATGTGCTCGGTACCGATGGAAAGCCGGATGGTGGTTGGCTTGATGCCGCATGCCAGCAGGCCTTCCTCATCTAACTGGGAATGAGTGGTGGAAGCCGGATGGATAACCAGGGACTTCACATCAGCCACGTTAGCCAGCAGGGAGAATAACTCCAGACTCTCGGTAAATTTCTTTGCGGTATTTACATCACCTTTGATTTCAAAAGTGAAGATGGAACCTGCCCCGTTCGGGAAGTAGCGGTCATACAGCTCTTTCTGATGGCCAGTAGCCAGGGATGGATGATTTACCTTCTCTACCTGCGGATGGTTCTTTAAGAAATCGACAACCTTCAAGGCGTTCTCTACATGACGCTCTACTCTTAAGGACAGTGTCTCAAGGCCCTGCAGTAACAGGAAGGAGTTGAATGGGGAAATGGTAGCACCCAGGTCTCTCATGAGGGTGGTGCGAAGCTTTGTAATGTAAGCTGCGTTTCCGCATACATCGGTAAATACTACACCATGGTAAGACGGGTTCGGCTGGCTTAAGCCCGGGAACTTGTCATTCTGAGCCCAGTCAAACTTACCGCCGTCTACAACAATGCCGCCCATTACCGTGCCGTGTCCGCCCATGAACTTGGTAGCGGAATGTACCACGATATCAGCACCATGCTCCAGCGGACGAAGCAGATACGGAGTAGCGAAGGTGCTGTCTACGATGAACGGAATGCCATGTCGGTGAGCGATTTCTCCAATGGTCTCCAGATCAATTACATCCGAATTCGGGTTGCCAAGGGTCTCTGCGTAGAGGAGCTTGGTATTCGGCTGAATGGCTTTCTCAAAGTTTTCCGGGTTGGAAGGATCTACCAGAGTGGTAGTAATGCCCTGCTCCGGCAGAGTATTCTCAAACAGGTTGGTAGTTCCGCCGTACAGGTTGGTGGAAGATACAATATGATCTCCTGCCTTCGCGATGTTCTGGATTGCGTAAGCAATGGCTGCAGAACCAGATGCGGTTGCCAGTGCACCAATGCCGCCCTCTAAGGCTGCGACTCTCTTCTCAAATACATCGGAAGTCGGGTTCATCAGTCTGGTGTAGATGTTGCCAGGCTCCGTTAAAGCAAAACGTCCTGCTGCCTGTGCAGAATCTTTGAATACATAAGAAGTGGTTGCATAGATCGGAACCGCTCTGGAGTCAGTTGTCGGATCTGCGTTTTCCTGTCCTACGTGAAGCTGAAGAGTTTCAAACTTGTAATGCTTGCTCATGGTATGTACCTGCCTTTCCAAATTCGTCCTTAACGGGATTATGCCTGCTCAATAGCTCTCTTTGAATTACCCCGTATTTTTGTAGGTGATTCGATGTTTCGTATTATAATTCCTTTAACCCAGTATGTCAATAGGTTTATGGAGTTTTTTATAAATACATCAGAGAACCTAAAAAGGGAAGAGGAATGCTCCATGATCAGAACATTTCTCTTCCCTTTTATTTCTGTTATTTACACTCCGAAGCAGTCATCTGCCGCAGATCATTTTCGCAATCAGCCGCAAAGATCCACAATAGCCTGCGCAAAGATCTTTGCGCTTACCAGAAGCTCGTCTACAACTGCGAACTCATCCGGTCCATGCATCTTGTTGTCGGTCTCCGGCATAGCTGCGCCGAATGCCACGCCATTTTCCAGATGATGAACATAAGTGCCGCCGCCAAGCGCCTGACACTCGCCCTTACGGCCGGTATACAGCTCGAACGCAGCCAGCAGGGTCTTTACAAAATAGGAATCTGCAGATACATGATGCGGTGGAATCAGTGCCTTGTTTAACAAAGTAAGCCCCTGCTCTGCCATGCGTGCTCTTACAACCTCAAGCACATTCTCATCATTTCCGCATACCGGGATACGGCCGTCAAACTCACCATCCATGCTTGCCGCATCTACACTCAGCATGTTGAAGGACAGGGTAAGATTTCCGGACAGCTCATCCTCCATAGCCACACCCAGGGTCTTTCCGTTTACATCGCCATGTGGGAACAGGGATGCTGTTTTTCTGACCATGTCAACCTGCGGGCAGGATGCAAAATCCAGTTTTCCAAGGAACACTAGAAGGCCGGTCAGCGCATTATTGCCCACATCCGGAGTAGAAGCATGAGCACCGATTCCGGTTGCGGTAATTTCAGTCACTGTTCCTTCTGCCGCAAGCTCAAAGCTGATGCCGGTCTCTTCCTTTGTCTCGGCCGCAGCTTTTTCCAGTGCTGCCATCTCAAAGCCCTCTACCGCAGCCTTCGCCTTGCCAGGAACAACATTCACCTTAGTTCCTGCCTTGATAGAAACCAGTCTCGGAAGTGCATCGGATGCTTCAAATCCAGCAGTAAAATGGCCCGGGAAGCGTCCCTTTTCCGTGTTAACCAGCGGATATTCCGCATCCGGAGAAAAGGTCATCGGCGCTTCTTTTTCAATGCTGTAGTAATGACGGATATCGCTGCTGCCGCACTCTTCATCCGTTCCCAGGATCAGGCGCACGTTTTTCTTTAACGGAATACCAAGCTCTTTGACTGCGCGCATCGCGTAAAGGGCAGCCACTGCCGGTCCCTTGTCATCTGCGGTGCCGCGTCCGTACAGCTTTCCATCCTTTAATACCGGCTTGAACGGCTCGGTCACAGTCCAGCCTTCCCCTGCCGGTACAACATCCAGGTGTGCCAGGATATCCAGCTGATGAGGAAGCTCATTCATATCCACACAGCCTACATAGCCATCGTAATCGCAGGTCTCAAAGCCATAGCCTTCTGCCATGTCCAGTGCCATGTCCAGACACTCAGCAGTGCCAGGTCCAAACGGCATATCCTCCTCTGCCGGCATCTTCTCGCTGTTGACACGGCAGAGCTCGCAGATATCTTCCAGCATCTCGTCTTTATGCGCGTCTACCCACGCGCTGATTTTCTCTTTATACATAACAAATTCCCCCTGAATTATTTTGTCATTGCTGCCAGAGTCTGATTTACCAGTTTGCCGTCTGCCTTACCTTTTACCTTCGGCATCAGAACCTTCATGATCTTACCCTTGTCTGCTGCAGTCGGCTTCTCAATACCAAGCTCCGCGAGCACCCCTTTGATCACCTCGGTGATCTGCTCTACGTTCATATCTTCCGGAGCGAACTCTTTGTATACAGCAAGTCTCGCAGCGGCTTCCTCGCGGATGTCGGTGCGGTCGGCCGGAGCCATGTCGTAGGTCTCCTGGGTCTGGCGGATCTCTTTCTTTACAACTGCGTTCTCCTCATCCTCAGTCAAATCTGCGCGTTTGTCAATCTGCGCGTTCTTCAGTGCGGAAAGCAGCATGGACAGGGAATCTTTTCTTGCCTTGTCTTTTGCCTTCATAGCCTCTACCATTGCAGCTCTTACTACGTCAATCTTGCTCATATCGCAACACTCCTTTTCTTTATTCTTTCACATCAGGCCGTCGTACCAAATGTTTCTGTGCGGCAGCCTGTCTGCGCTTCAAATTATGCCACGCTTTTTAGTTGCGTCCAAACTCGCTCAGCTTCAGGCCTGGGTTGCGGTCCTCCACCATGCCAATGCTCCAGCTGTTGACAAAGATCAGCAGCGGATTGTCCTTTAAGTCCTTAATACGTTTCATGTCGGAGGTACCCTGAATCTTGGCTACATCCACCTCGTCCTTGTTCTCAATCCAGCGGATATACTCGTACGGCAGCTTCTCCAGCTTGACTTCTACGTTGTACTCGTTTTCCAGCCGGTAGGTCAGAACCTCAAACTGCAGTTCGCCGACTACGCCGACAATGATTTCCTCCATACCAGTGTTGAACTCCTGGAAGATCTGGATGGCACCCTCCTGGGCAATCTGGCTGACGCCTTTTAAGAACTGTTTGCGCTTCATGGTGTCAATCTGGCGCACCCGGGCAAAATGCTCCGGCGCGAAGGTCGGGATGCCCTCAAACTCAAACTTCTCATTGGACAGGCACAGGGTATCTCCGATGGAAAAAATGCCCGGATCAAACACACCAATGATATCGCCTGCATATGCCTCCTCGACGATCTTTCTGTCCTGCGCCATCATCTGCTGCGGCTGGGACAGGCGGATTTTCTTGCCGCCCTGCACATGGTTTACTTCCATGCCGGCCTCGAACTTGCCGGATACAATACGCATAAACGCAATACGGTCACGGTGCGCCTTGTTCATGTTCGCCTGAATCTTAAAGACGAAAGCAGAAAAATCATCGTTAAACGGGCTTACCTCACGGGTGATGGCCTTTCTCGCCAGCGGGGAAGTGGTCATCTTCAGGAAATGCTGCAGGAAGGTCTCTACACCAAAGTTGGTCAGTGCGGAACCGAAAAATACCGGGGATAAATTTCCACGGCTGACACGCTCCTGGTCGAACTCATCTGCAGCACCGTCTAAGAGCTCAATCTCATCTAACAGCTGCTGATGATAATCTGCTCCGATGACAGTCTCCACGTCGGTTCCCTCTACCGGGAAGGTCTGAGAAGCAATCTCCTTCTGTCCGCCCATGGCAGCCGTGAAGGTGGTAATGGTCTTGTCGTGGCGGTCATATACTCCCTTAAAGTTTTTACCACAGCCAATCGGCCAGTTGATCGGACAGGTGCGGATGCCCAGCACGTTCTCAATCTCGTCCATCAACTCAAACGGGTCTCTCGCTTCACGATCCATCTTGTTGATGAAGGTGAAGATCGGGATACCTCTCATGACACAGACCTTGAACAGCTTGATGGTCTGGGCCTCAACACCCTTGGATCCGTCAATAACCATGACCGCGCTGTCGGCCGCCATGAGGGTACGGTAGGTATCCTCAGAGAAGTCCTGATGTCCCGGGGTGTCCAGGATGTTAATGCAGTAGTTGTCATACTCAAACTGCATAACGGAAGAGGTAACGGAAATACCTCTCTCCTTCTCGATCTCCATCCAGTCGGAAACCGCGTGCTTCGCGGCCTTTCTGCCTTTTACGGTACCAGCCAGATTGATGGCACCTCCGTAGAGAAGAAATTTCTCAGTCAGGGTTGTCTTACCTGCATCCGGGTGGGAAATGATCGCAAAGGTTCTTCGTTTTTTAATTTCTTCTGTGATATTTGACAAAAATAAGTCCTCCGTTCTAAATTGTACGTCCGAAATTTCCGAACGCATATAAGGTGAAAGCGTTCTGAATCCATCCGCTTTTTCTGCTCGTTTCATTTAGCATCTGCCCGTCCTGCGCACAGCTACTCCAATCTTACATTTTATCAGACATATAACGCTTTGGCAAGAGCCAGGAATGCCGGAAACAATGGCTTTTTGATTGAAAAAACCTTGATCTTAATGCTTCCCGGCAAAAATCCGGTTCAGCAGTTCATGCGCCACCTGATCCTTGCTCATCAGCGCCAGTTCCTCTGCCCCGTCTTTCGTGATGACCGTCACGATGTTGGTGTCCGTGCCAAAGCCGGCTCCGGCGGTGCGCAGGCTGTTGGCCACGATCATGTCCACGTTCTTCTTCACAAGCTTTGCCCGAGAGTTTTCCAGCATATTCTGGGTCTCCATGGAAAAGCCGCAGAGTACCTGTCCTTCTCTCCGGTGCGCCCCCAGCCATGCCAGGATATCATCGGTGCGTTCCAGTTCTATGTTCATGTTACCATCGCTCTTCTTGGTCTTCTCAGCCCCAACCACAGTCGGACGGTAATCTGCCACCGCCGCTGCCTTGATGATGGCATCCTGCTCCAGGCTGACAGAGGTCACGGCATCGAACATATCCTTTGCGCTGACCACTGGAACCAGCTTTACGCCCATCGGAGCTTTTAAGTCCACCGGTCCGCTCACCAGAGTCACCTCGGCGCCGCGTCTGGCTGCTGCCCGGGCGATGGCATAGCCCATCTTTCCGGTGGAGTGGTTGGTAATATAACGTACCGGGTCAATGGCTTCCCGGGTTGGTCCGGCTGTCACCAGAACCTTCTTTCCGGCCAGGTCCTTCTCACAGGCAAGCTCCTGTAAAATATACTCAAATAATGTTTCCGGCTCCGGCATCTTTCCGGCTCCGGTGTCACCGCAGGCCAGGTAGCCGCTGGCCGGTTCGATCACATGCATGCCATATTTCCGACAGATGTTTAAGTTGTCCTGAGTGATGGGATTCTCATACATCTGGGTATTCATGGCCGGAGCCAGATACTTCGGCGCCTTGCAGGCCAGGAAGGTAGTGGTCAGCATATCATCCGCAAGACCATGGGACACCTTCGCGATGACATTGGCCGTAGCCGGAGCAATCATGAAAATATCAGCCTGCTTGGCCAGAGACACATGCTCCACCTGAAACTCAAAGTTCCGGTCAAAGGTGTCAACCAGGCACTTCTGTCCGGTAAGGGTTTCAAAGGTCGTTGGGGTGATGAAATTTGTTGCGTTCTGTGTCATGATGACCCGCACATTGGCGTGCTGCTTCACCAGCATGCTGGCCAGGTTTGCGATCTTGTAGGCTGCGATACTGCTGCTCACACCCAGCACTACGGTTTTTCCTTTTAACATAAGAGTAAAATCCCTCCTCGATCTATCTAAAACAGTTTTTTCAGTATACCATATTTTATCCGTCAATAAAAGAGTGATCGTTGCCAGAGTGACCCGTTTTTCATTGTCATCCGCTCTAAAATATGGTAGGATGTAACATAATGCACACAGGTTTTCACGCCTGTCATACACGAAAAACTATCACAAACAGAAGGAGCATTTTTTCCATGATTTTAGCACTGGATATGGGAAATACCAACATCGTCATTGGCTGTATCGATTCACAGAAAACTTATTTCGTAGAGCGTGTCACCACCGACCACGCCAAGACCGGCACCGAATACGCCATTAATATAAAGAATATTCTGGAGATCCACCAGATCGACCCGTCCGAGATTGAGGGCGCTATCATGTCCTCCGTGGTTCCGCCGTTAAACGCGGCCATCTCTTCCGCAGTAAAGAAGATTCTCGGATATCATCCCATGCTGGTGGGCGCCGGCATCAAAACCGGCATGAACATCATCATGGATAACCCCAAGACGGTGGGAAGTGACATGATCGTAGACGCCGTGGCTGCCATCCGGGAATATCCGGGTCCGATCATCATCATCGATATGGGAACCGCAACCACCATGTCTGTTGTCGATAAGAGCGGCAACTACATCGGCGGCATTATCTATCCGGGCCTTCGTGTGTCCCTGGACTCCTTAAGCAGCAAAACTGCGCAGCTTCCGTCCATCAGCCTGGATATTCCGAAGCGTGTCATTGGCAAGAACACCATTGACTGCATGCGCAGCGGCATCATGTACGGCAACGCCGGCATGATCGACGGAATTCTGGACCATATGGAAGAAGAGCTGGGCGAGCCTGCCACCATCATTGCCACCGGCGGTCTCTCCCGCTTCGTGGTTCCGCTCTGCCGCCACAAGATCCTCTATGATGACGCCCTTCTCTTAAAAGGGCTCATGATCCTTTACGAAAAGAATAAAGCATAAAAATTTAAGAGCAATACCAATATAGGTCCGAAGCCGG
>NZ_QUFI01000046.1:0-217 GCF_003478505.1 Clostridium sp. AF27-2AA
TTGGAGATGAGAAGATTACGGAGATTGCAGCTCTACTATTCATCTTTGAATGGTTGAGATGACAATAAATAACCCTATTAATACAATTTTATAAGTCATAGCTGTGCTGTGGAGCCGCTGACAGGCGAAGTCTTCCGAATGCCGCATGAGACAGAATTATGGGATACCTATGTTCTGTTTTATCGGCACAGGATTTTTCTTCACCGTCATGCGGCTC
>NZ_QUFI01000046.1:227-21193 GCF_003478505.1 Clostridium sp. AF27-2AA
TCTTCACCGTCATGCGGCTCCTTTTTGACCTTCCGTTGGTCCGGTTCTGTACCGGCTGTGCGGAAGGAGAAACGTATGTATTTTGACGCAAAAGAGTTTGGTAAGAGACTTCACGATGTACGCACATCCCGTGCATTACGCAGGAGGAGCTGGCGGTTCGACTGGGACTGGCAAGCAAGCATCATATGCCGCGTTGGGAAACCGACGAGGCATTTTTCGACAAAATCAGACGATACGGAGTACGAAAAGGTTAGCTATGCGCGTTTTCATATGCTTTTCGGATTCCGTCCGGCAAATGGTCAGGAATCAGTGCCTTTAGTCTGTCCTCACTGCCGTCTTTGATTGCCTGCTCATAGTACCAGCATTTGAATTTCAGCATATCCAGAGTGCGGTTCATCTGCTCGAGCTCTGCCTCCATGTGCGACCGTTGCTCCTCAAACAGTGCCTTGCGTTGCGGGTAGGTGGACGGCCCTTCTACACACCAATCCATGAATTGCCGGATGTCCTTGATCTCCATGCCAGCTTTTTTCAGACATTCAATGACCCGGAGTGCTTCAATCTCCGTGTCACCGAATTTGCGGATGCCGGACACCCGTTCCATGTTCGGAAACAGCCCCTGCTTATCATAATAGCGCAGCGTGGAAATAGGTAATCCGAACATCTCTGCCACTTGTCCAATTGAATACATAAATTTCCCTCTCGAAATTTTCAAAAAATATCTTGACCTAAAGTTAGGTTTAGGTATTACTATGAGAATAACACAAAGAATATAAAAATGCAAGGAGTGTTCTACGATGAATAAAAAGGTACTGATCATTTCCTCAAGTCCCCGTAAGGGTGGTAACTCCGAAACGCTGGCGGCAGCATTTGCCAAGGGCGCACGGGAGGCAGGCAATCAGATAGAAACCGTATATCTGCGGGAAAAGCAGGTTGGCTTCTGCAAGGGCTGTCTTGCCTGCCTGAAGTTGGGGCACTGCGTCATCCAGGACGATGCCGTGGAAATTGCCGCCAAAATGCACGATGCGGATGTGCTGGTGTTCGCAACACCCGTCTACTATTACTGTGTCAGCGGTCAGCTCAAGACTATGCTGGATCGCGCCAACCCATTGTTCGATACGGACTACGCCTTTACGAAAGCCTACTTGCTGGCAACAGCGGCAGAGGACGCACCGGAAACCTTTGCGGGCACAGAGAAGGCCGTGCAGGGTTGGGTAGACTGCTTCCCCCGCTGTGCGCTGGCTGGCAAAGTGTTTGTAGGCGGCGTAAACGACGTGGGAGAGATCGCAGGTCATATTGCACTGGAGCAAGCTTATCAAATGGGCAAGGAGGTGTGAGCCATGGCAATCAAACAAACGGCAGGCAGAGAGGCTTTGGGGAAATTTGCTCCCAAATTTGCGGAATTGAATGATGATGTGCTGTTTGGGCAGGTGTGGAGCCGGGAAGACAAGCTTTCCCTGCGAGACCGCAGCATTGTAACAGTGGTGGCTCTGATGGCGCAGGGACTGACGGATTCGTCCTTTCAGTACCATCTGACAACTGCAAAGAACAACGGCGTGACGAAAACGGAAATTGCGGAGATCCTGACCCATGCGGCATTTTATGCGGGCTGGCCCAAGGCGTGGGCGGCTTTTCGTATGGCAAAGGAGGTATGGGCAGAGAACGATGCCGCCGATGCAAAAGCCAAGCATCAGAATGAAATGGTCTTTCCCATCGGTGCACCCAATGACGCCTTTGCAAAATATTTTATCGGACAAAGCTATCTCGCACCACTTTCTACGCAGCAGATCGGTATTTACAATGTGACCTTTGAACCCGGTTGCCGCAACAACTGGCACATTCATCATGCGAAAAACGGCGGCGGACAGATCCTCGTCTGTGTGGCCGGACGAGGTTACTATCAGGAATGGGGCAAACCGGCACAAGAGCTGCGCCCCGGCGATGTGGTAAATATCCCTGTGGGTGTCAAGCACTGGCACGGTGCTGCACCGGATAGCTGGTTTTCTCATCTGGCGGTAGAGGTTCCGGGGGATGAAACATCCAATGAATGGTTGGAAGCCGTGGACAACACAGTATATTTTAAGGCAACAGGCAAGGAGATCTGAATATGGAAAAACTGAATCTGACACAGGAATGGGACAAGGTGTTCCCGAAAAGCGACAGGGTGGATCACAAGAAAGTAACCTTTCACAACCGATATGGCATCATACTGGCGGCGGATATGTACACGCCGAGGGGCGCAGAGGGCAAGCTGCCTGCTATTGCCGTCAGCGGTCCGTTCGGTGCGGTAAAGGAGCAGTCCTCCGGTCTGTATGCGCAGAAAATGGCGGAGCTTGGCTTCTTGACGATTGCCTTCGATCCGTCCTACACCGGCGAGAGCGGCGGTATGCCCCGCTATGTAGCATCGCCGGACATCAACACCGAGGATTTCTGCGCAGCGGTAGACTTTCTCTCCGTGCAGGAGAATGTTGATCCGGAGCGCATCGGTATCATCGGTATCTGTGGCTGGGGCGGTATGGCGCTCAATGCCGCGGCCATTGACACCCGCATCAAAGCTACTGCGGCTATAACCATGTACGACATGACCCGTGTAACGGCCAACGGATATTTTGATGCTGAGGATTCTGAGCAGGCACGCTTTGAGAAGAAAAAAGCCATGAATGCACAGCGCATCGAGGATTATAAAAGCGGAAGCTATGCGCTGGCGGGTGGCGTAGTTGATCCGCTGCCGGAGGACGCACCGCAGTTTGTAAAGGACTATTATGCCTACTATAAGACTCCGCGAGGCTACCATCCCCGCAGCCTGAATTCCAACGGCGGCTGGAATGTGACCTCCTCGCTGTCGTTCCTGAATATGCCGATCTTGCAATACAGCAGCGAGATCCGCTCTGCTGTGTTGCTGGTACACGGGGAAAAGGCGCACTCCCGCTATTTCAGCGAAACAGCGTACAGCAAGCTGACCGGCGATAACAAGGAATTGCTCATTATCCCCGATGCAAACCACACTGACCTTTACGATCAGATGGACATCATTCCATTTGAAAAGCTCAACGCATTCTTTACGGAGTATTTGTTTCACGGCTGTTTATCCTTCGGATGGAAACAGCAGGAATTGAGACCATTAGGGTAGCCAATATTTTTATGTTTGTGTTAGGCTTTGTTGGCAGTAGTCTACCAGAATTTTTCATTACAGTGTTTTGCTAAAGGAATCCGATGGAGCTATAGCGAAGAAGAAAAGCGCTGGGTCTTATGCCCGTGGTGCGGTGCCAAGATGCGCTTGCAGATATTGCGGGAGACGGAATTAGTAACTTTTCCTCTGTTTTGTCCAAAATGCAGGCATGAGAGTATTATCAACGCAAAAAAATTTTATCATTGAAACCAAACAGCCAGACGCTAAGACGCAGTGCTGATCGCAAAATCGATCATGCGCTGCGTCTTATTTATTTTGAAGGAAGGATCTGCTATGGATGCAATTATTTACACTACCAACACTGGAAGCTTACTTTTGTGATGCGTGCAGAAGGATCACGATTCGGTATTGAGCGGTGCAGTGAGAAGCGAAAATATTCTGCTGCCGATCATGCAAAATCATTGATAAGAGAGAAGGAGAAAAAGTTATGTCAGAAAAGAATATTATTATTCGTCTGGAAACGAAAGACGATTACAGAGCTGCCGAAAACCTGACCCGTGAGGCATTCTGGAATGTTTACCGGCCCAGCTGTGTGGAGCACTATGTGCTGCACTGTTATCGGAATGACCCGGCATTTGTGCCGGAGCTGGATTTTTTGATGGAACTGGACGGTGAGCTGATCGGGCAGATTATCTATGTGCAGTCGGAGATTGACTGTGACGATGGACGAAAGGTATCGATCATGACCTTCGGCCCCATCAGCATTGCACCCGCATACAAGCGGCAGGGCTATGGAAAGCAGCTGCTTGACTATTCCATGGAAAAAGCCAGGGAAATGGGCGCAGGAGCGTTTGCCATTACCGGTAATATTGACTTTTACGGCAAGTCTGG
Source organism: Clostridium sp. AF27-2AA (assembly GCF_003478505.1). Taxonomy (GTDB): domain Bacteria; phylum Bacillota; class Clostridia; order Lachnospirales; family Lachnospiraceae; genus Brotaphodocola. Next base: position 4,246 of record NZ_QUFI01000046.1, read on the forward strand.
CTTTGTTCCGGTCAAAACCAGGGGCGTACGCTATGCCGACGACCCGGATGCGGACTATTTTCTCATCAAAGAATTGAAATCCGGATTTCTGAACGACATCTCCGGTACTTACAAAGACCCCGAGGGGTATTTTGTCTGTGAGAAAGATCCGGAGGAGTTTGAACGGTTTGAAGCCACCTTCCCGGTAAAAGAAAAGCAGAAGCTGCCGGGACAGCTGTTTTGAACAGGAAGAATAATGGCATCCAGTAAAGAGTATCTTCATTTCATTTTAGAACAGCTATCCGGCTCTATGAAGGGACACGGGTACTCGAATGATCTGCTGGATGCGTGTATTCGTGATGCCAAAGCGCAGGGGAAGAAAGGCATTTGTATTTTGTGCGCGGAGGGCCGGAAGCGGGAATTCCTCGCTGACCCGAAATTCCTTGCTTACAAGGAGTTTCGGGTGGCAGACATATCTGACTGCGGGATCAATCTCATGTATCTTCCTATCGAATCGGGTGCACAGCCGCCGCATTTCAAGGAATGTGCGAAACATCCGGTGATTAAGGAAGCAGGTTTTGTTCTCTATTACACCGATCAGTGTCCATATACCTATTATTGGGTGCCAAGGGTGCAGGAGGCAGCGAAGGAGCATGGTATCCCGTTCAAGGCCATCCATATCACTGATAAAAAATCTGCGCAGAATGTACCCGCGCCGGTCACGACCTATGCCCTGTTCCGGGACGGTCAGTTTCTGACACAAAGTATTCAGTCGGATAAAAAATTCATGGCGCTGGCAGGTTTGTAAGGCACAGGCAGAAGCTAGCTAGGGGAACTTTGTTTTCATGTCGACTTAATCAAAAATTTGTGTTTTAATTAAGTGAATACTAAAACAGGGGGCTAATATGGAACTTGACCGTATGCTAAAGGCATTGGGAGAACCAATGCGTTTGAAAATATATCAATCGCTTTTAGAAAGAAAACATTGTGTTCGTTCTCTGTCTAAAAAATTCAGTATTTCTGAATCCGCCATTTCTCAACATATGAAAGTCATGAAGGACGCAGGATTAGTCTATGGTGAGAAATACGGCTATCACACACATTATCTTCCACGACAGGATGCTGTAGGCTTCCTTACCGAGCAGTTTGAGAAGATGCAGACTGCTTCACTAACTCTGAATCGTGATAGGACTGTTTGTCAATGTGAGTATCGTAAGGAGGAAGAAGTATGAATATCCTGTTTGATTTGTTCCTGACTTTTGCAAAGATCGGGTTGTTTACCTTTGGTGGAGGTTACGCCATGATTTCCACAATTGAAAACAACTGTGTAGAAAGAAAACAATGGATTACTCACGATGAGATGATGAATGTGACTGTTATTGCGGAATCCACCCCAGGTCCCATCGCTATCAACTGCGCAACCTTTACCGGATATAAGAAAGCTGGTTTTAGTGGTGCATTGGTGGCAACACTGGGTATGATTGTTCCATCCTTTGTTGTTATCTATCTGATTTCTGTGTTTCTTGATAATTTCCTGGAACTGACCATCATGGCCCATGCTTTTAAGGGTATCAAAATAGCCGTTGGCATCTTAATTCTGGATGCTGCCATTACTATGATTAAAAAAATGCACAAAAAGAAACTGCCGAGAACAATTATGATCGGCTCCGCTATCGTCATGTTCTGCATCAACCTCTTTGGATGGAATTTCTCCTCGATCAGTCTGATGCTGATTTCAGCGGTTGTGAGTCTGACGATGTTTATTCTGAACGGTACACCTGAACAGAAAGGTGGTGCAAAGAAATGATTTATCTTGACTTGTTTCTTGGTTTCTTAAAAGTCGGATGCTTTGCATTTGGCGGTGCCTATGGTGCCATTCCGTTAATCCGAGATGTAGTAATGTCTTATGGCTGGCTGAGAGATGAAATGCTGACTTATATGATTGCTGTCAGCGAAAGTACCCCAGGTCCCATCATGGTCAACCTTGCCACTTATATCGGTAGCAATCAAGCAGGATTCCTTGGTGCAGTGGTCGCAACGCTGGCGGTTGTTCTGCCTTCGTTTTTGATTATTTTGTTGGTAACAGCGTTATTGAAAACTGCATTGAAGAACAAATATGTTCAAGCTGTGTTGTGTGGGCTGAAACCTTGCGTAATCGGCATTGTGCTGGCTACGGGCATTTACATGGTTTTAAGTAACTGCTTTGTGAAAATATCTGATGTATGTATTAACATCCCAGCGATTATCATCTCAATTATCTTGGTTCTTTCTATAATTAGCTATAGGCAGTTGACAAAAAAGAAGTTATCGCCAATTCTGCTAATGGTTATCTCAGCGGTTGCGGGAGTAGTTGTATACGGCATATGAGGAACTTTTGATGGGATGTTAGGAAACAAAAGTTCTTGGAATCAGGGTTACTGCAGATGAACTATATTTGGATCACAAAAGAAAATATTGACAAGGAAGGGAATATGTTTTATGGCAAAAGAGAGGGATGGATTTAGAAGCCGGACCGGTTTTGTACTGGCATGCATTGGTTCAGCGGTTGGTATGGGAAATATCTGGCGTTTTCCGTACATTGTTTCAGACTGGGGAGGAATGACATTTCTGCTTCCCTATCTGATGTTTGTGGTGCTGATCGCGTCTACCGGAGTGATCGAGGAGATGGCGCTGGGGCGCATGGCCAAGAGTGGTCCTATCAAAGCCTTTGGCATGTGTACGGAGCTTCGCACTGGAAAGAAACGGACAGGGGAGCTGATTGGCATGATCCCGGTTCTGGGCTCCATGGCGCTGGCCATTGGTTATACCGTGGTGGTTGGTTGGATCTTTAAGTATGCGTTTCTGGCACTCAGTGGCAACCTGTATACCCTGGGACAGGATATGGAAGCCATTGGCGCTCTGTTTGATGGTACTGCTTCCAGCTTTGGCAACAATGGCTGGCTGATGGTCACAGTTCTTGTGACTGCGGTTATCATGGCATTTGGCATTGCAGGTGGAATTGAGAAAGCCAACAAGGTGATGATGCCGCTTTTGTTTGTTTTGTTTCTGGGACTGGGGGCATACATTTTTGCACTGCCTGGCTCGGAAAACGGATATCATTACATTTTTACCATCAATCCGGAGGGACTGAAAGATGTCCGCCTGTGGATCTATGCCTTTGGCCAGGCATTTTTCTCGCTGTCCATTGCGGGAAATGGAACGGTGATTTATGGATCCTATCTGAGTGATTCCGAAGATATTGTAGGCTCGGCAAAAAATGTGGCATTCTTTGATACGCTTGCTGCATTGTTAGCTGCTTTCGTGATCATTCCGGGCATGGCGGCAGGCGGGGCAGAATTATCTTCGGGTGGCCCGGGCCTTATGTTTATTTATCTGCTGAATGTATTTAACGGGATGCCGGGCGGAAAAATCTGTGGTGTGGTTTTTTATGTCTGCGTTTTGTTTGCTGGCATGAGTTCTCTCGTCAATCTCTATGAGGCTCCGGTGGAAACGCTGCAGGAACGCCTGGGCCTGAAACGCCCGGCAGCAGTGGCTGTGATTGCTGCAGCTGGCTGCGGTGTGGCACTGTTCATTCAGGGCATTGTGTCCGACTGGATGGATGTGGTATCCATCTATATCTGTCCATTGGGAGCCATGCTTGCCGGCATTATGTTCTTCTGGGTGGCCGGTAAGGATGTTGCTGTCGATGCAGTGAACCGGGGAAGAAAAAAGAAAATTGGAAGCTGGTTTGTTCCCCTTGGAAAGTATGTGCTGGTTCCAGCTGCGTTTATTGCACTTGTGGCAGGCGCGCTGATGGGGGGAATTGGCTAAGGCATCTGGAAAAAATTATTGCAAGAACCGTTTTTGTATTTATTTGCAAAGACGGTTCTTTTGTGTTATAATAAAATTTAACACAACTTTTGAGAAAAGAAGAAAGAAATCAGAAAAAAGAATGAAAAAGGAGCTGTTTTACATGTCACAGGTAGTAGATCGCTTTTTACAATATGTTTCATTTGATACCCAGTCTGAGGAAGGAGCAGCGAAGCAGCCCAGTACGGATAAGCAGTGGGAACTGGCAAGGCTCTTAAAACAGGAACTGGAAGAGCTGGGGGCAGAGCAGGTTCGCCTGAGTGAATATGGTTATATTTATGCGGAGATTCCGTCGAATCTTCCGGAAGATCAGGCTGGCAAAGTACCGGCACTGGGGTTTATTTCCCATATGGATACGGCACCAGCTCTGACTGGATGCAATGTAAAGCCACAGGTTGTAAAAAATTATGATGGACATGACATCTGTCTGAATGCAGAAAAGCAGATTACCATGCGGATTTCGGAGTTTCCGTTCCTGGAGCGGTACAAGGGACAGGATCTGATCACAACAGATGGAACCACACTGCTTGGTGCAGATGACAAAGCCGGTGTGGCAGAAATTATGACGGCGGCCGCTTATCTGCTTTCCCATAAAGAAATTCCGCACGGAAAGATTTGTATTGGATTTACTCCGGATGAGGAGATTGGCTGCGGCGCAGACCGGTTTGAGGTGGAGAATTTTGGCGCACAGTTTGCCTACACGGTTGACGGCGGAGAGCTTGGTGAGGTGGAATACGAAAACTTTAACGCTGCGTCTGCCGTTGTCACGATTCATGGCTGCAGTATGCACACCGGAGACGCGAAACAGGGCATGGTGAATTCCATGCTGATCGGCATGGAGTACCAGCAGATACTGCCGACTTTCGAGAATCCCATGTATACGGAAGGATATGAAGGGTTTTTCCATCTGGATCATTTTAATGGTGATGTGGAAACTTCGATGATGAAGTATCTGATTCGGGATCATGATATGGAAAAGTTTGAAAAGAAAAAAGAGCAAATGCGCCAGATTGCAGCATTCCTGAACCAGAAATACGGTGATGGCACCGTAGAGATCGAGATCCGGGATTCTTATTTCAACATGAAAGAGAAGATCAAACCGCATATGCAGCTGATTGACCGGGTGTGCAGCGCTATGAAGGAACTGGATGTGGAGCCGGTGATCCGTCCGATCCGCGGCGGTACGGATGGAGCGCGCCTTTCTTACGAAGGACTTCCGTGCCCAAATCTGTGTACCGGAGGCGCGAATTTCCACGGAAAGTACGAGTTTATTTCTATCCAGTCCATGGAGAAAATCGTGGAATTGCTTGTAAAACTGATGACAGCGCCGAAAACAGAGCGGAAAGAATGACGGCGGACAGAAGCAGCCCGCAAAGAAGAACAGGAGAGTAAGAAGCAGAAAAGAGATAAGGATCATGAGAGAGAAACTTACAAAATCAGATGTGGAAAAAATCCAGGAAGAGATTGAATATCGGAAACTGGAAGTGCGTCCCGAATGTCTGGAAGCAGTAAAGGAAGCAAGAGCCCATGGAGATCTGAGCGAAAACTTTGAGTATTATGCGGCTAAGAAAGACAAAAATCAGAACGAAAGCCGCATTCGTTATCTGGAGAATATGCTGAAAAACGCAATTGTGATCTCCGATGAGTCAAGGTCCGACGAGGTCGGCCTGAATAAGGCGGTTACCCTCTATATGGAGGATGACGATGAGGAGGAGACCTACAAGCTGGTCACCAGCATCCGCGGCAACTCCATGCACAATATGATCAGCATTGAGTCACCTCTTGGCAAAGCTATTCTGCGCCACAAAGTGGGAGACCGGGTGGAGATTACCACGGACAACGGTTACAGCTATTTTGCGGAGATCAGGAAAATTGAAGATATCGGAGATAAAGATGATACGATCCGGAAATTCTGATATTTCTGAGCTATCAGAACTCCCGGACCGGAGAATCAGTATTTTGATCGGGTGTAAAAATTGATTACAAACTCCATAAAATGATGCACATAAGGCTTTAAGATAAAATTCTTATGGTAAACAAGATACAGGCTGCGGCTGTCTGCAACCAGCGGAAGATCAAAAACAAGAAGTTTCTGATCCGATCCGGGGCTGCAGGCGGCCGCTTTTGATATGACAGAAATCCCCAGACCGTTAGCAACGAGATTTTTGATGGATTCCTGGTCGTTGAGGCGGGCAGTGACATTCAGGGAATTTTCCGGGATATGCAGGTTTTCAAGAAGTTCGTAGACAAATTTACGGCTTCCGCTGCCTTCTTCCCGCAGGATCAGGGACTCTGATTTTAAGATGGTGTTGATGGGAGTACCGGAGCTTTTCAACTCTTCAAAATAAGCGTTTTTCGGCGTAATGAGTACCATTTGGTCCTGGTAGAAGGGCTCAAAGCAGAACCGGTCATCTTCGCTGGTCATGCCAACCAGCCCCAGGTTAAAGCTGCCTTCCAGAATCTTGTCCAGAATGCCCTGGCTGTCGCTTTGATAGATATTGAAATAGGTTTCCGGACACAGCTTTTTGTAGGCAGGAAGAAGCTCTGGCAGCAGATAGGTGGACGGAATCGTGGATGCGCCCATATGGATCACATTCCGGCTTTCATTGATCCAACTTTCAATTAAATGATTTTTCAGGCTCAGAATGCTTACGGCGCATTCATAAAATTCCTGTCCCCGAGGTGTCAGCTCAATGCTTTTGGTGGTACGCACCAGCAGGCAGGACTGAAACTCATCCTCCAGCATACGGATATGAGTGCTGATCGTAGGCTGGGAGATGAAAAGCTTCTCTGAGGCTTTCGTAAAGCTGCCATAATCGACGACAGCGACGAATGATTGCAGTTGTTTGAATTCCATATGCCTCCTTTATATCAGATCCAGCCGCCGTCCAGTCCAATGACCTGTCCGGTCAGGTAAGAACCCTTGTATCCAAGATGATAGACGAAATCGGCAACCTCCTCTGCGCGTCCCAGTCGTCCCGCCGGGATTTCCTCAACCAGCTGGATGAGTTCGTCTTCCTGCAGCCACTGGTTCATCTCGGTGTCGATGGCACCGCAGGCTACGGCATTTACCTGAATGTTGCTTGGGGCCAGTTCTTTGGCAAGGGCCTTAGTGAACGCGTTGACGCCGCCCTTGGTCGCAGAATAGGCCACCTCACAGGAAGCGCCTGCACAGCCCCAGACGGAGGAAATGTTTATGATTTTTCCGTGTCCGGCCGGAAGCATCAGCGGAATGGCCAGCTTGCAGCAGTTAAAGACAGAAGTCAGGTTGGTGCGCAAAATGCGGTCCCAGTCTTCTGATGACATATCCTGCAGCAGGCCAATGTAGTCGATACCGGCGTTGTTGACCAGAACATCCAGCGAGCCGAACTGCTTGCGGATCATAGAAAAAAGCTGCTCACAGACAGCCATGTCTCCCATGTCGCCCAGAAATGCGGCACAGGTTACCTGATAACTTTCGATTTCTTTTTTGGTTTGCATCAGCTCCTGTTCCCGGTGGGCACAGTTGATGATGACATTATAGCCTTTTTTGGCAAATTTTACGGCAATGGCCTTTCCGATTCCACGGGAAGCGCCCGTTACAAGAACTACTTTTTTTGCCATAAGATCACTCCTCTCTCTGCTTTTATTTTATCATAAAAAAACGTTTTGGTCAGCCTTTTCATACATTTTACAATTCAATTACAATTTTACGAACTCTCTGTAACTTTCTGGAGAGTTATGTTATACTGGATGACAGATTATGGTGGAAATTTGGATAGAAAGGCGAGTACGCATGAATACATGGAAAAAGATACTGGCTGTGAGCTGTCTTTGTGCGGCAGCATCCAGCCCGTTTGCCGCTTACGCGGACGCTGCAAAATCTGTTCACGAGGCAACTCTTGTAGCGGCTCCGGCAGACTATGAAAACATTGCGGTATCCCAGGTGTCCGATTATGTGAATATCCGGGAACAGGCAACCACGAACAGCAAAATTGTAGGTAAGATTTATAATAACTGCGCGGCAACCATTCTGGAAACTGTGGAGGGAGAGGGCGGAAGCTGGTACCGCATTCAGTCCGGAAGTGTAAACGGATTCATCAAATCCCAGTATTTTATCACCGGTCAGGAGGCCGAAACGCTGGCCCAGTCGATTGGCCGGGAGTTTGTTACCGTCAGTGTGGACAACCTGCGCCTTCGTGAAGAACCGAATCTGACCAGCAATGTTCTGACCATGGTCTCCAGTGGTTCCCGTTATGTGGTTCAGGGGGACGAGGGAGATTTTTATAAGGTCGAGGTCGATGCAGATCTGATCGGTTATATTGCCAAATCCTATTGCAAGGTCGAAGTGGAATTTGATCAGGCAGTATCCCTGGAGGAAGAACGCCAGAAACTGGAAGAAGAGGCCCAGAGAAAGCGGGATGCCCAGACGGCCATCGCAAATCTGGAGCAGACCATTAAGGTAGAAGAGAATAAGGACGTTATCATTCCGGCAAATCCGGCCCAGAGTGATGATTCCGCGATTACCAGTGCGCCGTCTGCAAATACTGCGCAAAACAGTCAGGCTCAGAGTCCGTCGTCAGGTCAGAACAGTTCTGACAGCAAGTCTGCGGCTTCCGCTCCTGGAAAGACGAATTCTTCTAACAGTTCAAGCCAGATTGGTTCGTCCGGCCCGTCCTCAGGCACAGTTTCTTCTCCGGTTGCAGGTCCGGGAAGCTCCGCGGCAGTTGTATCTGCGACCAGAACCGCAATCGTGGCTTATGCCAAGCAGTTTTTGGGCAACCCGTATGTGTATGGCGGCACCAGCCTGACAAACGGCGCGGACTGCTCTGGTTTTACCCAGTCTGTCTTTGCGCATTTTGGCATTACCACAGGAAGAAGCTCCAGAGATCAGGCAGCGCAGGGAAAAGAGATTTCCATGTCGGCCATCCAGCCTGGTGACCTTCTGTTCTATGCCAGCGGAAGCTACATCAATCATGTGGCTATTTACATAGGAGACGGAAAAATCATCCACTCCAGTAATCCGACTACCGGTATTACCATCACCAAGTACAACTACCGTACGCCGTGCAAGGCGGTAACATTCCTGGATTAGGAGTGTGCGGTTTATGAATGAAAAAAAACAATACTGCGGCCTGGACCTGCTGAAATTTATCATGGCGGTCCTGGTGGCCGCGCGGCATATGATTCAGGTGTTTTATCCGGCGGAAAGCCGCTGGCGCCTGATCATTGGCAGCTGGCTTTCCAATCTGGCTGTTCCGGTGTTTTTCATCATTGCGGGATTTCTTTTATTTCGCAAGATCCCGGATACGGACAAAAAGAGCGGATGGCCTGTGGTGGGGCGTTATGCCTGGCGCATTGTGAAGCTGTATCTGCTCTGGTGTGTCATTTACTGGCCTATTGATATTTTCAACTGGTATCATGGTACGGCCACCATCATGGAGACATTGAAGGCATATGTTCATTCATTCTTTTTCTCCAGTACCATTGCACAGCTCTGGTATCTGCCGGCGCTGGCTGTGGCTGCCCTGATCGTGTGGACTGGTTATCGTGCCGGATTGAAGATATGGATGCTGCTGGTTCTGGCGGGGGCACTGTTTGTGTTTGGCTGCATCTGTGATAACTGGTATTTTACCGAGCGTGCGCCCATGAAAATCCAGGAATTTGTATGGTGGTATGCGCCGAAGTTCGTGACCATGCGAAACGGTCTGTTTTACGGAAGCTTTTACCTGGCCTTGGGACTCTGGTTTTCCAGAAAGACCTGGTGTATGCCGGTGCTGCTTTCACTGGGCGGCAGCGTGCTGTTTCTGGCCCTGATGTACAAAGAGGTGGCCACCTGCTTCAATACCAATATGGTGTTTACCGCGGCTCCGGCAGCGGTCTGTCTGACAGAACTTGCCATGAGGCTTCGGGGGGGATATTCCCGTTTCTTTGTAACACTGCGGGAGATGAGCGAGTGGGTTTATTTCTCCCATTTTTATTTCTTCTATTTCTTTTCCTGGACGGTAAAGTGGAATCCGCTTCCGTTGACCGAACAGAATATTACGCTGTGCATTTTTGTGCCCATGCTGCTGTTTGCGCTTCTTGTCTCAATGATGTCTCATCGGGAAAGCGGAAGATGGCTCCGAAAATTTATTTAGGAAAAACGAATGAAATAACGGAAATCATAAAAATAAAAAGCCTCTGGGAAAATTCCCAGGGGCTTTTTGAAAAGTATGAAAGTGTTTTGGCTTTCGTATGTAAAAATTTAGAATTCCGGCTCAATCAGACCGTAAGTCTGACCCTTTCTCTTATAAACGACATTGACTTCTTCTGTTTCTGCGTTTAAGAATACATAGAAGTTATGTCCTAACAGTTCCATCTGCACGCAGGCTTCTTCTGGATCCATAGGCTTCATGGCGAAGCGTTTGGTCTTTACAATCTGAATCTCGTCTTCCGGTTCCGCTTCTTCACTGATGAACAAATCGGAGAAGGACTGTGCGGACTGCTTTTTGTCGATGAGTTTGTTTTTGTACTTACGAAGCTGGCGTTCGATGATCTCCTCTACCAGGTCGATGGATACATACATGTCATTGCTGGATTCTTCAGCACGGATAATGTTGCCCTTAACCGGGATAGTAACCTCGATCTTCTGTTTGTCTTTCTGTACACTGAGAGTTACGATGATTTCTGTATCCGGAAGGAAATAACGTTCCAGTTTTCCGATTTTTTCCTCAATGGCGGCGCGAAGCCCCGGAGTCACATCAATATTTCTGCCTGTAATCGTATAACGCATAAGTCATCAGCTCCTTCTTTTGAGATGTTCTAAGTATAACATATAAAACCGAAAATTACAACCAAAACAAGGAAATTGTTGAGACAATTATTGGGAATGAAAAATAAAAACACATACTTTATCCACAAAAAAGAAATTGCATTTCTACCTTTGCGGATGTGGAAAAGTCAAGCGTTTTTCCTGTATTTTTTGGCGTAAACAGTGGATTTATAAGATATGAACAAAGAAAACCGTACGTTTTTCCGTGGGGAATAAACGGAAAAATGTGGGAAAACTTTGTGGATAATGTGGATAACTTGGTGCATAACTCATTTTTGGCTGAAAATCAAGGAAAATGGATGTGGATGTATTTTTCGTGGATATTGTGGATAACGTGGATAAGTTGTGAATCGAACATAATTTTTGTGCAACCTGACAGGTTTACCATAATTTTACTTTTATGTCGCCTTTGCAATAAGGAAATTAATTTTTTGTGAACAAAGGGCCTAAAACTTGAATAAATCAGGGGATAGTGGTACAATATCAAAGATTGACTTATAATAATAGTAGAAACGAGACAGACGAAACAAAGAAAGTTTAGGAGAAAGAACTATATGAATCTCATAGAAAAAGTATTTGGCACCCACAGCGAGCGGGAATTGAAGATGATCTATCCGATTGTGGATAAAATCGAAGCGCTGCGTCCGACCATGCAGGCAAAGACCGATGAGGAACTGCGTGATAATACCCGCATCTTCAAGGAGCGTCTTGCAAACGGTGAAACCCTGGATGATATCCTTCCGGAGGCATTTGCTACCGTACGTGAGGCGGCAAAACGTGTGCTGAACATGGAACATTATCCGGTACAGCTCATCGGTGGTATCGTGCTGCATCAGGGCCGTATCGCTGAGATGAGAACCGGTGAAGGTAAGACCCTGGTTTCCACTTCCCCGGCATACTTAAACGCACTGGCAGGCAATGGCGTTCACATTGTAACCGTCAACGATTATCTGGCAAAACGAGATGCGGAGTGGATGGGACAGGTTCACCGTTTCCTGGGCCTGACAGTTGGCGTGGTATTAAACCCGATGACCTCTGAGGAGCGTAAGGCTGCTTACAACTGCGACATCACCTACGTTACCAACAACGAGCTGGGCTTTGATTACCTGCGTGACAACATGGCAATCTACAAGGACCAGATGGTTCTGCGCAATCTGGATTATGCCATCATCGATGAGGTGGATTCCGTCCTGATCGATGAAGCAAGAACTCCGCTGATCATTTCCGGCCAGAGCGGCAAATCCACAAAGCTTTACGAGGTATGTGATGTGCTGGCTCATCAGCTGGTACGCGGTGAGGCATCCGGCGAGTTCACCAAGATGAATGCCATCATGGGCGAGGACATCGAGGAGACCGGCGACTTCGTTGTAAATGAGAAAGATAAAGTCGTTAACCTGACTGAGGAAGGCGTTAAGAAGGTAGAGCAGTTCTTCCATATTGAGAACCTGGCAGATCCGGAGAATCTTGAGATCCAGCACAATATCATCCTGGCTCTGCGCGCAAACTACCTGATGTTCCGTGATAAGGACTATGTAGTAAAAGACGATGAGGTTCTCATTGTCGATGAGTTTACCGGACGTATCATGCCGGGCCGCCGTTATTCCGATGGACTGCACCAGGCAATCGAGGCGAAGGAGCATGTAAATGTCCGCCGCGAGAGCAAGACCCTGGCAACCATCACCTTCCAGAACTTCTTCAACAAGTTCCGCAAGAAAGCCGGCATGACCGGTACTGCGTTAACCGAGGAGAAAGAGTTCCGTAATACCTACGGCATGGATGCCATCGCAATCCCGACCAACCGTCCGGTTGCGCGTATTGACCATGAGGATGCAGTATACAAGACCAAAAAAGAAAAATTTAAGGCAGTTGTCGATGAAGTGGTGGCTTCCCATGAGAAGGGACAGCCGGTACTGGTTGGCACCATCACCATTGAGACTTCTGAGCTGTTAAGCAAGATGCTGACCAAGCGCGGTATTCAGCACAAAGTCCTGAACGCGAAGTTCCATGAGCTGGAGGCAGAGATCGTAGCGGATGCTGGTATCCACGGCGCTGTTACCATCGCGACCAACATGGCCGGCCGTGGTACCGATATCAAGCTGGATGATGAGGCAAAGGCAGCAGGCGGCTTAAAGGTTATCGGTACCGAGCGTCATGAGTCCCGCCGTATCGACAATCAGCTGCGCGGACGTTCCGGCCGTCAGGGTGACCCGGGTGAGTCCCGCTTCTACATTTCCCTGGAAGATGACCTGATGCGTCTGTTCGGTTCCGAGCGTCTGATGGCTATGTTTGAGGCCCTGGGTGTTCCGGAGGGCGAGCAGATCGAGCACAAGATGCTTTCCAGCGCTATTGAGAAAGCACAGATGAAGATCGAGAACAACAACTACGGTATCCGTGAGAACCTGTTAAAATACGACGAGGTCAACAACGAGCAGCGTGAGATCATCTATGCAGAGCGCCGCAAGGTTCTGGATGGTGACAACATGCGTGACCTCATCTTAAAGATGATTACCGATATCGTGGAGAATTCTGTGGATCTGTCCATCTCAGAGGAACAGGCATCCTCCGAGTGGGATTTGAATGAGTTAAACAGCCTTCTGCTCCCGATCATTCCGCTTGAGACCATCACCGCAGAGAATCATCCGGTGACTAAGAAGAATGAATTAAAGCATATGCTGAAGGAAGAAGCCATCAAGCTGTACGAGGCAAAAGAGGCAGAGTTCCAGGAGGCAGAGCAGATCCGTGAGCTGGAGCGCGTAGTACTTCTGAAGGTGATCGACAACAAGTGGATGAGCCACATTGATGATATGGACCAGCTGCGTCAGGGTATTGGCCTGCAGGCTTACGGCCAGAGAGACCCGGTTGTTGAGTACAAGATGAGCGCTTACGAGATGTTCGAGGCTATGACGGCAGCGATCACCGAGGAGACTGTCCGCATTTTGTTCCACATTCGTGTAGAGCAGAAGATTGAGCGTGAGCCGGCAGCCAAGGTAACCGGAACCAACCGCGACACCTCTGCGCCCCAGGCACCGAAGGTACGCCAGGTACAGAAAATCTACCCGAACGATCCGTGTCCGTGCGGAAGCGGCAAGAAATTCAAACAGTGCCATGGCCGTGATTTAATGCCGAGATAATAAGAAAATAGTGACCGGCGGGTCTGTCAAAGGATTCGCCGGTCATTGTGAAAAGAAATACAAAATATATAATATGAAAGAAGGTGACACAATGGTAGAATTAGATCAGTTCAAGTACACATTATCGACCTTTGAAAAACCATTAGTGGAAGTGAGGGATTCACTTTGACCTGGATAACAAGGTCAGACGAATCGATGAATTAGACAAATCCATGGAGGAGCCGGGCTTCTGGGACGATGCCGACCGCGCCACCAAGCTGGTTCAGGAGGCAAAGAACCTGAAGGATACCGTAGAGCTCTACCGTGGTCTGGAGCAGCAGTACGAGGATATCCAGGTTATGATCGAGATGGGATATGAAGAGGAGGATCCTTCTCTGATTCCGGAGATTCAGGAGATGCTGGACGAGTTTACGCGCAATCTGGAAAAGCTGCGCATGGAAACCCTGCTGTCCGGTGAATATGACAAATACAATGCTATCCTGCGCTTAAATGCAGGCGCAGGCGGTACAGAGTCCTGTGACTGGTGCAGCATGCTGTACCGTATGTACTGCCGCTGGGCAGACAAGATGGGCTACAAGACGGAAGTCCTGGATTACCTGGATGGTGATGAAGCAGGCATCAAGTCTGTTACCATTCAGATCAACGGGGAGAATGCATTTGGCTACTTAAAGTCCGAACGTGGCGTGCACCGTCTGGTGCGTATTTCCCCGTTCAATGCGGCCGGAAAACGCCAGACCTCTTTCGTGTCCTGTGATGTTATGCCGGATATTGAGGAAGATCTGGATGTGGACATTAACCCGGATGACCTGCGGATCGATACCTATCGTTCCAGTGGTGCCGGTGGTCAGCACATCAACAAGACTTCTTCTGCCATCCGTATCACCCATATCCCGACCGGAATCGTGGTACAGTGCCAGAATGAGCGTTCCCAGTTCCAGAACAAGGACAAGGCCATGCAGATGTTAAAGGCAAAGCTGTATATGTTAAAGCAGCAGGAAAATGCCGAAAAGCTGTCCGACATCCGTGGCGATGTCAAGGAAATCGGCTGGGGTAACCAGATTCGCTCGTATGTGCTGCAGCCATATACCATGGTCAAAGACCTGCGCACCGGCGAAGAAACCGGAAATGTGGCTAATGTCCTGGATGGAGGGCTGGACCCGTTCATCAGCGCCTACCTGCGCTGGCTGAGTCTGGGCTGCCCGGACCGCAAGGCTTCCGCAGAAGATTAATTTTGATTTTTATAAAAGCAGAGTGTATGCAAGAAAAAGCTTGCGCTCTGCTTTTTTTTGTGCTAATATCTCTCACATGAGCACAAATGTTCATGATAGACGAACATAAAGAGATGATACTGTCGGTTACAGACAGATATTTTCGGGAGGATTTATTATGCCGGAAGAAAAAAGCAAGTATTTTGTAGTGAAGCAGAAAGCGGTGCCGGAGGTATTGCTGAAGGTTGTGGAGGCCAAGAAGCTTCTGGAGTCAGAACGGGTGATGACCGTTCAGGAGGCAACCGAGCGGGTGGGCATCAGCCGCAGTTCTTTTTACAAATATAAAGAAGATATTTTCCCGTTCTATGACAATACAAAAGGCAAGACCGTTACTTTTGTGGTACAGATGGATGATGAACAGGGCCTGCTTTCGGACCTGCTTCATATCGTGGCAGTTTACAAAGCAAACATCCTGACGATTCATCAGAGTATTCCGGTCAACGGCGTAGCAACGCTGACTTTGTCTGTGGAAGTTAAGGACAACACAGGGAATATCTCCAAAATGGTGGAAGAGATTGAAGAGCAGGACGGCATTCATTATGTGAAAATCGTTTCCAGGGAGTAATACCGGGGGGTTGCAGATAGCATGGAAGCATAAATAACAGAAAGAAAAGCGAGGACAGAGCAATGGTACAGGTAGCAATCATGGGATATGGCACAATTGGTTCCGGAGTAGCGGAGATCTTAGCGCAGAATGCAGAGCAGATCAAACATGGCTGCGGACAGGATGTAGCACTGAAATATGTACTGGATCTTCGGGATTTCCCGGGAAGTCCGGTAGAAGACAGGATCGTACATGATTTTTCCGTAATCGAGAAAGATCCGGAAGTGAGCGTGGTAGTAGAGACCATGGGTGGTTTAAATCCGGCTTATCCGTTTGTAAAGGCAAGCCTGCTGGCCGGCAAGCATGTGGTAACCTCCAACAAAGCCCTGGTGGCCGCTTATGGAACCGAGCTTCTTGCCATTGCAAGGGAAAAAAACGTGAATTTCTTCTTTGAGGCCAGCGTTGGCGGCGGTATTCCGATCATCCGTCCGCTGTACCGCTGCTTAAAAGGAGAGAAGATCCTGGAAATTACCGGTATCTTAAACGGTACTACCAACTTTATTCTGACCAAGATGGACAAAGAAGGAGCTTCCTTTGAAGCAGTATTAAAAGAGGCGCAGGATCTGGGATACGCGGAGCGCAATCCGGAAGCAGATGTAGAGGGCTACGATACCTGCCGCAAGATCGCAATTCTCACGGCGATGGCGTCAGGAAAAGAAGTGAACTATGAGGATATCAGCACAGAGGGTATCACAAAGATTACCGATGTGGATTTCAAGTACGCAGACAAACTGGGAACTTCCGTGAAGCTGTTCGGAACCAGCCGTCTGGACGGAGATGAGGTTCATGCATGGGTGGCTCCGGTCATGATTGGCAAGGATCATCCGCTGTATGCAGTCAATGATGTGTTTAACGGCATCATGGTAAAGGGCAACATGCTGGGAACTGCCATGTTCTACGGAAGCGGTGCCGGAAAGCTCCCGACCGCCAGTGCTGTCGTTGCCGACATTATGGAGGCAGTTGAGAATGCGGACCACAACGTGCCGCTTGGCTGGAGCAGTGAGCGTCTAGTGATCGCAGACCAGAAGACCTCCGTACACCGCTATTTTGTGCGTGTAGAAGGAACCGGTACCGAGCTGGAGCAGGCAGCTGCCGCAGCCTTTGGAGGCGCAGAACTTGTAAAACTGGACAGCTTAAACGATGAGTTTGCGCTGCTGACCGGTGAGATGAGTGAGGCAGCGTACGCAGAGTGTGCTGCAGCATTTGAAAAAACCGCAAAGATCCGCCAGAGAATCCGCGCAGAATTTTAAAAATTTAGGGTTAAAACCAATATAGGTCCGAATCCGGTAATCCCGGCATACCGCTGCGCAAAATATGGGTATTG
>NZ_QUFI01000047.1 GCF_003478505.1 Clostridium sp. AF27-2AA
GCCTGCTTCGGACCTTTCGCAACTATTCTTAAATTGAAATTCACTGAATCTCCAGCATTTTCTGTTTGATCTTCTGCTCAATCTCCATGAAGCACTCGATCAAGATCGGGTTAAAGATTCCGCATTCACCGCCGAGGATCATCTCAATGGTACGCTCATGGGTGAAGCCCTTCTTGTAGGCTCGCTCGCTGATGAGGGCATCGTAGACATCCGCCAGGGATACGATCTGGGCGGAAATCGGGATCTCATCTCCCACCAGTCCGTCCGGGTACCCGCTGCCATCGTACCGCTCATGATGCCAGCGGCAGATCTGATAGGCAATATGGATCAGCGGTTCCTCTTTATAGCGCTCCATCTTGCTCAGCATAGAGGCGCCGATCAGTGTATGTTTTTTCATCTCATTAAATTCTTCTACGGTCAGTCTTCCCGGCTTGTTCAGGATTTTTTCGTCAATCCCAATCTTTCCGATATCGTGGAAGGACGATGCAATAAAGATCATCTGACACAGCTCCGGTGTCAGGCGGTATCTGTCGGTCTTTTTCAGGATTTCCTCCAGAAGCATCTCCGTCAGCACTTTGATATGAAGCACATGCAGTCCGCTCTCACCGTTTCTGAATTCCACGATCTGGCTTAAGATTTCTATCATCATCTGATTGTTCTTTTCCTTCTCGTGGATCTGGTCGGACACAAGCGCAGTCAGACGGCGCTGCTTTGCGTATAGCTTTATGGTGTTAAATACCCGCTGGCGGACCACATGATTATCAAATGGTCTGCTGATATAGTCCGCTACTCCAAGCTGGAACGCCCGGCGGATACAGGCGTCAGACTCCTCACTGGAAATCATGATGACCGGAATATCTTCAATCCACCGGTTCCGGTTCATGTACGTCAGTACCTCAAAGCCGTCTATGACCGGCATGACAATATCAAGAAGAACCGCTGAAATTGCTTTTCCGTACTGCATCAAAAGCTCCAGGCACACCATTCCGTTCTCAGCTACAATGATGTCAAAATCATCCTCCAGCATGGTGATCAGGATTTCCCGGTTCATCTCAGAATCATCTACTACAAGAATTTTCTGTTTATGGACATCTTTGCCGCCCGAATTCAGTCCGTGCCCCTCCCGTCCCATCACAACCTTATTTTTGTCGTTCTTTGCCTGATACATAAAATGATCTGCTCTGGCAACAGCAGCTTCAATTTTTTCATTCTGGCAAAGGGTAGCGCCTACGCTGATGGAAATCTGCAGCTTCGTGTACCCCGGGATATTGGCCTCATGTACCCGCTGCTTAATTGTCTGAAGCTTTTTATGAAAAACCTCCTCCGTGACATCTGGCATCACGAGCAGAAATTCATCACCGCCAAACCGTACCAGGTAGTCTGATTTGCGCGTGTTCTTTCGGATCACATCTGCAACCGTATACAGAGTCATATCGCTTGCCTTATGTCCGTATGTATCATTATAGAGCTTAAAGTCGTCCAGATCAATCAGGGCAATTCCGGCAGTCCACTCAAGCGCTTTCATCTCATCCTCATAATAGCGGCGGTTATAAGCGTCCGTAATGACATCCTTGTAAAGTTTATCATCATAATGAACAAACAGATCCACAAGCTTTTCATGGTTCAGCTGACCAAACGACCATTCATGATCCAGACGGCGGATAAGCTCCATCACATATTCTTTTCCGCCAATCTTAACATAACGGGCGATCAGCTGGTAAAGGCTGCTGTCAAAAACTTCCAGCTTTCCGCGTTCCGTTCTGCTGATGGCTGCATTTGCAACTACGCAGTTCTGACAATGCTGCTCCATCTCCGGGAAATTGCAGTCCCCGCACGTATCCTGATATTCTCTGCAGGACTCCCGGATATGGTCTGAATCTTCAACCGGGAACAGCCGTACTGCATGAAACACCTTTTTGAAATTTTCTATTTCTTTTTCGGCCTGTCTGACCGTCATCTTTTCGTCTGCTGCCATATGTGCTTCTCTTTCCTGTTTGCCGGATCTGCATCCATTATTTTTCTATTTGCGTTTCATAATACATCTATGATACCATTTTATATGAAAAATAACAACTCGATAATCCGTCATATTCCGGCACAATCTGGCAAATTGTATTGCCGTTCATACATTGTGCAGACCACAAACCGCTTATTTCCGATGAACCGCCTCGCACATATCCTTCACATAAGCTTTGACCTGATCCGGCGCATCAGCGCCATACTCTTTACAGAGCTTTACGATAGCCGATCCCACAATGGCACCGTCGGAAAGTCCTGCCATCCGTGCAGCCTGATCCGGAGTAGAGATACCAAAGCCTACCGCGCACGGAATATCTTTTACTTTCTTTACCAGCTTCACCATAGCTCCGATATCGGTGGTGATCTCGCTCCGCATTCCTGTTACCCCGAGGGAAGATACACAGTAAACGAATCCGCTTGCCTCCTTCGCGATCATGCGGATACGGTCATGGGAGGTCGGCGCTATGAGGGAGATCAGATCCAGGCCATATTTACGGCAGACACAGTCAAACTCTTCCTTCTCTTCAAACGGAACATCCGGAAGGATCAGACCGTCCATGCCGATTTCCGCTGCCTTTTTCACAAAACGCTCTGTCCCATAGGAGAAAACGACATTTGCGTAAGTCATGAATACCATCGGAATCTTTGTATTTTTCCGGATTTTCACAACCATATCAAATATTTTATCGGTAGTGACACCGCCGGATAATGCGCGGATGTTTGCTTCCTGGATTACCGGACCTTCCGCAGTCGGATCCGAAAACGGAATGCCAAGCTCAATTAAATCTGCGCCAGCCTCTTCCATGGCATAAACAATCTTTTCCGTTGCCTCTAAGGACGGATCTCCGCAGGTGATGAACGGGATAAATGCTTTTCCTTTTTCAAATGCCTTTGCGATATTACTCATGTAAGTCCTCCCCTCTGTATCTCGCTACGGATACACAGTCTTTATCTCCTCTTCCGGATACGTTTACAACAATGATCTTATCTTTTTTCATAGTCGGTGCCAGCTTCATGGCATACGCGATCGCGTGGGCGCTCTCGATAGCCGGGATGATTCCCTCAGTCCGTGACAGATACTCAAAGGCCTCCACAGCCTCTTCATCGGTAATGGCTACATACCGGGCACGCCCTGCGTCAAACAGTGCCGCGTGCTCCGGTCCGATACCCGGATAATCCAGTCCGGCAGAGATGGAATATACCGGAGCGATCTGACCGTATTCATCCTGGCAGAAGTAGGATTTCATGCCATGGAAGATACCAAGGCGGCCGGTGGCAATGGTAGCGGCCGTCTCCGCGGTGTTGACGCCCCGTCCTGCTGCCTCACAGCCGATCAGCTGTACCTCCTTGTCTTCAATGAAGTTATAGAAGGCACCGATGGCATTGGAACCGCCGCCTACACAAGCCAGCACGGCATCCGGAAGCCTGCCTTCCTTCTCAATCATCTGCGCCTTGATCTCTTTGGAGATAACAGACTGGAAATCTCTTACGATGGTCGGGAAGGGATGCGGTCCCATGCAGGATCCCAGTACATAGTGGGTATCCTCAATGCGGTTGGTCCACTCCCTCATAGTCTCAGATACAGCGTCCTTTAAGGTTCCGGTTCCGGAGGTTACGGCATGTACCCTGGCTCCCAGAAGGCGCATCCGGTATACGTTTAATGCCTGACGTTCGGTATCTTCCTTTCCCATAAAGACCTCACATTCCATTCCCATGAGGGCTGCTACCGTTGCGGTAGCCACGCCATGCTGTCCGGCTCCGGTCTCGGCAATCACTCTGGTCTTTCCCATTTTCTTTGCCAGGAGCATCTGACCGATAACGTTGTTGATCTTGTGGGCACCGGTGTGGTTCAGATCCTCACGCTTTAAGTAGATTTTTGCTCCGCCCAGATCCTTTGTCATACGCTCCGCATAGTAAAGTCGGGACGGTCTGCCCGCATATTCATTGAGCAGCGCCGTCAGCTCCCGGTTAAATTCCGGGTCATCCTTATAACGGTTATATGCTTCTTCCAGTTCGATCACTGCATTCATTAGAGTTTCCGGAATGTACTGACCTCCATGAATTCCAAATCTGCCTTTGCTCATAGTGTTTCCTCCTCATAGTTGAATTTTCCCGAAAGAAAATGAAAAATCCCGGCATAACGTTTTCACGCCATGCCGGGACGAATGTGATCGTGGTGCCACCCGATTTTTACAGAAAAGAAAAAGCAGATATCCCACATCGGAATATCTGCCACCAAGCTGTCTCATATCCAGGTACGGAAAACTGTAACTCCTGTTTTCGATACCCGTATCCATTAACGCTGGAACACGGCCTCAGCTACTTACAAAGCGTTCGCCTGGCGTCTCACAAACCCATTCCAAAAGAAGCTTCATGCTGCCTTCCACCAACCGGCAGCTCTCTGTGATGTCACCTCAGATGTACTCTCTTTGATCATCGACTTTCGAATGTTTATTTGACTGGTTTTAAATTAGCACAGAGTAAAGAATCTGTCAACTGCTAATTTTATCTTTTTTTGTTTCAAACTTCGCTCCGGTCAAAAGCAAAACCGGAAAAATCAAAGCTGCCAGAATTCCTATCTTTAAATTTCCCTTACACATTCCGGATACCATTCCAACCAGAGTCGGGCCTCCTGAGCAGCCGATATCCCCTCCTAAAGCCAGAAGCGCAAACAAAGCAGTTCCTCCTGCCGGCAGCGCCTTTGATGCTCTGGAAAAGGTTCCGGGCCACATGATTCCAACAGACAGACCGCACAGAGCGCATCCAGCCAGACTTAAAACCGGAACCGGCATAAATACCAGGCACAGATAGGATAAGATACACAGCACGCTGCTAACAGCCATGAAACGATCCAGATTTATTTTTTCTCCATAGTTCCCATAAAAAGCGCGGGAAGCTCCCATCAGGACAGCAAATGCCATAGGTCCCGCCAGGTCTCCTGCTGTTTTAGATATTCCAAGTCCTTTTTCCGCAAACAGAGATGCCCACTGGCTGACAGACTGCTCACTGGCACCCGCGCAGATCATCATCACAAATAAAAGCCAGAAGGTACGGTTTTGAAAAAGCGTTCCTATGGTCATTCCCTCTTCTCCTTCCGGAAGTACCGGCGCAATGGGAACTCTGGTAAAGACCAGGGCGTTCAGAATGGGGATCACAGCCCATAAAACCGCCAGAAGTTTCCAGTTTTCAATCCCTGCAAGTTTGAAAAAAATGCTTGAGAAAAGTACCACACCAACATGTCCCCAGCAATAAAAAGAATGCAGCATACTCATGGCCTTTTCTTTGTGTGTGGAGGGACAAGCCTCCACAACAGGGCTTACCAGCACCTCCAGAAGTCCGCCTCCCACAGCGTAAACAATGACCGAAATCAGGATTCCGGCAAATGGGTGTCCCATCCACTCTGGCAATACCGTCAGGCAGATCAGGCCCAGGGCTGACAAAATATGTGCCAGAACCATAGACGCCTGATATCCCATCCGGTCTACAAAAGCAACAGAAAGCAGGTCTGTCAGAAGCTGAATTCCAAAATTAAACGTCACCAGCAGAGTAATCTGCTGCAGCGGAATGTGATACGTACGCTGAAAGGTCAGAAATAAAAGCGGCACAAAGTTATTTACAATGGCCTGGACAATGTAACCAGTAAAGCAGGCCCGCATGGTGCAGTCATAAGAATATTTCATATTCCGTTTCTCCTTTTTATGTTCTACATTGGATTATATCGTAATATTTAAAATATTCATTGGATAAAATCATATATTTATTGTATAATATCACACAACAAATGTATGTAAGCCAACAAGTCAATGACAGCATCCATAATCAATAACCTATGGAAGGAGCCCTTTATGATATCTTCATGCAAAACAGTAATCCAGACAGACGAATTCTTCCGTGAAACCAGCCCGCACGGAAATCTCCAGTATCCTTTTGCCTTCTATCTCGAAGATATCTGGGATTTTGACTTTCACCGGATGGACTGGCACTGGCATCCGGAGCTTGAGTTTCTTGTGGTTCAGAAAGGCACCATTCACTGTTCAGTCGGAATCCGGCAATTTGATCTGGAACAGGGATATGGCCTGTTTATCAATCGCAGTATTCTTCACCGGTTTGAAGCAGACAATCATGCCATTATCCCCAACATTGTGTTTTCTCCTGTTTTTCTCGCCGCCGAGCAGACTGGGATTTATCAAGATTTCATTCACCCTCTTGTAAATGCTGCAATTCCTTTTCAGATATTTTCTCCGGAAGTTTCATGGCAAAAGAACATACTGGACAATCTGGATTCTGTTTTTGAACTTCAGAAACAGCCGTCTTCATCCAGGCTTCTGACTATAAGCCTTCTTTTTCATTTATGGAATACTCTGTTTGAACATTTACAGGATATATCCGGAACTTCTGTCAGACGCACAGACATGGCCCAGACAAAACTGCAGCTCATGATGCAGTACATACAGGATCACTTTCGTGAGCCCCTCTCCCTGGACGAGATATCCGCGTCAGCTTCCGTAAGCAAAAGCAGAGCGCTTCAGATTTTTCAGGACTATATTCAGGTTTCTCCCATTGCCTATCTGATCTCCTACCGGCTGCAGCACGCGGCTTTTCTGCTCTCAGAAACAGAAAAACCCATTTCCTCCATTGCGGAAGAAACAGGTTTTTCTGATTCCGGTTATTTTTGCCGGACATGGAAAAAGCATTACGGTATGACGCCGAAGGAATATCGAGATTCACACCGGTAAACTTTACTCTCCAAATACAGCCTTGTAGTCTGCCTGGAATTTTGCAATACCCTGATCAGTCAGCGGGTGCTTGGTCATCTGCTCTAATACCTTGTACGGTACGGTTGCGATGTCAGCGCCAGCCTTTGCACAGTCAATGACATGGATCGGGTTACGGATGCTTGCCGCGATGATCTCAGTCTGGATGTCATGCATCATGAAGATCTCGGTGATCTCGTTGATCAGATCAATACCCGGCATAGAGATGTCGTCCAGTCTGCCCAGGAACGGGGAAACGTAGGTTGCGCCTGCTCTTGCAGCCAAGAGTGCCTGTGCTGCGGAGAAGATCAGGGTTACGTTGGTCTTGATGCCCTCTGCATGCAGAACCTTAACAGCCTTTAAGCCCTCTACGGTCATCGGGATCTTAACAACCATATTCAGATGGATGGCTGCGATCTCACGGCCCTCTTTGATCATGCCCTCTGCGTCGGTGGTGGTAGCCTTTACCTCACCGCTGATCGGTCCGTCTACGATGGAAGCGATTTCTGCGATAACCTGATTAAAGTCACGGCCCTCTTTTGCGATCAGGGACGGGTTGGTGGTAACGCCACAGATAATGCCCATGTCGTTTGCTTTGCGGATCTCATCTACATTTGCGGTATCTACGAAAAATTTCATGATTTAAAATTCCCCCTTGGATTAATTATTCTATGGAAATTGTAAGCCCTGTCTACATATTTTGCAAACAGATTTTACTTTTTCACACAATTTTGTCACAGTTCATACAACTGCAACGGATTTTGTTACTTGTTCTGTCCGTAGTATGCGTTCGGGCCATGCTTTCTTAAGAAATGCTTGTCCTGCATACACTGCGGTGTGCGGTTGTCCGCGTTCGGATTGATGAGCTCGGTCATGAAGTTCATCTTGGCAACCTCCTCCAGAACCACTGCGTTGTGAACAGCCTCTGCCGCATTCTTACCCCAGGTGAACGGGCCATGGTTCTTGCAGAGCACAGCCGGAACATATATCGGGTTTTTGCCCTTGAACGTCTCTACAATGACAAGACCGGTGTTCTTCTCATAGCCTTCCTCAATCTCCTCTGCAGTTAAGTTTCTTGCGCACGGAATCTCGCCGTAAAAGTAATCAGCGTGAGTAGTTCCGTAGCACGGAAGGCCTCTGCCCGCCTGCGCCCATGCGGTTGCGTGCGGAGAATGGGTGTGAACAATGCCGCCAATCTCCGGGAATGCCTTATAAAGCTCCACGTGAGTCGGAGTATCGGAAGACGGGTTCATGGTTCCCTCTACCCGGTTTCCGTTCAAATCCATGACAACCATATCCTCCGGTTTTAACAGATCATAATCCACACCGCTCGGCTTGATCACGAACAGGCCGCTCTCCCGGTCAATTCCGCTGACGTTACCCCAGGTGTAGGTAATCAGGCCGCGCCTCGGCAGCTCCATATTTGCTTCATATACCTGCTGTTTTAATGCTTCCAGCATACTGCGATTCCTCCCTTATTTCTGTTTTATTTCAGCAGCGCCGCGGATGTCCTGGTCAGTTCCACTTTCATCCGCAGCACACAGTTTTTTATGCGTTCTCCGGCATACTTTCTACAGCTGCCCGCTCGATCGGCAGACCTGCGTGATAGCGTACCATAAACTCGTCGAAGCCCTTCACATCCTCTGCATCCGGCTCCATGACAGTTCCGTGCTGGCCGCCGAATACCTTCTTCTCCAGGTAAGCGTCCAGAGTCTCGCCATCTTCCTTCCATACACGGTAAGCGGCAAGAAGTGCTGCGCCCCATGCGCCGCCCTCTCCTGCGGTCTCCATGACCTCAACCGGGACACCGGCTGCGGCTGCCATGATCTTCTGGCCTACGCCTTTGGTCTTAAACAGGCCGCCGTGTCCAAGGAGGACATCCAGCTTTACCTGTTCATCACGGAACAGGATATCCAGACCAGTCTTTAACGCGCCAAGGGAGGTATACAAATGGGTTCTCATAAAGTTTGCCAGATTGAATTTATCATCCGGACGGCGTACGAACAGCGGGCGTCCCTCTTCAAAACCGGTGATGTGTTCGCCAGAGAAGTAGTTGTATGCCAGCAGGCCGCCACAGTCCTTGTCTCCCTCTAATGCCTTATTGTAAAGGACACCGAACAGGCGGTTCATGTCAACCTCCATGCCCATGCTCTCCATAAACTCTCTGAACAGACCGACCCATGCGTTTAAGTCGGAGGTGCAGTTATTGCAGTGTACCATGCCTACCAGGTCGCCGGCTGGTGTGGTAACCAGGTCAATCTCCGGATGAACCTTCTTCAATTCTTTTTCCAGAACTACCATGGCAAACACGCTGGTGCCTGCGGATACGTTTCCGGTACGGACCTTTACGCTGTTGGTGGCAGTCATGCCGGTACCAGCGTCGCCCTCCGGCGGACACATCGGAATGCCAGCCTCCAGATTGCCGCTTACATCAAGCAGTTTTGCTCCCTCTGCAGTTAAGCTGCCCGCGTCCTCGCCTGCCACCAGGGCCTTCGGCAGAATGTCGCGCAGCTTCCAGGAATACCCCTTGTCTGCCACCAGAGCGTCAAACTTCTCTACCATCTTCTGGTCAAAGTCATGGTTGTGGATGTCTACCGGGAACATACCGGCTACATCACCGATACCAAGCACCTTCTGGCCGGTGAGTTTCCAGTGTACATAACCCTCCAGGGTGATCATATAGTCAATATCCGGTACATGAGCTTCTCCGTTTAAAATCGCCTGATACAGATGGGCGATGCTCCAGCGCTGCGGGATCGGATACGCAAACAGCTCCGTCAGCTTCTCAGATGCCTCTGCGGTAATGGTATTTCTCCAGGTGCGGAACGGAACCAGAAGCTCCCCGGATTTGTCAAATACCATATAGCCGTGCATCATGGCGCTGATGCCGATGCCGCCGACCGCATGCAGGTTCTCGCCGTACTGGCTCTTTACATCCTCTGCCAGCTTTGCGTAGGCGTCCTGGATGCCGGTCCAGATATCCTCCAGCGTATAAGTCCAGATGCCGTCTGTCAGGCGGTTCTCCCAGTCATGGGCACCGGACGCGATGGGCGTATGATCCTCCCCTACTAAAACAGCTTTGATTCGGGTGGAACCGAACTCGATGCCGAGAGCGGTCTTCTTTTCCCGGATCCACTGTGCGATGGTTTCTTTGTTTGCACTCATGCGTATGATCCTCCTTGCATTTTATAAAGCCATTTTACTACTTTTCCACAAAATTGTCTTGTGTTTTGCGGCTGTTTTTTATATTTCTGTCACAATGTTGTACTTTCTTTCGCAAAACAGCAAAATCCTGTCATGTGTTTTTGGCTGGATTTTGTCGAATATTGCCAGTTGTTTCTGGTAATCATTTCTTTCTGTGTAATCTATTTTAAATACAAATTTTTCAGCCATCATATGATCCGCCGCACGCTTAAGATCGTGCGGTAAGCCGCATAACTGGTAATAATGCCGTTTCTGGAATTGCTGGCATGGACAATCTGTCCGTCTCCAATGTAAATACCGATGTGCCCCGCATAGCAGATCAGGTCCCCCGGTTCCGCATCGGAAAACGCGACTTCCACACCGGCTGAGCGCTGCTCTGCAGAGGTGCGCGGAAGCGTTATGCCAAAATGCTTATAGACACTCTGGACAAATCCGGAACAGTCCGCGCCGTTTGTCAGGCTGGTTCCGCCCCATACATAAGGATTCCCCAGAAAAGAAAGTCCGTAATCCGCAATTTTTCGGCCGCGTTCGGTTCCTCCCATACTCTTTGTCATGCCGGTGGAAGGTCCTGATGCCGGACCATCCTGATTTCCTGTCCTGTTTCCGGAACCGGGACCTTGTCCAGCCTTGCCATTATCAGCCGCAAGCGCATTCTCCAGCTTTCGGATTTCCTGATTCTGCTCTTCCACAAGTTTTACGTAGGCATTTGCCCGGGCTTTTGCATCTTCCATTTGTTTCGCAAACTGACGCGCATTCTTTCGGCTCTCCCTGAGGGTCATCTCCAGCGTTTCCTGCTGGCTTTTCTGTTCCTCCTTCATCGTTTCCAGCTCCGCTTCCCGGTTCATGGATTCTTCCTGCTTTTCATGGGCCAGATTCTTGGTGTTCTGGTATTCCTCCAGCTTTTTCCGGTCATATTTGTAAAGGGCCTGCACGTATTCCCTGCGGTTAAACAGACTGGATAAGGTCCGGGCACCCAGAAACATATCCAGATATCCCTCCCGCTTATTTTCATACAAAAAGCGGATCCGCTCTTTCATAGCCTGATACTGCTCCTGTTCCTTCCGCGCTGCCTCGTCACGCTCCTTTTTTGCCCTGGCAAGATTCTGTTTTTCTGTATCAATTTCCTGTTTTAACAATTCCTGCTCAGCAAGAAGTCCGGATAATTCTTTTATCAGCGCATCGGCCTTCACCGTTTCTTCTTTCTGGCTCTTTGCTGCCTCCTGCACCTTTTTGTCAGCCTCTTCTTTCTGCCTTCTGGCTTCTTCCCACTTCTGCCTCGCTTCCTCTAGCTGTCCGGCTGTCTGAGGTGTCTGCACCAGGAAGCGTCCCGGCTCCAAACCATTTCCGGGCCTTGCAGACGCCTCAGCCGGAACTGTCAGCACCACAACTACTGCTAAAGCTGTAAGTACTGCCGACATCCCCTTTAGAATCCGGTCCATCCGCATTATGCCTCTGCCTCCGCAGCCTGGGCTTTTTTGTCTTCGGATACTTCTTTTTTCCCTAATGCTTTTTTTTCTGCGTCCTCCTGTTTTGCTTCTTCCGTTTGTTTTGCTTCTTCCGTTTGTTTTTTTTCTTCCGCCTGTTTTGTTTCTTCCATTTGTTTTACTTCTTCCGCTTGTTTTGCTTCCTCCGCCTGTTTTTCTTCCGCCGCCTGTTTTGCCGCAGCAGCCTCTGCTGCTCTGACCGCAAGCATCTTGCGCGTTTTTTCCGGACTTTCCAGCATAAGCGCCTGCAATTCCCGAACATAACCACTTAAGTTCTGATTGTTTTCCTCCATGGCTTTGCGGATTCCTCTTACCAGCTTCTGCCTGGATGTTTCTTCGTTTCCCTGCTGTACCGGATTTGCTTTTTCATAAGCAGACAGTGCTGTATCCAGGGCTTTATATTCCGCAGAATCCTCCTGCCGAAGTTCAAAATTACGGTATGCCGCGAAGGAATCCACACTAGCCCGCTTTCCAAAGTCCAGATAACGCTTCAGCGTCTCCTGCACCTTCTTTAATTCCCGCGGGGAAAACATGGATACCTCCTGTTCCATCTGCCGGCTTAACTGCTCCAGTCCATAAATGCTGTGAAAAAGCCCATACTGTGCCTGCCGCAGCGGCGTGCTTTCTTTTATAAGGGCCTGCTGCGTTCCATTTTCACCAGTCTGCGCGTTTCCCTCTTCTCTGCCATTTGCATTTCCATATCCGGTTTTTTTTATGATCTGGCGAATCTTAAAGGCAAATTTCAGCCGCCGGAATCCTTCCTCTGTCAAACCCGTGCTTTTTGCCGTTTCGTCCTGCAGGGAAAACTGGTCTGAAAAGATCATGCGGGAAATCCGTGCTACCTCCTTCACCGGTTCTCCGGTTTTCGGATCCCGCATTTTCCCGGTCAGTTTTTCAATCATATAGCTCTCCGCCGCATCCAGCACATTCTGAAGCGCTGCTGCAGCTGCCGGACTGTCCGCTCCTTCCCGGAGCAGCGCAGACTGATAAGCTTTCAGCCGGTCCGCGATCCGTTTAAACTCCGAAGAAGAAAAGATCGTTTTTTCTTTTTCCACAGCCTCCAGGGCCACCTGAATCCTGGCGTTCCGGACCATCTCTCCGTGATATGGAACCATGAGCTGGTCTGTTTCTTCTTCCTCCAGGACTTCCTGGATCAGATTCATGGTCTCTCCGTATTGATGAACCGCTTCTGTATACGCCTGCGCCTCGGTCAGACACTCCCGCAAGCTCTCTGTCACATCCTCTGCCGGCGCGTCTTCCGGCTTATCCGGATTCTGAAGTTTTTGTGCCTCGCCACGTATCCGGTCGAAAAGCCGTTCCCGCACCCTGCTGTAGAGGACATCCTCTTCGTTTGTGTAACGGTCAAACTCTGCCAGATACCCCTTCAGTGCTTTAAATTTTTTCCCTTTCGCAAGCTCAGCCAGTTTTTTTCTTGCCTGGCGGTACTGACTCAGATGGTTCAGATACGTCTAATAGCGGCATATGGATGGAACAGCTTGATATCGATGGTAAAATCATCCACAATCTTAGTATTATCTGCGTCAAATGCCTCATAGGTGGATGCACTGATGGAGGTTGTTTTCGCCTTCTGGATCATAAAAAGAACATCCTTCGCGGTAAACTGTACTCCATTGTGGAAGTAGACATCATCACGGAGTTTCATGCGGAGAGTCAGGTCATCTAACCACTCCCACTCAGTCGCCAGCTCCGGGTCTACGGAACCATCCGGATTTTCGTGAACCAGATGGTTGTACATCTGTCTCTGTACAGCCCAGTTGGTTGCACGGTTGGTTTCCTGCGGATCCATGGAAGTCATATCTTCCACGATGGCACATACCAGAGTATCCTTCGGAGTTCCGGTTTTTGCAGTGTCAGAAGCGGCATCCGTTCCGGCCTCTGCCGATGCAGCCGCGGTGTCCTGGCTGCTGGCTGCATATTTTCCCTTGCAGCCGGTGAGTGCGGTGGATAACATCAGTGCTGCCATCATCATGGCCAGTGTTCTTTTTTTCATAATTTTTCCTCCTCGCTGTCAGACTCACTTAAATTCAAAATTCATATATTCCACAATGCGGTCAACGCATTTGTTTACGATCTTTTCACCTTTCTCTCTCGTACCGATGGTTGCGTCTCCCACGATCGCGTTCGGTGTCTTTTTATCAAAAGGTACATAACGGATTACATCGGAGAAGTCGGTGTATAATTCCTTCGGTGGTTCAATTCTCTGGGCCCGCTCCATATGTACCAGTTCCGGACACAGGTAAAGCATGACGGAGGTTCCGCACTCGCTCGCATGACCGTGTGCCATGTAGCCGCTTAACTCAAATACATCGCCGCCGTTGGTGTTTGTGAATCTCCACCAGTCGATCTGTCCGCATTTGATGTCGTATTTGGTCTGAAACTGTCTTGCGTAGTAGCTGATCGCATCTACGTTTCCCGCATGGCCCGTCACAAACAGAAAATGTTTAAAGCCATATTTTACGAGGTTCTCAAACAGCTCTTTGATGATCAGCTCGAAGGTCGATTTGGAAAATGTAATCGTTCCCGGATAACAAGTAAGGGAATTGGATTCTCCAATCGGAATCATCGGGGCGATCAGTGCTCCCGTTCTCTCTGCGACTCTCTCAGAAATTGCCATAGCAGCGATTGCGTCTGCTCCCATCGGAAGATGAGGACCATAAATCTCACATGCTCCGGTTGGAACAATAATTGTATCGGTCTCTTTTCTCCTCTGGTCAAATTCTGACCAGCTCATCTGGTCCATACGATAAACCATAATTGCGCGCTCCTCTCACAGTATTTTCATTGTTAATACAATCATTTATTAGTTGTGGTAAATGGTAAAAAAAAGACAGAGTACCTCTATTAGCCGACGTCTCTGTCGTATGAAATTAAATTTAAAATTTAATTCAAACTATATATAGCATGTTTGATTTTTATTGTCAATCTGAATTTTTGTTTTAATGTGGTAAAGTGTTACTAACTTAAAGTTTGGAATCCTGCATTTTAGCCGCACTGACAATGCGCTCCATGGAAAGAAAAATATGCTGATGAAGCTCCCGGAGAGCCTGTTCTTTCTGATTCTGAATGATGGCCTCCATCAGATGAATATGCCGGTCATTGGCCTGAATCTGCTGATCCGGCCAGCACTCCACAGCATATTTGATGCCGATAAAGCGGTTCAGCACCGGAATATAGGCCTCATAAAGACAGGTATTTCCGGTCAGGCGCACCAGGCTTCTGTGAAATTCCAGATCTGCCTTTACGCATTCCAGCTCTTCTCCCGATTTCATTTTGCCCCGGCATTCCAGCGCCATATCGTAAAGCTGGCTTAACACGGGATGATTTCCGGAACCCAGATACTGTTCTATTGCATACTGCTCAAACAAATAACGGACCTCACAGATTTCCCGGATCTGCTTTTCATCCGGAACCGGAATAAAATATTTTCCACCGCTGCTCACTTCCAAAATTTTTTCACTGGCCAGGCGCTTTAAGGCCTGGATAACCGGTGTGCGGCTAATCTGAAAAGATTCTGTCAGTGCCGCCGGATCAATTTTCTCTCCGGCATGAAATACACCGTTGTAAAGTTCGTCAATAAACAGGTCATAAACCATCTCATCCAGTCCCCGCTTTAAATTCATACGCCATCTCCCTGTTCCAAATGATTATAATTTACTCACCAATCTAACATATCTCTGCCAGAACGTCAATTTCTATTCTTGTTTTGAAATCAAAAAACGCTGAGTCTTTTTATATAAAGCAATCCTACATCGACAGTAACGGAAAATCTACCTCTCGGACAATCCGCAAACTTGGAACATTAAAAGAATTGTTAGTTGAACATGGTCCCACCAGAGACGATGTTATGGCCTGGGCAAAATGTGATCTGATTCAGTCAGAGCTATATCGCAATTTCCTGATCTGTTTTCTGGCACCGTTCATTTATCGTCTGCTCGAAAAAAAGCTCGAGCGGAAATATACATGTGAAGAATTATTGTCAACATTGGTAGAATAAGGCTTTCAGCGGTGTTTTGATAAATTTGACTGTCAAAGATGGGATATTAACCCATTCTGTCTAAAACCGCAAGAAAGTTTCACCATCAAGAAAGGGCAGGCTTACCATAGTCTCTCCCCTATGGCAGCCTGCCTTTCTTTTCATTTTAATACTTCAATAATTTACTGGATAAACAATGTATTGACATCCAGGGGCTCATCAATCATGCCGGACTCCAGCATAAAATCTGCGGTTTTCTGGAAGCCTTCCTTGTCATCGTCGCTGATGTCCAGGGAGAAATCGTAGTAGCCGTACATATCTTTGACAGCTTCCTCATCCAGATCCAGTTCCTTGGCCACGATACTTATGGTCTTGTCTGGATTCTCTTTCATGAAGTCCGCGATCTCCTGCTGGGACTTCTCAAGCTGTGCAATTACCTCCGGATGCTCATCATAGAACTTCTGAGTAGTTGCCACTGCGATAATGGCTTTGATGAGGCCCTCGCCGTCGATTACCTTGTGGCAGCCCTGCTTCTCTGCGTTGTAAGCAGCTGCGCCTGCCAGTAAAGCTACATCTACGCTGCCGCCGTCCAGACCGGCTTTTGCGTCCGGAATGCTCATATTCACGTAATTGACATCATCCAGGGTCATATCCGCCTGTGCCAGATAAGATACTAACAGCTCATGCAGGTTGGTTCCGGTCGGGCCTGCAATGGTCTTGCCTTTTAAGCTCTCCGGGCTGGTTAAGGTGTCATCCTTGGAGTACATGCAGAATGCCTTCGGGGAACGGCTGTACATGTTTAATACTTTAATATCTGCGCCGTTTGCTGCAGACAGGATCACAGAAGTTGCTCCTACCGCGTACAGAACCTGTACATCACCGGATGCCAGAGCCTGAGTCTGGTCTGCGCCGGAAGTCAGCTCCGCATAATCTGTGGTAATTCCCATCTCGCCAAAGTCCTTTGCGAAAATACCCTGATCCTTCTCGATGATGGTCGGTACGTTTAATGGAGAAGTAACGTAGGTAAATACCAGTTTGTCGAGATCAGATTTTGCTGCCTCACTCTCGTTTGCGGTGGTCTCTTCCGCAGAAGTCTCCTCCACGCTGCTCTCTGCCACAGTAGTCTCTGCCTCCGTCTCTTTCTTAGAACTGCCGCATCCGGTCAGGGATGATACGGTCATGCATGCTGCAAGGCCCAGTGCGATCCATTTTCTCATAACTCTTGTTTCCTCCTCTAGTTGATAAAATTTAAGTTGTTTATAATATCCCGTTTCAGGGAAATAAAACCATCGTCCAGGAGATTCCTCTCCTCTGCCGATGTCTTCACCGGATAGACCTTCTTCACCAGTCCCTTTTCAATGACCACGATCCGGTCACCCAGGATCAGGGCCTCATCGATGCTGTGGGTCACAAACAGGATGCTGCTGTGCTTTACCTTCTGCACCCGCAGAAGCTCTTTCTGCATCTGTTCTCTGGTGAAATAATCAAGAGCCGCAAAGGGCTCGTCCATCATGATAAAGTCCGGCTCGTAGGCCAGGGCCCTGGCTATGGCTGCCCGCTGCTTCATACCTCCGGAAAGCTGGGACGGATAGGCTTTCTCAAATCTGGAAAGCCCCACCGTTCCAATAAGGCTCTGGATTTTTTCTTTATCCTGCTCCGCCTTTTTCAGACCAAATACCACATTGTCCCAGACCGTCAGCCAGGGCATCAGACGCGGCTCCTGAAATACAAAAGCCGTCTTATGATTGCCTTCCCACAAAATCTCACCTGAATCAGCCGGTTCCAGGCCGCCGGTCAGCCGCAGAAGCGTCGTCTTACCGCATCCGCTCTGCCCCAGAATCACCGTAATCTGTCCTTGCGGAATATCCAGATCAATGCCATTTAAAACCGGTACATTCCGATCCTCCACCTGATAGGATTTCTGTATATTTTTCAGTTTAATTCCAGCCATTTTCTCCGGATCCTTTCAAGAAGATATTGATGAGCGCACCAAAGATCCGGTCCGTCACATAGCCTACAATTCCAATGACCAGAATGCCCACGATAACCTTATCAGTCCTGGACATCTGCTGGGCAAAGAGAATCATGTGTCCCAGTCCGGTGGACGCCGCCACCATTTCCGCTCCAATGATGGCACGCCAGCTATACCCCAGGCCAATGCGCATACCCACCAGAATATCCGCCATTGCATACGGAAGTACAATACGGAAAAATTTCTGACGCTCGGAATAGCCGAACATGGTGCCGACCTCCAGAAGCTTTTTATCACAGCCCGTAAAGCCCTTCACAATGTTTAAATACATGGGAAAGAAGGAAGCCAGCACAATGATGACGGTCTTCGTAGTCTCTCCAATACCACACCACAAAATCAGAAGCGGAATCATGCTGAGGGGCGGCACATTGCGGAAAAACTGCACCGCATGCTCATAGTAACCGGAAGTTCCCGGAAACAGCGCCCGAAACATGCCAAGCACAAAAGCCAGCACAAAGGCGATGGCAAAGCCCTTGATCACACGCAGAAAGCTGATACAGATGTCTCTTGCCAGTTCCCCGCTCTGCAGCATTTTCAAAAAGCTACGGAATACCTTTTCCGGCGCTGGAAGGACATAGGCACTTAAAATTTCTGCCTTGCAGACCAGATACCAGATTCCAAACACAATAGCCACGCCGGCCAGGGGCTGAGCCCAGGATTTGATTGTCTTATTCATCGTACTCCATCTCCCATATGGCAGCCCTGACGGCAATAGAGAAGTTCCAGGAGCAGCGGACTGCGCTCTGTCCCGGCCGTATCCTCCTTCAACTTCCGTTCTCCTGACTCTGTGTCCTGATTTCCCACACCAGCAATTCCAGCCATCATCCTGTCTGCCGTTTTCTGCGCTTCCGACATTGCCGCGTTCTGCAGATACGCTTCGATTGCTTCCTGTCCGCTCAGACTGAGTACCGGCACTGACAACCCTGTAAAAAATCCCGGTGGAATCGGGCTGGCCTCCGGTGCCGGCTCCAATGTTTCTCCAAGTTCCG
Source organism: Clostridium sp. AF27-2AA (assembly GCF_003478505.1). Taxonomy (GTDB): domain Bacteria; phylum Bacillota; class Clostridia; order Lachnospirales; family Lachnospiraceae; genus Brotaphodocola. Next base: position 18,477 of record NZ_QUFI01000047.1, read on the forward strand.
AAAGAAAGTCCTTCCAGCTCACAAAACGTGTCCGTGGCAGCTCCAGCGCATTTCCCTTCTCTGCCAGAATCCTGCACGGGGTCGTGATAATTTTTCCCCCATCTGCCAAATCCGAACGCGCACTCAGTTCTCTGGCGCAATGAATCAGGATTGGTTCAATATCAGCCACCTGAATGGAAAGGTTTTCTTCCTCATTATATCGCTCAATCAGATTCACTGCTTCCGGGCACCTGGCATCTGCCACGGTTCCATTGGCTTGCTCCATCCGTTCTTTGTACTTCTCCAGCACCATAGCGCCCCAATCCTCCCGGCAGCGCACTTGCGTGAGCTGATGTTCTGTTAAAATTCGTTTTAAAGCCTGCTCCGATACCATACGTTCTGATACCGGATTAATCCATAGGTATGTCAAATGATTCTCCCTCGCTGTGTTGTCTCTGTTGCCGTTGTTTCCTGTTTCGAACTCTGTAAATTTTTTTACAATTAGCGTTAGCTAACCAATGTCGAATAGCATACCAAACTTGTAGGAACTTGTCAATAGCAGAATTTCTCACTTAGAAAACACTGAGAAACATCCAATGGCGTTCCCACAACTTTCGCAGGATGTCATTTCCTGTAAAAAAAAATCCAGACATCTCTGTCTGGACCAATATGACCTCGCCGGGAATCGAACCCGGGTTTACGCCGTGAGAGGGCGTCGTCTTAACCGCTTGACCACGAGGCCGTATTAAATATATGAGGCATGTACCCTCAAAACCACATATTGAATTTCATCCGTTTTTCTTACCTAAACCGTCTTGGTTAAGCCCTCGACCTATT
>NZ_QUFI01000048.1 GCF_003478505.1 Clostridium sp. AF27-2AA
GGTTTCCTCCGAGTGGAGGAATTTCCTATCATACAAAAAAAGAGAATTCCGCGCTCATGCGAAATTCTCTGCTGGTTTTTTCTTTCCAGAGCAGCACACAGTCGCATGAAACTCCCGGGGTTCCCCGGTTCATGTAACTATGTAGTCAACTCTTTACGGCAGTTGGTAGAAACTCTGGACCCATCTCCAGAATATACATATCGTCACCTGTTTTATGAAGTTGTTGTTATTATAGACTTTGGAATATGGAAAGTATACGGACAAAGCTTCTCAAAAAGCCGGCATATTTTCGGCACTATTACCGATTTTTGCATGTCATATGTCCTTTTCCCATACAATTTTAACATCTTGTTTCAAAAAAGTCAAATGTCCTTTTCTATTTTATTCTGGATTTTCAGTTCCATCTGACATGCACATCAAGCGCAGCTTTCAGCTGCTCCATTGCCTTCACGACCGTGGCTCGCGGACAGGCGAGATTGAAACGCTCAAACTGTGCTGTTTCCGGTCCGAATACCTTGCCAGAGTCCAGCCACAGCTTTGCCTCCTCTACCATCAGATGCTCGAGCTCTTCATCGGTGAAGCCATAGCCGGAAAAATCTACCCAGGTCAGATAGGTACCCTCCGGCTCCACAAAATGCGCCTTTGGGAAGTTCTCCTTCACAAATGTGCGCATATATTCCATGTTTCCGGTCAGATACTCCAAAAGCTCATCCACCCACCGCGCGCCTTTGGTATACACGGTTTTCACGGCAACCTGCCCCATAATGTTTCCCTGACTGTAGCCCGCTGCCGCATTTGCTTTCCGGTAAGCTTTCCGGAGCTTCTGGTTCTGGATGATGATGTTTGCCGGCTGAAATCCTGCCACGTTAAAGGTTTTGCTTGGTGAAGTATACAGCACCAGGCTGTCCTGGTATTTCGCGTCCAGAGTCCGGAAACTGGTAAAATGATGTCCCGGATACACAAAATCACAGTGGATCTCATCATCCATGATGATCACCTGATGACGCAGGCAGATATCTCCCATGCGCTCCAGCTCATCCTTTGTCCATACGCGTCCCACCGGATTGTGCGGGTTGCAGAGCAGAAATACCATCACGTTGTTTTCCTCAATTTTCCGCTCAAAATCCTCAAAATCCACTGTGTAGCGGCCATTTTCATAGTGCAGCTGATTGTTGATGAAAATTCTTCCGTTATCCTCAATGACTTCCCGGAACGGATAATATACCGGCTGCTGGATGAGGATCGCATCGCCCTCCTTTGTAAATGCCTTTACGCCGGTGGCAAGGCCGTATACCACGCCGCAGCCCACTGTCACCGTTTCCCGATCTACATGGTAGCCATGACGCGTGAAGAACCAGTGATCCAGCGCATCAAAGTATTCCTGGTCCGGATCCGTGTAGCCAAAAATCCCATGATCGATCCGCGACCGGAAGTCCGCGAGGATCTCCTCCTAAAGCTGAAAATCCATATCTGCCACTCACAGCGGTAAGAGATCATCACGTCCTTTGCGCTCTGCCTTATGCTTTTCCATTCCATTCACTGAGCCTGTTTAAAGCCTCCTTGCTTCCGGAAATATAGGCAATATCACCTTTCTTAAACGCATAATCCGGTGTAATGGTCTCGATCAGCTTTCCATCATTCTCCACCGCAATGATGTTGACACCAAACCGTCCGCGCAGATTGGCCTCCACCACGGTTTTTCCTACGCTACGCTCCGGCATGATCATCTTGGAGATATTCAGTTTTTCACTCAGCTGGATAAAGTCCAGCATGCGGACTGCCTCCAGCCGGTGTGCCAGACGCACTGCCATGTCGCGCTCCGGGTAAACCACCTGGGCCCCGATCTTTTCCAGAATTTCCCCGTGCTCCATACTGGAGGCCTTGGAGATGACGGTCGGCACCCCCAGGCTCACCAGATTCAGCGTAGTCAGGATGGAAATATCCAGCTGTTCACCGATGCAGACCACCGCCACATCACAGTTCTGCACACCGGTCTCCGACAGTGTCTTTTTATCCAGCGCATGCACCACGTAAGCATTTTCCGTATACTCCCGCAGCTCCCGCACCTTTTCTTCTTCTTTATCCAGCACCACAAGCTCTGCTCCCGCCGCTGCCAGCTCCAGAGCCAGCGCATGTCCGAAACGGCCAAGACCAACGATTCCGTAAGTATTTTTTTCATTACTCTTCTTTTTGAACATTGCTTTCCTCCATGCCCTTTTCCAATTTTTATCCAATCGCGATATTTCCTTCCGGATAGCTTACCCGCTCACCTTTGGTAAAATACCAGAGGGAGGCGATCGTCAGCGGTCCCAGCCTTCCGATAAACATGATCAGAATGGTCAGGATTTTTGCTGCATCGCAAAGTCCCGCGGAAATTCCGGTGGAAAGTCCTGCAGTACCAAAGGCACTGCTCATTTCAAACAGCGCATCCAGAAACGGTACGCCCGGCTCTAAAATCACCAGAATATAAGTTCCGGACAGCACAATACCGATGGCCAGAAGTGTGATCACTGCCGCCTTGCGGAACGCGTCAGTCGGGACCGCATAGCGGAATGCCTTCTCCGATGTATTTGTTGCTGAAGAACGGATTCCCTCAAACAGCACATAACAGGTAGTAGTCTTGATACCGCCTCCGGTAGAACCCGGAGAAGCGCCGATCACCATCAGCACGATGACCGTCAGAAGTCCTGCGCCGGAAAAAGATCCCAGCGGAAATGTAGAAAATCCGGCGGTTCTTGCGGATACACTGGTAAAGAAAGCTCCCATCCAGGTAATATCCTCTGTCAGCTTTAAAAGCACTGTGCCGGCTGCCGTCAGCACCAGGCTCATAAACAGCACCACCTTGGCGTGCATGGAAAGCTTTTTCCATCGGAACCGTTTTGCAATGACTTCACGGATCACCAAAAAGCCAATGCCGCCAAAAATAACCAGAGCGCAGGTCACCAGATTCAAAAGTATGTCATCCTGGTACGGAATCAGGTTCTGACCGCCGCCCAGAATGTCAAATCCGGAGTTATTGAAGGAAGCCACCGAATGAAACAGGCTGACTCCTGCCGCCTTTAACGGTGGAAATTTTTTTCGAAATACCAGAAAGCTCAATGCTGCTCCGGCCAGTTCGAATGTAACCGTAGTCAGAAATACCAGACGGATAAAACGGATCACGCCCTTTCCGGAATCCAGATTCCCGGCCTCCCGGATCAGGTTTCTGGCTTTCAGGTTGATCTTCTTTCCCATGGCCAGGATCACTCCGGTTCCCACCGCTGTCACCCCAAGACCGCCGATCTGGATCAGCATACACAGAAAGAACTGGCCAAGCGGCGTAAACGTATCCCCTGCGTCTACCGTAAGAAGTCCTGTTACACACACCGCACTGGTAGACATATAAAGGGCATCGATGTAACGCAGCGTAACTCCGTCCCGTATGCTGTAGGGCAGACTTAAGAGCACCGATCCGATCAGGATCACCAGCGCAAAGCCCAGCGAAATAATCCGCACCGGGGACTGTTTCTTTAGAAAATTCATAGCTTCGCCTTTCTGTCAGATAAATTTACAAATTAACATTGATTATACCATAACCGTTTCGTTTATGGGATTAATTTTTCATCAATGGTTTTCTTCCTCGGACGCAAAGGTGATGAACTGCTCCATTTCCCGCGTTCTGAACTTATTTTTGTGGTAAAAGATCTGACGGTACATGGATATTTCCACGTCATCCACCTCCACAGCAGCAAGTGTTCCCTCCCGGATCTGCTTCTGCACCGCAAACAGCGGAAGAAAAGAAAGGCCGCGGCTCTGCTCCAGCATCTGGATGATAAAGGCTGTATCACTAATTTCCAGGACCGGGGACAGGCAGCAGTGGCAGGAGGCCAGATGCTGGTCCAGTGCCTGGCGGTAATTGGCATTTTTCTCTGTTAAAAAAAATGGTTCCTGTAAAATCTGGTCCAATGTTATCCACCGAACCGATATTTCTTCCTGCCCGACTGTTTTTGTTCTCCATTTCACTGAACCGATATTCTCGCATTCTGCATATTTTTGTGCCCAGAAGGCCGGGGATGCCACAAATACGACCGGCTCTGCCACTTCCATGGCCTTCACCCAGCTTTCATTCCACCTGGGCGCGTCCAGAATATAAATGATATCCAGCTGATCGTGCTCCATCATGCGAATCAGCTCTTCCGGGGTTCCCACCGTGATCTGAAGCTTTACCTGTGGATGATGTTCCCGGAAGCGACTCACAATAGCCGGTAATTTGGCCGCACACAGCGATTCGATCGTGCCGATGTGAAGAGGATTTTTCAGCTCCTCATCCTCATGCATGGACAGACGGGTACGGTTTACCTCGTAGAGGATCGTGTTCGCATGCATCAAAAATTTCTGTCCCTGCGGTGTCAATACCACCTGCTTTCCCATCCGATCAAACAAGCGCGTTCCAAGCTCCTTTTCCAGTATGCGGATCTGGACCGTCACCGCCGACTGCGAATAACCAAGCTGAACTGCCGCCCTGGAAAAGCTCTGAAGCTGTGCAGCCTGAATAAAAGTCTGAAGCTGACGAAATTCCATAAAACGCCTCCCTATAATTGAATTATTTTCAATATACTCATAAAAACTATGAATTTGATTCATTTATACTACCATGATATAATGCACCTGCGAAGACGTCAACCGCTGTTTTTTATGAAATCTGTATATAATTGCTGCAGATTTCAGCAAGTGATTCACATTTTTGTTATTGGAGGGAATTTACAAATGGAAAAAAAGAAATTCAAAATGGGGCTTGTACCAAAGCTGATCCTGGCGATCATCCTCGGTATCTTATTCGGTCAGTTTCTGCCGGAGGGCTTTTGCCGTCTTGTTGTCACACTGTCCGGATTTTTCAGTAACTTTTTAAAATTCGTCATCCCGCTCATGATCCTGGCTTACGTTACCATGGGTATCGCAGACCTGTCCCAGGGCGCAGGAAAACTCCTGCTCATCACCGTGGCCCTGGCTTACGGCTCTACCCTGATCGCAGGTTCCGCATCTTTCCTGGTTGCGGAAAGCCTGTTTCCGAGCTTTATGAGTGCTGACGCGCTGGACCAGATTGCTGCTACCGCAGAGGTCTCTCTGTCCCCGTACTTCACCATCGCTATCCAGCCGGTCATGGACACCTTGTCCGCAGTGGTCCTGGCTTTCGTCCTGGGCCTGTGCCTCTCTTCCATGCGTGGAAAAGAGATCGGTGATACCCTGTACAATGCAATGAAGGATTTCTCCTCCATCATTGACAAAGTACTCCACAATGTCATCATCCCGCTGCTGCCGCTTTACATCTGCGGCACCTTCACGGATATGACCATTTCCGGCAAGACCTTTGCAATTCTTGGCATCCTCTGGAAGGTATTCCTGGTTGTCATTGCCATGCACCTGATCTGCATCACCATTCAATTCATCGTTGCCGGAACCATCAGCAAGAAGAACCCGTTAACCCTGATCAAAAATCAGCTTCCGGGATACGCAACCGCACTGGGAACCCAGTCCTCCGCTGCCACCATCCCGGTTAACTTACAGTGCGCAGCCAACGACGGTGTCTGTGAGCAGATCCGTAACTTCGTGGTTCCGCTGTGCGCCAATATCCATATGGCAGGTTCCATGATCACCATCACAGCCTGCGCTACCGCAGTCTGCCTGATGAACCAGCTGCCCATCAGCCTGGCTACCGTTGTTCCGTTCATCATGACCCTCGGTGTTGCCATGGTTGCTTCCCCGGGTGCTCCGGGCGGATCCATCATGACCGCGCTTCCGTTCCTCTATATGGTATTCGGCACCACTGCCGGAGATCCGAACGGTCCGATCTGCGCAATCATGGTTGCACTTTACATCACCCAGGATTCCTTTGGAACTGCCTGCAACATTTCCGGCGATAACGCCATCGGCGTCATTGTAGATACCATTTACCACAAATTCATCATCAAAGAAACTCAGGAGGCTTAAGATGTCATTTATCAGTGTTTTCGATGTGCTCGGACCAAACATGATCGGCCCGTCCAGTTCCCACACAGCAGGCGCGGCCCGCATCGGTTTTCTGGCTCAGAAAATGATCGGCGGCAGCGTGATCCGGGCAGATTTCACCCTTTACGGATCCTTTGCGAAGACCTATCACGGCCATGGAACCGACCGGGCACTCCTCGGCGGCATCATGGGATTTTCCACCGACGATATGCGCATCCGCAATTCCTTCGAGATTGCGCAGGAAACCGGCCTGGCTTATACCTTCACCCCGAACGAGACCGAAACCGAGATTCATCCAAACACTGTGGACATCTCCATGACCAACAAAAACGGCCAGATCATGACCATCCGGGGAGAATCCTTAGGAGGCGGCAAAGTCCGCATCGTCCGGATCAACGACGTGAAAGTAGATTTCACAGGCGAGTACAGCGCTGTCATCGTAGTGCAGCAGGATAAGCCTGGCGTTGTGGCCCACATCACCAAGGTCTTAAGTGACCGCGGCGTCAACATTGCCTTCATGCGCCTGTTCCGCGAGGCAAAAGGCCATACCGCCTACACCATTGTAGAATCCGACGGAAAGCTTCCGGAAGATGTAGCGGAGTACCTGAAAGACAATGTCAATGTACGCGATGTTATGGTCGTACAGATTTAAGGGAAGGGAGGAAAACAGACCATGGATTTTAAAAACGCGAAAGAACTTTTAGAATTGTGTCAGAAAGAGAATCTCCCGATTTCCGAGATCATGCTTCAGAGAGAAATGACCGAGGGCGAGATGCCAATGGAAGAAGCCCACAGCCGCATGACCCATGCCCTTGAAATTATGAAGGAATCCGCACATAATCCGATCCAGACCCCGGTGCGCTCCATGGGCGGTCTCATCGGCGGCGAAGCCGGAAAGCTGGCTTCCCACCAGGCAGCCGGTCGCGGTATCTGCGGTGATGTACTGGAAAAGGCCATCACCTACGCGGTAGCTGTTCTGGAAACCAACGCTTCCATGGGCCTCATCGTGGCTGCTCCGACCGCCGGTTCCGCCGGTGTGGTCCCGGGTATGCTGCTGGCACTGCAGGAATGCCACAGTTTTTCTGATGAAGACCTCATCAAAGCCCTGTTCAATGCCGGTGCCATCGGCTGCCTGGCTATGAGAAATGCGACCGTAGCCGGTGCCGTAGGCGGCTGTCAGGCCGAGGTCGGCATTGCATCTGCCATGGCGGCATCCGCCGCCGTAGAGCTCTTCGGCGGAAGCCCGAAGCAGTGCCTCGACGCGGCAGCCATCGTTCTTATGAACATGCTCGGCCTGGTCTGCGACCCGGTCGGCGGCCTGGTAGAATATCCGTGCCAGAACCGCAACGCTTCCGGGGTAGCCAATGCCCTGATTGCAGCCGAAATGGCACTGGCCGGTCTCACCCAGCTCATCCCCTTCGATGAAATGCTGGAGACCATGTACACCGTAGGCAAACGTCTCCCGGCCGAGCTGCGCGAAACCGCCATGGGCGGCTGCGCCACCGCACCGTCCGCATGTGCCGCCTGCCATATGTGCAGCTAAAAAAATACCAATTTAAAAGCAATAGCAATAAAGGTCCGAAGCCGGTAATCCCGGCATACCGCTGCGCAAAATATGGGTATTGTGTTCGGACGATGCAGCTGACAGATGTTTGCGGATAGTCGGACTCACCGTCCGCCTCCCTCAAACACCAATCGCTGCATAGCCGGACACGTATACCCATATTTATGCTCCGCGGAATGCCGGGATAACCGGCTTCTACTGTATTGGCTCCGCTACGAGAGAAATAAAATCAGCCAGAAGGGTACTGATAAAAGCCATGATTTCCAGCTTTTTACCAGTACCATTCTGGCTGTGTTTTTTATTACCCTAGAATAGCCAGGAAAGCAGAAGCAGGCCGGGACGGTAGCCCGCGTAGCATAAATAAAAGTGCAATGTGTCCGGCTATGTGGCGACTGACGTTTTCGGGAGGCGGACGGTCAGTCCGACTATCCGCAAACGGCTGTCAGCCACATCGTCCGAACACAGCACTTCTATTTTGCGCAGCGGGCTACCGTTCCGGCCTGCTTCGGACCTTTCGTGAACATGATTTAAATTTTTATTGTGCTGCCGTCAGATACCGTTTTACATATTTTCCGGTATAGGATACCGGGTTCTCTGCCACTTCCTCCGGCGTTCCCTTCGCGATGACGGTTCCGCCCCGCTCGCCGCCTTCCGGACCGATATCGATCAGATAATCCGCAGTCTTGATCACATCCAGGTTATGCTCAATGACAATGACTGTATTGCCGCCATCAGAGAGTCTGCGCAGAATCTCCACCAGCTTGTGGACATCCTCGAAATGCAGGCCTGTGGTAGGCTCATCCAGGATATAGACCGTCTTTCCGGTTCCTCGGCGGCTTAATTCTGTCGCCAGCTTAATACGCTGCGCCTCACCGCCGGACAGCTGGGTAGAAGGCTGTCCCAGACGGATGTAGGAAAGTCCAACATCATTCAGGGTCGCGATCTTCCGGTAAATGGACGGAATGTTCTCAAAGAACTTCATGGCTTCTTCTACGGTCATGTTCAGTACATCGTAAATGCTCTTCCCTTTATATCTGACATCCAGTGTCTCGCGGTTATAGCGCTTTCCTCCGCAGACCTCACATGGCACATAGACATCCGGCAGGAAATGCATCTCAATCTTGATGATACCGTCACCGCTGCAGGCTTCGCATCGTCCGCCTTTCACGTTGAAGCTGAAACGGCCCTTGCTGTATCCCTTCGCCTTGGCATCCGGTGTGGACGCAAACAGGTCACGGATCATATCGAACACACCGGTGTAGGTAGCCGGATTGGAACGCGGGGTACGCCCGATCGGAGACTGGTCAATGTTGATGACCTTATCTAACTGCTCCAGTCCTTCCATCTTTTTAAACCTTCCCGGAATGGTACGGGCGCGGTTTAGCTTTCTTGCCAGTTCCTTATACAGAATCTCATTCACCAGAGAGCTTTTTCCGGAACCGGATACACCGGTCACGCAGGTCATGATGCCCAGTGGAAAGGAAACATCTATGTTCTTTAAGTTGTTCTCTGCTGCCCCGCGCACGGCAATCCAGCCTGTAGGCTGTCTACGCTCCTTCGGTACCGGAATCCGGATGCGGCCGCTAAGATAAGCACCTGTGATGGATTTCTCATTCTGCATGATCTCTTCTGCTGTGCCAATGGCCACCACCTCTCCACCATGTTCGCCCGCCCCCGGTCCAATATCCACAATACAGTCTGCCGCACGCATGGTATCCTCATCATGCTCTACCACCAGAACGGTGTTGCCCAGATCACGCAGATGGGTCAGGGTTGCAAGCAGCTTGTCGTTATCCCGCTGATGCAGGCCGATGCTCGGCTCGTCCAAAATATATGCCACACCAACCAGTCCAGAACCAATCTGGGTTGCCAGACGGATTCGCTGCGCCTCACCGCCGGACAGCGTACCGGTTGCCCGGGAAAGGGACAGGTATTCCAGACCAACATTCAACAGGAAATCCAGGCGCGCCTTGATTTCCTTCAGGATCTGATGTCCAATGGACTCCTGCATCGGAGTCAGCTTCAGCTCATCCAGAAATGTGCGGAAACGGGTAATGGACAGCTCCGTTGCCTCATAAATATTGATGCCGCCCACCGTAACTGCCAGGGAGCTGGATTTCAGGCGCTGGCCCTTGCATGCCTTACACGGCGTAATGCGCATAAAGCTCTCATACTCTGCCTTGGATGCCTCGGAGAAGGTTTCCTTGTAGCGGCGCTCCACATTGCGGAGCAGGCCCTCAAATGCCACCGGATAGATGCCCTCGCCCCTCTGTCCCTTGTAATACACCTTCACCTCTTTTCCATTGGTACCGTGCAGGATCACATCCTGGATTTCCTTCGGATACTCCTCAAACGGTGTATCCAGGTCAAAGTGGTATTCCTTACATAATGCATCTAAAATCGCATGGGTGAAGCTGTTTTTGTCTGTACAGGACTGCCAGCCCATCACCACAATGGCTCCCTTAGAAATACTCAATGACTTGTCCGGAATCATAAGGTTTTCGTCGAACTCCATCTTATAGCCAAGACCAAAACACTCCGGGCAGGCACCAAACGGATTGTTGAAAGAAAAGCTTCGCGGCTCTACCTCCTCAATGCTGATACCGCAGTCCGGACAGGCAAAGCTCATGCTGAAATTCATGGGTTCGCCATCAATCACATCAACGATCAGGAGGCCATCCGACAATCCCATAACCGTCTCGATCGAATCCGTCAGACGCTTTTCAATACCCGCTTTCACCACCAGACGGTCCACCACAATCTCAATATTATGCTTGATATTTTTCTCCAGCTTAATCTCCTCAGAAAGCTCGTAGAGGTTTCCGTCAATCCGGGCACGCACGTAGCCACTTTTGCGCGCCTGCTCCAGAAGCTTGACATGCTCACCCTTGCGCCCCCGCACCACCGGTGCCAGAAGCTGGATCTTGGTACGTTCCGGAAGCTGTAAAATCTGGTCTACCATCTGGTCAATGGTCTGCTTTCTAATCTCCCTTCCGCACTTCGGACAGTGAGGAATGCCGATGCGGGCATACAGAAGACGCATATAATCGTAGATCTCCGTCACCGTACCCACAGTGGAACGCGGGTTGCGGTTTGTGGATTTCTGGTCAATGGAAATAGCCGGGGAAAGCCCCTCAATGCTCTCCACATCCGGCTTTTCCATCTGGCCAAGGAACTGCCGCGCATAAGAGGACAGCGACTCCATATAGCGTCGCTGCCCTTCTGCATAAATGGTATCAAATGCCAGGGATGACTTTCCCGAACCGCTTAAGCCCGTCAGCACCACCAGCTCATTCCTGGGAATGTCCAGGGATATATGTTTCAAGTTGTGCTCATTCGCACCACGAATCTTGATATACTGCTTTACCATGGCTGTGAACCTTTCTTTTCGCTCCTCTTTCGTGTGTGTCAGACAGCACTGATTATTCATTTGGAGCTCCACTATATTTTCGTCTATATTTTACGCAATCTTACCTCAGATTATTTTGTAATGTATGGATCAGTTCCTCCAGAACAATTGGCTTGGATAAAAATCCATTCATGCCGCATTCCAGTGCCTGCTTTCTGTCTTCATCAAACGCATTGGCCGTCATGGCAAGGATCGTAATTCCCGCCAGTGCCGGATCAGCGAGTGCACGGATCTGTTTTGTTGCCTCATATCCGTTCATGACAGGCATCTGAACATCCATAAGCACCAGATCATAGTCGCCCGGCGCTGCATGCCTTACCTTCTCCACGGCCTCTGCTCCGTTTTCTGCCGTATCAATCCGGAATCCATATTGCTTCAGAAGCTCCACAGCAATTTCACGGTTCAGTTCATTATCTTCCACAAGCAGGATACATCGGCCCCTGAAATCAGAGCCTGCAGCCGGAAGAACAGGATTCTCTGTTTCCTCCTGTTTCTGACCGATCGCTGTCATCAGCGTCTCTCGGATATCTGACATAAACAGCGGTTTCGCGCAGAATGCCGTTACCCCTGCAGCCCTGGCTTCTACTTCGATATCCGACCAGTCATAGGCAGTCAGGATGATGATCGGTGTACCATCGCCCAGACTGCGGATCTGACGGGTGACTTCAATGCCATTCATATCCGGCAGACGCCAGTCGATGATATAGGCATGGAATGCATCCCCCAGTTCCATGGACTGGCGTGCACGGAGAACGGCCTCTTTGCCGGAAAGGGTCCATTCCGAACGCATCCCGACCTTGGCAAGCATCTTTGTCACACTGTCGCAGGTATTAAAATCATCGTCTATCACCAAAGCCTTAAGACCTTCCAGCTCTGCGATCCGCTCGGTGCGGTGCTGCTCCGGCTGAATCCGCAATGCCAGACGGACAATCACTTCGGTACCCTTTCCCTGCTCCGTCTGAACCTCAATGGTTCCGCCCATCATATTCACAATATTCTTGGTGATCGCCATACCAAGCCCTGTGCCCTGGATTTTGCTGACCGTGGAGGTGCGTTCCCGCTCAAACGGCGAAAATAGCTTCTGGGCAAATTCCGGGCTCATGCCGATGCCGTTATCCTTGACCCGGATCTCGTACAGCGCACCGCCCTTCTGTGTACCCGAAAGCTGCTTCAGCCGGACAGAAACGGTTCCGCCTGCCGGGGTAAACTTGATCGCATTAGACAAAAGATTCAAGAGCACCTGGTTCAGCCGCGTTTTATCACAATAGACATCCTCGTTCGCAACATCCACGGCATCCATATAAAGATCCAGCTGCTTTGCATAGATCTGGCCGCTGATGATCGTCTTCAGATCATGAAGGACATCCGACAGACTGACCTCTGTTTCTTCCAGATGGATCTTTCCACTCTCAATACGGCTCATATCCAGCACATCATTGATCAGCGAGAGCAGATGGTTGCTGGATGAAAGGATCTTGCCCAGATAATCCCGGACTTTGTCCTGATTGTCAATGTTGCTTACAGCCAGTGTCGTAAAACCAATGATCGCATTCATCGGTGTCCGGATATCGTGAGACATGTTGGAAAGGAACGTGCTCTTTGCCCGGTTGGCGGTCTCAGCAGCACGGACTGCCTCAGCAAGGGCCTGATTCATTTTCTTGTCAGAGGTACGGTCCGACATGACCAGGATATATTTCTTCATTCCGTTTACATCACTGCCCATTGCGACAATATGAAACCAGTGCCGCTCCCCTGTTTTCTGATGAACATATTCAAAATCCCATTCCCTCTGTTCCTGTGTCAGCATATCCTTCAGATAATTCTTCTTCGGATCTTCCGGATTCCTGGAATGCAGTTTTCCCAAAACACAGATATCCTTCTGAATCTGTTCTACGGTAATGCCCAGCAGTCTTTCCACATTCGGGCTTACATAATCAGCCCTATACGTGCTTGCATCCAGCATCAGAAACACATCATCCACATTCATCGACAGCTTTTGAAACAGCTCATCCCGGTACAGGATCTCCGTATCCTTTCGCTTCAGACTTCTCCTGCTTTTCTGAATGATCAGTCCGATCAGAAGGGCAGCGATACCGCACACGACTGCACCCACAAGGAACATCGTACCAAGCTGCAGATTGTTCATGCTGGCATTGACGATATCGGCCCGGACCAGCCCCAGGAATATCCAGTCCTGAAGCTTCGATTTTTCATAAACCAGATAGTAATCCCTGCCATCCAGATTTACGAGCATCGCATCGGTACATTCCTCTTTCCATTGCTCCGCAAGGTCCAGAATCTCTGTTTCCGGCATATTGGAATGCTCTCTCAGGACACCCAAAAAATTATACACGTTCCCCCATGACTCAAAAGAATGGTCGATCACAACACGGCCATCCGGATGAACCACATAACTCTTTGCATGTCCGTTAAAGGCAGAAATATCCAGTACACTTACGATATCCGAGTTTTCATATGCAATTGCAATGGCATCATACTCAAATCCCTGATAGCTTCCATGCGCCTGCGGGCTGGCAAAAATAAGCAGCTGGGATTTTCCGGGAACTACTGCATTTGTTATGATATCCTTCCCCTGCCGGATCTCATCCTCCAGATTTTCCTGCACTCCAAGATACCCGGTTTCCCCTGTTACCATCTTATAGTTGCCGTCAGCCGAAAGAAAATAGAAATACAAAAAGCCTGCCTCACTCTGTGCTTTCTTCACATAATCACGGATTTTGCTTTCACTGGAGGTGTTCTGCAGATACTCACTCCACATATGAAGATAAGTCAGGTTCTTATTTGTCAGCTCATTTAACACATTATTCGACTGATGGAAAACCTCAGTCAAATGAGAAACACTTTCCTCATAAACCGTTTTCGATACAAACTCAAAATACCGGAAAACAGTCAGAACGATTCCAAGTAAAACGGCAAGAAAGACCGCTATCCTGAGTCGTTTTCTCATAAAAATTTTCACTCTGTTCGTATTACGATTCCCAATGTCCATTCTTCTCACCTCAAAGTCATGTAATCTTCAGGCTCTGCAAGAACAGCATCCCCATCCGAAATACAGCTTATCCAGGTATCTTTCACCGTGCTGTCAGCTCTGTCAAATACTATCGTTTCATCTGCCGGATAAGCTTCCATATGCTGTGGTATGGCCAGACAGGTTACCGTAAACGTATCATCATCCCGAACTGCTTTTCCATTCTTTGTCACTTTCTCCAGCGTATAACCATCCGCAGTTTCCCGGATCTCCGCAGAAATCCCGCTGACCACTGGCAGCGAACCGCGGTTAAAGGGACGAAAACCTCCCTGCCAGCCTTCCACAAAGCTTCTGACCGTTTCTTTCAGTTTGGCCCCACTCAGCTCACATCTGTAAGCCGAAAGTCCGTTTGGCATGATCATGGCGCTCGCCATTTTTTCCGTATATCCTGCCTTCCGCACATTTCCCGTAAAGCTATTTGCTGTCGCGATCAGCACATCCGTACCATAAATGCCGCGCAGCGTGTTTGCCATAACAGAATATGCCGCATTGCCCCCACTGGCATGAAAACGGTCGGAATATGCCTTCTGTGAATCCAGCACAACCGGTTCAGAAGCAGTATTCTCCTCGAGAAGCTGGGTATGGAAGGACTGATAAGCCTGTCCGGCATCGTATTCTCCGGAGATCATCTTAGAAACCACATCTCTGGAAACAGAGAAAAAGTCATTTGACGCAATCCGGATATACATATGGTTCTCTTCAATCACAGATTTCACATCCTTCAGATATTCCGTCAGCTGGTTATCCACATTCTGACTGTAGCTTAGCAGATCCTGGCCCTCATAAATGATCCGGTTCTGCGCATCCGCCGAAAGCATCACATTCAGTACCTTCATTGCTTTCTGCCGGCGCGTTTCATCCTGCGTCAGGTCACGGTTTAATGCCACCTGGAAATATGGCGTAGTCATCAGCCACTTTTCGCCGTTCTGCTCAAAGAATGGCAGAAATATTGTATTAATGCCCTGATCCTGAAAAATTTTTACACCGGCAGAGCTGCCGAAATACATGGCCAGCTTACCGCTTTTGTACAGCTCAGCCACATCATCATAATTCCTGTCCAGATCCTCCCGGCTCAGCCCTGTATCCCGGATAAATTGCTCCATCCGCTCAAAGGCCTTCGGCCAGACGGTACTGTCTAGACCCTCTTTTGTGCTGTTACCCGGATCACTGTAGGCGGTACGCCATCTGCGTCCGGCTGCAGTCGAAAGCTCTGCCGCAGACAGGCCCTGCAAGGTTTCCATACAGGTATAATCATAATAATAGTCTGCGGTAAACCCTCGGATCCCCACCTTGTCAAATGCCTGACAGGCAGAAACAAAGCTTTCGTAATCGGTTGGCAGCGGAATCTTATACTTCTCAAACAGATCTCTGTTCACTACGAAGCCATGTACATCTGCGCACACCGGAAGCCAGTTTACACTGCCATCCTGATTCGTAAAGCTGTGGATGTATGTATTATAGACAGCACCGGCCTCATTGGTGGTGGAAAGGTCCATCAGACGGTCCTTCAGCGGACTGGCGTCATGCAGCGAAAACCGGCAGCAGGTTATAATATCCGGCAATCCACCGTTTTCATTCAGAAATCTGTAAAAATCCAGATCGTTATTTCCCACTACAAATTCAATATTGATATCCGGAAGCTGCTCCTGAATGTATGGTGCATAGGTGTCATACAGCTTTGTGGTCCACAAATACACAGTAATCGTTTCCGCATCTTCTTTTTCCGCGCTCTTCCCACTGCAGCCTGACAAAAATGATATAACTGCAGCCATCACCCAAAATACAGCTAAAACTCTATTCCACTTTTTCTTTTTCATTACAGCTCCCCCTGAAATCATTTCCAATTAATTTGCAGATCACCTTTACCAGCAATTTTACATCAATCGGTTTGGCAATGTGTTCATCCATTCCCGCTTCCTTTGCTCTGATCCTGTCCTCTGTAAACGCGTTTGCCGTCATTGCGATGATCGGAACCACCTTTGCGTCCTCTCTGTCCAGAGAACGGATCCGCTCTGCCGCTTCATAGCCATTCATAACCGGCATCATGATATCCACCAGAATGGCATCAAATTCGTACGGCCTGCTGTTTTCGAATATCTCAGCCGCCTGCTGGCCATTCCATGCTTTACACACACAGGCCCCTTCATTCTGAAGCATAAATTCCGCAATTTCCATGTTCAGCGCATTGTCTTCTGCCAGAAGGATCTTCAGACCTTTGATGGATCTTTCTGTTGCAGTCTTCTGTTCTTCACGCTTTTCCACATCCGGATCTGTTTTAAACGGGATCCGTAACACAAAGGTCGTGCCTTTTCCCAGCTCACTTTCAAACGTAATCGTTCCGCCCATTTTTTCGATCAGCTTTTTTGTGATGGACATTCCAAGTCCGGTTCCGGAAAATTTTGTCCGGCTTCCGGCATGCTCCTGCGCAAACGGTTCAAAAAGACGTTTCTGAAAAGCTTCTGTCATACCGATCCCTGTATCCCGGCAGATAAATTCCATGGTCACCATTCCTGTCTGTTCTGATGCGATTTCCATGCAGCTGATATAGATACATCCGCTTTCTCTGTTATATTTCACCGCATTTGTCAGGATATTCATCAGGATCCGCTTCACATATCCCGGACTTCCGATGAGATTCCAGTGTATCACTTCTTTTTTCTCCCACACGATCCGGATATTCCGTTTTGCGGCTATCTGCTCGATCACAACCAGGAGTTCCTCAAAAATACTGCCCAGCTGAAATGGGATTTCTTCCAGAATCACTTCATCCGATTCCAGCTTGCTCATATCCAGGACTTCGTTTACCAGTTCCAGCAACAGATTTGATGCCTCTTTGATCTTTGTACGGCATTCCCTCTGCTTGTCCATATCGTCTGCATAATGATCTGCCACATCGAGCATGCCACAGATTCCGTTGATCGGTGTCCGGATATCATGGCTCATCCTCTGGAGAAACTCGGTTTTTGCCTCATTGGCTGCATCTGCCCTTTTTGCTGCCCTCAAAAGCTCTGCTTTATATTTTTCTTCCTTTTCCTGCTCCTTTTTGCGGTGTGCCTGATTGGTTCTGTATATCCAGAACCAGAAGACACTGAATATCAGAAAATAAAAGAAAACAACCGCTGTTACACTGAGCGGCAGGTCATGGAAGACCTCCGTATCCGGAAGATACGCATAAATGTAATAATCCCGCTGCTTCAGCATGATCCCGTAACATCCGGTTCCCTCATGCTTCAGATGAAATATGTGTCGGCTGTCTGTATTCTGTTTCATTGCCTGCACAATCTCGTTGCCGGCGGTATCCTGTCCAAGCAGACTCTCATCGTTGCTGGCAATGACGCTTCCCTTGTCCGCCACAATGATCGTACCGTCCTTCCGGGTACTATAGCCATTTAAAAGGCTCTGTATCGTCAGCGTATAGTTTCTGACAAATTCCGGAGACGTATAATAGTAGATCGCAACAATGCCCGGTGCATCTTTTCTGGCGCAGGCTGCAATATCGATACGTGACCCGTCTGCTCTGGCTATCCGCTCCGAATAGCTTCGTTCTTCATATCCGGCAAAATCCATGATAATGTCTTTTTGCAGATAATCCGTGATTTCATCGGTCAGAGACTCATTCGCGCTGTATTCACAGACTGTCCTTCCCTCTGTATCCAGGATAAGGATCCCGTCCACCCAGAGCGTCTGCAGATTCTCTTTCAAAAATTCCCGGCTCAGCTGACCGCCGTTTTCTGTTTCCATATCAATATTGGCACTCATCTGTCTGGCACTTTCAATCGCACGGAGAAGGCTTTTGGATTCCGAAGATTCATTATAATGGGTGTAGGTTGAGCACTGCACCTTGACGTAGTTTACAATCTCCACCATCCGTCTCTCTGCCTCTGCCTTTTCCACATGAAAAAAATAAAACAGAGCTGTGGCTGCCACACAGATTCCAAGAAGAGCACCGACTATCTGGATCCGTTTTTCTTTTTTCTTACGCTTAATCTCCAAGATCATCTACCTCCAGATACTTTTCCGGATCATCCAGATATTTTCCGATGATTTTCAGGGATGTGCCATCCCGGCGCATTTCTTCCAGTGTCTGGTTCATCTGCTCGCAGATTCCTCTGTCATCCGCTTTTGCAAAAGCAACTCCTATCCCCACAACCATCAAAGGTTCTTCCAGGACACGAAAATCTGTATCATAATCCTTCTTATACTGAACGATGGATTCCTCATGTGCAGCCACTGCATCTACATATCCTTTCCCAAGAAATGTATAGATCAGCTCCCTGTGTCCGAGACTGATCAGATTTCCCAGTTTCGGGATCCTCTCATCTGTCCGGTTCAGAAAAATGCCTTCCGGCTTGGTTGTAGACTGGACTGCAAGATTCTTTCCCTCCAGGTCACTCAGTTTATAAATGTCACTGCTCGCATTTACAGCAACCACCTGACGGCTTGCTATGTACGGTCCGGCCCAGCGGTAATCGTCAAGACGTCCCTCCATGGAAAAGCAGCCCATAATACAGTCAATCTCCCCGCTCTCCACCAGTTCCTTTTTCTGTTCCCAGTTGATCTGGACAACCTTCACCTCGTACCCCATTCTTTGGAAGGCTTCGGTCGCCAGCTCTACATCGATTCCTGTCGGAATACCAGCTTCATTCAGATAGTTGTATGGCGGATAGCTGTCGCTGCCGAGCGTGATAACAGGCCCTTCCTTTTCCTGCCTACTGACAGCCGCATTTCTGCACCCTGCCAGAATGCCCGCCGAAATACCTGCAAGCAAAATGCTTGCAATCACTATTTTTCCTTTCATCATAAAACAGCGCAGGATACCCCGACCTCTTAGGTC
>NZ_QUFI01000049.1 GCF_003478505.1 Clostridium sp. AF27-2AA
CGGCCTGCTTCGGACCTTTCGTGACTATTCTTAAATTTTTATTACTGGAATAGATTTTACTTCTTTTGGCATGCTAATTACAGAGTGATTGGTAGTTACAGCGGAAAGGAGTGGAAATATGCAGGTGGGAAAGGCAAGTCTGCGGTTTGAACATCCGGCGTTTGTAGCGTCCTGGGCTTCGGTCGCGGGAAAGAAGGAAGGTCAGGGGCCGCTGGCAGATGGAATTGATGTAACAGAAACAGATGAGATGTTTGGAATGGAAAACTGGGAACAGGCAGAGAGCGCCATGCAGAAGCAGGCGGCGGATCTGGCGCTGGAGAAGGGAAATATCCACCGGAGAGAGGTACGCTATCTCTTTGCGGGAGATCTTTTAGGCCAGCTGATCGCTACCTCGTTTGGTACGGTAGATCTGGAAATTCCGCTGTTTGGCCTTTACGGAGCCTGCTCCACCATGGGAGAGGCACTGAGTCTGGGGGCCATGTGTGTGAATGCCGGGTATGCCGACCGGGTACTGGCCCTGGTTTCCAGTCACTATGCGACAGCAGAGAAGCAGTTCCGTTTTCCGCTGGGCTACGGAAACCAGAGAGCCCAGAGCGCCACCTGGACCGTGACCGGGTGCGGGGCGGTGGTGCTGGAGAGCGGAAGTGAAATGAAACGAGAAGGAGCATGTAGTGAAAAAAATTCAGAGACAGCTATGAAACAGGCAGAGACCGGTGGGAACGGAATGGGTAGAAAGAATCATCGCTTCCGTGTGGCAGTGACCGGCATCACCACCGGAAAGCTGGTGGATATGGGAACCAAGGATTCTATGAATATGGGTGCTGCCATGGCACCGGCGGCCTGGAATACCATCTGCCAGAATTTTGAGGATTTCGGTGTGGGTGCCTCCTATTATGACCGCATCATCACCGGAGATCTGGGAGCAGTGGGGCAGAAGGCGCTTCTGGATTTTATGAAGAGCAGCGGTCACGACATCACCGGAAAGCACATGGACTGCGGCCTGGAAATCTATGACCGGGGCGAGCAGGATGTCCACTCCGGCGGAAGCGGCTGTGGGTGCTCCGCGGTAACGCTGTGTGCCCACATTCTGCCGAAGCTGATGCGGGGCGAGTGGAACCGGGTGCTGTTTGTGCCCACCGGCGCGCTGCTGTCTACCGTCAGCTACAACGAAGGCCAGAGCATACCGGGAATCGCTCATGCGGTGATGCTGGAACGGATGGAGGTGTGAAAAAATGCGTGATATGGTGATGGAACTGGTCCGCGCTTTTCTTGTGGGCGGCGCAATTTGCGCCCTGGTGCAGATCCTCTTAGACCGCACCAAAATGATGCCAGGCCGGGTTATGGTAACGCTGGTCGTAACCGGCAATGTCTTAGGCTGGCTGGGCCTTTATGAACCCTTCCTGAAATGGGCTGGAGCCGGAGCCGGGGTGCCGCTCCTCGGTTTTGGCAATACCCTGTGGAAAGGTGTGGCGAAAGCGGTTGGTGAGGAGGGGGCTATGGGAATCTTTAAAGGCGGCCTCACCGCTGCCTCCGCCGGAATCGCAGCAGCGCTGGTGTTTGGGTATCTGGGGGCGCTGGTGTTTAAGCCGAAGATGAAGGAGTAAATGAAAAAAGTTCTGAGATAGAACTTTTGTTTGATCCTTACACGATGGTTGGAATATTCGGCATCGGTGCGTATCCATTCTGCTTTAACATCCGCATGGTATCCTATGCGATATTCTGGGCTGTTCTGGTACTGGTTCCGGTTGGAGTGAATATGGTGCTGAAACCGTTTGGAACGGATAAAAAAACGATAATCGGGCCGGCAATCGGGATTCTGGCGCTGGTGATGTTTCTGTCGGGAGTGGCTGTAGAAAAATACAGTCATTATATGCGCGAGAACTATGGAACGGTCCATGAGGCAGATTATTCGGACTATGAAGTGGTCAAACCGGATATTGCGGTAAAGCTGCTTAAGTATCCGCATAAGCCCTGGTTTCAGCGCTTTTTAAAGACGGAGGCGACATTCCGTGGCTGCTACGATGGCGTAAGATATTCCCAGGTGGAATTCTGGCGTTTGTATATGGCGGGATTCAGATCAGACCGGATACAGAGGAACCGGAAGACGCGGACGAGGATGATTTTTTCTAATAGAACCGAATAAGCAAAGAAGGGCGCGGAAGCCAGACAGTTTCCGCGCCTTTTGTGTACAGACAGTTTGTTAATCCACAATCACTCCGCCCTGGTCCGCGCTTCTTGCGTGCAGTGCGTAGCGCTTCAGATAACCGTCTACTTTCTTCGGTTCGTAGTGGAATGCGGCTTTTCTGCGGGCGAGTTCTTCATCGGATACGTGGAGCTCCAGTTTTTTGTTCGGGATGTCGATCTCGATTTCGTCTCCGTCTTCAATGAGGGCGATGGGACCGCCAGCTGCGGCTTCTGGAGAAATATGACCCACGAAGCAGCCGTTGTTGGTGCCGGAGAAGCGTCCGTCGGTGATGAGGGCGGTGCACTTGTTTAAGCCCTGACCGTAGAGCAGCTTCATCGGCTTGAACATTTCCGGCATACCCGGAGCGCCTTTCGGTCCCTCGTAGCGGACTACTACTACGTGGCCCGGCTTGATGAGCTGCTTTGCGATGGCATCGCTCACGGCATCCTCACTGTCGAAGCAGATGGCTTTTCCGGTGAAGTGGCGTACTTCCTCCGCAACAGCAGCAGGTTTGGCTACAGCGGTGTCAGGAGCGAGGTTGCCGTGCATGATGGCGAGTCCTGCCAGGGTGGAGAATGGCTTCTCCAGGGAGGTGATGACCTCCGGGTTCTTCGGGTAGAGACTGCGGCAGGCTGCGGCGTTTTCGCCGATGGATTTTCCGGTCACGGTCATGCAGTCGTTGTACAGAAGCGGTTTCATCTGGCGCTGAACCTCTGGGATACCGCCGGCCTTGTAGAAGTCCTCAGCATCGAATTCCCTGGAGGCCGGATTGATGCGGCAGATAAGCGGGATGCTGTTTCCGTATTCCTCTAACCATCCCATGACGGTTTTGGAATCCAGGCCGATCTCATGGGCAATGGCGAGGGTGTGGATGACGCAGTTGGTGGAGCCGCCGGTTGCCATAAGAACCATGATGGCGTTGCGGATGGCCTCCGGAGTCAGGATATCCCGGGAGGTGATGCCGTTTAATACCATACGGACTGCCGCTTCACCGGAGAGAAGTGCCGCGCGGATGCGGTCGTTATAGACAGCCGGGATCGCTGCGGAGCCGGGCAGGCTTAAGCCCAGGGCCTCTGCCATGCAGCACATGGAGTTTGCGGTGGCCATATGCTGGCAGGAGCCGACGGTCGGGCAGCAGAGCTCAGTGATGTCCTCCAGAACATCGTGGTCGATCTTGCCAACCTGGTACATACCGTAGGCCTCCTCGATGGAGGTGGAATCAGATTTGCGCTTGCCGCCAAAGGACTGGCCGCCCAGCATGCATCCGCCAGCCAGGAAGATGCATGGAATATCCAGTCTTGCAGCGGCCATCAGCATGCCCGGAACGGTTTTATCGCAGGAGCCAATGAGCACCAGGCCGTCCAGCCGGTGCGCCCGTGCCATAGTCTCAATGCTGTCTGCCACAAGCTCACGGGACGGCAGAGAGTAGCGGGCACCGCTGTGGGTGGTGCACACACCGTCGCATACGGCAATGCAGCCAAATTCTACCGGTGTGCCGCCTGCACGGTAAACGCCGTATTTGACCTGCTCGGCCAGCTCTTTCAGATGACGGTGGCCGGGCACAATGTCCGTGAAAGAGTTGCAGACACCGATAATAGGACGGGACAAGTCATCGTTGGAGAAGCCGTTCGCTTTGTAAAGGGTGCGGCAGGAGATGAGACTGTCCGGGAGAAAAGTACCTGATTCAAATTTCTTTTGCATGTGAATACCCCCTGATGAACGTTGTTGTGAAAAATGCCAGATTATTGTCAAAATCTAAGAGATATTATAGCGCATCTGCATTGGGATTAAAAGAAAAAGCTCTGAGAAAATTCTGGATTTCTCAGAGCTTTTTAGGGATAAATTTAGTCGCGTCCTGGTCCGTTCGACACGCCCGAGGAAGGCCGGGTGCTGGCGCCGCCTGGTCCAAGGCCGGGAACAACACCAGCTCCACCGGAGCCGGAACTGTCATTAGTCTCATCTGGTCCGAGGTAGGATGGATCAACGGTTACACTGGTGTGACCGGAGCAGTGCCTGGTCGGCATAGCGTATTTGGAATCATCGGTCTCGCCTTCTTCCTCGGCTGGAAGGGCAATGCGCACCATGGAAGTTTTCGGGCAGTTGGAGCCCGGAAGAAGTCCGGTAACGCTGCAGACCGTGGCAAGCACATGGGTGTTGCACATTTCGGTTGGTACGGTGCCTTTTGCAAAGTATTCAGTGTAAACTGCATTGCCGCGCGGATCGTGGGAGCAGACACCGGGAATGGCAAGTTTGCCGGATTTGCGGCAGATCTCTGCAGTTTCCACGCTGTCCGGAACGGCGAATCCCGGATCACTTAAACCCTCGTGAACGCGGGTCATGATCTTGCGCCAGATATCTTTGTGGTAGGAAGTACCGCCGTTCTGTCCGGTGAGCTTCTGGTTCTCGTCACAGCCGCCCCATACACCGGCGGTGTAATAAGGTGTGTAGCCGATGAACCAGATATCGTTGTTGTTGCTGGTGGTACCGCTCTTGCCGGCTGCAGACATGTTCGGCAGGGCTGCGCGGGTGCTGGTGGAGCTGACGCTGACACCGGAGCTTGCGAAGATGCGGTTGGCCTGCATGGAATCCTCCATGGCATCAGTCAGCAGGAACGCGGTGGAATCCTTCAGAACCCGGTGGGTTTCCGGCTCATTGTCGATGAGCAGCTTGCCATCGTGATCCAGGATCTTTGTGAAGAATACCGGTTTGGTGTAAAGGCCGCCGTTGGCAATGGAAGCAAAGGCAGCGGTCAGTTCCAGGTTGGTCACGCCTTTGGTGATGCCGCCCAGGGCAGTTGCTGCGTTCATATCGGTATCGGTCAGGGTGGTGATGCCGAAGTTCTTGGCGTATTCCACACCCAGCTGGGGACTTACGGTTTCCATCATGGTGCGCACAGCAACGATGTTCATGGAGTAGATGATACCGTCGCGGATGTTGGAGTAACCCAGGTAACCCTGCTTATACCAGTTTTTAAAGGTCTTGGTGCCCACGGTGAAAGGGGCATCGTAGTAAACGCTTCCCAGGGTGGCACCGCAGGTGTCCAGAGCCGGGGCAAATGCAGTAATGACCTTGAAAGTAGAACCAGGCTGTCTGGTAGTGTTGGTAGCGCGGTTTAAGGTCAGGCTGGCAGTCTTGGTGCCGCGGCCTCCGCTGATGGCTTTGACCTGCCCGGTTTTCTGGTCCATGATGACGAAGGAAACCTGGGGCTGCAGGACTTTGCTGGAGCGTTCTCCGATGATGGTATCGCCCTCCTGCAGAGTAGCTGCCTTGTAAGCTTCAATGTCTGCGTCAGCCTCCGCTTCGCTGTTGTAGAGTCCTTCCCAGCCTGCGTTTAAGGTGGAGGCGTGCCAGGATTTTAAGTTCTTCTCGGAAAAATGCTCGGTGGTGCCGTCTGCATGGGTTACAGAGAGACGGTACTCCAGGCTGTAGCGGGCAGCGGAATAGTTGGAAGGATCGTTGACCTCTTCATCCACGATGGCCTGGATGGCCGGATCCTGGGTGGTGTAAATCTGAAGTCCGCCGCTGTAGAGCAGGTTGTGGGCCTGGGTTTCGGTGTAGCCAAGTTTTTCCATCAGTGTGTCTTTCACCTGCTGGGTCAGCTCATCAGTGAAATAGCTGTAGGGAGTGGAATTCTCCTTGGAGACGTTGTCCACCATCTGGATACGGGCGTAGACATCATCTGCCAGGGCTTCTTCCTGCTGCTCCTTGGTGATGTAACCCTGCTCAAACATATACTGCAGGATGACCTTGCGCTTTTCCGCATTGGCCTCCTGACCGCTGATGGGGTTTAAGCGGGACGGGTTCTGGGTGATGCCTGCAATGACGGTGCACTCGGAGAGTGTCAGGTCAGAAACATCCTTATTAAAATACCGCCGTGCAGCTACCTTGACGCCCAGGGCATTGTTGCCTAAGTTGATGGTGTTTAAGTAGTTGGTCAGGATTAGCTTGCGGTCCATGGATTTTGTGAGCTGCAAAGCCAGGTACTGCTCCTGGAGTTTTCGCTCTAACTTGGCGCCGAAGCTGGTCTCCATGCCGCCGTTGAACATGTTGTTCTTGATGAGCTGCTGGGTGATGGTACTTCCGCCTCCGCGGTTTTCACCGGTCAGTACGCCGACTGCCGCGCGGGAGATGGAGCGTAAGTCGATGCCGTTGTGGGTCCAGAATCGGGAGTCCTCAATGGCAACGAAGGCGTTGATCAGGTCTTGGGGGAGTTCATCGTAAGTGGCTTCTTCCCGGTTGGAGCCTGCGGTTACCAGGGTGTCGGTTAAGTTTCCGGCGCTGTCATATACGGTGGTGGCATAGCCGATGGGGACGATGCTGTCCACATTCAGGTCCGGGGAATTGTCGATGATGCCCATGACAATGCCGATGCCGATACTGGATATGACCAGAACGCTAAACAGACAGAGCACGCAGCAGGTCTTTAGAAAGGTAAGAAAAATCCGGGAGCGGTATTTGCGGCTCCTGGAGTTTACGGCCTGCAGACGCTTTTCTGTCGCGTCTTTTCCATAATTCATTCGGAATCCTCCTTTGTTGTCGGGATTTTTCTATAAAAATCCAATTATGATTATACCAAAAGGCCCCTTACAATGCAACCATAGCGCAGTTTGCGGCATCAGATACTCCTTGCCAGAAGCCGCGTTTACTGGTAAGATAGGAGCGAAAGAAAAATACAGGATGATTGATTATATATAGGAAGTATACCCATGATGGAACGATATAAAATTCTTTTTGAGGGCGGAGAGGGCGAACTGACCGAGAAAAAATCCCGCTTCATTGCCACTACAAGACCGGTGAAGAGCGAGGAGGAGGCTGTGGCCTTCATTGATGAAATGAAAAAGAAATACTGGGATGCCAGACACAACTGTTCGGCTTATGTCATCGGTGAGCGGGGACAGGTTCAGCGATGCAGTGATGACGGTGAGCCGGCTCAGACCGCAGGCCGCCCGATGCTGGATGTGCTTTTGGGCGCGGAAGTAAAAAATATCTGCGTGGTGGTGACTCGTTACTTTGGCGGAACCCTCCTTGGCACTGGCGGACTGGTACGGGCTTACTCTGGTGCAGTGCAGGAGGGCTTAAAGAACAGTGTCATTGTAGAAAAATGTCCGGGTGTGGAATTAAAGATTCATACGGATTACAATGGCATTGGCAAGATTCAGTACATCACGGCCCAGATGGAGATTCCGGTGTTAGATACCCAGTACACCGACGCGGTGGATGTGGTCTGTATGGTTCCGCTGGAAAAAGAAGGTTCCCTGGTTGCCCAGATTACTGAGAAAACCGGCGGAAAGGCAGTTATGACCCGGGGAAAAGAGTGCTACTATGGCTTTGCGGATGGCGAACTGGTTCTGTTTTAAATTTTAAACAGAAAAAAGCCCTGCATTGCGGAAAAAAGTCTTGCAATCTGTTACTCAGGATGTTATATTAATAAATTGTGATAAGTGACGTGAAACTAAGGACCTGGCAACAAGTCCTTAGTTTTTTTGTAAAGCTGATGAAAATGTGCCGGTGCGCATTTTCGCTTAAAGAAAGAGGAAGATTACGATTATGAAAATGAAGAGAGAAGACATCCGTAACATCGCGATCATTGCCCATGTTGACCACGGTAAAACCACCCTGGTAGACGAGCTGTTAAAGCAGAGCGGTGTATTCCGCGCGAACCAGGAAGTGGAAGAGCGTGTCATGGACTCCAATGATATCGAGCGTGAGCGCGGAATCACCATCCTTTCCAAGAATACCGCAGTATTTTATAAAGATAAGAAGATCAACATCATCGACACTCCAGGACATGCAGACTTCGGCGGCGAGGTAGAGCGAGTTCTGAAGATGGTAAACGGCGTTATCTTGGTGGTAGACGCTTACGAGGGACCGATGCCGCAGACCAAGTTCGTTCTGCAGAAGGCACTGGAGCTGGATCTGTCCGTTATCGTGTGCATCAACAAGATCGACCGTCCGGAGGCAAGACCGACCGAGGTGATCGACGAAGTATTAGAACTGTTCATGGATCTGGACGCTTCTGACGAGCAGTTAGACTGCCCGTTTGTATTTGCATCTGCCCGTGCCGGTTTCGCCAAGAAAGAGCTGGACGATCCGGAAGTTGATATGAGCCCGCTGTTTGAGACCATCGTAAATTATATCCCGGCTCCGGAGGGAGACCCGGATGCAGATACCCAGATGCTCATCAGTACCATCGACTACAATGAGTTTGTTGGCCGTATCGGTGTCGGCAAGATTGACAACGGCAGTCTCAAGGTAAACCAGGACTGCGTCATTGTAAACCATCATGATCCGGATAAGATGCGCAGAGTCAAGATCGGTAAGCTGTACCAGTTTGATGGCTTAAAGCGTGTTGAGGTCCAGGAAGCAACCATCGGTGATATTGTTGCGGTATCCGGCATTGCAGATCTGCATATCGGTGATACCATCTGTTCCCCGGAAAACCCGGAATCTATTCCGTTCCAGAAGATTTCCGAGCCGACTATCTCCATGAACTTCATGGTCAATGACAGCCCGTTAGCAGGACAGGAAGGTAAGTTCGTTACCTCCCGCCACATCAGAGAGCGTCTGTTCCGCGAGCTGAACACCGATGTCAGCCTGCGTGTAGAGGAAACAGAGTCTCCGGACTGCTTCAAGGTTTCCGGCCGTGGTGAGCTGCATCTGTCTGTCCTCATTGAGAACATGCGCCGTGAGGGCTTTGAGTTTGCAGTCAGCAAGGCTGAGGTTCTTTACAAATACAACGAGCGCAATCAGAAGTTAGAGCCGATGGAGCTGGCTTACGTGGACGTTCCGGAGGAGTTTACCGGTGCAGTTATCCAGAAGCTGACATCCAGAAAGGGTGAGCTGCAGGGCATGAGCCCGGCAAACGGCGGTTATACCCGTCTGGAGTTCTCCATCCCGTCCAGAGGCCTGATCGGCTACCGCGGTGAGTTCATGACCGATACCAAGGGTAACGGTATCATCAATACCATTTTCGATGGCTACGGTCCGTACAAGGGAGACTTAAGCTACCGTAAGACCGGTTCCCTGATCGCTTACGAGAGCGGTGAGACCATCACCTATGGTTTGTTCAACGCACAGGAGCGCGGCATCCTCTTTGTAGGACCGGGCGAGAAGGTTTACTCCGGTATGGTCATCGGCCAGAACCCGAAGACCGAGGACATCGAGGTTAATGTCTGCAAGACAAAGAAGCTGACCAACACCCGTTCCTCCAGCGCTGATGAGGCATTAAAGCTGGTTCCGAAGAAAATCATGAGTCTGGAGCAGTGCCTGGAGTTCATCGATACCGACGAGCTGCTTGAGGTAACCCCGGAGAACCTGCGTATCCGCAAGAAGATCCTGGATCCGACCATGCGTAAGAGAGCATCCTTCAAAAAATAAATATTGCCAGATTCCCAAAAACCTGGTGTGGATTTTTCTAGTCAGGCTATTTTCGCCACACAACTCCTTCTCTGCGGAGAGGGCAGTTGTGTGGCATTTTTGTTGTGCATGTTTTGCCGCCATTTGTCGAGCGAAACACTGAATAAATTTTCTCATTTTCCCATAAATATGATAATAGCTGAAAGCTAAATGAAATGGGAAGAGGAGAGAAAATACTATGTCAGAAAAAGTGATTGAAAACAATAAGGTGAGTGTGATAGGGGAAATCATTTCCGGATTTACCTTTAGTCATGAGGTGTTCGGAGAGGGCTTCTATCTGGTAAATGTGGCGGTGAGCCGTCTGAGCGAACAGGCTGACATCATCCCGCTGATGATTTCCGAGCGGCTTCTGGATGTAAAGGAAGATTACATTGGCTGCACGGTGGAGGCCATTGGCCAGTTCCGTTCCTATAACCGGCACGAGGGAGTGAAAAACCGCCTGGTGCTGTCCGTGTTTGTCCGGGAGATTCATTTTATGGAGAAGTTCACGGACTATACCAAGACGAACCAGATATTCCTGGACGGATATATCTGTAAAGCGCCGGTTTACCGGAAAACGCCGCTGGGCCGTGAGATTGCGGATCTTTTGCTGGCGGTAAACCGTCCGTATGGCAAGTCCGACTATATCCCCTGCATTGCCTGGGGCAGAAACGCGAGGTTTGCCTCTGGCTTTGAGGTCGGAACCCGGGTACGCGTCTGGGGCCGTGTCCAGAGCCGGGAATACACCAAAAAGCTCAGTGAAACGGAGTGTGAGAAGCGCGTGGCCTATGAAGTTTCCATCAGCAAATTAGAGTGTGGAGATCAAGAAGATGAGACGGTATAAAAGCTTCCTGTACACGATTTACTTGCAAACAGCGGGGGAATGTGATAGGATAATGACGCTTGTATCAACGAGATGAATGATTCTAGTGGAGCAGCCTGTTTTGCAGGAGGTTCCCAAATGCTAAGAAAAACAGAGGTGCAAAAGCGATGAGTACAGGAAGACTAGAGGCCATCTGTGGAAAAGACAGTTCAGGCAAGACAGCGATGGCCCTTGGCAGAGCGCTTCAGGCGCTCACAGAGCAGAAAACCGTGATCGTGATCCAGTTTTTAAAAGGCAGTGAGAAAATAGGAAATCTGGAAGTATTAAAGCGAATGGAGCCGGAACTGAAAGTATTCCGGTTTGAAAAATCAGACCGTTATTTTGCGGAACTGAGTGATGCGGAAAAGAAAGATGAGCAGATCAATATCCGCAACGGGCTGAATTATGCAAAAAAGGTACTGACGACAGAAGAGTGCGATCTTCTGGTGCTTGACGAGGCCCTTGGCCTGGTGGATCAGAATATTGTGACGGAAGAGGAACTGGAGGGGCTGCTGAAATGCCGTGACCAGGTTCAGGTCATTGTGACCGGCAAGGTACTGCCGGAAGGCATCCGCCGCATCGCAGACAAGGTGGAAGAAGTAGATTGTTGTAAGTAGGAATTTTCTGAACTGAAAATTCCGTATGATACAGTAGTGGTTGTGGATTTTGCCGATTTGGAATGCGAAGCATCGGCAAAATCCTGATGTTGTTCACACAGCGTGTGAGCAACATCGAAGAAGTAGATTGTTGCAAGTAGTACTTCGCTTCTTGACAATTAAAAAGGTTAATGCTAGTATTATAAACAAACAGGCAAGTAGAGGTTGCGCGAAGCATGAGTAGAGGATCTGATGCACCAGAAGCAGACGAGGGTTTCTTGAAAGGGTGGGCGCCGAAGATACAGGACGGTCTGGACGTCATTTATCTGGGGACAGGGTGAAGAATCCTGTAACTGTCATCCAACCGGATGGAGAGCTACTTAAAGCAGAAAGCAAAGAACGACTTTAAGGGGGCTGACCGGGATTTGTCAGTCTCCTTATTTTGTCTGCAAAAGCAGTTTTGGCATGTTCTGAATAATATCCGAACGATTGTGCCGGTTTTAAGATTACACAGGAAGAATATGAAGGAGGAAAATCACATGGCTATTTTTGAAGGCGCTGGTGTTGCACTGGTAACCCCGTTTACAGAATCTGGAGAGGTAAATTACGAGAAGCTTGAGGCACTCTTAGAGGAGCAGATTGCAGGAGGCACCGACGCGATCATCGCGTGCGGCACCACTGGCGAGTCCGCTACCATGAGTTACGAGGAGCATCTGGATGTGATCCGTTTCACCTGCAAGGTAGTAAACAAGCGGATCCCGGTCATTGCGGGTACCGGTTCCAACTGCACAAGGGAGGCAATCCACCTTTCCAAAGAGGCAGAGAAGGCCGGAGCAGACGGACTGCTGCTGGTAACTCCTTATTACAACAAGGCAACCCAGAATGGCCTGATCGCGCATTATACCGCAATTGCGGAGTCTGTCAATATTCCGTGTCTTTTATACCATGTTCCGACCCGTACCGGCCTGACCATGAAGCCGGAGACCATCGTAAAGCTCTGCCGTGAGGTTCCGAACATTGTCGGCGTGAAGGAAGCGAGCGGCAACTTCTCTGCTATCGCAGAGATCATGCATCTGGCAAACGGCTGTGTAGATCTGTATTCTGGCAACGATGACCAGATTGTTCCGCTTCTGGCTATGGGCGGTAAGGGCGTTATCTCCGTTCTGTCCAATGTAGCTCCGAGACAGACCCATGAGATCTGTGAGAACTTCTTTAAGGGCGACATTGAAAAGAGCCGTCAGATGCAGTTAGAGGCTCTTCCGCTGATCAACGCCCTGTTCTGTGAAGTAAACCCGATCCCGGTTAAGGCTGCTCTGAATCTGATGGGGAAGGAAGCAGGACCGTTAAGACTGCCGCTGACCGAGATGGAGCCGCAGAACCAGGAACGTCTGAAAAAGGCTATGCAGGAGTACGGAATCCTGTAATTGACTTAAATGAAAACAGCAGAAACGACGGAAAAAGAAACAAGAGACTTGCACAGGAGGACTGATTCAAATGGTAAAAATGATCATGCACGGCTGCAATGGTGCCATGGGACGCACCATCACCGGCCTGGCCAAAGAGATGGACGGTATTGAGATTGTAGCAGGAATTGATGTAAACCCGGTTGTTTTAAGTGATTATCCGGTATTTGCATCCCTGGAGGAATGCAATGTAGAGGCAGATGTAATCGTAGATTTTGCGTCCGCCAAGGCAGTGGACCACCTGCTGGATTACTGTGGCGCGCTCAAGATGCCGTTAGTACTCTGCACGACCGGACTTTCTTCGGAGCAGATTGAAAAGGTTAAAGAAACCAGCAGGCAGACCGCAATCCTGCGTTCCGCTAATATGTCCCTTGGCATCAATACCCTGATGAAGCTGGTACAGGATGCGGCTAAAGTTCTGGCCAACGCAGGCTTTGATATTGAAATCGTGGAAAAACATCACAACAAGAAGCTGGATGCGCCGAGTGGAACCGCGCTGGCACTGGCTGATTCCATCAACGAGGCAATGGACGGACGCTATCACTACAAATATGACCGCAGCACGGAGCGTGTGAGACGTGATGAAAATGAAATCGGCATTTCCGCTGTGCGCGGCGGCACCATTGTGGGTGACCACGATGTGATCTTTGCAGGTACCGATGAGGTTATCACCTTCAGCCATACCGCATATTCCAAGGCAATCTTCGGAAAAGGCGCGCTGCAGGCAGCGCTGTTTCTGGCAGGCAAAGAGCCGGGCTTGTACGATATGCAGGATGTGATCGGCTAAGGTCTTGGTGAAAAAGCATTTCTCCCAGATAAAACCGGTCGAAAAAATTGATATAAATGGAAGTTCTGATTTTTTATAAAATTTTGTCCTTTCTGTCATACTAACAGCAGGAAGAAAGGAGAATATGATCATGAAGAAAATCAGAATGACCGCATGTGTGCTCATCCTGGCTCTTGCTGTCTGTGTCCTGGCCGGATGCAGCAATAAGAACAATACCGGCATGGCAGATGAAGCCACCACTGCCGCCCAGAGCGCACCGAAAGGTCAGAACGGAAGAGCCGATGGCCAGAATGGAACTATGGGAGAGACCGCAAATCCGGCAGCAGAAAACCGCGGCGACGTGCAGGAGAGCACCGGCGTGGTAGATGGCCTGGTCAACGATGTAGAGAATGCAGTTGACAGGTAGGGATTTTCTGAACTGAAAATTCCGCAGAAAACAAACAGAGAGACACCGCCTTAAGCAAAACGTACAGCTTTCATTCATGCAAAGCAGGGAATGGAAGAGAACGCTGCGGGGCGGTGTCCTTCGCTTTTTTACATAGAGGAGGATATTTGATCAGAAAATGGAATCGCGCGTGCAGCCGCTGGAGAAAACACTGTATCCGGCGGCTGGCACAAAAATTTCAGCGGGCGCGGCGGATCCGGCGCGTTCGGACCTGTCTGGCAGCAGTGCTCTGTGCAGAGGTTCTGACCGGCGCGGGCATGTACTGGAATCAGAACCGGCCGGAGCTGAATCTGGTGCGCCGGGAAGAAATCTGTGAGGTGGAACTGGTGCCGAAGACTGCTTTGGACGGTATGGATGATGAGAAGGCTGTTGCGCCGGAAGAGCAGGATATTTATGGTGTCCGCCTGGATCTGGAGGCGCTGGAAGTTCAGTTCTACCACCGGAAAGATTCGGTACAGTAAAAAATGTATTGCAATTCAAAGACCTGTGTATTATAATTTCTTCTGAAATTAACTTCTTTTATTTATAACACTTATAAATACACAGAGAGGAATAAGAAAGCCGATGGAAGAAAAACGCTTGCTGAATCCAGATGAGCTGCACGAAGAGTGCGGCGTATTCGGAATGTACGATTTTGACGGCAATGATGTGGCATCCGAGATCTATTACGGACTGTTCGCATTGCAGCACCGGGGGCAGGAGAGCTGCGGTATTGCGGTCAGTGACACAGAGGGACCGAAGGGGAAGGTAAATGCGTATAAGGGGATGGGGCTTTGCAATGAGGTGTTCACGCCGGACATCTTAGAGGGGTTACATGGAAATATTGGTGTGGGACATGTGCGTTACTCCACTGCGGGAAGCAGTACCCGGGAGAACGCCCAGCCGCTGGTACTCAACTATGTAAAGGGTACTCTGGCGCTGGCCCACAACGGAAACCTGGTCAATGCGCCGGAACTGCGAAGAGAGCTGGAGTACAGCGGCGCTATTTTCCAGACTACCATTGATTCTGAGGTCATTGCGTACCATATCGCAAGAGAGCGTGTGCGCACGTCTTCTGTTGAGGAGGCCGTGGCCAATGCCATGAAGAAGATCAAGGGTGCTTACTCCCTGGTCATCATGAGCCCGCGCAAGATGATCGGTGCCAGAGATCCGTTTGGCTTTAAGCCTCTCTGCATCGGTAAAAAGGAGAATGCCTACATTCTGGTATCCGAAAGCTGTGCCCTGGCTACCATTGATGCGGAGTTTGTCCGTGATGTGGAGCCTGGCGAGATTGTTACCATTACGAAGGATGGCATCAAATCCAATAAGAGCATGTGCCTGCCGGATGTAAAAAAGCAGGCAAGATGTGTGTTCGAATACATTTATTTTGCAAGACCGGACAGTGTGTTTGACGGTGTGAGTGTGTATCATTCCCGCATTCACGCAGGCCGCTGTCTCGCCATTGATTCTCCGGTAGATGCTGACATCGTGGTAGGCGTGCCGGAGTCAGGCAATGCCGCTGCCCTTGGTTACTCCATGCAGTCCGGCATTCCGTATGGTACGGCTTTTGTGAAGAACTCCTATGTAGGACGTACCTTTATCAAGCCGAAGCAGAGCAGCCGTGTGTCTGCGGTAAAAGTTAAACTGAATGTGTTAAAGGAAGCAGTGGCAGGAAAGCGTGTCATCATGATCGATGACTCCATTGTGCGCGGTACGACCAGCCATCTCATTGTGAAGATGCTGCGGGATGCCGGCGCGAAAGAAGTTCATGTGAAGGTCAGCGCGCCGCCGTTTTTACATCCGTGTTATTTCGGAACCGATATTCCGTCGGAGGACCAGCTGATTGCCAGCGGCCGCACCATCGAGGAAATCCGTCAGATCATCGGGGCAGATTCCCTGTCCTATCTGCGGATGGATCGCCTGCCGGAGCTTTCCGAGGGACTTCCGATCTGTACCGCATGCTTTAGCGGAGATTACCCGTTAGACCCGCCGCAGGAAGATATCCGCGGCGAATATAACAAATAAATCATTAATCACGAAATTGGAGGGTTCTTATGAACGACAGATACCAAAGCCCGTTGTCCGAGCGTTACGCAAGTAAGGAGATGCAGTACATCTTCTCCCCGGACAAGAAATTCAAAACCTGGAGAAAACTGTGGATTGCGCTGGCTGAGACCGAGAAAGAGCTGGGCCTGCCGATCACCCAGGAGCAGATCGATGAGTTAAAGGCTCACGCTGAGGATATCAACTACGAGGTGGCAAAGGAGCGCGAGCGTCTGGTGCGCCACGATGTGATGTCCCACGTTTATGCTTACGGTCAGCAGTGCCCGAAGGCAAAGGGCATTATCCATCTGGGTGCGACCTCCTGTTACGTTGGAGATAATACCGATCTCATCATCATGACCGAGGGATTAAGACTGGTTCGCAAAAAACTCATCAATGTGATGGCAGAACTGGCGAAATTCGCTGACAAATACAAAAACCAGCCGACCCTGGCATTTACCCATTTCCAGCCGGCACAGCCGACTACCGTGGGTAAGCGCGCAACTCTGTGGTTAAACGAGCTCTGCCTGGATCTTGAGGATCTGGATCATGTGCTTTCTACCATGAAGCTGCTTGGTTCCAAGGGAACCACCGGTACTCAGGCAAGCTTTTTAGAGCTGTTTGAGGGAGACCATGAGAAATGCCGCAAGGCAGACCAGATGATCGCAGAGAAGATGGGCTTTTCCGCATGCTATCCGGTATCCGGACAGACCTACTCCCGCAAGGTAGATACCCGTGTGTTAAATATTCTGGCAGGCATTGCCCAGAGTGCCCATAAGTTCAGCAACGATATCCGTCTGTTACAGCACTTAAAAGAAGTAGAAGAGCCCTTTGAGAAGAACCAGATCGGTTCCTCTGCTATGGCTTACAAGAGAAACCCGATGCGCAGCGAGCGTATCGCGTCTCTTTCCAACTATGTGATGAGTGATGTCATGAACCCGATGCTGGTAGCTTCCACCCAGTGGTTTGAGCGTACTCTGGATGACTCCGCCAACAAGCGTCTGAGCATTCCGGAGGGCTTCCTTGCCATTGATGGCATTCTGGATCTGTACCTGAATGTAGTAGATGGTCTGGTGGTATATCCGAAGGTGATCGAGAAGCATTTCATGGCAGAGCTTCCGTTCATGGCCACTGAGAATATCATGATGGATGCGGTAAAGGCAGGCGGCGACCGTCAGGAGCTGCATGAGCGCATCCGCCAGCTTTCCATGGAGGCAGGCAGAAATGTCAAAGAGAAAGGCCTGGACAACAACTTGTTAGAGCTCATCGCTGCAGATCCGGCATTCGGACTTTCCTTAGAGGACTTACAGGCATGCATGGAGCCGTCCCGCTATGTGGGCCGCGCGCCGAAGCAGGTGGACGAGTTCTTAAGCGAAGTAGTGAATCCGATTCTCGATGCAAACAAAGAAGATCTGGGCATGACCGCTGAAATCAACGTGTAAGACATTACATCTGATAAATATCAATAAGTTCTATTAATGACAAAAGGCAGGCAGATTAGAAAATCTGTCCGCCTTTTTGTGTTTGCGTATTGATTTTAGTGCAGGAATCTTATATACTGTTAATGTTTGCGGAGCAGAAGGCTCTGCCTGAATTTAAGGATAGCAGGTAACTGGATCTGTAAGGAACAGTTGCGGCAGCAGTTATAACGAAGGAGACTGATTATGTCAAAGGTAGATGTAGTTATTGGATGTTTTTATGGCGACGAAGGTAAAGGTAAAGTAATCGATTATCTTGCAACGAATGCAGATATCGCTGTCCGCGCAACCGGCGGTGATAATGCGGGCCACACGATCGAGGCTAACGGAGTAAAATATGCAATGCGTCTGATTCCGTCCGGAATCCTGTCCGGTCATACCATTGGCGTAATCGGCAACGGAGTTGTTATGAATCCGCAGGTGCTGTTAGGAGAAATTGAAAACTTAAAAGCACACGGCTATGATATTGACAATCATTTAAAAATCAGTGATAAGACCCATGTGATCCTGCCCTACCATCCGATGCTGGACCGGGCATTAGAGAAAGCAAGAAAGGCATCCAAGATCGGTACCACCTGCAGAGGCATCGGACCGACCTACTGTGATAAGTATGAGCGCGCAGGCTTAAGAGTCGAGGATCTGTATGCAGATAATTTCAAGAGCCATCTCGAGGAGCTGGTCGAGTCCAGAAAAGCACTCTTAAAGTTCTACGATCCGGAAGACACCACCATCGACGAAAAACTGAACTTTGAGGATGTATACAAGACCTACTGCGAGTACGCAGAGCAGTTAAAGCCGTATGTGTGCGATACCGTAACCTATCTGCACAAGGCACTGGAGGAGGATAAAAAAGTCATCGTAGAGGGTGCGCAGGCAACCCTGCTGGATATCGACTTTGGTTCCTATCCGTATGTAACCTCTTCCAACCCGACCATCGGCGGCATCATCACCGGTACCGGTTTAAGCGCATCTGATATCGGCAATGTATACGGTATCATTAAAGCTTATTCCAGCCGTGTCGGCGAAGGGCCGTTCGTAACCGAGCTGTTAGATGAGACCGGCGACCGCATCCGTGACCTTGGCCATGAGTACGGTACCGTAAGCGGCAGACCAAGACGCTGCGGCTGGCTGGATCTCGTAACCTTAAAATACGCAAAGCGTCTGAATGGACTGACCGGAATTTCCGTAAACCACTTAGACACCATCGGCAAATTTGACAAGATCAAAGTCTGCGTAGCATACGACTGCAACGGCGTACAGACCGAAGACTTCTCCACAAACTTAAAGTTCCTGCAGAGCTGCAAGCCGGTATATAAAGAGTTTGACGGAAACTTCGGTGACCTGTCCGGCTGCAAGACCTTCGAGGATCTCCCGGAGAACGCAAAGGCATATATCAACTTCATCGAAGAGTATACCAAGACCCCGGTTAAGTTTATCGGAACCGGTGCCGGCCGTGAGGCAATGATCGTAAGACTGTAAATAACAATATAGAGACAGAACCCACTACAGGTCCGAAG
>NZ_QUFI01000005.1:0-114156 GCF_003478505.1 Clostridium sp. AF27-2AA
GGGGCAGGGGAGTTGAGGTGTCGAAGACACTTTTTCGTTTTTGTGTTTCTGATATTCAGATCAGCGCCAGCTTCTGCAATGCGTCTGCTCCAATGATGACTTCAAAATGCTCCTGATAGTAGGCTTCGCCTGCGGCGTCTGTCCGGATCTTTTCCCCGTATTCCGCAAGCAGATTGCATACACGGCTGAAAACGACAGGATCAGCGGACTGACTGGAAAGAACCAGGTAATACTGGCTGGTTCCGGGCTTTTTATAAAGTTTGCTGGCTACGTTTCCCAGCGGCAGCGCCGCTCTGGCAGCGTCGGAAATCTGGTCGAGGTTTCCGAAACGGTAGATGCGGGTCTGAATGGATGGAACACCGTCTGAAGGAGTTCCGTCCGCGGAAGCATCCGGGGTCTGCAGTGTGGCCGTGTCAGAAGCATCCGGTGCATTGGCCGCCAGCATATTCTGCTTAAACAGTTCCATGAGTCCGTCAGCGCCCTCTAACAGTTCATTTGCAAGACCGCCCCAGAGATTTTCCACCCCATCCTCGGAAAGAGGGGAGAATTTGGAAAAGCGGGTGTCCAGTTCCTCGGGATCCTCTATCTTGGTGATGACTAACATCACGCTTTCACCGGACAGTGGAATAGCTTCCACCATCAGGGGGATATCTTCAGCGTCAAAGCCAACTTCATTGGAGGCCTTTTGAATCATCTCACGAAACAGGCCGCGGGCTTTCTCACTTCCATAAGCAAGCTCACCCAGATTTAAGTTGCGGGAACTAAGGTCAAAACTGGTCAGTGTGCACCGGATCTGGTTTTCATTGATTCGTTCAATTTTCATAAGATCACTCCTTTCAATTTGAAATTCAGGGGGAAACAGAAAAAAGAATCTGCTTTCCTACTCTAATTATAGTATATGATACGGGGAAATATCAATTCCTATGTGAAAATTTCAGGAAATGTTAAGAAGTACAGTCTGTAGGCGGAAAATGTGATTTTTACCGGAATGGCGAATTTTGTCGAATGGTGAAGATGGATGCACTTGCCTGACAACGTTATTTGAATTACAATGAAATCACAGAGACGAGTACAGGAAAGGGGGAGAAGAACAGCGGATACCATTTTATTCGGAAAGTACCGGTTGTGCCGTGTACTTGGCTGCGGCAGAAGCGGCACAGTATTTCTGGCAAGGCACATGGAGCTTGACGAATACCGCGCCATTAAAAGGGTTCCAAAGACCTTTGTTAACTACGAACTGTTTAGAAAAGAAGCGCTGATACTGAAGGGGATTCGTGACCAGGCAATACCAATCGTATATGACCTGGCAGAAGATGAGCAGTACAGCTACCTGATTGAGGAGTATCTCGAAGGAGATTCTTTATATGCCCTGATCCGTGAATCGGGACATTGTTCATCGGCAATGACGATCCGGTACGGAATTCAGATTTGCCATCTGGTACATATCATGCATTCAACAATGCCTACCCCTGTCTTATATCTTGATTTACAACCCAAAAATCTTTTACTTTATAAAAACACAATCAAGTTGATTGACTTTGATCATGCAGTTTACGCGGATGAAGCAGAACGCCTGGCAGAACGTTACGGAACGGCTGGCTGCGCGGCGCCGGAGCAGTATACGGGAGATGTTTTAGATGGAAGAACCGATATTTATGCCATTGGTGCTGTCCTCCATTACATGCTGACAGGACATTTCCCGGGGGAACCGGTCCGGCCGGAGCAGGTGAAATTATCAGGAATAACCGAACGGCGCCTGATGCGTCTGATTCGAAAGTGTCTGCAGAAAGAGAAAGACAGACGGTTTCAGACCGCAGAGGAACTGGAACAAGCGTTGCAAAAACTTTGGGAACAGTCAGAAAATGGCGTATTTCAATATGGTGCAAAGTGTATGGAGGAGTCTCTGGTGATTGCTGTGGCGGGCAGTCGTCACGGTGTGGGAACAACCCACATTGCTATGGGACTGGCGGCATATCTGCAAAAGTGCGGAATGTCAGCGGTTTACGAAGAATTTAATGAATCCGGCGCGGTACGCCAGCTGGCAGAGTGTCGTGGAGCCAGGGCAGATTCATGTGGTGTGTTTCGTATCTGGAAAACACCCATGCTTCCCTGCTATGGCGAGGCAGTGGAATGGAAACCGTCCGGATACCGGATCCGCATTCTGGACTGCGGTGCGGATCCGGGCCTGCTGACGCAGGAAAACGCAGACGGATACCTGCTTATATGCGGAGGAAAACCATGGGAATGGGAAAATTCCGAAGAAGCGGCAGAGTTATGTGCATCTGTGCGTGGACTGAACGTCATTTATAATCTGTTTTGTGGAAGTTTATCCTTTCGACAGAAGCAGCCATGCGCAGAAGGATTGCGGATGCCGTATTTCGAGGATCCGTTTACAGGAGGCCGGAAATCGGACTGTGTGTACCGGCTTCTCTGGAACCGGTGGTTTGGACAGGGAGGAGACACGTCGCGAAACGTATTTGGGGAAAGAAAAAAGAAACTCCGGTAGGCCTGTCAGGACCCCGGGTTTGTGTAATTGGCCTGGCTGGCTGTGGCCGGGGAGTGGGAACCAGTCATCTGGCGATTTCCCTGGCAAATTATCTGACGGGAGTGAAACGAAAAAAGACAGCGCTATTAGAGTGGAACGATCACGGTGATTTTGAAAGGATAGGGCGTTTTGCCGGAAAAGAATGGCGGGAGACGGACCAGAGCCGGAATAAAGGGGAAGTGTTTCGGATTATGGAAGTGGATTATTACAAAATGGCAGATCCGTCGGTATTATCATTTTGTCTGGGCAGAGACTATCATTACATTATTCTGGATTACGGAGAAGTAACAGAGAGCAGCCTGTGTGAGTGCGCGCGTTGTGACAGAAAAATCCTGGTGGGATCGTTAAGTGAATGGAAGGCGGAAGCATTTCTGGAGGTACTGGAGCAGGCTGGAAACAGAGATGAAAGCTGGAGAATGGCCGTTGTTTCGGGCGGAGAAGATACCAGAAGAGAAATAGAAAAGCTGTTTCGCTGCAGGCTGCAGAGACTTCCAGCTTCAGCAGATGCTTTTCGCATTACCAGAGAAGAGATACCGTGCTTTGAGGACCTATTGTTTGCGCGGCGGGGCCGGGCAAGGTGAGATAAGGACCGGAGAGCAAGTAAAAAATGCGGGCGGCACCGTGTTTTATACAAGTGGAAGAAACGGGCTGTGGTTCATAGTGTCGGAACCGCAGCAGAAAATGTGTCACGCAAAACCTTCTGGAAATAACGGATGCCGTTTTGCAGAAAAGGGGTATTATATGACCGTACAGGAGAATGAAAAAAGCGAAGGAAAACAGGTTTACGTGGAAGGTCTGAAGCGGTATCAGAAACGCGGGATCCGCGTGCTGATCGATGGGGTGGACGCCAGCGACGCAACGTGGGAAAAGCTGTTTGAGGTCCGTGAGGACGGCAGTTTCTATATGGGAGATTATATTCTGGAGGATATTCCGCGGGAAGATCCTCAGGGCGAGGGGGTGAATGAAGAAGCAGAAGACTATATGAAAGCCAGGCGGTTAAAAGAAATCCATTTTGATATTGTGTATCACAGATAAAGAAAAAAAGAGAATCCCGATTCAGCCCGGGAAAAGAAAAAAGATCAGGAAAATTTAAGAGAAGCCGTGTCAGATTTATGCTATACTGGAACATAAGAATACCAGTAAGGAGATACGGCAGATGAAAAGATTTCTGACAACAGTACTGACTGTGATACTGACGATCGTGCTTGCTGCGGGAGCAGCGGCGGGATTTATTTTATACCGAAAGTACAAACCATCAAAAGAGCAGGTGGATCAGAGTGAATGGTATCAGGCCAGCGGGAATGAGTCCGCGGTTTTTCTGAACAGTGAACGGGAAGAGGGCGTGAAGGGCCGATATATAGACGGCCAGGTTTATCTGCCGGTCGACTGGGTTGATGAGGCAGTCAATGAGCGGTTCTACTGGGATGAGGAAAACAGCCAGCTGATCTATACACTGCCGGACCAGATCGTGTACGCCAATGAAGAAACCATGGGAAGCAGCGGAAAGCCGCTGCTGGTACAGCAGGACGGAACGGTCTGGCTGCTTTCCAGCCTGGTGAGTGCCTATACTAATGTGCGCATTGAGACCTTCGATACGGACGGGGTACACAGAATCTTTGTAGATACCACATGGGAATCACAGCAGCTTGCAAAGGTGAAGAAGAATACCGCGCTGCGAATCCGGGGAGGGGTAAAGAGTGCCCTGATCACAGAAGTTCCATCCGGGGCAGAGGTGACGGTTCTGGAACAGCTGGAAAACTGGAGCCGGGTACGGACGGAGGATGGCCAGGTCGGGTATCTGCCGAACCGGCGTCTGAAAGAAACGGAAGCAAAAACTCTGGTCAGCACATTTCAGGAGCCGGAATACACCAGCATCTCCATGGACGAGCCGGTGGTGTTAGTATGGCATCAGGTGACCAACCTTTCCGCAAATCAGGCAATGCAGACATTGATATCTGCTACAAAAGGCGTGAATGTGATTGCGCCGACCTGGTTCATGCTGACAGACAACAGTGGAAATTACGAGTCTCTTGCGGATAAGAATTATGTAGATCAGGCGCACGCTATGGGCATGCAGGTGTGGGCAGTGCTGGATAATTTCAATAAGGGAGACAATGTACAGTCAGAGGTACTGTTTGCCAGTACGGCGGCCAGAAAGAAGCTGATCGCATCTTTGATGAAGGATGCGCAAACCTATGGATTTGACGGCATCAACCTGGATGTGGAGGGAATCAAGGCTTCTGCGGGACCTCATTATGTACAGTTTATCCGGGAACTTTCTGTGGATTGCAGAAAGGCTGGCCTGGTCTTATCCATTGATTCCTATGTGCCGGCTTCCTATTCCGCGTTTTATAACTGGGCGGAGCAGGGACGCGTGGCGGATTATGTGGTCATGATGGGTTATGACGAGCATTTTGCAGGCGGAGAGGCCGGTTCGGTCGCGTCCATTGGCTATGAGAGACAGGGCATTACGGATCTGTTAAAGCAGGTGCCAAAGGAGAAACTGATCAGCGCAATTCCGTTTTATACCCGCATCTGGAAAGAAGATGCGTCGGGAACCAGTTCCCAGTCCGTAGGCATCTCAAGTGCCAAAGAATGGGTGGAAATCAATCAGGTGGAATTATACTGGCAGGAGGATCTTGGCCAGTATTATGGAGAACTGGAGAAGGACGGAGTGAACTACGAAATCTGGATGGAAGAGGAACGCTCCCTGGAACTGAAAATGCAGCTGATCCGGGACAATGGCCTGGCGGGTGTTGCCTGCTGGCGTCTTGGGCTGGAGCCTGCAGATGTCTGGGATGTCGTGAAACTGCCATAGTTCTGCTTTTAAATGCGAGATGGTTTGGAAAGGGTGATGGATATGAAAAAGAGACTGGGAGGCAGAAGGCAGATTCTTTCTGCCTTTCTGCCTGTTCTGGCTGCAGCAGCGCTGCTTAGTGGATGTCAGAGGGAAAATCCGGCGGCTGTGACGGAAGTATCAGAAGAAAGCCAGGAAGAAAGCAGGGAAACGGAACAGAACAGTGAGGCCGGAACGGATGCGTCCGCAGCCGAAACTTCTTCCGGTGATGAAAAGAGGGAAGACCTGAAGCATCAGGAAAAAACGCAGGAGACAGAAATTGTGGAAGATTCCGGACCGCTTCCGAAGGCAGAAGACGGCGGATGGATGGAAAATATCATGCTGGGTACGGATATCCATTACTTTTCTGATTCCCTGACCGATGGCGGGCCGCGCTTTCAGGAAATGGTAGAGTATGGTGACGGCAAGGTAGTAACGTATATTGACCAGATCACCGATGCGTTTCTGGATGAGGTGGTGAAGCTGCGGCCGGATGCACTGGTTTTAAGCGGAGATCTGACATTAAACGGCGAGAAGGCCAGCCATAAGGATCTGGCGGAAAAGCTTCACCGGGTGGAGAATAACGGAATTCCGGTTCTTGTTATTCCGGGAAACCATGATATCAA
The DNA here is from genome assembly GCF_003478505.1 of Clostridium sp. AF27-2AA. Classification (GTDB taxonomy): domain Bacteria; phylum Bacillota; class Clostridia; order Lachnospirales; family Lachnospiraceae; genus Brotaphodocola. The sequence continues at coordinate 6,008 of NZ_QUFI01000005.1, forward strand.
TAACCGCCAGGCGGCGCGCTACGAGGGAGAGGAAAGACTTCCGGCAGAGTATACGACCCCGGAGGAATTCAGGCAGATTTACCAGGCCTTTGGCTATGATGAAGCGGCCAGTGAGGATCTGAACAGTTTGAGTTATCTGTATGAGCTGGATGAAAACACCTGGCTCCTCATGATTGACAGCTGCCAGTACAGTCCGGTGAATAAGGTTGGCGGAGCTATTTCCGAGGCAACCTATGAATGGATCGAACAGCAGTTAGAAGCAGCCTGGGATGCCGGTGTGGAGATCATTCCCATTGCCCATCATAACCTGCTGGATGAGAGCGAGATCTATGTAGATGAATGTACCATTGAACACAGTGAACAGTTTGTGGATCTTCTGGAAACATGGGATGTACCGCTGTTTTTAAGCGGACATCTGCATGTGCAGCACTGCAAACGGTCCGATGAAAACCGTGGAGTATGGGAGATGGTAACTGCGTCACTGGCAACGCCATCCTGCAAGTACGCGATCCTGACCTACCGGGATGACCGGAGTTTTCTTTATCGGACCAGATCTCTGGATGTGGAAGCGTGGGCGAAGAAAAACGGACAGACAGAGCCGGAGCTTCTGGATTTCAAGGAATTTCAGACCCCGTTTTTGCGGCGGGTTTTCTATAACCAGGCAGTGGCGGCACTGAGGGAAGTGCCAGAGGTTTCAGACAGTGAGCGGGAGCAGATGGCTCAGCTGTATTCCCTGTTAAAATACCATTATTATCAGGGAACGGCATACCAGGTTCAGGAGCAGGTACGAAAGGATCCTGCCTATCCGCTCTGGATGGAAAAGGGCATGGCAACCCAGCAGGGCGACTACTTCCAGTATATTCTGGAAGACGGCGTTCGGAATTATAATCGGCTGGAAGTGGAATAAATATTGTCTGCTGTCAGGCTGCTTCATGATAAATGAAAAGACGGTGTTTTTTTCGAAGCTCCGGAATCATATATTTTACAGGAAAAGTGGAATCTGGAGCGGTAAGGTGAAAAAAGATGGATGGACCTGGCATAATTGGCAGACAGAAGCAGAAAAACAGAAGGAAGAAGGCCGGAGAATACCAGAACTTCTGATGGCAGTCATGCTCCTCGTAGCCGTATTTCTGGTATCCCGGCAGGCGGGACTAATGGTGTCCGGGCAGGCAGTGATGGCGAAGAGCCGCCCTCCGGTTGTTGTCTTAGACGCCGGTCACGGCGGTTTCGATCCGGGCAAGATTGGTGTGGATGGAAGCCTGGAAAAAGAGATTAACCTGCAGATCGCGAAACGGCTGAAGGCGTATCTGGAAGCGGAGGGTGTGGAAGTATGTATGACCAGGGAAGATGACCGGGGCCTTTATGCGGAACGTGACAGCAGCAAAAAAATGGCGGACATGAAAAACCGCTGCAAAAAGATCACGGAAGCGGATCCGAATCTGGTGGTGAGCATTCATCAGAACAGCTATCATCAGGAACCGATATCCGGCGGCCAGGTCTTTTATTACAAAACATCCGAAAGAGGAAAGCGCCTCGCAGAAATTCTGCAGAGGCGCTTTGATTATGTATTAGGGGAGAGGAATACCAGACAGGCAAAGCCCAATGGAAATTACTATCTTCTTTTACATGTAAAACAGCCAATCGTGATTGTAGAATGCGGTTTTTTATCCAACTGGAAGGAGGCAGCCGATCTGAATGCGGAGGAATATCAGGACCGGCTGGCCTGGACACTTCATATGGGAATTATGGAGTTCCTGAATGGAGAGAAATCTGCTTGATTTTTGTAAAGAGATGTACTATAGTTAAGTCAACGATAAGTTCTTCGGGGCGGGGCGCAATTCCCCACCGGCGGTTACAGTCCGCGACCTGCTTTTCAGCAGCTGATTTGGTGAGATTCCAAAACCGACAGTATAGTCTGGATGAGAGAAGAAATTGTGTGAAGACTTTCGCGGAGCTCCCGTGAGAGCGGCATGAATGACTGAACCCCCCCCCGGATAGAGATATCCGGGGGATTTTTGTTTTATTTCCACTCCTCTGCCACACACGATTCCTCTGAATGATGAACTTAAATACAAAATTTCAGGAGGAAAAAGACATGAAAGAAAAACTGCTTACAACAAAAAATGTGGTATTGATGGGAATGTTCGGCGCACTGGCCGGTGTGCTGATGCTCTTTGAATTTCCGCTTCCGTTTCTGGCACCGAGCTTTTACGGACTGGATGTCAGCGAGGTTCCGGTCCTGATCGGTACCTTTGCCATGGGGCCAGTGGCTGGAGCCATTATGGAAGTGGTCAAGATTCTGGTGAAGCTGGTATTAAAGCCAACCAGTACTGGATTTGTGGGTGAGTTTGCAAATCTGGTCATTTCCTGTGCCATGGTAGTTCCGGCAGGTATCATCTACAAGGTTTCCCATACCCGCAAAGGCGCTATGACGGGTCTGGTTGTGGGAACCGTTCTGATGGCAGTAGTTGGCGTGGCAGCCAATGCCCTGGTGATGCTTCCGTTCTACTCCAACTTTATGCCGATGGAGACCATTCTGGCAGCAGGTGCTGCTATCAATCCGGCAGTGGGAAGCGTATGGACCTTCGCATTCTTCTGCGTAGGACCGTTCAATCTGGTAAAGGGTATTGTGGTATCTGTGGTTACCTCTCTGGTTTACAAGCGCGTCAGCGTTCTGATCCACAGTGTGGGAAATCATCAGAAAGCGGTAAAGAACAGCAAACGTGTCAACGCATAGAGCATCCGTTGCTGCAGTTGATATAGAGTGTGAACAGGTATAATTTCTGATATGGAGTTTATTATGACGCCCTGCGGTGTGCCTTGCACCGCAGGGCGTCTTGTGTTATGATAAGGCAGAATCATTGTACCGGTAAAAGCGCAATTGCAAAGAAGGTAAAAACATGAATACGAAACTGATTAAAATAGAAGATACAAAACAGATCAAAGATGAGGAACTGGCAGAGGCCGCTCAGATTCTACGTGATGGCGGTCTGGTGGCATTCCCAACGGAGACGGTGTACGGACTTGGTGCCAATGCGTTAGATGAGGCTGCGGCAAAGAAGATTTACGCAGCGAAAGGCCGCCCGTCGGACAATCCGCTGATTGCGCATATTTCCTGTCTGGAGGAGTTAAAGCCGCTGGTAGCATATATTCCGGAGACTGGAAGAAAGCTGGCGGAAGCATATTGGCCGGGTCCCCTCACCATGGTATTTCCAAAGAGTGATATTGTGCCTTATGGAACGACAGGTGGTCTGGATACGGTGGCAGTCCGCATGCCAAGCGACCCGGTGGCAAACCGACTGATCAGGCTGGCCGCAGTTCCGGTGGCAGCGCCGAGTGCCAACACTTCCGGCAGGCCGAGCCCGACTACTGCCCAGCATGTATGGCAGGATATGGAGGGCAAGATTGAGATGATTCTGGATGGTGGTCCGGTTGGAATTGGTGTGGAGTCCACCATTGTGGATGTATCCGGGGATGTTCCGACCCTGCTTCGTCCGGGTGCTATCACTATGGAAATGCTGCGGGAGACCGTGGGCCGGGTGGAGATTGATCCGGCTATTCAGGCACCGCCGAGCGCAGATTTGAGGCCAAAGGCACCGGGCATGAAATACCGCCATTACGCGCCGCACGCGGATCTGCAGCTGGTAGAGGGTGAGACAGATAAGGTGGTGGAAACTATCAACGCACTGGTACAGGAGAAACTTGCTGAGGGCAAAAAGGTCGGTGTGATCTGTACCGATGAGACAAGAGACCGTTTCCCGCTGGGCGAGGTTCGCAGCGTGGGAGCGCGGGCGAAGCAAGAAACCATTGCCCATAATCTGTTTGCTGTATTGAGAGAGTTTGATGATCTGGATGTGGACTGCATTTATTCGGAGAGCTTTTCCAAGGATCATCTGGGACAGGCCATCATGAACCGGCTGACGAAAGCGGCGGGGTATCATGTGCTGAAGGTGTAAAAATGTAAAGAGGCTGCTTTGGTGGTGTTGCTGACCGAAACAGACGGTCTGATGGCAGGCACTGGACAAACAGAAAAATGAAGAGATGGGAGGAAGCGTACTATGAGCAATTCCAAGAAACGTATCGATTATATTTCCTGGGACGAATATTTTATGGGTGTGGCAGATTTATCGGGCCGCCGTTCCAAGGATCCGAATACCCAGGTGGGTGCCTGTATTGTCAGCGAGGACAACAAGATCATGTCCATGGGCTACAATGGATTTCCAAAGGGCTGTTCCGATGATGAGTTTCCATGGGGACGTGAGCAGGAGGCGGATGATCCGTACAGCACCAAATATCTGTACGTGACCCATAGTGAGCTGAATGCCATCTTAAATTACCGGGGCGGCAGCCTGGAGGGCAGTAAGATTTATGTGACCCTCTTCCCCTGCAATGAGTGCGCGAAAGCCATTATTCAGGCGGGAATTAAGACTATCATTTATAAGGAAGATAAATATCCGGATTCTCCGTCCGTGCGGGCTTCCAAGCGCATGCTGAACGCGGCAGGCGTGCGGTATTACCAGTACGACCAGACCGGAAGAAAGATTGAGATTGACGTATAAGATATGAAGTTTTTACTTACGGCAATAAATGCCAAATACATCCACTCCAATCCTGGGGTGTACAGTTTAAAAATGTTTGCCGAGTCTAAGGGCGCGGCACAAGCAGTGCAGGGAGACCAGAATCCGTGGGAGGATGGTCTCCCTTGCGTGCCCTTGGGGGCGGAAAAACAGGAGGAACACGGGCCGTACGCTGGAGTGACAGAAAAAACGGCAAGGGAAAGCCACAGCATGCAGGTGGAAATTGCGGAATATACCATCAACAACCAGATGGAGCTGATTCTGGAAGATATTTACCGCAGAAAACCGGATATGGTGGGGATTTCCTGTTATATCTGGAACATTGCCTATGCGCTGGATCTGGTGCGGGACATTCACAAGGTGCTGCCAGATACGGATATCTGGCTGGGCGGCCCGGAGGTTTCTTATGACGCACCGCAGCTTCTCGTCCGGGAGCCGGAGGTGTTTGGCGTCATGAAGGGCGAAGGCGAGGAGATGTTCGCGGCACTTCTGGAATGCTACCGGACGCTGGGCTGCACGGTGCGGAGCCTGGGGTGGAACGAGCAGAAGAACGTGGCGGCTGAGAGCGTGGCAGATTCCGGCCGGCTGCCGGAACTGCAGGACCGGCCAGAGACTGCCCGGGTATCGGAAATATCAGGCAACGCACGGGTATCAGCTTTCTGGCACTGCATGTCCCAGGTGGCGGGTCTGACCTACCATGGGGCGGACGGAATCATCTGTGACCAGCCTATCCGCCCGGTCATGGATATGAGCCGGATCCCGTTTCTGTATCCGAGTTTAAAAGGCTTTGAGAACCGTATTGTCTATTATGAGAGCAGCCGCGGCTGCCCGTTTTCCTGCAGCTATTGTCTTTCCTCCATTGACAAGTCTGTGCGTTTCCGGGATCTGAAGCTGGTTCTGCCGGAGCTGGATTTTTTTCTGGAAAAACGAGTGCCTCAGGTCAAGTTTGTGGACCGGACCTTTAACGCGAAAAAGAGTCATGCCATGGCCATCTGGAAGCATATTCTGGAGCATGACAATGGCGTGACCAACTTCCATTTTGAGATTACGGCGGACCTGCTGGATGAGGAAGAACTGGAACTGATCAGCCGCATGCGTCCGGGACTGATCCAGTTGGAGATTGGCGTGCAGAGTACCAACACGGAGACAATCCGGGCAATCCGGCGGAAAATGGATCTGAAACGGCTTCGCTATGTGGTGGAGCGAATCAATGCCGGAAAAAATGTACATCAGCATCTGGATCTGATTGCCGGGCTTCCGTTTGAAGACTACGAGTCCTTTGGACGGTCCTTCAATGAGGTCTATTCCATGGAGCCAGAGCAGTTTCAGCTTGGATTTTTGAAGGTACTGAAGGGCTCCTATATGCATGACATGGTAGAAGAATATGGACTGAAATACCGGGGAAAGGCACCGTATGAGGTCTTGTCTACAAAGTGGCTGCCGTACAGTGATGTACTCCGCCTAAAAGGCGTGGAGGATATGGTGGAGGTGTATTACAACAGCCGCCAGTTTCTAAGAACCTTAAAGCTGTTTGAACAGGAGTTTGAGAGTGCGTTTGCCATGTATGAGTATATGGCGCAGTATTACGATGAGCAGCACCTGACGGGACTGAACCACAGCCGGCTGGCCCGATATGAGATATTCCATGACCTGATCGGTCAGAAAGTGGAACCAGAGCAGATGGGCGCATTTGAGGACGCGCTGATGTGTGATCTGTATTTCCGGGAAAACGCGAAAAGCCGTCCGTCCTTTGCATTGCCGCAGGCTCCTTATAAGGAAGAGCTTCGCCGTATGGTTCCGGAATTGCGGACCCTGGGAATCCAGGTGCACGCGGAGGTGCTGCGCTCCGGTGAGGTTCTTCTGTTCGATTACCGGGAGAAAGACCGGCTGAACCACAATGCGAAACTGACGGTGCTGGGGAGGATAGAAGCGTGATAAATGAGCAAAATACAGCCGCCGGTTCGCTGCCGGAGCAGAAGGCTGTGTCAAAATATGGCTGGCAGATCCCGAACAGTTATATTGCACTGGACTTAGAAACCACAGGCTTAAATCCGAAACGGGATAAAATGATTGAGATTGGCGCGGTGCGCGTGGAAGACGGAGCGGAAACCGGGCGGTTCCATACCATGCTGAATCCGCGCCGGGAACTGGAGGAACGAATTACAGAGCTGACCGGTATCCGCGGGGATATGTTGGAGAACGCGCCGGACATTGTGGATATCCTGGAGGAATTTCTTGCTTTCTGTGGAGAACTTCCGCTGCTTGGCCACCGCATCATTTTCGATTACAGTTTTGTGAAGCGGGCCGCCGTGAACCAGGGACTTGCCTTTGAAAAGAACGGAATGGATACTCTGACGCTCTGTCGCCGCTTTATGCCGGCGGAGGAGAGTAAACGCCTCGGAGCGGCCTGTGCATTTTATGGGCTTGCCCAGGAGAGCGCCCACCGGGCACTGGGGGATGCGCTGGATGCCCATCGTCTGTATCAGAAACTGGTGGAGAAGCATGGGGCAGAGGCACCGGAGGCGTTTGCCGCAAAGCCGCTGATCTACAAGGTAAAGCGGGAACAGCCGGCCTCCAAAAAGCAAAAAGAGGACTTGCGGTATTTACTAAAATATCATAAAATAGATTTACCTGTGCAGATTGACTATCTGAGCAGGAATGAGGTTTCCCGTATCACGGATAAGATCATATCCCGGTATGGAAGAATTCAGTAAAACAAAAAACAAAAGCCTGCCTGCGGAGAAAAACGGCGGGCACTATTTTTAGAAGAGGTGAATTTTATTATGATGAATATGCATAACAATAAAAAAGCCCGTATCATTATGGGCGTTGTGATTGTAATCCTGATCGTGGCTATGGTAGCTCCGATGGCATTATCTGTCATGATGTAAAGCGTCCTGGAACACAGGCAAAAGCGCGTGGACACAGTGTTGCAGCAGAATGCAGACAGAGGGAGATAATGATGAAAAAGTGGAGTGCGCTGGGAGGCCTGGCCTTTGCAGCAATACTTGGAAGTGTGTTTGCATTTCCGGCTTACGCGAAAGAAAAAACCTTTCCAGATGGCATTTACGCAGGTGATTTTGCGCTGGGCGGACTGACAAAGGAGCAGGCGGAGGAACAATTTGCGTCCTATGTTTCTGCCCTGGAAGAACGCAGCATAACGCTCGATGTAGTGGGAAATAAAGTAGAGACCACCGCAAAAGATCTTGGCTATGCGTGCGCAAACACGGACGCGCTGCAGGAGGCGGAAGACTATGCCGCAGGCGGCTGCCTGATCCGCCAGTACATGGAGCGCAGGGATCTGGAAAAAGAACCGGTGCACATTTCTCTGGAAGCCGGAGTAGATGAGACGGCGGTTCAGACCTTTGTGGAAGAACAGTGTTCCGGTCTGTCGGGAGAGCCGCGGGATGCGGCCATTACCCGGGTAAATGGGAAGTTTGAGATTACGCCGGAGCAGAGCGGCATGGCGGTAGATGTAAAGGCCACCATAGACGCGTTAAACAAGGCGCTGGAAAAAGAAACCAGTGCAGTAGTTTCTGTGGACGCAGTCGTAAGTGAGCAGGAGCCAAAGATCAAAAAAGCGGATCTGGAGTCTATTTCCGATGTACTGGGTACCTGCACCACAGCCTATGCCAGCAGCGGAGCATCCCGTTCCGGCAATATTGCGAATGGCGTATCCAAGATCAACGGCCACGTGCTCATGCCGGGCGAGACTTTATCCGGCTATGAATGCATGCATCCGTTTACCATTGAGAATGGTTACTTTACGGCGGCAGCTTACGAGAATGGACAGGTTGTAGACAGTGTGGGTGGAGGCGTCTGCCAGATCGCGACGACGCTGTATGACGCGTCCCTGGCAGCAGAGTTGGAGATTACCCAGCGGCAGAACCATTCCATGATCGTTACGTATGTAAAGCCATCCATGGATGCGGCGATTGCCGGTACTTATAAAGATATCAAGATTACCAATAATTACAGCACCCCGATCTACATTGAGGGAACCACGGCGGGCAAGACTCTGACCTTTACGATTTATGGAAAGGAAACCCGTCCTGCAAACCGGAAGGTGGAATACATTTCTGAGACCTTAAGCAAGACGGATCCGGGTGAGCCGCAGCGCAAGGTGGATAATTCCTTAAAGCCGGGCCAGACCAAACAGGTCCAGTCCGCGCATATCGGTTATAAGTCCAGACTCTGGAAAGTGGTAACGGTAGACGGTGTAGAGAAAGAGCGCACCATTTTGCACACGGATACTTATAATCCGTCCAAGGCGATTGTTCTGGTAGGTCCGGCAGCACCGGCTCAGCCGGCTGTTCCGGCAGCGGGCCAGACTCTGGTACAGCCGGCAGAGACAGCGCCGGAACAGACCGCACCGGCAGAGACCGCCGCACCGCAGCCGTCCCAGAGCTCGGTAGTTGGTCCTGGCGTGGTGAGCCAGCCGTCAGAGAGCTCCTCCGGCGGTCCGGGATCAGCACCGGCAGAAGCACCGGCTCCTGCGACAGATGGTCCTGGGGAACAGTAAAAGAGCGCACGTTTTGAACAAGTGCGGCAGTAGAAGCGGTCAGATGTGCCTGCGGCACAGGAATCCGCGGTGAAAGGTTTGAAGTTATATGATGCGAAAGATTGAGCGCGAGAACACGGGACTTCTGCACGCCGGACAGGATCTGGTGGTGGCGGGCTACGCGGGTCTTGCGGGTACGGTAAAGCTGGCGGAGGCAAAGGAAGAAGAATTGTCCCGCTGGTTTTCCAATGGATATATGGAAGAGATTGCAGGCTGCAGCCGGTATCTTTTGCGGGAAGAAAATGGTTTCTGGCGTGACTGCGGTGCCGCGGAGTGGGAACCGGCGGGGGAGGGCGGCATTTTAACCGCCATCTGGAACCTGACCGGCGCTTATGAGACCGGCGTGGAATTTTATCTCCGGCAGATTCCCATCCGTCAGGAGACGGTGGAGGTCTGTGAACGGCTGGAGTTAAACCCGTACCGGCTTTACAGCCAGGGCTGTGTGCTTTTAACAGCCGATAATGGCGGTCAGCTTGTCCGCGCACTGGCAGCAAAAAACATTCCGGCCCAGGTCATGGGCCGGGTGAACAAAGGCATTGCACGGGAAATGATCGTGCAGGAGGGACGAGGGTTTCTGGAGCGTCCACAGCCTGATGAAATAACGAAAGTGATTCCCGGTTTTTTCAACTAACCCCCGGGATTCCCTATAGATCTACATAAACTATACAAGGAGGCAATCAAGAAATGAGAGAGAAAATTTTGGCGGTAATCGAAAAGAACAGCAGAATCGATATCCATGACCTGGCGATTCTTTTAGGGGAGAGCGAAGTCGCGGTCGCCAATGAGATTGCCGAGATGGAGAAAGAGCATATTATCTGTGGTTATCACACCCTGATCAACTGGGACAACACCAGTGAGGAGAAAGTGGTTGCGCTGATCGAGGTAAAGGTAACTCCCCAGCGCGGCATGGGCTTCGACAAGATCGCGGAGCGCATTTACCAGTACAGCGAGGTGAATGCAGTATACTTAATGTCTGGTGCTTTCGATTTCACCGTATTTATCGAGGGCAAGACCATGCGCCAGGTAGCACAGTTTGTTTCTGACAAGCTGGCTCCGCTGGATTCTGTTTTAAGCACGGCAACCCATTTTGTACTGAAAAAATATAAGGACCACGGAACCGTTCTCTGCGATGAGGTCCAGGATGAAAGGATGCTGATTACCCCGTGAGAAACCCATTAAATGAAAAGATCGTTTCCATCCCGCCGTCCGGGATCCGGAAATTTTTTGATATCGTAAGTGAGATGAAGGATGCCATTTCCCTTGGTGTGGGCGAGCCGGATTTTGACACGCCGTGGCACATTCGCGAGGAGGGCATCTATTCCCTGGAAAAGGGACGTACCTTTTACACCTCCAACGCAGGTTTAAAGGATTTAAAGATTGAGATCCACAACTATCTGGAGCGCCGCTGCAATGTCTGCTATGACCCGGACCATGAGATCATGGTGACCGTGGGTGGCAGCGAAGCCATTGATGCGGCCATGCGCGCCATGATCGATCCGGGAGATGAAGTGCTGATCCCGCAGCCGAGCTACGTTTCCTATACGCCGTGCTGTGTATTGGCAGACGGTGTCCCTGTGCCGATCGAGCTGGAGGAGAAAGACCGCTTCCGCTTAACCCCGGAGAAATTACTGGAAAAGATCACTCCGAAGACAAAAATCCTGGTGCTGCCGTTCCCGAACAACCCGACCGGTGCCATCATGGAGCGGGAAGATCTGGAGAAGATTGCTGAGATCATTCTTGAGAAAGATCTGTTTGTCATTTCGGATGAGATTTACTCAGAGCTGACCTATGCGAAAGAGGATCATGTATCCATTGCATCTCTGCCGGGCATGAAGGAGCGCACCGTTCTGATCAATGGCTTCTCCAAGGCCTTTGCCATGACCGGATGGCGTCTGGGCTATGCCTGCGCGCCGGAGGTGATCTTAAAACAGATGCTGAAGATCCATCAGTATGCCATCATGTGCGCGCCGACCACCAGCCAGTACGCGGCAGTGGAAGCACTGCGCAATGGCGATGAAGACGTACAGCACATGCGTGAGTCCTATGACCAGCGCCGCCGTTTCCTGATCAATGCGTTTGAGGAGATGCATCTGGACTGCTTTGAGCCGCAGGGCGCGTTCTATATGTTCCCAAGCATCAAGCGGTTTGGCATGACCTCCGAAGAGTTTGCGACCCGCCTGCTGCGGGAAGAAAAGGTGGCAGTTGTACCGGGAACCGCCTTCGGTGACTGCGGAGAGGGATTCCTGCGCGTATCCTATGCCTATTCCTTAAAGAGTCTGAAGGAGGCCTTAAGCCGCATCAAACGGTTTGTGGACCGTCTGGACGGAAAAACGGAGTAAGAGAAAGATGAACATTGTATTATTTGAGCCGGAAATGCCGATGAATACCGGCAATATCGGCCGTACCTGTGTGGCCACCAACACCCGCCTGCATCTGATTGAGCCGCTGGGCTTTAAGCTGAATGAAAAGGCGGTAAAGCGTGCCGGACTGGACTACTGGGATAAGCTGGATGTTACCGTGTATTCGGACTTTCAGGATTTTCTGGACCGCAATCCGGGGGCGAAGATCTACATGGCTACCACCAAAGCGCCGAAAACCTATACTGAGGTGGAGTACGAGCCGGACTGCTACATCATGTTCGGCAAGGAAAGTGCCGGAATCCCGGAAGAAATTCTAGTGGAGCACAAGGAAAACTGCGTGCGCATTCCCATGTGGGGTGATATCCGTTCCTTAAATCTTTCTAATTCCGTGGCCATCGTGCTGTATGAGGCACTGCGCCAGAATGGATTTGAGAAGATGAACATGGAAGGGCATCTGCACCGGCTGCACTGGAAAGATGAAGTGTAAAAGTGAAAATAACAGCAAGGAGAAGGCGTCTGTCAGCGGCAGACGCCTTCTCCTTTTTTAACATATAAATAATGCACAAAACAATCATGCACAAAACAAATTTATTATACAAAGTTCAGAATTACAAAAGAAAAGTCAGAAATACAAATGGAAAAACGCACAAAGACATCATATAATAAGAGTATCTTAAGGGAAAAACTTATAGTTCACAAAAATGCGGACTGTAACGAGGCACAGCTGCTCATTCGCTCACAGCAGGCCATCCCGGGGAACGTGATATAAGAACGTGAATTTAAGCAGAACGTGAAAAGGAGAGAGGTATTATGAAAAAACGTTGGTTAGCAGCATCACTGGCAGCACTTATGGCACTGAGTATGACCGCATGTGGCGGCGGAAAGGCAGCAGAGACCACTGCAGCACCGGCAGAGACTAAGGTGGAAGAGACAAAAGCAGAAGAATCCAAGGCTGAGGACGCTTCCAAAGAGGAGAAAGCAGAGAAGGCTCCGGAAGATTACACCGGCAGCGTGGTTGTTTATTCCCCGCATGACGCAGATCCGCTGAATGCAGGTGTAAACCTCTTCATGGAGAAATATCCGAACGTTAAGGTAGAGGTAGTAGCAGCCGGAACCGGTGAGCTTTGTAACCGAATCGCGGCAGAGTCCGCAAACCCGATCGCAGATGTATTATGGGGCGGCGGCGCAGACTCCCTGGCAGCATTCAAAGAGTACTTCCAGCCGTATGTATGCGCAAACGATGAGTTCATCGGTGACGCATACAAAGATCCGGATGGTCTGTGGATCGGTGAGAGTCCGCTTCCGATGGTTATCTTCTATAACAAGGACCTGATCGAGAAAGATGGTTTAACCATTCCGGAGTCCTGGGAAGACCTGACCAAACCGGAGTGGAAGGGCAAAATTGCTTACTGTCTGCCGTCTAAATCTGGTTCCGCATACACCCAGCTCTGCACCATGATCCTTGGACATGGCGGCAAGGAAGCCGGATGGGATTTCATCAAGAAACTGTATGACAATCTGGATGGCAAGATCGTTGACTCCTCAGGTAAGTGCCACAAGATGGTAGCTGACGGTGAGTTCTATGTAGGTATCACCATTGAGAAATCCGCAATCAAATACGCAGACGATCCGTCCGTTGGATTTGTATATCCGAAAGATGGCACCAGCGCAGTTCCGGATGGTGTTGCACTGGTTAAGGGATGCCCGAACGAAGAGAACGCGAAACTGTTCATCGATTTCGTTACCTCCAAAGAATGCCAGACCGAGCAGAGTGAGAACTGGGGACGTCGTCCGGTTCGCAGCGATATGGAAGTTGGCGCAGGCATGGCAAAACTGGATGATCTTGTTTTAGTTGATTATGACTTTGACTGGGCAGCAAATGAGAAGGAAGCAAACATCGAGCACTTCAACGATATCATGGTAGATTAATGGCACGGTTCAGAATCGGTTTCGGGAATGACGGAAACGGAAGATGAGAACATGTGACAGAGTACGACAAGTAAATAGCTGAGCGAAAACGGAGAGACTGCCTTGCCCCAAGCGGGTGGGCAGCCTTTTCGGTTAAGGGGAAAAATGGTCAGAGCGGATTTTGAAATGCAGGCCAGTCTCTGGTTCGCAGGGCAATGGGAGTTACAGAACAAAACAGGAATGGAGGAATGAATATGAGTCATGCAGTCATCATAAAGAAAGCCGTAAAAAAATACGGAAACTTTACCGCATTAAACGGGGTGGATCTGGAAATTAAGCCCGGTGAATTCTTTACACTGCTGGGGCCGTCCGGCTGCGGCAAGACCACCCTGCTGCGCATGATCGCGGGATTCAACAGTGTGGACGGCGGCGAAATCTGTTTCGATGACAAGGTCATCAACAATCTGGAAGCCCACAAGCGTGATATCGGTATGGTGTTCCAGAACTATGCCATCTTCCCACATCTGACGGTGGCTGAGAACGTGGCTTACGGTCTGAAGGCAAAGAAATGCCCGAAGGATCAGATCCCTGGCAAGGTAGAAGAGGCACTGGAGCTTGTGCAGATCAGTAAATTAAAAGACAGAAAGCCCAACGAGCTTTCCGGTGGCCAGCAGCAGCGCGTTGCTCTGGCGCGTGCGTTCGTTATTGAACCGGGAGTTCTTCTGATGGATGAGCCGCTTTCCAATCTGGACGCAAAGCTGCGTGTGCAGATGAGAACTGCCATTAAGAAGCTGCAGAGAAGACTCGGCATTACTACCATTTATGTTACCCATGACCAGGAAGAGGCACTGGCGATTTCTGACCGCATCGCAGTTATGAAAGAGGGCAACATCATGCAGGTGGGAACTCCGGAAGCCATTTATAAAAAACCGGAGAATACCTTTGTAGCCGGATTCATTGGAGTCTCCAATTTTGTAGAGTGTGAGGTGGATGGCAAAAATCCGGAGGCAGCAGTCTTAAATATCAAGGATGAGTGCAGTATTACCTGTAAACTGAAAAAGCCGTTCTCTGGCAAGGGCATCATCTCCGCGAGACCGGAGCAGCTGTTCTTTGATGAGAGCAACGGACTTCCGGGCAAGATCGTGATGTCCACCTTTCTGGGGGATTTCATTGAATATGAGATTGAACTGAACAATGGGCAGACCCTGCAGCTTAACGAGTACACCAAGGATGTTCAGACAGTCCGCCCAGACGGCGAGCAGGTAAAGGTCAACTTTGACATCAACGCAGTGGGCGTATACGATGCAGCAACCCAGGAGGTGATTTCATGGTAACATCCCGGAAAAAACTGGATTTCTGGTTCTGGGTTAAGGTGGTAGTCATTGGCTTTATGCTAATCTTTCTGATCTACCCCTTCTGCACCCTGATCACCCGAAGCTTTTTCTCCAACAAGACAGCCGGCTTCACCTTTGAGAACTATATCCGGTTCTTCACGAAGAAGTATTATTACTCAGCATTGGGACGAAGCCTGTTCGTATCCATCGTGACCACCTGTACCACACTTTTGGTGGGAGTTCCGATCGCGTACCTTATGTCCCGCTACAATGTGTTTGGCAAAAACTTCATTCACATTTTTATCATCATGAGTCTTATGAGCCCGCCGTTCATCGGTGCTTACAGCTGGATCATGCTGTTTGGCCGCGCGGGTTTTGTGACAAAGCTGTTTGCGAATATCGGCATTCATCTGCCGAGTATTTATGGCAAGCTGGGTATCATCCTGGTATTTACGTTTAAGCTTTTCCCATACGTGTACCTGTATACATCGGGGGCTATGGGAAGTATCGACTCCAGTATTGAAGAAGCGGCAGAGAACCTGGGCAGCAACAAGCTGCGCCGTCTCTTAACCATCACGCTTCCGGTTGTGGCTCCGTCCATTGCGGCAGGTGCCATCATGGTATTCATGACCAGTCTGGCAGATTTCGGTACCCCGATGCTGATCGGTGAAGGCTATATGGTTCTTCCGGTTCTGGTATACAACGAGTACATGAGTGAGATCGGCGGTAATGCCCATCTGGCCAGTGCCCTTTCTGTCGTTGTGGTACTCTGCTCCACTACCGTGCTTTTGGTTCAGAAGTATTTCGTGAGCCGCAAAAACTACGTGATGACCGCTATGCGTCCGCCGAAGGAAGAAGTGCTTCACGGCGGCAAACGTTTCCTGGTTACCCTGCCGGTACTGCTGGTTACCCTGATCGGCATTATGCCGCAGATCGTGGTGATTGTCAGCAGCTTTATCAAATGTGATTTCACCGGTTTCCAGAAGGGCTTCAGCCTGGACAGCTATGTGACGATCTTTAACCGCCTGTGGACCAACATCCGCAACACCTTCGTATTCTCTTCCATTGCGATCGTGTTCATCATCATCCTGGGCATGCTGATCTCTTACATTGTTGTGCGCCAGAAAGGCGTGGCAGGCCAGCTGATGGATCTGTTGATCATGTTCCCGTTCGTTATTCCGGGCGCAGTTCTTGGTATCAGCTTAATTGTTGCCTTTAATAAGCAGCCGGTGATCCTGACCGGTACCGCGATGATCATGATCATTGCGTTTATCGTCCGCAAGCTGCCTTACACGGTCCGTTCCGGCAGCGCGTTCCTGCAGCAGATGGATGTGAGCGTGGAAGAGGCCTCCATCAGCCTGGGCGTGTCCCCGATGAAGACCTTTGTAAATGTAACCGCAAGACTGATGGCTCCAGGCGTTCTCTCCGGCGCGATCTTAAGCTGGATTACCTGTATCAATGAGCTGTCCTCCAGCGTTATGCTGTACGGCGGCAAGACCAGTACCATTTCTGTTGCGATTTATACAGAGGTTGTACGAAACAGCTTTGGTACCGCGGCGGCCCTGGCGTCCATTCTGACCGTCAGCACCGTGATTTCCCTTCTGATCTTCTTAAAAGTCAGCAAGGGCAAGGTATCGGTTGTCTGATTCGGAAACAGTTAGAGCGTTCGGCGGTCTGAGAGGCCGCCGGAGCTCTTTCAAAAGCGAGGTGTGGTTATGATAAAATTTGGCACTGGTGGCTGGAGAGCCATCATTGGCGAAGAATTTACGAAAGAAAACATTCAGAAGCTTGCACTGGCCATGTCTTTGAAAATCAAGGCAGAGCATGTGGAGGACAAGCCGGTGGTGATCGGTTATGACCGGCGCTTCCTTTCCAAAGAGGCTGTCATCTGGTCCTGCGAGATTTTTGGGCAGCAGGGAATCAAGGTGCTGTTTGTGGACCGCAGTTCTCCGACACCGCTCATCATGTTCTATGTGATGAAGCATGATCTCAGCTACGGCATGATGGTAACGGCCAGCCATAACCCGGCCATCTACAACGGCATCAAGGTATTTACCAAAGGCGGACGCGATGCGGATGAGCATCAGACCGCGGACATTGAGAGATATCTGGAGCAGGCAGACAAGCTCTACGTGCCGGACCTGGAGGAGAACGGGCAGATGCCGCCGCATGCATACCAGGAGCTGGTAAAGAGCGGCCAGGTGGTGGAGATGAATCCCATGAATGAATACCTGGACAACATCATCTCCCTCATCAATCTGGATGCCATCCGGGAACGGGATCTGCGCATAGCCATCGACCCAATGTACGGCGTGAGCCTGACGGCGCTCTGCACCATTCTTTCTATTGCAAGATGTGCGGTGGAGACCATCAACGCCCAGCATGACACGCTGTTTGGCGGTAAAATGCCGGCCCCGACCGAGAGCACGCTGCGCAATCTGCAAAACTATGTGCTGGACCGATACTGTGACATCGGTATTGCCACCGATGGTGATGCGGACCGTCTGGGTGTGATTGATGATAAGGGACATTACCTTCACGCAAATACCATTCTGGTCATGCTGTATTATTATCTGCTGAAATACCGCGGCTGGCGCGGCCCGGCGGTGCGCAACCTGTCTACTACCCATGTGCTGGACAAGGTGGCAGAGAGCTTCGGCCAGAAATGCTATGAGGTGCCGGTGGGCTTTAAGTATATTTCCGCAAAGATGCAGGAGACCGATGCTATCATTGGCGGCGAATCCTCCGGCGGTCTGACGGTGAAGGGCCATATCCATGGCAAGGATGGTATTTACGCGGCTTCCCTTCTGGTGGAGATGATGGCAGTCAGCGGCAAGAAGCTTTCTGAGATTGCTGAGGACATCCGCAAGGAGTACGGCGAGATCCACATGGAAGAGCGCGCGTACCGTTTCACGGCAGAGGAAAAGGAACGCATCCACAAGACCCTGATGATGGACCAGGCATTGCCGGAGATCCCATTTGAGATTGATCATGTTTCCTACATGGACGGCTGCAAGGTTTACTTAAAAAATGGAGGCTGGGTCAGCGCCCGGTTCTCCGGAACGGAACCGCTGCTTCGCATCTTCTGTGAGATGCAGACGGAGCATGAAGCTGTGCTGCTCTGTGAATTATTTGAGACGTTTTTGGGACTGTAAATGTCCTGCAAAATCTCCGTTTTTCCGGGATTTCTGCTATAATATAGTGATAAAGCCGTATCAGTGAAGATGCGGGAAATCCATGAAGTCACGAAAATGGCAGAAGTCCGGAGAACGGGGATTTTTTTGTTTTGAAATGACTGAAGTTTGAGGGGAATGACTGGATGAAAAGCAGAAACTTTGGAAAAACGGCATTTTTCGTTTTGGCAGTGTTTATTTCCGGCTGTGGGCGCAGGACGGAGCCGCCGCTTACGCGGCAGGCAGATCTGGTGATTTGTACGGATCTGGAACTTCCGGTTTATGAGCCGGTGGTAAAGGAATTTGAAGAGCGTACCGGTCTGACAGTTGAAGTGCAGGCGGGAACATCGGAAGAGATCCGGACCTGGTTTGCGCAGGAACAGACAGAGCGAAACGGAGATGGAAAGCCCGGACCGGATCAGCCGGCAGAATGGGATCTGGCCTTTGGTGTGAACACAGAACTTCTGGATGAATATAAAGAGCTGTGGTTTCCCTGTGAGAGCAGTGAGACCAAAATGCTGGACAGCTGGTATGTGTCACCGGACCATGTCTGGACCGGTTTTTCAGTATTGCCGCTGGTAATCATGTACAACACCAATGTGGTGACCTACAGGGAGCTTCCGGTGGGCTGGGAGAGTCTGCTGGAGCCCCGGTGGCAGGGACGTGTGGCCTTTGCGGATCCGGAGCAGTCTGATGTATCTGCCCTGGCACTTGCGGCAGCCATGCTTGGCAGTCAGAGCGGTGAGGCTTATATTGAAAAACTGGCAGAAAATCTGAATTATGAGGTCTTAAAAAGCGTGGAGCAGGTCAATGAGGGGATCCTGGACGGGCGTTATTCGGTTGGCGTGACCACGGAGGCGGCGGCTCAGACGCTTCTCTGCGGCGGTGCCGATGTGGATTATATTTATCCTGAGGAGGGAACTGTGGCGGTGCTGGACGGCACGGCAGTCCGCGCCGGAAGTAGCCATAAAGAAGAAGCCCTGGCCTTTCTGGATTTTACGCTCAGCCGTGACGCGCAGAAGATCATGGCCGTGAGTCGGAACCGCCGTTCCGTGCGGACGGACACGGCTGCGGAAAAGGGCATGGATCCGATGGAAAAGCTGCCGCTTTCAGAGGCAGGATGGGCTGAGCTTTCGGAAGCAAAACGGCAGGCAGATATGTTGTGGCAGCAGGCAGACGGAAGGGAGGGCGGAGCATGAAGCAAAAAACCCTTTCGTTCCGGGACCAGGTTTTTCTGGCCTGCTTTCTGGTAACACTGGTTCCGCTTCTGTTAACCAGCGTGGTCATGGTGCGGCTGTTTACAGCTTCCCTGAACCGCCAGAGTGAGCAGGAGGCGAACCGGCAGATTACGGAGATCCGCAGCCGTTTTGCAGCGCTTCTGGATGACTGTGAGGAAGCGTGCCGGGAACTTACAAGGAACGGTACCGTGTCCCGCTATATGATCGATACCACTACGATAGAAATGCAGCGGGGCATGTACGTTTCTTTATATCAGGCCTCGCAGGAAATCTACGGACATGCCCAGATCAGTGTGTACGATGTGGGCGGAAAGCTACGGTTTACCACGGATACACTGTCGCGGGCAGATTCTCTTCCGGTGTACTGGGGTATTTTAAAGAAAGCATCCGGACAGGCGGGCATGACCTGGTACCGCACAGATCCATACCTGACACTGAATGATGACCGTGTGCTGATGCAGGGGGCTTACGCGATAGAAAATTCCGGCGGAGCCAGGACCGGATATCTGGTGCTGGATTTTACCCGGGAAAATTTTGATAATGTTTTCAGCGGCTTCTATTCCCAGACGGATACCATCTGGCTTCTGGATGCCCACAAGAGGCTTCTGTACTGTTCCAGATCAGACTATGATGAGACCAACATGAATGAGGAGGAGGACACACAGTATCTGTGGATGCAGGAACCAGAGCGTGGGTTTTATGTGATCCTGTGCCGTCAGGCGCCCATCAGTTCCCCGGCCCTGCAGACGATGGGAACGGTGCTTCTGGCCATGTCCCTGTTAAGCCTGGTCCTGTCCATGATGATCTCCGGCGCGCTGACACGGAATATTGTAAAGCCGGTCAGCCAGCTGGATAAGGCCATGGAAAAGGTTAAAGCAGGAGATTTAAACATCCGTGTCCACAGTACCCGTACCGATGAACTGGGAAGGCTGACAGACAGCTTTAACGGTATGGTACGTGATCTGAAAACATATCTGGAAGAGAAGGTGCAGCAGCAGAAGGATTTAAATGAGACGACCCTGCGCCTGTATCAGACACAGTTAAATCCGCATTTTCTGTATAACACACTGGATACCATTAAGTGGAATGCCAAGATCAATCAGATCCCGGAGATTGCGGTGCTGGCGGAAAATCTGGCAGTGATCTTAAGAAAAAGCATTTCCAGCAAGCCGTTCATCACCCTGAGAGAGGAGCTGGATACCATAGACAGCTATATCCGCATCCAGAAGATCCGGTTCAGCGGAAAGTTCCTCTATGAGACAGAGATTCCGGATGTGCTGGAAGAAAGCATGATTCCGAAGATGATCCTGCAGCCGCTGGTAGAAAATGCCATCATCCATGGCCTTGAGGGCTGCGATAATGGCTATATCTGCATTTATGCGGCTCAGAAAGACGGCGTGCTGAGCATTTCCGTGACAGATGATGGCTGCGGCATGAATCAGGATATGGTGGACTGGATCAACAGTCCGGCACCGGCAAAACGGGATGGCCATCTGGGACTTTACAATGTGATTCAGATTTTGAAGATTTACTATGGAGAAGAATATGGCATGCATGCCGAGGTGGAGGAAGACGGAACTACCGTGACGCTGCGCCTGCCATTCAGGAAGGACGTGGAACATGAATAGAGTAGTAGTGGTGGAAGATGAGACCATGGCGCGCAAAGGCATTATCCTGACCATTGACTGGTCAGCGCTAGGATGCGTCATCGTGGGGGAAGCTGCCAATGGAGAAGAGGGAGCGGCACTGGTGGAGCGCCTTTCGCCGGATATTGTGGTGACGGATGTGAAGATGCCCCGCATGGATGGCGTGGAGATGATCGCGAAGCTGCGGGAAAATGGCTGCCAGACAAAGTTTATCATCCTGACAGCCTACAGTGATTTTAAATATGCCCAGAGCGCCCTGCGCCTTGGGGTGAGTGACTATCTGCTGAAACCGTTAAAAGACGGGGAACTGGAGGCAGCAGTCCGCCATATTCAGGGACAGGAAGAAGCGCGGGAGACGAAAGAGGCAGAGGAACAGGACATGCCAGTGATCCGGTTGAGTTCGGTGAAAAATACGAAAAATAAATATGTAGAGCAGGCGGTGCAGCAAATCCGGGAGCATTACCAGGAAGATATCAATATCAGCACAGTGGCTGGAGAGCTGGAAATCAGTGAGGGATATTTAAGCCGGGTATTTAAGAAGGAAACGGACTATACCTTTACCAGCTACCTCACCCTGTACCGGATGAAAAAGGCAATGACTCTTTTAAAGGACTGCCGGGTGAAGGTTTATGAAGTCGCAGAGCAGGTGGGATATTCTGACACAGCGTATTTCAGCGCCCAGTTTAAGAAAGTGACAGGAATCTCTCCGTCTGAATACCAGGACCGCAGCCGGTAAGCCAGAGGCGCAGCTTCAGCGGGACAATGCCGGAAACAGTGCGTACAAAAAGAAATACAAAAAAATTAAAAAAATTTGGAAAAAGGGGTTGCAAAAATAGTTAGCCTATGCTAATATAATGACAGTTAGCCGCAACTAACTACATGTGAATATTCTATACATTTCGTCTGGTTTCATCTGACCCGTGAAATCAGAAACTCAACTCCTAAACGGAAAGCACGCTGCCAGGCGTGCTTTTTGTTTGTTTATTTCAGTCTTATTTTGTGCTAAAATGGATATAACTAGGACATCCATTACAGAATAAGGGGTTTTTTATGCTTGAAAATAAATTGGGAATCATGGATTCTGCGGAACTTGCCCGGGAAGAGGAGCGGCTGAGTAAAAAGCGTGCGAAGGAGCTGTTTGAAAAGGATCTGCTTGCCGGGGAGCCGGCTGGGAAGTTTTCCACGCTACAGAAAATTCACAAAATTCTTTTTGCTGATATTTATCCGTTCGCGGGCCAACTGCGGACCGTGAATCTGGCCAAGGGGAATTTCCGCTTTGCGCCACTTATGTATCTGGATGCGGCGCTTGCGAACATTGACCAGATGCCGCAGTCGGATTTCGATGAGATCATTGAAAAATATGTGGAGATGAACATTGCCCATCCATTTCGGGAAGGAAATGGGCGTAGCACCCGCATCTGGCTTGATCATATTCTGAAACATGAGATTGGAAAAGTTGTGAACTGGAGTCTGGTGGATAAAGAGGATTATCTTCTGGCCATGGAGCGCAGCCCGATCCGGGATATCGAGATTAAGCATGTGCTTAAGGCAGCGATGACTGACCAGACGGACAGCCGGGAGGTCTTCATGAAAGGCATTGACCACAGTTATTACTATGAGGGCTACACGACATTTAAGGCAGAAGAACTTTAACAGCGGGGGACAAAACAGCAGCTATGAAACATTCACTCTACTATAAATTCATCTTAGGCTATCTGGTATTCGGTCTGCTTGGCTTTGCGTCTATTGCGACCTTTTCCGCGCGGCTGATGAACAAAAATCAGGTAAAAAACCAGGCGGAAGCCATGTATGACGAGGCGAATCTGATCGCGTCAGCCTACAGCAGTGTGTATCAGGGAAAGAAGCAGGATCTGGATTCCGTCTACCCGCAGCTTCAGGCCGTGGCCAAGTTTGTGCGGGCGGAGATCTGGGTGGTAAACCGCCAGGGCATCATTGTGGTGGACAGCGAACAGAATAAGCGGGCCGGGACAGCCATTGAGGGGTTTGATCCGACGGCGACAGGCAATAAGTCTTATTGTACCGGAGCTTACTACGGCCTCTTTCCGTATGATGTTTTAAGTGTTTCCGCACCCATTACGGGAAATTACAATACCTACGGCTATGTGCTGGTGCATCTTCCTATGAGCGTGATCTGGGAGATGAGCAATTCAAATCTGAATGTGGTTTACATAACGGCTGCAATCCTGTTTATCCTGTCCTTGATCATTTTGCTGGTGTTCACGAAGACTGTGTATTTTCCGCTGCAGAAGATCACGGAGGGTGCCAATGAATATGCGGCCGGCAATCTGGAGTACCGGATTGATCTGAATACCCGGGATGAGATGGGCTATCTGGCCGGTACGCTAAACTATATGTCCGGCGAGCTGAACAAGCTGGAGGAATATCAGAGAAACTTTATAGCCAACGTATCCCATGATTTCCGTTCTCCGCTGACATCTATCAAAGGCTATCTGGAGGCGATTATAGACGGAACGATTCCGCCGGAGATGTACGAAAAATACTTAACCCGCGTGATTTCAGAGACGGAGCGCCTGACTAAGCTGACACAGGGTATGCTGACGTTAAATTCCTTAGACAGTAAGGGATATCTTTCGAGGTCAAGCTTTGATATCAACCGCGTGATCAAAGACACAGCGGCATCCTTTGAAGGAACCTGTGGGAAGAAAAACATCAACTTTGAACTGACTTTTTCCGATAACATCCAGATGGTGTACGCAGATCTTGGAAAGATCCAGCAGGTGCTTTATAACCTGATTGACAATGCCATCAAGTTCAGTCATCAGGACTCCACGATTTATATCCAGACCCGCATTAAAAACGAAAAGATTTTTGTTTCCGTGAAGGATACGGGCATTGGCATTCCGAAAGACAGTGTACAAAAGGTGTTTGACCGGTTTTATAAGTCTGATCTGTCCCGCGGAAAAGATAAAAAGGGCACCGGACTGGGGCTGGCCATTGTAAAAGAGATCATTCAGGCACACGGGGAAAACATTGATGTAGTCAGCACAGAAGGCGTGGGATCGGAGTTTATCTTTTCCCTGCCCCTGGCAACGAATCTGTAAGAGCAAAGAAGGAGAATGCGTATGAAAAAAACAGGGAAATATATTGCAGGCATGCTGCTTGCCATGGGGATGAGCCTGGCCGGAGCAGTCAGCGGGTTTGCGGCACCGGATCCCGGTACGGATCTGAATGTAGAGAATGTAAGATGGGACGGAGATTCCGGCAGCGGTACCTGGACGGACAACACGTCAGCCCGGTATTATCAGGTGAAGCTGTACCGGAACGATTCTTCTGTGATGAGTACCGTATCGGTCTACGATAATTCCTATGATTTTGCCGGTCACATGACCCGCAGAGGCAACTACTGCTTTATGGTGCGCGCCGTGGGAAGCGGATCGGCAAAGGGAGAGTGGGTAAGCTCCGATACCATGTTTCTGACTGCGGAGGAAGCAGATGATCTCAGCTATGATTACCGCCACAGCTATTCCGGAGGTCCCGGAGATGGAAAATATGTTTCCGGAGGCCCCGGGGATACTGGAAGGAATCCGGCCAGCACCGGCGGTCCCGGTGTGGCAGCAGGCAGCGGACAGGATTTTTCCACCGCACGGGGCAACCATTGGTGCATTGATCAGGGCGGCAAATGGTTCCAGTTTAAAGATGGAAGCTACCCGGTGGGCCGCTGGGTGCAGATAGACGGAATCTGGTACTGCTTCGGAATGAATGGCTATCTGCGCTGCGGATGGATTGAGGATAACGGAAAATGGTATTACACGGACAGCACCGGAGCCATGTTTGTAAATAGCCGGACTCCGGACGGATGTTACGTCGGAGGAGACGGAGCCTGGATCCAGTAAAAAGTAATATAGAGACAGAACCCACTACAGGTCCGAAGCCGGTAATCCCGGCATACCGCTGCGCAAAATATGGGTATTGTGTTCGGACGATGCAGCTGACAGATGTTTGCGGATAGTCGGACGAATCGTCCGCCTCCCTCAAACACCAGTCGCTGCATAGCCGGACACGTATACCCATATTTATGCTCCGCGGAATGCCGGGATAACCGGCTTCTACTGTATTGGCCCCGCTACGAGAGAAATAAAATCAGCCAGAACGGTATTGATCAAAAGCCGGGAATTTCAGCTTTTTACCACCCCGGCCTGCTTCGGACCTTTCGTGACTATGATTTATATTTTTACTTGCGTACTTCGAATTTGTATCCGATGCCCCATACGGTGGTCAGGGCCCAGTTGGCGTGATCCTTGATCTTTTCCCGGAGACGTTTGATATGTACGTCCACGGTACGGGTGTCTCCGATGTATTCGTAGCCCCAGATATGGTCTAAGAGCTGCTCTCTGGTGAAGACCTGGTTTGGTGAGGAAGCCAGGAAATACAGAAGCTCCAGTTCCTTCGGCGGCATCTCCACGGAATGACCGCAGTAGGTGACGGCGTAATTGGTCAGGTTGACGGTCAGATCCGGGTATTCCACGTATTCGCCCTGCTGGGGCGGTTCTGGTGCGGCAGGTGCCGGAGCAGCCTGATAGCGGCGCAGTACCGCCTTGACCCGGGCCACCAGTTCTTTGGAGTCGAAGGGTTTGATCATATAGTCATCGGCACCCAGCTCCAGTCCCAGTACTTTGTCGAAAATCTCACCTTTTGCGGAGAGCATAATGATCGGCACCTGGGAAGTGGCCCGCAGCTCGCGGCAGACCTGGTAGCCGTCAATACCCGGAAGCATCAGATCCAGAAGAATCAGGTTTGGCTTAAATTCCGGAAAGATTTTCAGTGCTGCTTCACCATCATTGACAATGTAGGTTTCGTAGCATTCTTTCATCAGATAGAGAGAAATCAGTTCCGCAATGTTCTCATCATCATCTACGATCAAAATCCGCTGTTTTTCAGCCATGTCTTTTTCCTCCCGATTATTTGAATACTACGATGGTTACGCCTGCGTCGCCTTCCCCGAAGCCGCCCAGGTGAAATTCCTTGACGTATTTCAGGCGTTTTAAATGTTTGTGAATGCCGGCGCGCAGGGCTCCGGTACCTTTTCCGTGTACAATGCGTACCTGCGGCAGGTGGGCAATATAGGCATCATCCAGATATTTGTCAAGCTGTGCCACGGCTTCGTCTACGGTCATGCCCAGCACATTGATTTCCGGGGAAATGCCGAAGGATTTGGACATCTTGATGTTGCTGCTTCCGCTGCCCTTTTTGCGGGATTCC
Organism: Clostridium sp. AF27-2AA; assembly: GCF_003478505.1. Lineage (GTDB taxonomy): Bacteria > Bacillota > Clostridia > Lachnospirales > Lachnospiraceae > Brotaphodocola. The sequence goes on from NZ_QUFI01000005.1 coordinate 32,046, forward strand.
AGTCCCGGACCACTGACGGAATTTTCCTGCAGCAGCTCCAGATCGCTTATGTTTACCTTGGAGCGCAGAATGCCCATCTGGACAAATACGTTTCCCTGGGCGTCAGGAAGGCTGCTGACGGTACCATTTAAGTTCATGGAAAGCACACGCACGCCGTCGCCCAGCTTCAGGGTCTTCGGGTTGATGGCCTTGTGCGGCTTCTTGGTCTCCTGCTTTAAGGAGAGGCCGCCTTCGACCTTCTTTAAGCTGTCGCGCAGCTTTGTGCGCTCTGCCTCGAGGGCCTTGGTGTCGATGCCGGAGGAAGCAGCCAGCTTGTTGATGTTCTTAATGGTGCGGTCTGCTGTTTCTTTTGCCTCCCGTAGGATCTGCTGCGCTTCCTCGTTGGCCTTGCGGATCATCTTATCCTTGCGCTCGTCGAAGCGTTCTTCCTTCTTTTCCAGGCCGGATTTCAGGCGGGCAATTTCGGCTTTGTAGCTTTCGATTTCCGCGCGCTCCTTCTCGATGGTGACCCGGTTTTCCTCCAGACGGCTGATGACATCCTCAAAGGTTTCATCCTCGGACTCCAGATGCGTCTTCGCGTCATCAATGATGTAGTCCGGCAGGCCCAGCTTTTTGGAGATGGCAAAGGCGTTACTCTTACCTGGGATGCCGATTAACAGGCGGTAGGTCGGGCGCAGGGTAGCCACATCGAACTCGCAGCAGGCGTTCTCCACGCCCGGAGTGCTGAGAGCGTAGATCTTTAACTCACTGTAGTGGGTGGTAGCCATGGTGCGGCATTTCATGTTGTGCAGGAAATTTAAGATGGCAATGGCCAGAGCCGCACCCTCAGTCGGGTCGGTTCCGGAACAGAGCTCATCGAAGAGGCAGAGAGAATGACTGTCTGCCTGGTTTAAAATGTGTACGATGTTGGTCATGTGGGCGGAGAAGGTACTAAGGCTCTGCTCAATGCTCTGCTCATCGCCGATATCGGCAAATACTTCTTCAAACACGGCCAGCTCAGACCCTTCAAATGCCGGAATGTGCAGGCCGGCCTGTCCCATTAAAGTAAAGAGCCCAACGGTCTTTAAGGAAACCGTCTTACCGCCGGTGTTTGGGCCGGTGACCATCAGCAGGTCAAAATCAGTGCCCAGCCATACGGTGATCGGAACCACTTTCTGGGGGTCCAGAAGCGGATGGCGGCCATCCTTGATGTGGATGCGGCCTTCGGTGTTGAACTTTGGCTCGCTGCATTTAAAGTGGCGGGACAGCGCTGCCTTCGCAAAAATGAAATCCAGCTGGGAAAGAATCTGCAGGTCAATAGCCAGCTCCTCGGTGTAAGGCATGAGCTGACCGCTTAAATCGGCCAGGACGGCCTCAATCTCTTTCTGTTCCTGAATCTCCAGGGTGCGCAGTTCATTGTTCAGCTGAATGACTGCCATAGGCTCGATGAACAGGGTAGAGCCGGTGGAAGACTGGTCATGCACCATGCCGTTTACCTGCGATTTGTACTCAGCCTTGACCGGCAGGCAGTAGCGTCCGTCACGCATGGTGATGACGGCATCCTGCAGATAAGAGCGGCAGCTGTTCAAGATGCTGTTGAGCTGCGTGTGGATGCGGTCGTTGATGCCGTGCATGGAGCGGCGGACCTTATGCAGGCCGGGGCTCGCGTTGTCACTGATCTCATCCTCAGAGAGGATGCAGCGCTTGATTTCATTGTTGACGGATGTGACCGGTTCCAGGCTGCGGAACATAGAGTCTAAGGAGTCATCCGGAAATTCCTCGGATTCTTCATGCTGGCCATATGCTTTGGCGCGGGCTGCCACAGTAAGCAGGGAACTGATGGATAACAGCTCCGGAATGCCTAAAGCGCTGCCAATCTCCAGGCGTTTTAAGGAATCGCGCACATCGCGGACACCGCTTAAAGAAAGGCTGCCCTTCATGCGGACACGGGTGAGGGCGTCGCTGGTCTCTGTCTGGGCCTGCACGATCTCATGGTAGTCACTCATGGGAAGCAGGTTCTGGCAGAGAAGCTTTCCCGGCGTGGAAGCTGCGTAGCTGGTCAGCTGGGTAATGATCTTATTATATTCTAATGTTTTTAATACTTTCTGGTTCATAAAAATCCTCGATTGTGTTTTATTGATAGCGGAAAACTGCCTGAGGGAAGAACTTCAGGCGCTTTTGATTATAACATGAAATGCACGGCGGCGAAAGGGCGGACAACACTTTTTAGTTGCGTAAATTGCCCCAAAACCTTATAATAAAAGATAATGCATAAGTGATGCATACGGGAGGGTGACTGTAACGGTACTGAACAGTCACGGGGATTATGAAGTAAGGAGGACATGAATGTCTGAAATACAGGATCCAGAAAAGAAACCTGAAAAAAAGAATGACCGTGATTTTATCAGTGAAAAGATTGTAAGGCCGGCGCCCAGCAAAAAGCAGATTGCAACAAAGATGGCAACAGCAGCCTGTGCCGGTGTGATATTTGGTGTGGTTTCAGCGGTGTGCTTTGCGCTGACCAGGCCGATCCTGGAACAGTTGTCGGAGGGAAACCGGCCAACTGCGTCTGCCATCTCCATTCCGAAGGACGAAGTGGAATCCTCTGTAGAAGCGCAGGAGACAGAAAGCGCGGCAGAGACGGAGACAGAGCCGGTAGAGGAAATGGTCCAGACTGCGCTGGAGCATTACCGTTATACAGTAGACGACCTGAGTTCGCTGTTAAACAGCCTGCAGGCAAGAGCCCAGACTGCGGACAAAAGCGTGGTGGTGGTTCATTCAGTTCAGCAGAATACAGACTGGTTTGATAATCCGGTAGAAACCACAGGTCTGTATGCCGGGGTCATCATCGCAAAGACAAGCCAGGAGCTTCTGGTTCTGACACCAGAGGCTGCGGTGGAGCAGGCAGATTCCATCAAAGTGACCTTTGAAAATGGAAAAGATGTAAATGGCCATATGAAACAGAAGGATGCCATATCCAGAATGGCCATAGTCAGCATCAGCACAGGAGATGTAGATTCATCGCAGCTGCGGGATCTGGAGCCGATGGCCCTTGGCAATTCCTATCAGGTGCGGCAGGGAGATCTGCTTGCGGCGGTAGGAAGCCCGGCGGGGGTGGTTCATTCCCTGGATTATGGTTTTGTTTCGTATGTGGTGAAAAGCAGTCCCATGGTGGATCAGCACTGCCGCATTTTGTATTCCGATATTCTGGCGAATGCGGAATGCGGTACGTTTTTGATCAATACGGATGGAGAACTGGTGGGCTGGGCCCAGGTACCTGCAGATAATTCAGGAACCGAAAGTCAGGTAACAGAAATCTTTGGCATTTCCGATTATAAGGGAATCCTGGAGAAGCTCAGCAATGGCCAGGCAATTCCATGCATTGGAATCGTAGGCCAGGAAGTGACAGATGCCCAGGTGGCAAATGGTCTGCCGGAAGGTGTTTACGTGGTGAATGCCGTAACGGAAAAACCGGCATATAACGCGGGCATCCAGAATGGTGATATTCTCACGCATATCAATGGAAATCCGGTGAGATCCATGAAAGAATACCAGGCCGCACTGGACAAGATGACCTGCGGGCAGATCATTCATGTGACGGTAGCGCGCAATGGTCGGGACACCTACACGGAACTGGAGTTTGACGTGACGGTAGGCAGCCGCTGACGGACGCGTAAATGAGTTAGAAAACGCGCCGCAGTGGGCGGCAAAACAGAACAATAAAAATGATAGAATAGAAAGTAAAGGGAAAGATATGAGGTATATTGACGGTTTCAGAGAAGGCATGCACATTTCCGATGTGTATCTTTGCAAAAGCAAGCAGATTGCACTGACCAAGAATGGCAAGGAATACGGAAATCTGGTTCTTCAGGACAAGACAGGCACTGTGGATGCGAAATTGTGGGATCTGGGTTCTCCGGGAGTCGGTAATTTTGAGGCGCTGGATTATGTTTACATCGATGCGGATGTGACTATGTTCATGGGAGCAAAGCAGCTGAATGTCAAGCGGATCCGCAAGGCAGATGAGGGCGAGTACATTCCGGCGGATTATCTTCCGGTATCCTTAAAAGATGTCAAACAGATGTATTCCGAGCTGCTGGCACTCATTGCTTCTGTAAAGAATCCGTATCTGAGAAAGCTTCTGGACAGCTACTTCGGTGCCCCGGATTTCGCGAAAGCATTTCAGTTCCACAGTGCGGCCAAGAGCGTGCATCACGGTTTTGTGGGCGGCCTTCTGGAGCATACGTTAAGCGTCACCAAGATGTGTGATTACTTTGCAGCTGCCTACCCGATGTTAAACCGTGACCTGCTTCTTACCGCGGCCATATTCCACGACATTGGAAAGACCAAAGAGCTCTCCGTATTCCCGGAGAATGACTATACCGATGACGGCCAGCTGCTTGGCCACATCATCATCGGTACCGAGATGGTCAGCGAACGGATGCGCACCATCGAAGGTTTTCCGCCGAAGCTGGCAACCGAGTTAAAGCACTGCATTCTGGCACATCACGGTGAGCTGGAGTATGGTTCCCCGAAGAAACCGGCCCTGTTAGAGGCTATGGCTTTGAACTTCGCGGACAACGCTGACGCGAAGATGGAGACGATGATCGAGGTGCTGCGGGGCGCGGGAGATAACCAGGGATGGCTGGGATATAACCGGCTGCTGGAGACGAATATCCGCAAGACGACAGACTGCTGAAACAGAACATAAAAAATCAGAAAACGCGCCTGCTTGGGCGCGTTTTCTGATTAAAAAGGGGAAAGAGGTAATGTAAAGTATCGATATATGGGAACCGTTTGTTCCATCATAGCAGATGGATAACGGATTGTTATTGGACGACCCCGGCAGCGGTTGCGCGCTTGGTGCCGCCGGGCTCTCTTATATTGGTGTATAATGAACATGTTCGTTTACTTCTGTTCATTATGATGATGAGGTTGCTTTGTTTCTCTCCCTCACATCATGGCTTTATGATACTAGAAAAATGTGTCTAAAGTTTGAGGAGATTGTGAAGAAACCAGGAAGTTTCTAAACAAAATCTTACAGAAAAGAAGGGGTATGCTAAAGTTTTTGAAAGGATACTGTGGGAATGCTTGCGCAGGAGCGGGAAAACCCGTAAAATGGGAGGAAGAAAGCTGGGCGGAGAAATGCTCTGGTTCGGACAGTCAGGGATATTGATTCCTGGTTGGATTGAAGTGAGATGAGAGGATAAAAACATGGATTGGAAAAAGAATGATGTATTTCAGGTTCAGATAGAGGATATGAGCGATACAGGGGAAGGAATCGGAAAGACCGACGGCTTCACCTGGTTTGTAAAGGATGCCGTGATCGGCGATGTGGTGGAAGCCAGGGTCATGAAAACGAAGAAGTCTTACGGCTTTGCGCGTCTGATGCAGGTATTGGAACCATCAGCATGCCGCGTTACCCCACGCTGTCCGTCTGCCCGCCAGTGCGGCGGATGTCAGCTTCAGGCCATGAGCTATGAAGAACAGTTAAAGTTTAAGGAAAACAAAGTACGCAATAATTTAAGCCGCATCGGCGGACTGACCGAGATTCCGATGGAGCCGATCATCGGCATGGAAGAGCCCTGGCGTTACCGCAATAAAGCACAGTTCCCGTTTGGAAAAGATAAAAACGGACGCATCATCACAGGCTTTTATGCAGGCAGGACCCACGCTATCATTGAGCAGGAGGACTGTCTGCTTGGTGTGGAAGAAAATCAGCCGATCCTGGACTGCATCCGCGGTTTTATGGAAGAATATCATATCGCGCCCTATGAGGAAGAAACCCATAAAGGACTTGTCCGCCATGTGCTGATCCGCAAGGGCTTTACCACGGGAGAACTGATGGTCTGTCTGGTATTGAATGGCGATGTGGAGAAACTAAAGGCACCGGAGGTGCTGGTGGAGCGCCTGGTGAAGCTCTTCCCTTCCCACATGGCAAGCATTTCCTGCAGTATCAATCGGGAAAAGACCAATGTCATCATGGGAAAAGAGATTGTAAATCTGTACGGGCCGGGCTATATCACCGATTATATCGGAAATGTCTGCTACCGCATCTCCCCACTGTCCTTTTACCAGGTCAATCCGGTGCAGACCCAGAAGCTTTACGGAACCGCGCTGGAGTATGCAGGCCTGACCGGTGAGGAAACCGTGTGGGATCTTTACTGCGGTATCGGAACCATCTCCCTGTTTCTGGCGCAGAAAGCAAAGAAGGTATATGGCGTAGAGATTATTCCGCAGGCGATTGATGATGCCCGTGCCAACGCAAAGCTGAACCATTTTGAAAATGTCGAGTTCTTTGTTGGAAAAGCGGAGGAGGTACTGCCGGAACAGTATGAAAAGAACCAGGTCTACGCCGACACCATTGTGGTAGATCCGCCAAGAAAAGGCTGCGACAGCGTCTGCCTGGACACCATCGTAAAGATGGCACCGGAGAAAGTCGTATATGTCAGCTGCGACTCCGCGACTCTGGCCAGGGATGTGAAGTATCTTGGAGAGAGAGGATATGAGGTGAAACGGGTAAAAACTGTGGATATGTTCCCGTGGAGCGGACATGTAGAGACGGTCTGTTTGATGTCAAGGAAATAAAATCAAGTGCCAGAAAGCGGCGTATTTCCGGGCTTTTTCGGAGGTTTGGATTTGAAGCCAGACTTCTGAAAAAGCTCGGTTTTCTTATATGGAAACATATCCACCGCAAAATGTGTGCCAGGTTGTAACCTCGGATTAGATGTCACGATTTGAGACAGTGGATTAGATGTGAAGGATAATTGATTAAATCGGGATTGACAGAGGTAATGAAATGTTTGAAGAATTAGGAATTAGTTTTGGCACAGCACTAATCGTCTTACTTGCATTATATTTTATAGTTAAGTGGGCGGTCAAAAATGGAATAAAAGAAGCCTATAGGGATATTACAGGGAAAGTCACTACCGAGGATATTGTGGCAGAACAAATATGTAACGAACTAGGTCTTAACGAAGAGGAAAAATAGTTAATAAAGAGAGGTGCATATGCTATGCCAGGTATACTCGTGGTCGAAGATGATGAAAATTTAAATCGTGGAATTACATTCTCACTGAAAAAATCCGGATATGAGGTTTTTTCTGCAGAATCAGTGAAAAAAGCGAAAAGAATTGCAAGTGATAATAATGTGGATGTTACCATTTGTGATGTGAATCTTCCGGATGGGAATGGACTGGAATTTGTAAGGTGGATGAGAAGCAATTATAATACATACATTATTTGCCTTACAGCACTAGATCAGGAGATGGATCAGGTCATGGGATATGAAGCAGGGGCAGATGATTATATTACAAAGCCGTTTAGTCTTTCGGTACTTCTTTTGAAAATAGAAGCACATTTCCGCCGCAGACAGGAGAAAACGGAAGCCGGAAAGATGATTTCGGGAGATATCGTATTTATCGCAGGAGAAATGAAAGTCCTGATAAAGAGTCGTGAAATCAGTCTGACAAAAACGGAGTTGAAAATGCTGACTTTTTTTCTTCAGAATCCGAAACAGATTCTTTCAAAAACACAAATATTGGAAAATGTGTTTGATCTGGAAGGGGATTTTGTGGATGAAAATACAATCGCTGTCAATATCAGAAGACTCCGTGAGAAAATCGAAGACAATCCGGCTGCACCGGTCTATATAAAGAATATCAGAGGTCTTGGGTATATATGGAATCAGGAGGTAAGGCAGTGACAAAGAGATATCGCAAGAAGATTACAGTAGTGCTCTCCTTGGTATTATCTGTCATATTATTGTTTGCAATATTAAATTGCTTTACCACGTATGTGTTTTATGAAGATTATAAATATAAAATGAATCTTATGACAGAGATTGCTGCAAAGGAAGAATTTTCCGGGCTGGATGCTGTTTCGGAATTGCTTAAGGATAAGGATATTGAAACTAACGAACAGGGAAGGCGATTATTGGAGAAATATGGATACTGGGGGAATAAAGGGAATGCATTTTATTCGCAATTCCGGCATCAGGTTATGGTGACCGGTGCTGTAAGCACTGTGATATGCGTGCTTCTTTTGACTTTTTTACTTTATTGGAAGAAAAAAGAAGATGCGTGTCATCAGAAAATTTTAGACCAGTTGGAAGAAATTCTGATCAGATTCCGTGAAAATAAATTTGATGATTTACTGAAAACGGAAAATCAGGCAGAACTGGAAAAATTGAATGACCAGCTTGAAGCAATCGGACATCATATTCAGTTGATAAAGGAAGAAGCAAGGGCAGAAAAGGAGAACACGAAAGAAATGGTTTCTGATATTTCTCACCAGTTAAAGACACCGGTTGCAGCTTTGGATACATGTTTTAGTGTGCTGATGCAGAATGACTTAAGTGCCACAGAACAGGAGGAGTTTCGTATCCGTTGTCGGAGTGCTCTGGATGGACTGGAGACATTATTGCAGTCGCTTCTTGAAATATCCAAGCTGGAAACTGGACTGATTCAGATTAATAAGAAAAAACTTCCGCTTATAGATACTGTCATATCTGCTGTGAACCGCACTTATCCTAAAGCGGATGAGAAAGAAATTGAATTCGTTTTTGGCTATGAAAAAGAGCTGGAAACATGCACGATTATGCAGGATAAAAGGTGGCTTGGTGAAGCTGTGATCAACGTTCTGGATAATGCGGTCAAGTACAGTCCGTGTGGTTCAAAAATATTTATCCGGTTACAAAAAAGAAACGATCTTGTAAGAATGGAAATTGAGGATCAGGGAATTGGTATTCCGCAGAATGAGTATCACAAAATTTTTCAACGATTTTACAGAGGAAGTTCCAAGGAGGTCATGGAAAAGAGTGGTACAGGAATCGGACTTTTTCTATCGAGAGAAATTATCGAAAAACACGCAGGTACGATTACGGTAACCTCCGGCAAAAAGAAAAAAGGAAGCACGTTTGTGATTCAATTACCATATGTTGGTTAAATTTTAAGTGGGCAGAAATCTTACAATTCTGTAAGACTTCTGCTCGTTTTTTGAAAGTGAAATGAAAGATTGCCCTGATACAATTTGGATGTAAGATGAAAAGGAGGCAACACATGAGTATGATATTAGAAACCAAGCAGCTTTGTAAGTTTTATGGCGCAGGTGAGAATCAGGTCAAAGCGGTCAATCAGGTGGACATTCAGATTGAGCAGGGAGAATTTGTCGCAATTGTTGGAAAGTCAGGTTCCGGTAAAAGTACATTACTTCATATGCTTGGAGGGCTAGACACCCCGACAAAAGGCAGTGTTACTTTAGCAGGGAAAGATTTATACAGGATGAAGGAAGATGCCCTTGCTGTTTTCCGCAGAAGAAAAATCGGATTTGTTTTTCAGGCATTTAATCTGGTTTCATCTGTTAATGTCTGGGAAAATATTGTACTGCCACTGGGGCTGGACGGAAGAAAAGTGGATGAAGCGTATGTAAATGATATTATTACAACTCTGGGGATTGAAAACCGGATTTATAATCTGCCAAATCAGTTATCCGGAGGACAGCAGCAGAGAGTAGCAATTGCAAGAGCACTGGTGAATCGTCCGGAAATTATATTTGCAGATGAGCCGACAGGAAATCTTGATTCTAAGACCAGTGATGAGGTAATCGCTCTGCTTAAGATGACAGCAAAAAAATATGGACAGACAATTGTAATGATTACCCATGATGACGAAATTGCACAGGTCGCTGACCGTATTCTGGTGATTGAGGACGGACAGGTGGTGGATTTCAGATGAAGACAATAAACAGGATTGCATATAGCAATGACAAAAGGAACAGGACAAGAAGTATACTGATCATGATGGCAATCTGTCTGACCACGATGCTGCTTGTTATCATCAGTACTGTGGGAAATGGGGTAATTCATTTACAGAAAAGTCAGGCGGCAAGCTCATACGGAAGCAACTACGGCCTGTTTATCGCCGCAGATGGTACGCAATTAAAAGAAGTGGAACGCAGAGCTGAGATATCTGATATCGGCATCATGTGTACGGAGGGCATCCTGAAAGGAAATGAAAAAGGCGGCTTTGTCAGTGCGGATGAAACGGTTAGGAAAATGCTTCCCTATAATCAGGAGTATGTGTTGAAGGAAGGTACCTATCCGGAAAAGGCGCAGGAAATTGCCGCAGGACGCGCTTTCTTTGATGCAGTGGGATACCATGATGTAAAGGTCGGAGACACCGTAACATTGGAGTACCGTTCCGGCATGCAGTCGGAATACGCACCGGTGGAATTTACTGTCAGCGGGATTTTATATGACCGGGATGAATATACCATCGAGGCTTCCTATGTTGTATTCGGTTCGCAGGATTTTTATAATGAGCGTGTTGCGGAGGGTGACAGGCAATATAATATCTATTTTACCTTGAGCGATTCTGCAAATGTATCTATGAATAATGTTGCGCCTGTTATAAAAGAAATCGCGGATTCCTGCGGCATTGACCAGAAAAACGTGATCATCAATGACCTCTACCTGCAGTGGGTATTGCAGCCGAGCTATGAAATGATTGTGGTTTGTGGAACCCTGATCCTCGGAATCGTGCTGTTTTCCGTTGTGGTCATTTATAATATCTTCCAGGTCGGGATCGCCCAGAAGGTTCAGGAGTACGGAAAAATCAAGGCGCTGGGTGCAACCAGAAAGCAAATGAAGCAGTTGATCTTTCGTGAGGGCATTCTTCTGGCAGTTCCTTCGATACCGCTGGGGCTGCTGTTTGGTTTCCTGATTGCAAAAGTCAGCTTCAACTGGCTGGTGGAGCAGGGAAATCTGGTATCGTCCGGAATCAAGAACCATCAGGTGCCTCTGTTTTCACTGACAATTATGTTCTTCTGCATTTTTGTATCGTTTCTTACGGTCGTTTTGGCTCTGCGCAAACCCATGAAAATTGTTTCTCGGATTTCACCTATCGAAGCGACACGGTATCTTGACGGCTCCAAAACGCAAAAACAGGGCAGACGAAAAGGCAGAAAAGATGTCACCGTTTTCTCCATGGCAATGGCAAATGTGACAGGTAATCCGAAAAGAACCATTGCTACGATTCTTACCATGGGGCTTTCCTGTGTATTGTTTGTAATTATCTCTAATTATGTTGGGAATATTGACACGGAGCACGAGGCGCGGATTGCAATCAACCATGGACAATTTGAGTTGCAGCTGGATTATTCCCAGAATTATGATGAAGCCTATTCGGAGAATAATCTGGACACAATCCTACAGAACAACCCACTGAATGATTCAATGATTGAAGAAATCAAAAGCATTCCAGGAGTGACAGATGTCATGATGAGAGAGATTGTCTATGTAAATCTGAACGGAACAAGATATCCGGCTGATATTGTGAGTAAAAATGATTTTGATTTTATGCGCCAAGACGGGGATATTGGCTCTATGGACTATGATCAGGCGGTAAAGAATGGTGAAATTTTCTTTGGCTGGTCGACATGGATGGAACAAGATGGATATGCTCCGGGTGAATCTATTGCATTTGACTTTGAGAATGGAAGTGAAACCTATACCTATCAGGGAAAGATTGCAGGATCCTTTGTAAGCGCGGACACTTATCTTGTCATTCCGGAAGGTGTTTACCGTTCCATGAATCCGAGGGGAACAGCCTATGGCTATCTGTGGGTGGACTGTGATAAAAAAGATGTTGCATCTGTGGAACAGAGTCTGAATACTTTGATTTCTAATACTTCGCATATAAAAATGGATACCTATCATGCACAGTTACAATCTGCAGAATACGCAAGCCGTATGATGAAGCTTGGCTGCTATCTGTTCATGGCAATTGTCGGTCTCATTGGGTTTATGAATCTGGCAAACACCATGATCATCAATATCATCACGAAGAAGCAGGAATACGGTGTGCTGCAAGCGGTAGGCATGACTAATAAGCAGTTGAATCTGTGCTTACAAATACAGGGTTTGATTTTTACGGTTGGCACCATCTGCGTCGCACTTGCTGCCGGTCTGCCCCTTGGCTATGCACTGTTTTCCTATGCGAAGCATAATGGGATTTTTGGAATGAACGTTTATCACGTTCCTCTTATCCCGATTCTTGTTATGATTCTTCTGGTTGGTATTCTACAAATTGTGCTTTCCTGTGTTTTAAGCAGTAATCTGAAAAAGGAAACGCTGGTAGAAAGAATAAGGTATCAGGGATAGCAAGTATTGCTGGGATATCCTCAGTATCATAACAGGAATTAAAAGCACTTGGCTTCAAAAAGTTTTGTACTTTTGACAAAATGCAACCGATTTTTCATCAATTATAATAAATTTGATTAAGCAGCCTGTGTGTAATGAAGCATACAGGCTCTCTTACTGTTTGGCCTTATATGCTTCGCCCCATGCCCACATGGAATCCAGAATGGGCTTCAGGCTCTTGCCCAGTTCCGTCAGAGAATATTCCACTCTCGGCGGGACTTCGGCGTAGACCTTGCGGTTCACCAGTCCGCTCTCCTCCATTGCCCGGAGCTGGGCGGTCAAGACCTTTTGTGACACATTGCCAACGGACTTTTTCAGCTCCCCAAACCGCTTTGTTCCCGGCATCAGGTCACGCAGGATCAGCACCTTCCACTTGTCCCCGATGAGGGTCAGCGTGGTCTCTACGGGACAGGCAGGAAGTTCGTTCTTTGCTTTTGCTTCGATCATTTCAATCCCTCCAAAAATATTTTTTCAAGCGCCAAATTGCCGAAAACCCAGTAACGGCGCAATCGTTTCTTCTTGGTAACTACTCATTAGTTTCTATTTGGTAACTACAGCACAATATTGTGCTTACTTTACGAATTGTGGCTACGGTATTATTATACTGCCAGAGGCAAACGAAAGAAAGCCCAATCACCAAGGAGGTTACTTAAAATGAAAAAAATTCTTTCTCTCACGCTGGCTCTTGCCATGCTCGGCACGGCTCTCACCGGCTGCGGTTCTAAAACGGCTGCACCTGAAACATCCGTGGAACCCACCCAGCAAACGGCGCCTTACCAGCAGGAACAGAGCCAGACCGAAAAGGCGCTGGCGCTCATCAACACCTTTGCTACCGGCGATACGGACACCGCCCGCAGCCTGCTCTCTGATGGTTACATCCAGCACAATCTGGCGTACGGCACCGGTGCGGACGCTTTTATCGGTTCCGTGGAATATCTTGCATCCGCTGATGTGAAAACGACGGTGAACAACATCCGTGCATTCGAGGACGGTGACAAGGTATTCTTGCAGACAATTTATAATTTTGCTGGTGCCGGTGAGCAGGTCGCCTTTGACATCTTCCGCTTCGATGAGGACGGCAAGATTGCCGAGCATTGGGATGTGATGGAGACCATCGCAGACCAGTCCACCTGGCAGAATCAGAACGGTAAGTTCTAATGGTTACCAGGAGGTAACCATACCACAATATTGTGCGTACTTCGCAAGCCGTACAAATCGTATTACAATCAAATCACCAAGAGAAAAAACAAATTACGGAGGTACTTATCATGAACAAAGTCGTAGAATTTCTGAATGTCAACCCTGTGCAGTATCTTGCTACCGTCGGTCGTGACGGTAAGGCAAAGTGCCGCCCGTTTATGTTCGCTGGCGAACTGGACGGTAAGCTGTGGTTCTGCACCAACAACCAGAAGGATGTATACAAGGATATGCAGGAGAACCCGGAGGTAGAGATCTCCGTTTCCAGCCCGGAATACGCATGGATCCGTCTGCATGGCAAGGCTGTGTTCGAAAACAATATGGCTGCCAAGGAAATGTGCATCCAGAACCCTATCGTGAAGGGTCAGTACGGTGAGGCCACCAACCCTATCTTTGAGGTGTTCTATCTGGACGATGCGCACGGCGTCATCGCTGACTTCTCCGGCAACACTCCTTACGAATTCTAAAGAAATAAGACAGAATATTGCGATCTTCGAGGCGGGGGGCAGTTCCCCACCGGCGGTAAAGTCCGCAAGCCGAAAGGCATGATACGGTGAGATTCCGTAACCGACGGTATAGTCCGGATGAAAGAGGATAGAACAATGCCCGATGGTCTATCACAACCATCGGGCATTACACTATCCCAGAAAGGGAATGAAAATGATGAAACAGATATCTGTAAAAAAGACGGTGTTTATTGGAATGATGGGAGCTGTTTCAGCGGTATTGATGCTGCTGAATCTGTCGCTGCCGTTTGCGCCGGGATTTTTGAAATTCGATATTTCTGAATTGCCGGCACTGTTTGCCGGGTTCTTTCTGGGACCGCTCAGCGGTTGCAGCGTAGTAACTGTCAAGATACTGCTGAAAGTTCTTATGCAGGGGTCGGATACCGGGTATGTCGGAGAACTGATGAATGTGATGGGAAGCATCTGCTTTATCCTTCCTGCATCTCTGCTCTATCGCTGGAAACATACCAGGCAGGGAGCGATTATCGCCATGACGGTATCCACGGTTCTGGTCAGTGCAGCATTCATCTTTATCAATGCCTATATTGCGTTTCCGCTGTATTCCAAATTATACGGGATGCCGATGGATGCCATCATCAGCATGGGCACCGCAGTCAACCCCATGATTACCGACCTTCCGTCTTTGATGCTGTTTTCAGTGTTTCCTTTTAACCTTTTCAAGCACGGCGTGACATCATTTATCACCTATCTGATTTATAAGCGTGCCGGAAATACACTACGAGGGATCATTGCCGTACCTGAGCCGCAGTTTCGCAACGCAGAACATTTTTAGGAGAGATCAAACGATATAATGAATTGTGCTGCCAAAAGCATGACGATGATTTTGGGAAAGATTCCCGGTTGATGAACCCTGTCGAAAAGGCGCCCTTCTATGCAAGCGGCACGATCAAAGACAGTCATAGACCCGGTGGGCAATCGCTGAAAATTCTCGTAACTGTCAGCGGGCTGGAGATCAACGAAAACCAGCAGGTATTAAACCGGGACTTTGAACCGATTTCGGGCCTATATGCCACGGGAAATTGCATCGGAAGACGGTTTGGTGTACAATATACCACATCCATGCCGGGGCAGAGCATCAGTATCGCACAGACACTGGGACGGGAAGTCGGGCTGTATCTGGCTCGAAATCAGAAGGATAAGTAAAATGAAAGCAGATGTTCCATATTTGAAATCCCTCGTGGATGAGATTTTTGAGAAAAACACCTATATGCAGTCCATCTATCCCGGTGATACCCGCAGTGCGTTAGAGGTGTTTTGCCTGTACGAAGCGGACGGCGAGTATTTTGATATCAGCGACCCGGCACACATTGTCCGGGACAGCTGCACCATTGGAAAAGAAGCACAGGAAGCACCGGGTTACTATGTAGGCGAAGGCTGCATCGGCTGCAAGCTGTGCTATTCGGTCTGTCCGCAGAAGTGCATCGACATTACAAAGAAGCCTGTGGTGATTGACCAGCACCACTGTCTCCACTGCGGACGGTGTGCGGAAACCTGCCCTAAGCAGGTTATCGAAAAGAGGGTTTGACTATGAACCAGAGTGAAAAAAGACAGTTTCTCATTCAGTCACTTTTGAAAGAACGCCCGGAATATCGGGATTTGAGTATCCAGGCAGAGTCGGAGAGCCAGCGCCAGCTTTTGCGGGGACTGATGAATATTCGTGCGCCCCGGCGTATGGATGCTGAGTTTCTGAAAACACAGGACGAATATCTGCAAGCTGAAACCGCAGCAAAGGGCATTACCGATATTGACGACCTGACGCCTGTTCAGCCGAGACTGTATCTCTGGCAGGGTGACATTACAACGCTTCGGTGTGATGCTATCGTCAACGCTGCCAACAGCGGCATGACCGGCTGCTATATTCCGAACCACCGTTGCATCGACAACGCCATTCACACCTTTGCGGGCGTGGAGCTGCGCCTTGCTTGTGCGGAGCTGATGAGGCAGCAAGGTTATCCCGAGCCCACCGGTCAGGCAAAGATCACCCCGGCGTTCAATCTGCCCTGCCGCTATGTGCTGCACACCGTCGGCCCGATCATCAACGGGCGCGTGACCAAAGCGGATGAGGAATTGCTCGCCTCCTGCTACCGCTCCTGCCTGGAACTGGCAGCGGAAAACAATCTGGAAAGCGTGGCGTTCTGCTGTATTTCCACGGGTGAGTTTCATTTTCCAAACGAGCTGGCGGCAGAGATCGCCATAGAGACCGTCAAAGAATTTCTCAAAAAACAAACCAGTGTAAAGAAGGTGATCTTCAATGTTTTCAAGGATTTGGACAAAGCCATCTACGAAAAGCTGCTCTGAGCCGATGGAACGGCTGAAAGCTGCTTTACAGGACAGTGACGCCGTGGTAATCGGTGCCGGTTCCGGACTGTCTACGGCAGCGGGCTTTATATACACCGGCGAACGGTTTGAAACATACTTTTCTGATTTTGCCCGGAAATATGGCTTTCGGGATATGTACTCCGGCGGCTTTTATCCCTTTGACATGCTGGAGGAGTATTGGGCGTATTGGAGCCGGTATATCTACATCAACCGCTATCAGGATGCGCCTAAGCCGGTCTATGAGGACCTTTTTAAGCTGGTACAGGACAAAGATTATTTTATCATCACCACGAATGTTGACCATTGCTTTCAGAAGGCTGGCTTTGACAAAAAGCGGCTTTTTTACACGCAGGGCGATTACGGCCTGTTCCAGTGCAGTGAGCCTTGCTGTCAGGAAACCTTTGATAACGAAGCTGTGATCCGCGAAATGGTCAAGCGGCAGGAAAATATGAAAGTCCCGACCGAGCTTCTTCCGTCCTGTCCTCACTGCGGCAAGCCTTTGACCATGAATCTCCGCTGTGATGATACCTTTGTAGAGGATGAAGGCTGGCACGCAGCAGCGGAGCGGTATGAGAATTTCCTCCGAACCCGCGCAGGACAAAAAATTCTATTTCTTGAATTGGGCATTGGCTATAACACCCCGGTCATCATCAAATACCCCTTCTGGCAGATGACGGCGAAGAATCCAAACGCAATCTACGCCTGTATCAACCAAGGGCAAGCGGTTTGCCCGCAGGAGATCAAAAAGCAGTCTATCTGCATGGATGCAGATATTGGACAGGTTTTGCATAGCCTGTCTGATACTGCAATTCAATAAAAGATAGGACAATACACTTGATGTTTCGTCCTTTTTCTTTTTATAATAAGAGAAAGCAAAAAAGTGAACTGCCAGATAAAGGAGGTTTTTTATGCTGAGAGAATGGATAGCGGCCGAGATGCCGGAAGAAGAGGAACTCAAAAACAGATTGGAAGCAGCCAGGGAGAAAATGGCGGTGCAGCAGCTTCAGATGAAAGAGAAAAAGGTGCCAGTACTGGTGCTGGTGGAAGGCTGGGGAACCTCCGGCAAGGGCTCCAGCATTGGACGCATCATCCAGAATATTGACCCTCGTTTCTTCAAGGTATTTGACATGGAGAAGAAGACGGAGGAGGATGCAAGAAAACCGTTCCTGTACCGCCATTTTGCAAAGATTCCAGAGGCGGGAAAGTTTGTATTTCTTGATTCCGGCTGGATGAACGAGCTGACAGGCGGGTATCTGCAGGGGAAACTTTCGGAAAAGGAGTACGCGAAACGGATTGAGAGCGTGCAGCGGTTTGAACGTCAGCTTACGGACAATGGTTATCTGGTAGTAAAGCTGTTTTTAAATATTTCAAAGAAAGAGCAGGAAAAGCGGATCAGCCGTCTGACCGATGAGAAGGATACGGCATGGCGGGTTGGCAGTTATGACTTATGGCAGAATGAGCATTATGAGAAGTGCCAGGAAATATTTTCGGATTATTTAAAGCAGACGAATCAGCCGTCAGCTCCCTGGTATATCATTGATGCAAAGTCCAGAAAGTGGAGAGAACTGCAGATTATGGAGATTCTGACACAGGGAATTGACATTGCCCTTAGTAACAGCCAGATGGCTGTGCCGCTTCTGCAGAATGTATTCCCGCTGGAGCGGATGCCACTGCTTTCCGAGGTCCCGCTGGATAAGACCATTTCGGATGAGGATTATAAAAAGGAATTAAAGCAGCTGCGTCAGCGCCTGGGTGAGCTGCACAACCGCCTGTACCGTAAGAAGGTTCCGGTGGTTATTGCCTATGAGGGCTGGGATGCGGCCGGCAAGGGCGGAAATATCAAGCGCATCACCAGCGCACTGGATCCCCGAGGATACGAAGTGCACCCGATTGCAAGCCCAGAACCCCATGAGAAGGCGCGGCATTATCTGTGGCGTTTCTGGACAAGACTGCCGAAAACCGGTCACATTGCCATTTTTGACCGGACTTGGTACGGCCGTGTGATGGTAGAACGGCTGGAGGGCTTCTGCAGTGAAAATGACTGGAAACGCGCCTACCATGAGATTAATGAATTTGAGAAAGAACTTCATGACTGGGGCGCTGTCATCATCAAGTTCTGGGTACAGATTGATAAGGATACCCAGTTAGAGCGTTTCACCGAACGCCAGAATACCCCGGAGAAGCAGTGGAAGATCACGGAGGAAGACTGGAGAAACCGCGATAAGTGGGATCAGTACGAGCAGGCTGTGAATGAGATGATCGCCAAAACCAGTACGACCTATGCGCCGTGGCATATCCTGGAATCTGTAGATAAGAAATATGCTCGGATCAAGGCGATGAAGATCGTGGTGGAGGAATTGGAGAAAGCGTTAAAAGTGCGAGAGTAAAGTTGTAAAAAGATGTAAAAGGATATAAATGAGTAAACTGGACGAAACCTTCAGAAAAGAGGAAACAGCAACATTATGAATATACTTGTAATTGATGCGCAGGGCGGCGGCATTGGAAAGCAGATTGTCAGCGCTTTAAAGAAGCGGTACCCGGAGCAGTACATCACCGCGGTGGGAACCAACAGTCTGGCCACTTCGGCCATGTTAAAGGCCGGGGCGGATGTGGCGGCTACCGGAGAGAATCCGGTTATTGTGTGCAGCCGCAAGGCTGATGTGATCATTGGACCAGTTGGAATTGTGATTGCAGATGCCCTCCTTGGCGAGATCACGGCAGCCATGGCGGTGGCCGTGGGCCAGAGTCCGGCTAAGCGTATTCTGGTTCCGGTGAACCACTGTGATAATTACATTGTGGGCGTGACGGATCTGAGTATGGCGAAGCTGATTGAAGGCGTGGTGACAGAAGTAGGAAAGCTGATTGGATAGGCACCGCTTGCCATAAAAGAAAGAATATGCTATAATTCTTCATAGATTTTGACAGCACGAAGCTGTCTGGCAGAAGCACGAAGCTTCTGATTATGAATTAATTAGCAGCAAGTGATTATGAGATGAACACCTGAATATTACAGGTGGTGTGTCAGTATTTTATTTAGAATAATGTATGCACATGAAGGCATATGGCCCTTCCAGGAGGGGCCGCATGCCTTTTTTCTGTCTTTACGGTGCTGTTTGCCGCACCTGGGACAATTACTTTGAGAAAGAGAGGGCTTAACTTATGAACTTACAGGAATTTTTCAAAGAAAACCCGAAGGTAGCGCTGGCTTTTTCCGGCGGCGTGGATTCTTCTTATTTGCTTTATGCAGCGATGAAATACGGCGCGGATGTGAAGGCATATTATGTAAAGGCGCTGTTCCAGCCGCAGTTTGAGATGGATGATGCCATGCGCCTGGCAGAGCAGCTAAAAGCACCGGTGCGGGTGCTTCGCGCGGATGTGCTTTCCGATCCGGTTGTAGTTTCCAACCCATCCAACCGCTGCTATTACTGCAAGAAGGTTATTTTTAATATGATCATGAAGGCCGCTGCGGAGGATGGTTATACCGTATTGTTAGACGGAACCAATGCCTCTGATGATGCGGGAGACCGACCGGGTATGAAAGCGCTACAGGAGCTGCAGGTAAAATCTCCGCTGAGAGAGTGCGGCCTCGTAAAATCTGAGATCCGCAGACTCTCCAAAGAGGGAGGCCTCTTTACCTGGGATAAGCCGTCTTACGCGTGTCTGGCAACTCGTATTCCGACCGGCTGTGAGATCACGGCAGAGAAGCTTCAGAAGACGGAAAAGGCAGAGGATTTTCTGTTCTCCCTTGGCTTCAGTGATTTCCGTGTCCGCATGATGCCGAACGGCGCGGCCCGCCTGCAATTGCCGGAAAACCAGCTTCCGCTGCTTATGGAGAAGCGAGAAGAAATTCTGGATGAGTTAAAGAAGAGCTATCCGGCTGTGCTTCTGGATCTGGAGGTGCGCGGATGAACAGCGAGATCAGAAAGACTCTTGAGGCAGTAAAAAGCGGCGAACTTTCGGTAGATGACGCGCTGCTTGCCATCAAAAAAGAACCTTTTGAGGATATTGGTTACGCAAAGGTAGACCTGCACCGGGGAATTCGCCAGGGCGCAGCTGAGGTGATCTACGGTGCCGGAAAGACACCGGAACAGATGACGGGGATCATCGGAGCGATGCTGGAACATGAGGTAAAGACCATTTTGATTACCCGCCTGTCTGCGGAGAAGGCAGATGTGATTCAGAAAACTTACCCGCAGATGGATTACCGCAAAGACGCGAAGATTGGTACCATTGGCCAGTTTCCGGCAGCAGACGGACTGGGAAAGATCGTGGTGGCAACCGCCGGAACTTCTGACATTCCGGTGGCAGAAGAAGCGGCCCTGACGGCCGAAGCCCACGGCAATGAGGTGGTGCGCCTGTATGATGTGGGAGTGGCCGGACTTCACCGACTGCTGGCCCACATGGATGAGATCATGAGTGCGTCCGTCATTATTGCCATTGCCGGAATGGAGGGCGCGCTGGCCAGTGTCATTGGAGGCCTGGCAGACTGTCCGGTGATCGCGGTACCGACAAGCATCGGATATGGGGCATCCTTTGGAGGCGTATCCGCACTGTTATCCATGCTGAACTCCTGTGCCAGCGGAGTTTCGGTGGTGAATATTGATAATGGATTCGGAGCCGGATATCTGGCAAGCATGATCAATCATATGACAGGCGCAGAAAGTAAGAAGTGAAAAACTGAGAAAGCGTGACTAAAAAGTACAGAAGAACGGTTACGGAGAGGGGATTGTAATATGAAGACATTATATCTGGAATGTGGAATGGGCGCTGCAGGCGATATGCTGACTGCGGCTTTACTGGAACTGATGCCAGACCCGGATGCGGTTGTGGCAGAACTGAACGGCCTGGGGATTCCCGGTGTGCAGTTCAGCAAAGAGGCCATGAGCAAGTGCGGCATCGGCGGAACTCATATGACCGTGAGGGTGCATGGGGAGGAAGAGTCCGAGGAGATGTTCCATCACCATCATGAGCATCACGATCATCCACATGAGCACGAGCACAGTCATGAAAGCGCGTGCCATGAGCATCACGATCATCTCCATGAGCATGAAGATCATGAGCACACCCATGAGCACCACCACGAGCACGCCCACGAGCATACCCATGAACACACCCACGAACACGGTGATGCTGGTCACACGCATCATCACCACAGCAGTCTCCATGATATTGAGCATATCGTCTGCGGTCACCTGAACATTCCGGAGCAGGTGAAGCAGGATGTGATGGCAGTTTACGGCCTGATTGCGGAGGCGGAGAGCCATGCCCACGGCGTTCCGGTTACGGAGATCCATTTCCACGAGGTGGGAACCATGGATGCCGTTGCGGATATCACAGCAGTCTGCCTGCTGATGAACAAGATTGCTCCGGATCAGGTGATCGTTTCCCCGGTTCATGTGGGAAGCGGTCATGTGCACTGCGCTCACGGCATTCTGCCGGTTCCGGCTCCGGCCACTGCTTACATTTTAAATGGTGTGCCGATGTACGGCGGCGCAGTGAAGGGCGAGCTCTGCACTCCGACCGGCGCAGCGCTGTTAAAGCATTTTGCCACCCGTTTTGGTGATATGCCGGTAATGAGGACCGAGGCGATCGGTTATGGCATGGGCAAGAAGGATTTTGAGCAGGCCAACTGCATCCGTGCAATGCTGGGTGAGACGGAGGATGCTGGAGACAGTGTGCTGCAGTTAGAGTGCAACGTGGATGATATGACGGCAGAAGAGCTTGGGTTTGCCATGGAAGCAATTTTGGCAGTCGGTGCGCTGGAGGTTTACACCGTTGCGGCGGGCATGAAGAAATCCAGACCGGGCACACTCTTGAGCGTCCTGTGTCATGAGGCGGAAAAAGAGAAACTGGTGCGCGTGATCTTCCAGAACACTACTACCATCGGCGTGCGGGAGCATGCTTGCAGCCGCTACACCCTAAAGCGCAGCTTTGAGACCGTGCAGACTCCGTACGGAGAGGTACAGAAAAAGATTTCCTCTGGTTATGGCGTGACCCGGGAGAAATATGAATACGAGGATCTGGCGCGGATCGCCAGAGAGCAGGGAATGTCCCTGGAAGAGGTGCGAAAAAGTATCTGATATAAAACGAGGCTGTGTGCGCAGCAGCACAGAAATAAAAAGTGGCAGCAATGTGGATGGGAAGCTGGTGAACAGTTAAACAGCTGAACAGAAAGAAAACTGCCGCGGGAACGGGAGAACTTGAGAGGTGCAGGAACATAATAATCAGGATACGATATTGGATGCCCTTACGTCTTACTGGACGGACCGGGCAAAGAGTTACAGTGCGCAGAACATTGCAGAGATGAATGACTGGCGCAGGGAGGCATGGAGAAAGCTGATTCTCTCCCACGCGCCTCAGAAAGAAGTGCTGCGGGTGCTGGATATTGGCGCCGGTCCGGGATTTTTTGCCATCAATCTGGCGTTGGCCGGGCATGAGGTAACTGCAGTCGATGTGACGGAAGAGATGCTGCAGTACGCGAAAAGCAATGCGGAAAGTTATGGGGCAAGGGTGGATTTTGTTCTTCACCGGGGCGAGTTTCTTCCGTTTAAAGATGGAAGCTTTGACCTGATCGTCAGCCGAAACGTCATCTGGAATCTGGAGTATCCGGAGCAGGCCCTGGAGGAATGGGAGAGAGTCCTTGCGCCGGGCGGACGCATGATATATTTTGATGCCAATTGGTATTTGTATCTTTATGATGAGGAACTTAGCGCCCGGAAGAAAGCCGCGGAGGCGGCCTTCCGCGCAAAATACCCGGTTCACAATTATGCAGGAAATATGTCAAAGGCACGGGTGCTGGAACTGGAGCAGACCGCTTATGCGCTTCCACTTTCGAAAGAAAAACGCCCCGAGTGGGATAAAAAGGTGTTAGAAAAACTAGGTATGCGGATGGTTGAGGTCATTGAGGACATTGGCCCTGGCGTGCAGGATCCGCTGGACTGGGAGCGGGACAGTCTGAATCATACCTTTATGATCTGTGCGGAAAAGCCGGTAACGGCTGATCAGGGATGAAAGAGGTAACGAAAATTGAAGAAATATATAGGAAAGCGGCTGCTGCAGCTGATTCCGGTGTTGTTTGGCATCACTTTTTTGTCCTTTGCCATGATGCGTGCGGCAGGCAGTGATGCCGTGATGGAACTCTATGGAGACAAGGGCGCGGTTGCTCAGGAAATCATCGATGCCAGAAGAGCGGAGCTGGGGCTGGACCAGTCGTTTTTCACCCAGTATCTGGCCTGGCTTCGTGGAATATTGACCGGGGATATGGGAATCAGCTATGTTTCGGGAAAAAATGTGTTTGATACCTTTGTTTCGAAACTGCCTGCAACCCTGTTGTTAACGGCGTTATCTATGGGCGCAACGGTTGTATTCTCTATTCCATTGGGGGTTCTGGCTGCGGTGCGCCATGATAAGTTTACAGATTATTTTTTGCGCTTTTTCAGCTTTGCGGGCAATTCTATGCCAAATTTTTTTGTGGCTTTGCTTTTGACGCAGTTGTTTTCTATTCACTGGAAACTGTTTCCGGTTATTTCCGGCGGAAATACCATGCAAAGCGCGCTGCTTCCAACGCTGACACTGGCCATTGCCATGTCTGCCAAATATATGAGGCAGGTGCGCGCAGCGGTTCTGGAAGAACTGAATAAGGATTATGTCATGGGAGCCAGCGCAAGGGGCATCCGGCCTGGCGTGATTCTCTGGAAGAGTGTATTGAAATCTTCGATGCTGACGATTATTACTCTGATGGCTCTGTCCATTGGCAGTCTGTTGGGAGGAACCGCGATCATTGAAAGTATTTTTATGTGGGACGGTGTAGGGAAACTGGCAGTCGATTCGATTACCATGAGGGATTATCCGATGATCCAGGCCTATGTTGTCTGGATGGCGGTGATTTATGTATTGGTAAATCTGATCAGTGACCTTCTTTATCATGCACTGGATCCCAGAATTCGTCTGGGGGTAAGGGAAGAATGAACAATGTGACCGTTCGAATTCAGAAAAAATACCGTGACAGCGTACGGATGCGCCTGTTTGTGTTCGGAACCCTGGCAGGGCTTCTGGTGATTGCTTCCGCTTTTTCCCGGTATCTTACCCCATATGATCCCTATTTACAGGATTTAAGCAATGTTAAGGCGGCACCCAGTGCGCTTCATCTTTTGGGCACAGACCGTTATGGGAGAGACATGCTTTCCAGGGTGATAGCCGGAAGCAGAGCCAGTGTGTTTTCCACGCTGCTGCTGGTGTCGGTGATTACCGTTGTGGGCACAGCCGTGGGCATTCTCTGTGGCTGGCGCGGCGATTTCACGGACACTTTTTTCATGAGGATCTCAGATGTTTTTCTTGCCTTTCCTGGCCTGGTGTTCGCGCTGGCGGTGGCAGGCAGCTTTGGCGGCGGACTGCATAACGCGATCATTGCTCTGGCAGCCATTTCCTGGCCTAAGTATGCGCGGATTGCCCGCAGCCAGACCCTTGCCCGGAAAGAAACGACATGGATGCGGGCGGTAAAGCTTTCCGGCAGCGGAACGTTCAAGATTATTCTGAAACATCTTCTGCCGAATATCATGGGGCCGGTACTGGTGACTTCCATGCTGGACATCGGAACCATGATGATGGAACTGGCGGCGCTGAGTTTTCTGGGACTGGGGGCCAAACCTCCGGTTCCGGAATGGGGCAGCATGATGAGTGACACGCGAAGCCTTATGACCATATCTCCCTGGATTACTTTTTCACCGGGAATCGCGATTTTTCTTTCTGTTATGATTTTTAATCTTCTGGGTGATACGATCCGGGACTACGCGGATCCAAAGAGCCGGGGAGGAAACTAATGGTGGAACATTTATTAAGATACGATCAGGTGGATATATCCTACCGGGGAGAGCTGGCGGTAAAGCAGGTAAGCTTTGCGGTAGATCCGGGAGAAATACTTGGAATTGTAGGAGAAAGTGGCAGCGGAAAATCTACACTGATTAAGGCCGCCATGGGACTGTTGAGTCAGGAGGGGCTGGTCACCCGGGGCGATATCTGGTATCAGGGAAAAAATATCACAGATTTACCAGGGAGAGACCGCCGGAGACTGAATGGGCCGGAGCTTGGCTATATTTTTCAAAACGCGGGCAGCTCCTTTTCACCGATTCGCACGGTGGGAGTCCAGTTATACGAAACGATGAAGGAACACAGCCGGATCTCGAAGAAAGAATTTCAGGACAGGGCACTGGAACTGCTGGCAAAGCTTGGTTTTTCGGATGGCATGAGAATCTTAAAAAGCTATCCTTTCGAGCTTTCCGGCGGTATGCAGCAAAGGGTCGGAATTGCCGCGGCGATGCTTTTAAATCCGCGGCTCCTTTTGGCGGATGAACCAACCTCGGCGCTGGATGTTTCGGTGCAGAAACAGGTGGTAGAGGAGATACTGATGGTGCGGAAAAGTTTTGGCACAGCTATTGTGATGGTGTCCCATAATTTGGGGGTCATTGAAGCCATGGCAGACAGGGTTCTGGTGATGAGAAATGGAGAAATGCTAGAATATGGAGAAACCAGGAAGATTCTGACGGATCCGCAGACAGCATACACAAAGGAATTGCTTGCAGCTGTTCCGCGCTTAAGGAGGAAGTAAGATGGGGCCAATTCTGAAGGTGGACAATCTGTCAAAAGTTTTCTTGCGGGGCGGACAGCAGCCGGTTACAGCGGTAAAAAATGTCAGTTTTGAGCTGATGCCAGGAGAATGTCTTGGCGTGCTGGGAGAGAGCGGCAGCGGAAAAACGACTATGGTAAGTATGATTACCCGATTACTGGATGTTACAGTGGGGCAGATTATTCTGGATGGTCAGAATATCACAAACCTGCGGGGAAAGGAACTTCGCAGTGTTTATAGAAAGATGCAGATGGTTTTTCAGACTCCGGCAGATTCCTTTGATCCGAGAAAGACACTGGGGGATGGAATCGGGGAAAGCCTGAGAAATGCCGGAATGTCCAGGCGGGAGACCCGGGCAGAAGTGGAACGGCTATTAGAGCAGTGCGAACTGTCAAAGAAATTCGCCGACCGTTATCCGCACCAGGTCAGCGGTGGGCAGTGTCAGAGGGCGGCCATTGCCCGGGCGCTGGCTATTCAGCCAAAACTTCTGATTTGTGATGAGGCGACCTCAGCTTTGGATGTGACAGTTCAGAAGGAAATCATCGATCTTCTGAATCAGCTGCGCCTCGCGCAGGGAAAACATCTGTCCATTCTGTTTATCTGTCATGATCTGTCACTGGTGCAGCAGTTCTGTGACCGTGTGCTGGTCATGTATCAGGGAGAAATTGTGGAACAGGGGAAGCCGGACGATGTGATTCAGAAACCAGAACATGCGTATACCAGGAGACTGATTGACAGTGTTCTGGAGTTTGAATAATCCAGAGTCAGGAATGATACAGATAAAAATTATATGAAGGAGAAAAAGATCTATGAGAAAGACAATCGCTGTATTCTTGTGTTTGGGGGTTACAATAGGGATACTGGCCGGATGCGGCAGCAGGGCCGGGAGCACAGAGAGTATAGAGCATGCAGCAGATACAGGTCAGGCAGCAGCCGGTACGAACACGGAACCGGCCGGCAGTTCGGATTCACGAAAGACCATGGTGATCGGAGATACGACATTCAACTCAGAAAACTGGGAAGAGACTGTGAATCCACATGAAACCTACAATGGCTGGGCCTGCATCCGCTATGGCGTGGGCGAGACGCTGGTTCATTACAGTGATACAATGGAGCTGGAGCCGTGGCTGGCAAAATCCTGGGAGAATGATGGAGACTGTACCTGGACCGTTATCCTGCAGGACGGGGTTACCTTTTCAAGTGGACGGAAGATGGACGGCGAGGCGGTGAAGCAGTGTCTGGATCATCTGCTGGAGGTGCATGACAGAGCTCCGCTTGATACGAAAATCGTGGATATTCAGGCAGACGGGCAGGTGTTGACGATTACAACCAGTGAGCCGAATCCGGCCCTAATGAACTATCTGGGAGATCCTTATGGCTGTATTATCGACGTGGATGCCAGTGATTTTGAGAGAGGAATTGTAGCCGGAACCGGTCCGTATGTAGTGAAAGAGCTGGTTACGGATGACCACCTGACTCTGACAAAAAATGAAAATTACTGGAATGGAGCGCCAAAGATTGATGAACTGACGATCAGGACCATGTCTAATGGCGATACCTTATCAGCCGCGCTGCAGTCCGGTGATATTGACGCAGCCTACGGCATGGCGTATGAGGCTTATCCAAACTTTGAAAATGATAACTATCAGTTTTCATCCGTCCAGACTTCTCGTGCGTTTTTTTGCAGCATGAATATGACAAGTCCTGTGATCCAGGATGATGCCGTGAGGAAAGCCATTGCCATGAGCATTGATAAAGAAGGGTTCGTCACTGCTCTGCTGGATGGTCATGGGGTGGCAGCAAACGGAGCGTTTCCAGATGGCTTTGCCGGTTTTGGCGGTGAACATGTGAAGACAGAAAGCTATAATCCGGAAGGAGCCAAAGTCGTTCTGGAAGAGGCTGGCTGGGTGGACACCGATGGTGACGGTATCCGGGAGAAAGACGGCGTGAAGCTGGTAATCCGCTGGCTGACTTATCCAAGCCGTCAGGAACTGCCGCTGCTGGCGGAGGCTGTTCAGGCCAGTCTGAAAGAGGTTGGAATGGATGTGGATATCAACTGCACCGCAAATCGCCGGGAATTTCTGGCGGATATGTCCAGCTTTGATATTTATGCGTCGGCTCTGGTGACGGCACCGTCCGGAGATCCTCAGTATTTCTTTACTACGAGCTGTCAGCCGGGAATGAACTATAACTTTGGTGCTTACGATAATTCAGAGGTTACAGCGCTGATTGAGCAGCTTTCGATGGAATTTGACACGGAAAAACGCGCAGAACTGGCAATTGAACTTCAGCAGAAGATTCTGGATGATCACGCGTACATTTTCTGCTCATTTCTTCAGATGAATATGATCTCAAGATCCAATGTGAAGAATTATACGGCCCATGCCTGTGATTATTACCAGGTTACGGTGGATCTGGATATCAATTAGTTTTATGAGAGGTATTTTGTAATGTTAACACAGGAACAGATCAACGAAGACTGGACAGTCCGGTCTGACAATTACAACAATTATGTAGAAGAGGAGTTTGCGACGAACCGACCGGAAAAGTGGCTGGAGCTGATCGAGTCCCAGGCACCGGCAGAGCGCCCTTTACGGATTCTGGATGCCGGATGTGGACCAGGTTTTTTCTCTGTGCTGCTGTCAAAAGCCGGTCATCACGTGACTGGCATTGACGGTTCGGAGGGGATGCTTGCGTATGCCAGAAAAAACGTGGCTCATTATGGCGTTTCACCGGAACTTCTGCAGGGGGATTTTGGCGCGCTGCCATTTCCGGATGGAACTTTTGACCTGGTGGTCAGCCGGAATGTGACTCACATCATCCGGGAACATCTGAAGGTATACGGGGAGTGGCTGCGGGTTTTGAAACCGGGCGGCGTGCTGTTGATCTTTGATGCCAACTGGCATCTTCCTTATCAGCCGGGGCCGGTGCGGGAGGAGGCTATCCGCCGGGAGCGCGAAGGCCTGAAAAAATATGGCCGCGGATACACCCACGATGGCTCCTATGAGTACATTGATAGCGAACTGGAACCGGAAAATTATAGAGTATTCGGAAAAGCCCAGCGTCCGGATTTTGACATGGGCGTATTAAAACAGCTTCCCTGTACGAACGTATCCTTTGAGCGTGACGTGACAAAGGAGCTTTGGAGTGAGAGGGAAAAATTCTTTTATGCTGCCACGCCGCTGTATATGCTGCGGGCGGAAAAAGTATAAACGGGAGAAGGAAGAGCAAGCTGTAATAATCTGAGAGACAGTCAAGAAAGCGTGAAACTCTTTGTGAAAACAGAGGTTTCACGCTTTCTTGTGTTTTTGTCTAATATCAAATGTGCAAGATCAGTGCGCATAACTTCGTAATTTTGCTAAAACGTGCAATGTTATCTTGCACAAAACGAAGTTCACAAAAAGTTCACAGAAAATTAGCACTCACCTATTGACAGTGCTAATAATGCGTGCTATATTACATGTAGAACAAAGGAAGGGGATACAGAGGGAGCAAAGAAAGAGGTTCCCGGAAGTTCCTGAAAGATCCTGGTTCCAAAGAAACAAGGTTAAGCATAGATAGAAAAGGAGAGATGACTTATGTTAATGCCGAGTATTTTTGGTGAGGATATGTTTGATGACTTTATGAGAGATTTTCCATTCTTCGATGAGAATGCAGGTAATAAAATAGAGAAGAAACTTTACGGACGTCATGCTAAGAACATGATGAAGACCGATATCAAGGAACTGGAAGGCGGCTACGAGCTGGAGATGGATCTTCCGGGATTCACGAAAGATGAGATTACCGCAGAGCTGAAGGATGGTTACTTAACCGTCAGTGCGACCAAGGGACTTGATAAGGATGAGCAGGAGAAGGAAACCGGCAAGTACATCCGCCGCGAGCGTTATGCCGGAGCGTGCCAGCGTTCCTTCTATGTAGGTGAAGATATCACCGAGCAGGACATCAAGGCAGAATTCAAGCACGGTATCCTGAAACTGTTCGTTCCGAAGAAGGAAGCACAGCCGAAGGTAGAAAATAAAAAATATGTAGCCATTGAAGGCTAATACAAATGACTGAAACTTCCCCGGAAAACAGTAAGGCTGCCTGGCCGGGGAAGAAACCGCAGCCATAATATAGAAGACTGAATTTGATAATAAGTAAATTTTAGATAGATAAAGGAGAGATGACTTATGTTAATGCCGAGTATTTTTGGTGAGGATATGTTTGATGAATTTATGAGAGGTTTCCCGTTCTTCGATAACAGCGCAGAGAACAACGTTGAGAAGAAACTATATGGTCACAACGCCAAGAACGTTATGAAAACCGATATCAAAGAGCTGGAAGGCGGCTATGAGCTGGAGATCGATCTTCCGGGATTCACGAAAGAGGAAGTCACCGCAGAACTGAAGGATGGCTATTTAACCATCAGTGCCGCTAAGGGACTTGATAAGGATGAGCAGGAGAAAGAAACCGGTAAGTACATCCGCCGCGAGCGTTATGCCGGAGCGTGCCAGCGTTCCTTCTATGTAGGTGAAGATATCACCGAGCAGGACATCAAGGCAGAATTCAAGCATGGTATGCTGAAGCTGTTTGTTCCGAAGAAGGAAGCAAAACCGGCGGTAGAAACCAAGAAATATGTTACCATTGAAGGCTGATGCGTAAGCAGGATGAGATGGCAGCAGAACCGCATGAGAGAAAGTGAATAAAAAGTCCACGGGCCAGTAAATGTGCTGGTCCGTGGACTTTTTGCGTGCTTGTAAAAGCCAGCGTCCGGTTGCTGTCCCATATCTGCATTTGAAATCTTAAGAAAAAAGTTTCCTTTCTTCATAAAACGATGACAATTTGGACACAATTTTATTGTTCAATAGGAGTGGCTGTAGAGATAGATACAGTTACAGATCGCATATGCATCAGCAGCCGGAAATGTTTTCAGATCGAGGAAAACAAATTCCGGCTGCTGAAAAAAGAAAGGTTGGTTAAAATGAAAAAAAGAGCATTGATTATGATGAGCACCGCAATGGTCATGGTATTTGCAGCAGCTTGTTCTTCAAAAAACACCCCATCTGCTACAGCAAGCGAGACAACGGCTGCAGTGGCAGAGACAACACAGCAGGAGACCACAAAGGCAGAAAGCACAACCTCTGCTGAGAGTCTGAACACAGATGAAGCAAAGGATTCAGAGGAATCTAAGGCAGATTCTGCCGCAGATCAGGAAGAAGCAAGCATGACAGGCACGATCAGCGACATCAAGGATTTCATGTTTACCATCACATTTGATGGTCAGGATTACGGCTTCAGCTTTGATCAGAATGAGAAGCCACAGGGGTTAGACAGTGTGAAGGATGGTGATACCGTGATGGTAACCTATACCGGTACGGTAAATACCGTGGATGCCTTCACCGGAAAAATCCTTTCTGTTGAAAAAGTAGACTAAGAGGAAAACGTTTGGCAGGTCTGTACAGTGAATGTTCAGATCTGCCAAATAACATTATATGCTTCAGGAAGCACTGTAGGAATCTACCGTAATGGTATAGCAGTTGCTTCCTTTTTTTATTACCGTTCCGTCCCTCTTTTTGATGGTGGCGTTTGCGCTGCCTTCACCGCCGTTGTCATCCGGTCCGCCCTTGCCGTCCGGCGCTTCTTTGCCATCTGGCGCGCCATTTCCGTTATTGTTTTCATTCTGTCCGTCCTGATCTTTGTTTGATGTGCCCAGTATAAAGAACAAAGCGTTAAATTCACAAAATGTTCATAAAAACAATAAAATTCTGATAAAATGAGAAAAAAAGAAATATTTTGCAACAAATCAACTGTACGAGTGCGGAAAAAAATGGTATGATGCAAGAAAGAAAACAAACTGGGAAACAGCTTTATCGTTGAGTTTTAAGGATAATAGAGTAATGATCAGACAAAATCTTATATAAAGGGGGAACCAATCATGGCAGATTATATTATGGCACTGGACGCGGGGACAACCAGCAACCGCTGTATTCTTTTCAATAAAAAAGGCGAGATCTGCAGCATGGCGCAGCGGGAATTTCACCAGTATTTTCCACAACCTGGCTGGGTGGAGCATGACGCAGATGAGATCTGGGCCAGCATGCTGGGAGTGGCCGTGGAGGCTATGAGCCGCATTGGCGCAGAAGCAGCAGACATTGCGGCAATCGGTATCACCAATCAGAGAGAAACCACCATTGTATGGGATAAGGAGACCGGTGAACCCATTGCCCACGCCATTGTCTGGCAGTGCCGCCGTACCGCAGCCTACTGCGATTCCCTGAAGGAACAGGGCTATATGGACAGCTTCCGGAAGAAAACGGGACTTGTCATTGACGCGTATTTTTCCGCGACCAAGATCAAATGGCTGTTAGACCATGTGCCGGGAGCAAGGGAGCGGGCGGAGAAGGGCGAGCTTTTGTTTGGCACTGTGGAAACCTGGCTGATCTGGAAGCTGACCAAGGGCGCGGTGCACGTAACCGATTACTCCAATGCTTCCCGCACGATGCTGTTCAATATCAATACTCTGCAGTGGGATGATGAAATCTTAAAGATCCTGGATATTCCGAAATGCATGCTGCCGGAGCCGAAGCCGTCAAGCTGCGTATACGGGGAGACAGATCCTTCTTATCTGGGCGGAGCCATTCCTATTGCCGGGGCAGCAGGTGACCAGCAGGCGGCGCTGTTCGGTCAGACCTGTTTTGAGGCGGGTGAAGCGAAGAATACCTATGGAACAGGCTGTTTCCTGCTTATGAACACCGGAGAAAAGCCGGTATTCTCCCGAAACGGGCTGGTCACCACCATTGCCTGGGGACTGGACGGAAAGGTGAATTATGCGCTGGAGGGTTCCATCTTTGTGGCCGGGGCGGCGGTTCAGTGGCTGCGGGATGAGCTGCGGCTGATCGATTCGGCAGAGGATTCCGAGTATATGGCGAAAAAAGTGAAGGATACCAACGGCTGCTACGTGGTTCCGGCCTTCACCGGTCTTGGCGCTCCGCATTGGGATCAGTACGCCAGAGGAACTATTGTGGGTATTACCCGGGGTGTGAACAAATACCACATCATCCGGGCTACACTGGAGTCTATTGCCTACCAGGTACATGACGTACTGGTGGCCATGAAAGCGGATTCCGGTATTGACCTGACTTCCCTGAAGGTAGATGGCGGAGCCAGTGCCAACAATTTCCTGATGCAGACCCAGGCAGACTTTATTCAGGCACCGGTCAGACGCCCGGCCTGTGTGGAAACAACGGCCATGGGTGCGGCCTATCTGGCGGGACTTGCAGCGGGATACTGGAAGAATCAGGAAGAAGTCAAAGAAAATCAGGAGACAGACCGGATCTTTACGCCGGAACTGGACGAAAAGACCCGCAGGACCATGGTCCGCGGGTGGGAAAAGGCGGTGCGCTACGCATACGGCTGGGCGCGGGAACGCTGAGTGTCACAATCGGATCAGGCTGCCGGAAGTGCAGTCTGGCGGTAAAAAACACCTGAGCGCTGGGCATAAGGCTCAGGACTTCGGCGGTGCAAAAAAGTCACGTTCAATAAACAGGCAGACATTGTCGACAAAGCTGTCCGGGTCACATGGTTCTTCCTGATCGAGATAGCACTGTACAATATTAAAATAAAAATCTGTCATCAGGCTGGTGAATATAGGGGCAGGAAGCTTCAGGCGGTAGCCCTTTTGTTCAGCAGCCTGAATTTTATCATTCATAATGCGGATAAGGCCGGTGCGGATGATGCGCATCAGGTCACCGTCCTGATTGGCATGGTAGATTTTCTGGTACAGAATCCGGTTCTCGCCGATAAGACGCAGCAGGATCAGCAGGAAGTCCCGCACGGAAGTGCGGTTGGTGAAATACATGACATCTTCATTCAGGCCAAGCTCATCTAGCATGGAGCCAAGGCAGTAATGGAGCAGGTCATATTTATCCTCAAAATAGCGGTAAAACGTAGACCGGGAAATCAGCGCGGTATTGCAGATGTCGGTTAGTGTGAGCTGCTCAAATGGCAGGGCTGCAAGCTGGGAAAAGAGAGCACCCTTCAAAAGCGCGTAGGTGCGGCGGGCGGTAATACTGGTTTTCCGGGGTGTAGACTGTGCCATAATAACCTCCGTGATCGATGAATTTGCGCATGAAAAACAGAACAGGTTCACAATGTATAAAACTGGACAAATCTAAAATAAGTGTCTCATTATGAACATTCCAAATAAAACTGATACTTGTGTATTTTAACATATACATAGATAATAATGCAAGAAAATGAAGAGGAATTCTGGAGGTTTCTATGGATTATCGAGATAAATTGCACAAAAACAAGGGGTTCTTAACGACTCCCATATGTGTCACATTTTTGGCGGCAGGACTCATGCTGCTGTCTTACCCGGTGCCGGTGCTGGCGGCTGCTTCTACCATTGAGGCAGGAAGCGGTGCTGTGGCAGAGACAAAGCCGGCGTCTGTATATGGAACGACAACAGTAATCGATTCAGAAGAAACAGAAACGGCCCGGGCAAACTGGGTAAAGGAGGGGGACGACTGGTATTATCTCCTGCCAGATGGCAGCAGGAACCGGCAGGATCTCCAGTTTGACAATGCCCTTTATAAATTTAACTGGAACGGCTCTTTAAAGACCGCCCAATGGGTACCGAATACCGGCGGCGGTGCTTATCCGGTGTTCTGTTATGATGAGGAAACACAGTTCTTATTCGATCAGCTAAATGATGAGAAGCGGGATCTGTATTTTGACGAGTATCCGGACCGGGAAGAGGAGTACGGTAATGATGAAAAGCGGCAGTACGACCGCTATGCCGGATTTATCATGGATGAAAAACTGAACCAGGCAGCAGCTCACCGTCTGGAAGCAGCGCTGGCAAATGGCTACAGCGGTGACGCAATTCCGGGAGAGGGAACCTTAAAGGATTACCTGGGAAAGATTTCCTACCGAAAGAATTCCAGCTGCCGGGAACTTTACCTGCGGGGCAGGGAGGATGTGGATGACGCCTTTGACAAGCTTATCGGCAAGACCCAGGACAAATATGATTCCAACGGAAAACGAAAAGATTCCCTGGATTATTACCGGCGCGTCGGTATGGCCCACGCAGAGAAGGACGGAGAACAGTATTTTATGGTAATCCTGATGCGGTAGAGTCAGAAAACGGATTTCTGTTTGCAGATCATGCGAACAGTATGAAATAAAAAAGGGAAAGAGGAGCAGAGACTATGGAAGACAAAAAATCCCTGAAAGAGAAATTAAAAGCGCATCTGCCCCATAAAAAGGGAGCGGAGAAGAAGCAGACGGGAACGGAAGATACTGGATTTACCATCCGCCTGGCACGATTCATCATTGAAAAACGTGCCTGGATCGAATCGGTATTCATTGCGGGCTGCATTTTCTGCGCGGTAGCAATGCTGTTTGTTAATGTAAACTATGACCTGACCAAATATGTTCCTTCCACGGCCCAGTCCAGCATGGGACTGGATGTGATGAAGAAGGAGTTTGGATATCCGGGAACAGCCCGGTTGATGTTAAAGGATGTAAGCCTGTACGAAGCAAAGCAATACAAAGATAAAATCCAGGCCATTGACGGTGTGGACCAGGTCCTCTGGTGTGATACCACGGTTAATGTCTATGCCGGAGAAGATTTCATCAATATGGATGAAATCAAAGACTACTATAAAGACCGCTGCGCGGTCATGGACATCACCTTTGAGGAAGAATCCGATTCTCCGAAGACGGAAACGGCCATTGATGAGATGAAAGCCATCACCGGCGACAAAGGCTGCTACGTTGGTATGGCGGTACAGAACAAATCCCTGATCCAGACTACGCACGAGGAGATGAACAAGATCCTGGTGGTTGCGGTCATCATGATTTTTGTGGTACTTTGCCTGGCTACAACGGCATGGACGGAGCCAATTCTGTTTTTGCTGGTTATGGGTGTGGCGGTGCTCTTAAATAAGGGAACCAACATATTCATTGGAACCATCTCCTTCCTGACGGATAACGTAGCCATTATCCTGCAGCTGGCAACATCCATGGACTATTCCATTTTCCTGCTGGATGCCTACATGAACTGGCGAGATACCGGACTTTCCGAGGAGGAAGCAATCGTCAAGGCGGTTGAAGAGGCCATCAACTCCATTTTCGCCAGCAGCCTGACCACCGTAGTTGGTTTCCTGGCCCTGGTTACCATGAAATTCAACATCGGTTTCGATATGGGCCTGGTTCTGGCAAAGGGTATCATCTTCAGCCTTCTGACCGTGGTACTGTTCATGCCGGCCATGATCCTGAAATTTACCAAATGGAATGATAAGACGAAACACCGTTCCTTCTTCCCGGACTTTACCAGACTGGGCAGGGGCGTGTACCGCATCCGCTACCTGGTTTTGGCGGCCGTGATCATCATTACTCCGCCGGCCTATGTGGCTCAGCAGATGAACAACTTCCAGTACGGAAACAGCGCCGTGGGCGGTGCTCCGGGAACTCAGGTTTATGCGGATGATCAGGAAATTACCCAGAAGTTTGGCCGGAGCAATATGATGCTTCTGATTTATCCGAACAACGATCCGGTGGCAGAAAAGAAGCTGTCCGACGAGCTGGAAGATCTTCCATATGTAAAGAATGTCACCTCTATGGCTAATACGCTGCCGGAGGGCATTCCGGAAGATTTTCTTCCGGAGTCTACTGTCAGCCAGCTCCATACGAAGGACACGGCACGGATGCTCTTATACATAAGGACCAAGGGTGAGAGTGACAAATCCTTCGAATATACGGACCAGATCCGGGATCTCATGAAGAAATATTATCCGGAGCATTCGTACGTGGTTGGAGAGACTCCGTCTACCCAGGATATAAAGGAAACAATTACGGACGATAACGCGCGGGTAAATCTGCTGACGCTGCTGGGTGTATTCCTGGTTGTAGCTTTCAGCTTTAAGTCAGTTCTGATCCCGATCGTGGTTATGATCCCGATTGAAGTTGCCATCTTCATCAACATGGCAGTTCCGTATGTGCAGGGCGTGGATATGATCTACATGGGCTACATTATTGTCAGCAGTATCCAGATGGGTGCGACGGTAGACTACTCGATCCTGCTTACCAACAATTATATCGCGAAGCGTGCAACACTTCCGAAGAAGGAGGCCTGCATTGAGGCGGTGACCCGGTCCTGTTCCTCTGTTTTTACATCCGGCGGCATTATCACCCTGGCAGGATATATTGTATATCTGATTTCTACGACGGCGGCCATTGGAGATCTGGGCCATCTGATCGGACGAGGAGGCTTCCTGAGTCTGGTCCTGGTACTGACTCTGCTTCCGGCACTTCTGGTGCTGACTGACGGACTGGTCATTGAGAAAAAATGGAAAGGCTCCAGAAGAAGAATCCGAGAGCGCTATGTGACCAGAAGGCAGCAGTTCCATGAGCGGGCAGAGCAGATCCGGACGAAGCTGGAAGAACACAGGAAAGAGAAATAAGGGCAGCAGGAGGAGAATGTCATGAAGAAAAGATATCAGAGACTGGGTGTCATGGGACTGGCGGCAGTCATGGCATGTACCGGCATGGTTTTGCCGGTGCTTGCGGGTCAGGCATCTGTGGCCGTAGATGAAAATATGTATGTAAACCTGGATTACTATGGAAACGTAGACCGGGTCAATGTGGTGAAGGGCTGTGATCTGAATGGGCAGACCACCATCACGGATTACGGTGATTATACAGCCGTGACTAACATGTCCGACTACACCGAGCCGGTCATTGAGGGAAATAAGGTAACCTGGAATGTATCACCGGATTACAAAGGACGCTTCTATTATAAAGGGGAGCTGGACGCGAAGAAGGTAGCGCTTCCGTGGAATTTCGATGTGTCCTACAAGCTGAACGGTGTGCCGAAAAACGCAGACGAGCTGGCAGGCGCTTCCGGACTCATAGAGATTCACATTGACGCGAAGTTTAACGACAGCGCAGAGGTAAATGAATATTATAAGAACAACTTCGTTCTGGCCGTAGCGGTGATGCTGGACACCAATGACTGCTACAGCCTCGAGGCGGATGGCGCGCAGAAGCAGACCATCGGCAGCAACAGCGCGGTTGTGTTCACGGCACTTCCGGGCGAGGATGGCGACTTCACCGTCCGCATTGGCACGGACAGCTTTGAGACCAGCGGTGTATTCATGACCATGACTCCGCTGACCGGCAGTGACCTGGAGCATATAACTGATTTAAAGGATGCAAAGGATACCTGGAAGGAAAGCGGTGACCAGATGCACGACAGTATGCAGCAGATGGCGCTGTCTGTTGAGGCGATGCAGGACGGCATCAATTCTCTGCAGAATGGCATGAATTCCGCAGAGAGCGCAAGACAGACCTGGAGCGGCGCAAAGGACAGCATTCTGGCGGGCAATGACCGCGCCATTGAGACCTTAAGTGCGGTATCGGACCAGTTAGAGGCCATGATCCCGCATATCGAGACTGCGAAAGAGGCAGCAGACACGGCTCATGATAGCCTGGGTGATATTGTGGACACCGTGCGGGAAATGCAGGATCCGCTGAATAAGCTGCACAGCGCGTTAAAGGGAATCAAGAGTGGATCAGAGGATATGGCAGGCGCGGTTCCGCAGCTGAATGAGCTGATGCAGAAGATCATTGAACTGGATGCGAGACTGCAGGCCAGTGAACAGGCCTATGTTACTGCGCTGCCGACATTACTGACCAGTACTCATGATCTGGAGGATGATTATTATCTGGGTGAAGACTGGGGCATGGATGAGGTTCCGCTGGAGAATGATATACAGGCGACCCCGGATGACGCAGAAAGCGATGATACAGGAATTGCCACCTACGCGTCGGGGGCAGGAACCTCCACAGCGGTGAGCGCGGCCAGCGGTGTGATGATGAGTGCGGGAGAACTGGCACAAAATCTGCTCGTGAGAAAGCAGTATCTGGAAGTTCTGGCATCCTCCAGCAACAAACTGGCATCCGGCCTTTCCAGCCTCTTAGATGATGTGGCTGATACCGCCAAATACACCTCCGAGCTGACCGACAGCCTGGAGATGCTTACCGAGGACACCGCGGCTCTGTACGATTCCATGGACAGCTACTACCCGGATCTGCAGGCAACACTGGATGATTCCGAGGAACTGATGAATCGGATCACCGAGGCACTGAACACGAGCCTGAGCACGGCAGCCATCGTGCAGAACACCTTAAAGAGCAGCAGTGACAATCTGGACGCTGCCACCCGCGACAGCATCCGCGGTACGCTGGAGCTTCTGGATAAGAGCTTGAGCGTGCTGGACAGCACCGCTTCCATCCGTCACGCGGGCGTGACCATGAAGGAAGCCATCGATAAAGAGTGGGATGACTTAGACGGCGACACCCGGTTCCTGAACATGGATCCGAATGCGGAGAAGGTATCCTTCACATCCGATGAGAACCAGGAGCCGGAATCCGTACAGATCATTCTGCGAACCGCAGAAATCAGTCTGGATGACGATGATGAACTTCTGGATGCAGAGAGTGAGGCAGCAGGCCAGAGCCCGCTGCGCCGGATCTGGAACGTGCTTGTGAAAATGTGGAAAGCATTTGTGGAAATCTTCAAGAACAGATAAAAGGGGGTTTTGGAGAATATGAAAGGAAACCGGATCATAACCATAGGACGTCAGATTGGAAGCGGCGGCAGTGAGATTGGTATGGAGGTGGCGAAACGTCTTGGCATTAGGTGCTATGATAAACAGCTCATTGAGCTGGCCTGCAATTACGGAGAGCTGGATCAGGATGTTCTGGCGGCAGCCGAAGAAAAACGGCCAAATCCATTTCTCTATTCCGTTCCGCGTCAGATGCAGAACGACAAGACCGGACGGGGCATTGCCATCAACGATATGGTATTTAATGTACAGTCGGAGGTTATCCGGCAGCTGGCAGAGAAGGAATCCTGCGTCATCATTGGCCGCTGCGCTGACTATGTGCTGCGGGAGCAGTCCGGGGTGACCTCTGTATTCATCTACGCGGACATGAATGACCGGATCAGACGCCTTATGGAGACACGGAAAATTACCCGGGATGAGGCCATCACGCTGATCAAAAAGAATGACAAGAGCCGCCGGAATTACTACGAGTGCTATACCGGAAAGCGCTGGGGTGCCGGGGCCAGCTACGATGTGACCTTAAACAGTGCCGAGCTTGGGCTGGACACCTGTGTGGATCTGATCTGCCATCTCTATGAGCGAAAACAGGAAGGAGACACAGAACAGTGATGAAACAGACAACGAAACGGCTTCTGGTAAGCCTGGCCGCTCTCATCTTATCCGTTGGAGCGGTCTGCACCAGCTATGCGGCATCGGATAAGCGCAAGGTTGGGAAAATGGATCTTGTGTTTGATTCCAACCTGGGTATTGGTGTAGAGGGCAGCTCCCTTTCCGTCACTGCGGAGGGGGCGAATACGGACCGCTACTATATCAGTGACACAGATGTTGTAAACGAGGATTCTGATGATTTCAGCGACAGCAATCCGCCGGAGATTGAGGTGACCCTGGTGGTGGCAGATGAGGATCAGTGGTATTTTGCCAGATCTTCTTCCGATGCGTTCCGCTTAAATCTGGCAGCTTCATCAAAGAACCGCTACGACAAGGTTCAGTTTGTCAGCGCAAAGCGCTCGGAAAAAAACGCGATGCTGACGCTGCGGGTAAAGCTGATCTATGATAAGAAGTCAAAGCTTGATAACCGTTCCGCCATTTCCCTGGCGCAGAACGCGGCCTCTTCCTCTGCCGGGTTTGGCTGGGACAGCGCTCATCCGGGCACGGCATCCTGGAACACGGAGGAATCCGCCCGTTATTATCAGATTCAGCTGGTCAGAAACGGCATTGATACCGGCATCATGCGTTCGGTATACAAGAATCACTATGATTTTTCATCCCAGATGACCGAACCGGGTGAGTATCAGTTCCGCGTCCGCACCGTGCGCCAGAGCAGCCACAACAAGAGTGAGTGGGTGACCTCGGAAGTCTGGAAAATAGAATAATATATTGAGTTTTGCGCGTGTTTCCTGTATGATGGATGTGCGCAGCAAGGAAAACAGACGGCTGCAGATGTGGCCGTCTGTTTTTTCGATGCAGAAGCAGGAAACGGAAAACATTTTGTCCATGGAACGCGGGAAGATGCGGCATGGACAGGATTTGACACGCTACAGGAGTGAATCATATGAATGAATTAACCATAGAAGAATTTGACGCCCTTTCCCCGGACACTTATGTGCTCTATGATATCCGGAGCACGGATGAGATCAATCATGGTGCCATCAAGGGAGCCATTGCCAGTTCCGCGGAAGAACTGGAAGAAAATCCGCCGGAAGAGAAAGGCAAAAAGATCATCATCTGCTGCAGCCGCGGCCGCGTGAGCCGCGATGTGGCAGAGAATCTCTGCGAGCAGGGCTACGACGCAGTCAGCTTAAAGGGCGGCTACATTGCCTGGCTCATGGCCGAGATCAAAAAGCAGGAGGCAGACGAAATCTGCGATTCCGTGGAAAAGAGCCTGCGCAAGAAATTCCACAAGAACATTTTCAGCAAATTCGCGAAAGCCATCAACCAGTATGAGCTGGTGAAGGAAGGCGACCGCATTGCCGTCTGCATCTCCGGCGGCAAAGATTCCATGCTGATGGCAAAGCTGTTTCAGGAGATAAAGAAGCATAACAAATTCCCGTTCGAGGTGAAGTTCCTGGTTATGGACCCGGGCTACAGCCCGGAGAACCGTCAGGTCATCGAGGAGAACGCCCGGAAGTTAAAAATCCCGATTCAGATTTTTGAGTCCGACATTTTTGATGCGGTCTATACCATCGAGAAATCTCCGTGCTACCTCTGTGCCCGCATGCGCCGCGGTCATCTCTACACCTTCGCGAAGCAGCTGGGCTGCAACAAAATCGCCCTGGGCCATCATTATGATGATGTGATCGAGACCATCCTCATGGGCATGCTCTACGGTGCCCAGGTCCAGACCATGATGCCGAAGCTCCACAGCACCAACTTCGAAGGAATGGAGCTGATCCGTCCGCTGTATCTGGTGCGCGAGGACGACATCAAGGCATGGAGAGATTACAACAACCTGCACTTCATCCAGTGTGCCTGCAAGTTCACCGACACCTGCACCACCTGCAATAATGAGGAAAACCTGTCCAAGCGTGTGGAAGTCAAGGAACTGATCCGAACCTTAAAAGCGAAGAATCCATTTGTAGAGAGCAATATCTTTAAAAGCGTGGAGAATGTCAATCTCGATACGGTCGTAGCCTACAAGCAGGGTGGCGTGCGCCATCATTTTCTGGATACCTATGACCGGGAACCGGAGACTGCAAAACCGTGCTGCTCAGACGCAGCAGACGATTAAACGGTCCTCTTTACTTGCGGTATGACCTGTGTTATACTTGGGATAATTATGAGTGTGGGCAGGTTATTTCAAAAGCATTGTGCAGGAAGGTAAAATAAAGAACGGGAGGCGTTTGCAAATGGATATTATGATTTTTCTTGGCTGTATTCTGCTGCTGGTATTGTTTGTTGTTGTAGCAGTGGTAACCAGTATGTTAGGCACCATCGGTGCCATTGTGGCAGAGGAAGATGACGAAGAATAAGCTGTACAGAGAAAA
Source organism: Clostridium sp. AF27-2AA (assembly GCF_003478505.1). Lineage (GTDB taxonomy): Bacteria > Bacillota > Clostridia > Lachnospirales > Lachnospiraceae > Brotaphodocola. Next base: position 74,486 of record NZ_QUFI01000005.1, read on the forward strand.
GAATCCGGACTATTTCGGATTCTTTTTTCTGCCATGACCCAAAGTGATCCTGACAAACTGTCTATCAACGATGGAAGAATGACCGTGACACGCGGACAAAAAGAGAAAACGACCGCATCACACGGAAAACATATAAGAAATGAGTGGAAATTAAAATTCCCTCTTGCATTTACATATATACATCGTTATAATGACCATAGCTTTAAGATTTTACTGAATTAATGTGGCAGATGATACAAAAAATTGTCAAACCGGATATTGCAAAGAAGCAGGGACGTATTAGGAGAAAGATTGGTCTCGGTATACCTCCCTTTTTGTGTGTCACGGTGTCCGGACAGCGGTTTCGGCTGGGAAATCTGAAACGCATCATAGAATTCGGTATCACAAAAGAAGCATAAAGCGAAAACGAGGAAAGAAGGAAACAAACATGAGAAAGACACTGGCAGGAATTGTCCTGAGCTGTGTGATTGCAGCATCCCTTACTGCATGCGGCGGTTCTGGAAATTCTACAAGCACTTCCGCAGCAGAGACTTCTGCAGCAGCTGGCGACAGCACTTCCGCAGCAGCAACCACTGAGAACGGCGACAAGGTTGTACGTGTCGCAGCAGTAGATCCGCAGGTAGCACTGGATCCGCAGCAGTTCACCTACAGCATCGTAATGAAAATTACCGATAACATTACTGAGTCCTTGCTGACTACCACATCCGATGGACTGGTTCCGACTCTTCTGGCAGCTATGCCGACCATTTCCGACGACAACATGACCTACAGCTTCGAGCTGCTTCCGGATGTAAAATTCCATGATGGAACGACTCTGAAGGCTTCCGATGTTAAGTATTCTTACGAGCGTCTGATCAAAATGGCAAAGATGGCAACCCTGCTTGAGAACGTGGTTGGTTACGACGAGATGAGCGCAGGTACCGCAGATGAGCTGTCCGGTGTCGAGGTTCAGGACGATACCCACTTCACCATTCAGTTAAAGAAACCGTACGCACCGTTCCTTTCCGTTCTGTCTACCGCATACTGCGCAATCTATCCGCAGGAGGCATGTGAGGCAGCTGGCAACAACTGGGGTATGACCACCCTGATCGGTACCGGTGCATTCAAGCTTGACAGCTACCAGACCGGTGTCGGCGCAACCCTTTCCCGTTTCGATGATTACCATGGCGGCGCAGTGGCACTGTCCGGTCTGGACTACAAGTTCATCGAGGATGTTAACACCCAGGTCCTTGAGTATCAGAAGGGCAATGTAGACTATGTAGATGTTGATCCGTCCATCTACCCGGTATACTCCAGCAACCCGGATCTGAAAGATCAGATGCATGGCTTCCAGCCGACTGGCTGCTACAGCCTGACTGTAAACAGCAAGACCTATGACGATCCGAAGGTAAGAGAGGCCATTGCGCTTTCCATCGACCGTAAGGCTATCTGCGATAGCATCCTTCACGGCACTGCAACCGTTCCGACCTCTTACATTCCGGCTGGTATCATCGGTCATGATGACAGCCTTCCGGAGTTCGAGTACGATCCGGAGCAGGCAAAATCCCTTCTTGCAGAGGCAGGATATCCGAATGGCATTGACCTTCGTGTAACCGTAAACACCAAATATCAGGGCAACGTAGCAATCGCAACCGCATTCCAGCAACAGGCAAAGGCAGCAGGCATCAATGTAGAGGTTGAGCAGGTTGACTCTGCGGCATGGTCCGATATGAAGAAGAACGGCGGCGTTGACTGCGGTATCTCCAACTGGTATGTAGATTACTCTGATCCGGAGAGCATGCTGTACCCGATGACCAAGACCGACACCAACTCCAGCTTCTGGCACAATGCCGAGTTCGATAAACTCATGGATGAGGGTATCGCAACCACCGATGAGGCAGAGCGTCAGGAAATCTACAAAAAAGCAGAGCACATCATGACCAGAGAAGACTGGGCAACCACTCCTCTCTACAATGAGACCAAGTTCTATCTGTTAAATCCGCGTATCACCGGATTTGAGATGGATGCGACCTTCCGTATGTTCTGGAAGAATGCTGATATTCAGTAATTATTGCGGCAACAATTAAAAATGTTTAGAGAAACAGGGGGGCTGCGCATTTTGGCAGTTCCTCTGTTCGCATGTAGGAGAAAATAAAATGCTTTCATACACAGGAAAACGTTTGCTCCAGACGATCTTTGTTCTTCTGGGCATCAGCTTGATCACGTTTGTTCTGCTTCAGGTAGTACCGGGTGACCCGGTTGCCCTGATGTTAGAGAAACGTGCAGATCCGGAGACTATCGCCAAAGTGCGTAAGGAGCTCGGTCTGGATCTGCCATACTATGTACAGTATCTGAATTTTATAAAAGGCGCCATCCATCTGGATTTCGGTACCTCCTATTTCACCAAGGAGGTTGTTACCGATGCGCTGTTCCGCTGCTTTAAGGTAACCGTAAAGCTGGCATGCATGTCCTTTATCTTCGCCTCTGTCATTGGTATTCCGTGCGGAATCTTTGCAGCAGTCAAGAGAGGAAAAGGCATCGATACCGTGGTTATGGTACTCTCTATCGTCGGTGTATCTGCACCGGCATTCTGGGTAGCGATCATTCTGCAGATCCTTTTCGGCTTAAAGCTGAACGTTCTGCCGATCTCAGGATTCGATACGCCGGCATCTTACATACTTCCGAGTCTTGCGCTGGGTGCGCGTTACGCAGGAAATATTGCGCGAATCACCAGAACCAGTATGCTGGAAGTACTGGGACAGGATTACATCCGTACCGCGAAGGCAAAGGGCGCCATGCGCTGGGCCGTTATCTTGAAGCACGCCCTGAAAAATGCCATGATCCCGATCGTAACTCTCGTAGGTACCGATTTTGGTTACATGCTGACAGGATCCATGCTGATCGAAAAGGTATTCTCCATTCCGGGAATCGGTAAGCTGGCAGTAGATGCCATGTCCAACCGTGACCTCCCGCTTCTGGAGGGCACCGTTATGTACATCGCATTTGTATTCGTTGTCGTAAACCTGATCGTTGATGTTTCCTATGCATTTCTGGATCCGCGAATCCGCTACGGGAAAGGAGCAGCATAAGAGATGGCTAAGAAATTACTTGGATTTTTTAATAAACAGAAACAGTTTGAGCAGGATGTTATGGAAAACGGCATGCAGTATTCCAGCTTCTACGGAGATAGCCTGCGCCGTTTAAAGAAGAACAAAATGGCAATGTTCTGCGCATGTATACTGATCCTGCTGGCACTGATGGCAATCTTCGCTCCGCTCCTCGCACCGTATGATCCGACCTATCAGGATTACAGCGCTGTGCTTGGCGGACCGTGCAAGGCACATCCGTTCGGAACCGATGAATTCGGCCGTGACATCTTATCTCGTATCATCTACGGTTCCAGAGTATCCATCAGTATCGGTATCGTGGCACAGATCATCGCTTCTATCGTAGGCGTAACCTTAGGTTCCCTGGCCGGTTACTACGGCGGCTGGATCGACAGCCTGATTTCCCGTGTCATGGAGATCTTCCAGGCATTCCCGGATCTGATCTTCGCCATGGCGATCATGACCTTCATGGGTAAGGGTGTCCTGAACCTGTTTATCGCCCTGGGCCTTCTGACCTGGGTTCGCACCGCGCGTATGATCCGCGGTTCTGTCATGCAGTTAAAAGAAAAAGAATACGTAGAGGCAGCCCGCGCCTGCGGAGCATCTACCTACTGGATCATCATGAAGGAACTGGTTCCGAACTGCCTGTCCACCATTATCGTCCTGGTTACCCTTGGTATCCCGAACGCAATCATGTACGAGGCATCCTTAAGCTTTTTGGGCATCGGTATCCAGCCGCCGACTCCGTCATGGGGCAATATGATCAGTGCGGCACAGACCTTTATCAGCTACCGCCCGGTATACAGCATCATGCCTGGTGTGGCTATCATGATCACAGTTATCGCATTCAATATCTTCGGTGACGGTTTACGAGATGCACTGGATCCGAAGCTGAGAAGTTAGGAGGTATGAGAGATGGCAGAGAATATTTTACAGGTAAAAAATTTAAAAACCTACTTTCATACTGAGGCCGGACTTGTGAAAGCGGTTAACGATGTTTCCTTCAATGTGGAAAAGGGTAAGACCCTCGGCATTGTAGGTGAGTCCGGCTGCGGAAAAAGTATCACTTCCTTATCGATCATGGGTCTGGTAGAGCGTCCCGGTAAGATCGAGGGCGGTGAGATCCTGTTTGAGGGGGAAGACCTCTTAAAGATGACGGAGGCTCAGATGCGCGACATCCGCGGCAAGAAGATTGCCATGATCTTCCAGGAGCCGATGACATCCTTGAATCCGGTTTATACCATCGGACAGCAGCTGATCGAGGCCCTGCTCCTTCATGAGAAAATGACCAAGCAGGAAGCAAAAGCCCGCGCCATCGAGATGTTAAAGCTGGTTAAGATCCCGCTTGCGGAGCGCCGCTTCGACGAGTACCCGCATCAGCTTTCCGGCGGTATGCGTCAGCGTGTCATGATTGCCATGGCACTCTGCTGTAATCCGGCTATGCTGATCTGTGATGAGCCGACTACTGCGCTGGACGTAACCATTCAGGCGCAGATCCTGGACCTCATCAATGAGTTAAAAGAAAAGACCGGAACCTCCGTTATGATGATTACCCACGACCTGGGTGTCATCGCAGAGGTTGCGGATGATGTTATGGTTATGTACGCAGGCAAGGTCGTTGAGCACGCAAGCTGCGACCAGATCTTTGACAAGCCGATGCATCCGTATACGGACGGACTGATGAAGTGCATTCCGAAGCTGGATGATGACGACACCAAAGAGCTGAGCGTTATCAAGGGCATGGTGCCAAGCTTTGATGATATGCCGGCAGGCTGCGCGTTCTGCCCGAGATGTCCGCAGGCCCGCGAGATCTGCCGTCAGAAGATGCCGGAGTTAGTCGAAGCCGAGGGCCGCAAAGTGCGCTGCTTTAAATATACGAAGGAGTGGGAGGAGAACATCTGATGAGTGAAGTAAATGAAAAGACCCCGCTTCTGGAGGTCCGGAACCTGCGGAAACTGTTCGCGGGAAAATCTTCCTTCTTCCAGAAAGATAAGTCATGGATCAAGGCGGTGGACGATGTATCCTTTACCCTGAATCCGAAAGAAACCCTGGGTGTGGTTGGTGAGTCTGGCTGCGGTAAATCTACCATGGGCCGCTCTGTGCTTCGTCTGATCGAGCCGACCTCCGGCGAGATCTTCTATAAGGGAAAGGATTTCACCAAGGCAAGCGGCCAGGAGCTGCGGAAAATGCGCGCAGATATGCAGATCATTTTCCAGGATCCGTACGCATCCTTAAATCCGAGAATGACCATCGGCGAGATCATTGCCGAGCCGTTAAATATTCAGAAACGCTATAAGACCCAGGAGGAGACCCGGGCACAGGTGTTAAAGGTGATGGAGGTCGTAGGACTGAACACCAAATACTACAACCGCTATCCTCACGAGTTCTCCGGCGGACAGCGTCAGAGAATCGGTATTGCCCGCGCGATCGTGCTTAACCCGTCTCTGGTAGTCTGCGATGAGCCGGTATCCGCACTGGATGTTTCCATCCAGTCTCAGGTACTGAATCTGCTGCGCCAGCTGCAGGAATCCATGGGAATGGCATATATCTTCATTTCCCACAACTTAAGCGTTATCAAGCATATTTCAGACCGTGTCATGGTTATGTATCTGGGACATGTGGTAGAGCTGGCGGACAAGAAAGAGCTGTTTGCGAACCCGTCCCATCCGTACACCCAGGCCCTGCTGTCCGCAATTCCGGTACCGGAGCGCCATTCCAAGAGAAAGAAGATCATTCTCCAGGGTGATCTGCCGAGCCCGGCAAATCCACCGTCCGGATGTATCTTCCATACCCGCTGTTTCATGGCTCAGGAAATCTGTTCCACACAGAAGCCGGAGCTTAGGGACATCGGAGGAGGTCATCTGTGCGCCTGCCATTTTTGCAATGGAGCCTGTGCACAGAACGGAACTACAGAAGAAAAATAATGGAGGAGGTATAAAAGTATCATGAAAATTACCAACATTAAGACCTACAGAATGCAGGTGCCGCTGGTGCGCCCGTTCCGCATTGCACTGGGCCTCATCACTCACGCAGTCAGCTGCCTGGTTGAGGTTGAGACCGATGCCGGCATCACCGGTTATGGTGAGGGCTCTCCGGGACCGCTGATCACCGGTGAAAACCTCGATGGAACCATCGCTACCGTAGAGCGTCTGAAGGAGAAGCTGATCGGCATGGATCCGCGTGACATGGAGGCAATCTATACCGTGATGAACCGTACCGTAGCGTATGCAGGTACTGCAAAGGCAGCCATCGACCTGGCATGCCATGACATCATCGGCAAGAGCACCAATCTTCCGCTGTATAAGGTTCTGGGCGGACTTTCCGGCGAGATCGAGACAGATATGACCGTTGGCATCGATGATCCGGCAGTCATGGCAGAGCATGCAAAGGCACATGTGCAGGCAGGCTTTAACGTGATCAAGACCAAGGTCGGCGTAGACTTTGCTTCCGATCTGGCAAGAGTCCGCGCAATCCGTGAGGCAGTCGGTGACCAGGTGAAGATCCGTCTGGACGCAAACCAGGGCTGGAAAGCCAAGGAGGCTGTTGAACTCATCAACCGTCTGAATGAGTACGATATCGAGCTGGTAGAGCAGCCGGTTCCGCGCTTTGATTTTGAGGGATTGAAATTCGTGACTGCCCACAGCTCTGTGCCGATCATGGCAGATGAAAGCTGCTGGGACTCCAAGGATGCCCTGCAGTTAGTATCCCAGCGAGCTGTAGATCTCATCAACATCAAGCTGATGAAGTGCGGCGGCCTGTATGAGGCAAAGAAGATCACTGCGATCGCAGAGGCAGCAGGCGTGGAGGTCATGCTGGGCTGTATGGCAGAGGAGAGCGGTATCGGCGTAACCGCGGCAGCTTCCCTGGGCGCGGCATTAAAGAACATTACACGTGCGGATCTGGACGCAACCTTCTCCTTAAAAGAGCTTCCGTACGAGGGCGGCTTTACCGTAAAAGATACCAGACACCTGATCCTTTCCTCTGATCCGGGCCTTGGCATCAAATGTCTGAAAAAGGAGATGCTGGCATGAACCGTATGACGCAGGAGGGCAAGGCAAAGCTGGAAGAGCTGGTTGCCCGCGTAATGAAGGATGGCCAGGCCCGCGGTATCGCGGTCGGCATCGTCAATGCAGCCGGAGAGATCCAGTACGAAAATTACTTCGGTTACCGTGACGCGGAGAACAAGCTCCCGATCACCAGAGACACCATCTTCGGTATGGCATCTGTGACCAAATCCTTTACGGCACTGTCCATCATGCAGATGCAGCAGGACGGCCTTTTAAAGGTAGATGATCCGGTTTCCAGATACATTCCGGAGTTCACCAACAAGAATCAGTCTGAGCCGGTTAAGCTGTGGCATTTGATGTGCCACAGCGGCGGCTATTTCCCGCTTCCGCGTATTGTAGTGGATAAGACCGCGCAGGAGATGGGAATTGAGGATTCCCTGGATGCAGAGCTCATTTACCGGGAAGACTTTGCAGAGGAAGGCATCCGCCGTGTGGCAGGCCGCCTGGATTCCCAGACCCGTTTCACCGGACGTCCGGGACAGCGCATGAGCTACTGCAACGACGGTTTTGGTCTGCTTTCTGATATTGTGCGCCGTCATTCCGGTTATGGCTCCTTTGCAGAGTATCTGGATAAGAAGATCCTGAAGCCGATCGGTATGGACCGCAGCAATATCAGCTTTATCCGTAACAGCCAGGATGAAAATGCAGCAATCCTGTACTCTCTGGAAAATGGAACCTGGAGAGCTGACCGGGATTACCAGAACGACGCTTTCGTTTTACATGGAGGCGGTGGCATGAAATCCACATTGGGCGACATGATGAAATACGCAGTGATGTATCTGAATGAAGGCGTAGCGGGAAATGGAAACCGCATTGTGGACCGTTATTCTGTTCAGGAGATGGAGAAGCCGAGACAGTTTATGAAGCCGGGCATATACTATGGATACGGTCTGGAGACGAAGCAGGTAGGTGACCGTGCTGTTTATGAGCACGGTGGAAGCCTTCCGGGCGTATCCTCCAACTTCTCTTTCTGTCCGCAGGAAGAGGTTGGTATTGTAGTGCTGTGCAACACCATGGATGTTTCCGTGGCAGCCATCGCAGATGCAGCCCTGAATGCCTACTGCGGCCTTGAGGTCGAGGAAGAACGGCAGATCCACGCAGAACGCAGCTGGAGCGCCGAAGAACTGGAAGAGTTAGCCGGAAGCTATGTATCCGGTGAGGGTGATGCATTTACGCTGACTGTAGAAAACGGAACCCTGAGCATGAAGGTAAACGGAAATCCGACCGCACTTCAGGCCGTATATCCGTGGCAGGGTATGGTACGGAAAACCTATTCCGACATTTACCTGACTGCGATCCGTGACGAAGAAGGCCATGTATTTGCGGCGCGCTATGGCAGCCGGATCTTCCCGAAGGAAGCATAATCATTTTGAAAAGAGATTCCTGCTTTTTCAAAAAACAGGAATCTCTTTACTTTTTGAAAAATACGATTTATAATAAACAGTGTTTCCATAGAAAACGCAGGCGTAGTTCATTGGTAGAACATCAGCTTCCCAAGCTGAGGAGGCGGGTTCGATTCCCGTCGCCTGCTTCCTTAAAACCGCGTAGCTACGCGGTTTTTGTATTTTCAGGCCTCCATCTCCGCATTCACGGCGTCCTCGCAGGAGCGCATTGCCTCGATGGTCTTTGCAAAGAGCTCATCCAGCTCCCATCCCAGGCGTTCGGCACCGGTGCGGATGATGTCGCGGGAGCAGCCTGCAGCAAATTTTTTATCCTTGAATTTTTTCTTTAAGCTGGAAACCTCCATATCCCTGGTGCTTTTGGATGGGCGCATGCGGGCTGCGGCTCCGATCAGACCGGTCAGCTCATCTGCGGCGAACAGCACCTTCTCCATCTCATGGACCGGCTCTACATCGCAGCAGATGCCGTAGCCATGGGAGCAGATGGCATGGATCATGTCATCGCCGACACCGCCGGCCTTTAACAGCTCCGGTGCTTTTGTGCAGTGCTGCTCCGGGTAAAGCTCAAAATCAATGTCGTGGAGCAGTCCGCAGATTCCCCAGAAATCTTCCTCATCTCCGTAACCAAGCTCTTTTGCGTACCAGCGCATGACGCCTTCTACGGTGAGACCGTGCAGAATGTGGAACGGCTCCTTGTTGTAGGTTTTCAGTAAGTTCAATGCTTCATCTCGTGTGATCTGACTTATCATTTCGTGTCTCCTCCTGCTGGAAATTTTTTTCATTATACTGCGTCTGATGAAAATTGTTAAGCATTTGTTTTTGAAAGATCAGCGTTGGATTTCGGCAAAAATTTCGCCTGCAAGCTTTCGCGGCAGTAAAATCAGACGGCCGCGCACCCGGAATAAAAAGAGCCGCCTTCGGAGGGAACGGCACACGCAGTGTACGGCTTCATCGGGAATAAAGCCCTGCCGGGCAAGCTTCTCCCGGCGTGCCGGTTCACTGGCGATCCAGATGATGCGGGCATCGGAGGCAGGGGGAATGTGGCTGAGCGGAAGTACCATGGAATCACCTGGTCATGTTTGCCGGGGCCATGTGACAGGCAGAGCGCCGGGTTCACACGGACCGGTGCGTAATTACCATAAGATATGCGCAAATTCCGGGAAAAGAGCTTGCCACCGCAGAATTTGTTAGGTAAAATAGTAGCATTCGCAAAATACGGCATAGCCGCAGATTTCAATATTTTGCAGAGATTGTTTGTGTCTGAGAGGTTTTGAGAGGAGTTTTCATGAGTATTTTAAATGTAGAGCATTTAAGTCACGGATTTGGTGACCGGGCTATTTTCCAGGACGTTTCGTTCCGTCTGTTAAAGGGTGAGCACATCGGTCTGGTGGGCGCCAACGGCGAGGGTAAATCTACCTTCATGAGCATTATCACCGGCAAACTGCAGCCGGATGAGGGAAAGGTCGAGTGGGCAAAGCATGTGCGTGCCGGTTATCTGGACCAGCACACCGTACTGGAAAAGGGCATGACCATCCGCGATGTGTTAAAGAGCGCGTTCGCGTATCTGTTTGAGATGGAAGAGCAGATGAATGCCATCTGCGATAAGATGGGTGAGGCATCCGAGGACGAGATGAATGCCATGATGGAGGAGCTGGGCACGATTCAGGATCTTCTGATGGCCCATGACTTTTATATCATTGACAGCAAGGTAGAAGAGGTAGGCCGCGCACTGGGCCTGCAGGAGATTGGCATGGATAAGGATGTTTCCGAGCTTTCCGGCGGCCAGCGTACCAAGGTGCTTCTGGGAAAGCTGCTTCTGGAAAAGCCGGACATCCTGCTTTTGGATGAGCCGACCAACCATCTGGATGAGCAGCATATTGAATGGCTGAAGCGTTATCTGCAGGAGTATGAGAATGCCTTTATTCTGATCTCCCATGATATTCCATTCTTAAACAGCGTTATCAACCTGATCTACCACATGGAGAACCAGAAGCTGGACCGTTATGTGGGCGATTACGATCATTTCCAGGAAGTTTATGCAGTAAAGAAAGCACAGCTTGAGGCCGCTTATAAGCGCCAGCAGCAGGAGATTGCCGAGCTGGAGGACTTTGTGGCCCGCAACAAGGCAAGAGTTTCCACCCGGAACATGGCTATGTCCCGCCAGAAAAAGCTGGATAAGATGGAGGTCATTGAGCTGGCGAAGGAGAAGCCGAAGCCGGAATTTAATTTTATGGAGGCCCGTGCTGCCGGCAAAATGATCTTTGAGGCGAAGGACCTGGTGATCGGCTACGACGAGCCGCTGACCCGCCCGTTTGACATCAGCATGGAACGCGGCGAGAAGGTCGTCTTAAAGGGCTCCAACGGAATCGGAAAGACTACCCTGTTAAAGAGTATCCTGGGCCTGATCCCGGCACTTTCCGGCAGCGTGGAGTTAGGTGATTATCTGTATCTTGGCTATTTTGAGCAGGAGATGGCACAGGGAAATACCACCACCTGCATTGAGGAAATCTGGAAGGAATTTCCGTCCTACACCCAGTATCAGGTGCGTTCTGCCCTGGCAAAATGCGGTCTTACCACCAAGCACATTGAGAGTCAGGTACGCGTTCTGTCCGGTGGTGAGCAGGCAAAGGTAAGATTATGTAAACTGATTAACCGGGAGACCAATGTGCTCCTCTTAGACGAGCCGACCAACCATCTGGATGTGGATGCCAAGGAAGAACTGGCCCGTGCCTTAAAGGCCTACAAAGGCAGCGTCCTTCTGATCTGTCATGAGCCGGAATTTTACGAAGGCTTTGCGACCCGTGTGGTAGACTGCAGTGAATTCTGCCTGCGCGGATAGTGTCATTTTTTGTCGATGAACTTTTCTTGTACTGTGATCGTTACTGTGCTATGATGATGGCACAGTAACGAGTCATCTGAAATCTTAGTTTTTCCAGTTATCTCAAGTTATTTTTCAGATTTCATTTATTTATTTCCAAGTTTAAAACAGAAAAAATTAAAAAAGAGAGGGGGATGCGATGCAGGCTGAACAAAGGGGGCAGTGTCTGATTTTGCTGCTGTGCGCCTGGGCCTTTCTGACGGCGGGACCGGCGCTTTGTGTTTATGGGGCGCAGGAGAAGAAACAAAATACAAAAGCTGCCTGGGAAGAGCGCGCATTTTCAGCACATCAGGCGCGGCAGCTTCGGCACTGGAATATCGGTGATACGGTAACCCGGAAGATTGATGGGAAATCATACCGGTTTCGCTGCATTGACCAGAACTATGCGGATCATATGGGCGGCCACAAAAGTGGCGCGCTGTTTCTCTGCGACGAGGTAATTCCGGCTAATACTGGTTCCAGATATGAGTTTGAGACACCGGGGGACCGCGATCACGGCTATGTGTATAAACCAGGGCCGATTGTGTGTTTTGGAAATTCGGCAGATTACAAATATTCTGCGGTCCGCGGGTGGCTTTCCCGCTTTGCGGAAGAATTTGCGGATGCGGAAATGGTTAATACAGGCGTGGAATGGGGATATTTCGGGAAAACAAAGGAGGAATGCTGGGAGCAGTTTCCGGAAGGTGGGCTGACGGCGCAGTATCTTGGGAGCCAGAAAATGGAAGACCGGCTGTTTATTCTGTCGGTGGACGAAGCATACCGTTATCGGAACTGGCTTTGGAAATTCGGAGCGGTGAAACGAAAGAATCCGGAGACCCAGATCAGCGAATTCTGCAAAGGCTACTGGCTTCGGACGCCTTGTGGAACGGCAGAGGGAAGCCAGATTTATATCGTGGATCTGGTTCAGGGAAATATACGGCCAGAAGCGGTGCAGACAGCGGAAACGGAAAAGCAGGATGATGAGATGAAGGTTACGGGAACTACGGGGGTGCGGCCGGTATTTGTTCTGCCGCAGAAGAACTGATGTATAAGGGGGATGTATGAAGAAGAACAGGAAGGTATTTCATATCAGACGCCAGACCGCGTCTGCCATGGCGGTGGTACTGGCCGTATTATCACCGGGGATGTTTCCGGCAGGCTTGGCTATGGCCGAGAGCGCGGGAACGCTTGCGCCGGTTATGCGAAATGGGTATGCCCGGGCAACGGAGAGTGACGCAGAGGGGGATTTGCAGGATTTCGATGAGGAAAATCTGGATGAAGTGGAACTGGAGGCAGATCTGATCACGGATTTTGATAAGAATATGGAAGCAGACCAGGGCGGATATGCCCGGGCTACAGATTCCGACGCCGATGAAGAGCTGGATGACATAGACCTTGCCACCGCATCGGACGCGCGGCAGGTGGAGCTGGCTACCGCGTCCGATCTGGCTCTGCTTGCGGCGGAGCTTCCGGTCACCGGGGATTTGTGGACGGACTGGAACGGCAACGTGAATTTTCCGGGAGAAGGAACCCGGGAAGACCCGTACCAGATAGAAACATTATCTCATCTGATGGGACTTTCCGAGGCGGTGGCGGCAGGAAACGATTATAAGGATTGCTATTTTGAGCTGACGCAGAGCCTGGATCTGGGCGGTATTTCCATCAATCTGGGAAACTGGAATCCCATTGGCTGGTATCGTGACCACTCAGAATTTGGCGGCAATGTGATCACACCGTTTCGCGGACATTTCGATGGCTGTGGAAATACCATAACTGGTCTGAAAATCATCGGGGAACTCCGGGGCCTGACAAACCTGGGATTGTTTGGCGTGATAGACGGTGGCAGCGTGGAAAATCTGGAAATCCATGCAGACCAGATCAGCGGCGCGGACCGGGCAGGGCTTCTGGCCGGTACCATAAAAAACGGCGCAGTAATCCGAAATGTCACGGTATCCGGTTATGTGTATTCAGAGCAGGATGCGGGTGGAATCGCGGCGGTACTTTGCGGAAGCGGAAAGGGAACAGCAGCCGGAACCCAGATTCAGGAGTCGGACGGTTCCGTCATTGTGGAGAACTGCCGGGCAGAGGGAATTGCCATGAACAGTGCCGGAACCGATGGCGCAGTGGGCGGCATTGCCGGTAAGGCAGAAAAAGCTTATCTGGTTGACAACGTGGTCATTACCCAGAACGGAGTTTCTGACCGGATTCACGGAAAGGGCTATATCGGTGGCATTGCCGGTATTATGAACCAGAGCGGCATCTATAATTCTTACGTAAACGGAACCATTGGAGGAAATGGAAGCCGCGCGGCAGGCGGCATTATTGGAAAATACGAGAGTGGAAACCTGATTCTGGCCCGCATGGCAGGCAGTATCTCGCGAACCAACAACGGCAGTGCTTCCCGGGAGGGAACTTTTATAGGAACCCGCGATAGCGGTGCCCGCTTCACCTATGGAACCGAGCGTGACAGCCGCGTTTCCTATCTTTTTACCAATACACCGGCTAAGGCAAAGCAGGTTTTCGGGAGCACGCTTGACGGTGACAACCGCTTTTCGGAGGACGCCCACATCGGCTACTGGTCTGACCTGGAGCGCAAGTACAAAACCGTAGCAGGACAGATCGAGCACGACTGCGGGGACCGGTTTTTTTATGAGGAGCTGGAGGACGGAGTCCGCTACATCGTCACTCAGAAGCTGGGGAGGGAATTTACCATGGAGGGTTACAAAAGGGATCTGCCCTTTGCCATGGACCACTTTGCGCCGGGGTTTATGGGAGAACCCACAAGAGGATATCTGGTCTACATTCCGCGTATCGACGCGAAAAATGCCAATGGAACCTACGATACCGATGTGGCGGTGCTGACGGCCATCTCATCTACGGGAAGCTCCTATTACCGGGATGTGGATAAGGATCATCCGTCTGCCATTAAGGCGGGAGCGGTAGTGACGGTTGCGACTGCCCCGAAAAACACAGCTGCGGACCGTTACCAGATGATTGTGGATACCAGCGAGGCCGGCGGAGTAAAACCTCCTACTTATTTGGATGAGGATGGAAAGGAGCAGCTGATGCAGTATGTGAGCGGCGGGGCGTATTCCTTTATTATGCCGGAGTGCGACACAAAACTGGGCGCGGAGTATGTCAAGGTGACCACGAAGCTGGAGACGGATCCGGCGCAGACACGCATTTCGGTGGTGCAGACCCGGAGCGGAGACCGCAAGCATCCGCAGCTCGTCACGGAAGTGAAGAATGAGGACGGAATTCTGATTGCCCGCTACGTGGATGGAAAGCAGGATCACAGCGTGGAGGTGCAGCCGGTGCTGATTCATGTGGAACACAATGGAAATGGACAGACCATAGACCGGACCGTGCGCTGGCTGGTGGACGATACAGATCTTCTGGAGAATCGTTCGGAGACCGGTTATACAATGAAGGACGCATCGATTCTGCCCAATATGAATTCGGCATTTATTACCAATATCATAAACCGGGAGGTGCAGGCCCAGGCGGCGAACCAGTACCGGGAGAAGATTCAGGATACTGTCTACACCCGGTATGGTGTGGTGTCCGCAGTGACGAACCCGGAGACTTCAGTGAATCATCGGGCACTTTACGCGAACTGCCGTGTGGCGGTGGATTTTCAGATTGTGGATCTGACTACAGTGCGCGTGGAGACCTTAAGCCTGAACCAGACGGAAGCCCTGTTTACAATTACCAGAAGGCTGACGGGAAGCTGCTATCAGCCGACAGAAACGCTTTCTGTCAGCGGGCCGGTGGTGCTGACAGCTGCGCTGAACCCGGAACATCCCTTTTATGAGCAGGTAAGCTGGAAGGATACGGAGAGCGGAAAAAATCTCCGGCTGGAACCATCCGGGGCCAATCAGCAGAACTGTAAGATTTCACTGGTGTGGGATCCGGAAGGAGAAACAAACCCTGCCTGGATCCAGAACCTGATCCATCGTGACCGCGCTCTGAAACGGGAGAAGCCTCTGGAGAAAGTCAGTGGAAGCGGGGAGAAGACAGAGCTGGTCACGGCAGTCAGTGAAGACCAGACTCATGGTCATATTCAGGCGCAGTGCCGTGTGCGGATCGTTTTTGTCACGGAGGATGATACGGTTCCGAAAATCAGCACAGGCGGTTCTGGCGGAGGATCCTCAAAAGGCTCCGGTGGAGGAGGCGGTGGCGGCGGTTCCACCGGCATTACATCCGGCGGAGTGACAAAAGCAGCGGGACCGTCAATGCCGTCCTATGTGGTGACAGGTACCTGGGTGCAGAATGCGGCAGGACAGTGGATGTTCGCGGATCAGGAGCGGACCTACGCAAAGGAGTGGGCAGCAGTCCACAATCCGTATGCCAGCGCTGAGAACGGACAGAGTGCCTATGACTGGTTCCGGTTTGACGAGGCCGGATTTCTCATGACCGGCTGGTATCAGGATGAGGCCGGAGACCGTTATTACCTGAATCCGGCATCTGACGGAACTCAGGGACGTATGCTGACCGGCTGGAACTGGATTGACGGACAGTGCCTGTACTTTGAAGAAGAATCCAACGGAAGCCGCGGCGCGCTGAAACGCAATGCGGTTTTGGCAGATGGCAAACAGACTAATGAAAATGGTGCGTGGATCGTGAACGGGGTGGTACAGCGCCAGGAGACAGAGCGGTAAAGGAGGAGAAAACTTCCCGGGAGAGCAGAAAAACTGTCGTGAAATGGGAAGAAAAACAGGGGAGACAGATGTATGGGAAAACGAGTGGAGCGAAAGAAAAAATCCGTGACCAGGGCAGCCGCTTTTTTGCTGGCAGTAATTTTGTTCAGTGGCAGGCTGCTTCCGATCATACCGCTGCTGCCATGGAAGGCAGAGGCGGCTCGTCAGGGGGACACAATGACTGCCTATGGTGCCGGCTTTCATCATTACTGCATTGATGGAACCGGAGCAAACCGGGCACTGATCGATGGGGATGAGTATACATATATTCTGCCTTCGGAGACACTGACCCGGGAAGAAATGGCGCTGGTGTTCTGGGGCATGCTGACGCTGCAGGCCAGTTTTGGCAATGTGCCGCAGGTTAACGCGGTAGTCCGGAATATTAATGAGGGAGCGGCCGCGCAGGGCGTGCCTGCAATCTCAAGCCTGGTCACGGAAGCAGATTTAAAGCTGCTGATCCATTCGTCCGCCGTGCGGGAAAAATATGCGTGGCTGAAGGCAGTGCTGGCGCAGGAAGAGACATATCTGCGTCTGGCAGGTCTTCTTGGCGGGACCGGAGGCGGCGGTAAAACTGGCATTCCGGCGGCCTTGCAGGGGCATACGCAGACAGGAAATCCGGCCGCGCTTACCCCGGTGCTGGGAGCAGAGCGTTCTGGCGAATATGTTCTGAACTTTGATCCGTCCGGGGCGGATGCGGAGTTTATCCGCAATGTTCCATTGAAATATTCTTCTACCGGGGCAGAGGGCTCGTTTACCACGCAGCTGCCGTCTGGCTGGGTCTGCCAGAAAACCGATTCGCAGATCCGTCTTACGAGCATGGGAAGCAGCGGCAGCCTCTACCTGATGTTCGATGTCCGCGGCACGCGCTATGCTTCCGGAGGCGGGACCTTTTCATCTCCGGAGGAAGTGTACGAGCAGTGCCTGCAGATCTGGCGCTGCAGCCGCTGCTGCGGCACTCATCGCCAGATGTACAATGGCGCGGCCCCGCTGTCGGCACACCAGCGTCTTGCCTTTGTGGAAGTGAATGCGCCGGAGCTTTGCTATTATGCCGGGACCGGAGGCGGGCAGACAACGCCGGAAGAGGGCGGTGTGGCTTTCCGGATTTACCGCCATGAGGAGGACTGGACTTCCACCTATAATGTCCGTCTGAGAAAGTATGACCACGAGACTGGAAAGGCATTGGAGGATGCTGTCTTTTCCTTATATGAGAGATTTGATGACAAGGACCAGATTGATACTGGCCGGGATGGAGCCGCGCATCTTTATGCCGGGGGCGCGCCTTACAAAAGCTTTCATAAAGACAGCCCGGTGCTTTGGGAGGATTTCCGCTTTGTGTCACCTATGATGACGGACGGAGCAGGTGAGGCAGAGAAAACAGTGGAGCATGGCTATCATTACGATAAGACCTTCTGCGACGGACATCCGGCTCCGGTTTTTGTGCCGGTTCCGGAGGAGGAAGAGGATGAGGAAACCGGAGAAATTGAAAACCAGGCAGAGATAGACGCGGCGAAGGAAGAAAACCGGCGTCTGGCATCCATCTGGCTCAATACCTTTGCGTCCTGCGCATCCTGGGCTTCGGAAAATTTTTCCGGCGTCCATTTTCACTGGCTTATGCCGGAGGTGGATCAGGGTGAGATCAGCCGGATCGCTTCATCTGGCGGGGAGGAAGGCGAAACACCGTCCGGAGGAACCACAGCTTCAGCAGATGGAGCGCGCGCCTATGCGGATTCCGGCTGCAGGGCGGATGCTGGAGAAACCTATGACCGTTTTATTGCCCTGAAATACAGCTATGCCATTGCGGAGGATACAGCCCGGGAAGGCTACACGCTCCACGGCAACCACAGCGATGACCTGTCCATCGAAGTCATTACCACCGATGCGTCTGAGAATGGAGCTAACGCTTCCTTTGCCGGAATTTACAGTTACGAGATCCGGGTGAATGACGGGGCAGCGGCTGAGGCGGCGCGGACTGTCCGTAAAGCACGCACACAGGCAGAAGCGGGGTGGCTGAGCGCAGAGCTCGGACAGGTGGAATCAGAGACCACAGAATCAGAAGCTCCACAGCGCAGAAAAGAGAGACGGTCCTTCTGGCAGAAAATCTTCCCGGTATTTTTCCTGGAGGAGACAGAGGAAGAGGCTTTGATTAATGACCGGAAACCAGAAAGTAATGGGACAGTGGGCGGCGCAGAGGCAAGCGCATCGAATGCGGAAACGGCTACTGCGTCAAATTCCGCCGCATTTGACTTCCAGGAGACAGAAGCATCAGACGAAGCGGAAGAGGTATCCATGCAGTGGATCCTGAAGCTGCAATTTCCGCGGCATGAGACAGCTGGTGAGGCGGTTCACCGGTCTGTCAGCCGTGCGGCACGATCCGGAGGAAGCAGTGGAGATCTGTTTGCGGATGCCTATAACCGCGGCCTGAATGCCGCAAACAGCGGAGCCGGGGTCAATCCCGGCCCGTCAGATCACTACAGCCATTGCAATGGTGGAGACGGCGAGGATGACTGGTGGCGGATCTACGATCACCGGACGGAGGGAGAGATCCATATCAACAAAAGAGATCTGGATCTGAAGGCCGGAGACAATGAGGCCTATGATTCTTATGGAGATGCTCAGGGAGACGCCGTGCTGGAGGGTGCGGTGTACGGCCTGTTCGCGGCGGAAGATCTGGTGCACCCGGATGGAAAGACGGGAGTCGTGTACCAGAAAAATGATCTGGTTGCCGTGGCCTCCACCGATAAAAATGGAGATGGTTCCTTCCTGGCCTGCACGGAAGCACCTGGCAGAACATACTGCTATGAAAACGGGCGGATAGAAAATCGTCCGGGCGGATGGAACCAGGCGGCACCATCCAATCTCTATGACCGGAGCCAGAGCTTTGATGATTATACAGAAGATGGCCGGTATCAGAGAAGCTACCCGGATTATCGGACGGCCAACGGAAACTGCTGGATCGGCAGGCCGCTTCTGATGGGGGATTACTATGTGAAAGAACTGAGCCGCTCCGAAGGTTACGAGCTTTCGATCGGAAACCGGAAGCACCCGTGGACGAATGCCGGGCAGGCCCCGGAGGTTTCGGCGGCAGAGTCAGAAGGCGCGGGGTATGCCGTGGTGACAAAGGGCTTGTACGCGGAACAGCAGGTGCAGTCCGGTGCCAGCGGCGCATACGGGGATCCGGCCTTTCAGGAACTGTTCTTTCAGGTAAACAGTGAAAAAAGCGGTGGTTTTGATCTGGTGTTTTCCGGCATTCCGGCGGGAAGCCGCCTGTATCGTCTGGATACCACTGTAAAAACGGAAACTGCGTCCGTTGGAACCGGACGTTTTACCGAGGTGGTGGAGACCGATGCATTGGGAAATCCCGTTTATGCCACGACGGAGTATGATGGACAGTATCCGAAATACGATGCGGGAGGGAATCTGCTTACGCGAAAACGCCCGGTAAACCGGACCGTGATGGACGTACCGTGCGCAGCGGTGGCGGAGCTGGACACAGTGCGGTGCGAGGAACTGCTTTTGCGTGCGGAGAGCGGAATGGATGAAGAAGCAGTTCTCACAAAGCTGAGACAACCATTTACGCGGGATGATCAGGAATTTGTCAAATATAAGCTGGAGCTGATTTTGCGGGCCCATGGAAAAGGAACTCCCAAACAGAATCAGGAGTCCGGTTCCCGCTACACAACACTGGACCGCCCGGTTTACGATACCGGTTACCGGAGCGGAGCGCAGATCAGCTTTGGTTCGCCGGTTGTCACGCTGCAGATTCCACGGACTCAGGAAAACGGGGATGTGGTAACGGCAGGAGAACTGCTGGCGGCAGTACTGGATTATTACCAGGAACACGCTTATCTGTCCTATGGCGGTGTGGACCGTGTGGAGGAAACAGAGGATGCGTTTGAAGTGTCCATCTATGCAGGACGCAGTGGAAGCCCGGAGTGCTTTTATGTTCCGGAGTCCGGGGAGCAGAGCGCGGCCTTTTATCTGCGCGTACCGGTGATGCCGGAATCTGGATCTCCGCGTTATACCTATGCTGTCTATACTGAGGAGGATGAAGCAGAAAGCTTTGGAACGTTTGTTTCCTCTGCGAGTGGTCGGGAAAACCCTGAACAGGAGAAAACTGCAGCATGGGCAAACAGGGAAACTCAGGACGAAGAGGAAACAGTTGTGTGGTCAGACCGCATGTCTGCGGTTCTGGTACCGGACGCGCAGGCGGAGCCGGATGGCAGCCTTGTGACCCGCTGTATCGCTGAAACGGTCTATTATGAGCCCGGGGAGATTCCGCTTGATGCGTCCGGAAAACGGATTCCGAAACTTTCTTATATAGAAGAAACGGTTATCGGGGAGACGCAGAAGCATTATGGAAACTGGACGGAACTTTCTTCCCGGACCGGGGAAACGGTCTGGCATGTGGAAAGCAGTTATACGGATTTTTATGGACAGACGCACCGGGATGATACCATGCAGCAGTATGCGTTTAAGCTGGTGCTTCCCGGCGCGGAGCAGACGGTGCTGACGGAAGAAGATCTGCCATATCTCACCGGAACCTGGGCACCTGGAGATACCATGGGAACGGCCGCCTATTATCAGAGCGTAAAAAGGGCCGGAGTCCGGGCTTATCTAAATCAGGAGGCAGGAATTGGCGGAGAAAACAGCTTTGTGAAGCGGATCAGCCTGGTTTATCCCGGGCAGAATGCGGTCTGGCAGGATGGAGAAGGGCGTCCGGGCAGCGGTACTTCGACAGAACCTCTGGCGTTGGAAGAGCGCGGCATCCGCCAGCGGGTCCGGGTCAGCAAAACGATAGAGAAAACCTCCTATCGCAATACTAGCTCTTACGCGGATGTGCACAAAGACTGGTGGACAGACCGCTATGATCAGGCAGAAGCGGTGGACAATTTTCGCTTTAAAGCGTACCTGAAATCCAATCTGCAGAATTTGTTTCGGGACGAAAACGGAACCGTGATCTGGCAGGACAGAAAGGGAACCGAGCGTACCTTTGCGGAGCAGGAGCAGGCCAATGCCCTGTTCCCGGAAAAAGTAAACCGGATTTATACCCGGGTACGCCACCGCACAGAGCCGCTATACAAGGATCCCCTGGATGCCGCGGTTTACAACGAACGGCTGTATGCTTACCAGGACGGAAAGATTCAGGCGCGGCCATCGCCGGGTTATACGGCGCTTTTGGAGACGGAGAAAGTCCTGATGGAGGACGGTGAAGAAATCCGCACCGTGAAACACCTGAATTACGAAAAATTTTTTGATGCCGTAGAGACCGCGAATCACGACAAATGGGATGAAGCGGCTCCCACCTGGACCAGCTGGCGCCCGGTAGGAAATATGGTAAACCGGAGTGAAGCCACTATCTGGAATACCGGAGTGTCTGACTGTGTGCGCCAGTTTGCCATCACCTGGTATCTGGATGATGAAATCGCGAAGCTGACAGAGGCGTCCGGGACACAGGCAGAGCAGCCGGAAATGCGGACAGAATCATCCGGGGCGCAGGTAGCAGCAGCTTCCGGGTACGTGGCAAAGCAGGGCAGTACATCATTTTCGGATGAGATTCTGGATCAGGGGCTGAAAAATGCCATTCAAAAAGCGCAAAACTACCTGAAACCGTTTTTCGCCTATGATCTGGACGGACTTTACGCCATTGCCTGGGATGAGGAAACGGGCGGCGGGGCAGACCGGGACCGGGCCACGCTGTCTGTGGATATACCCAATCAGGCTGGGGGCGGAGAAGCAATCATGGAATATTACGGCATATCTGCCATGCTTCCTTATGGGACTTATGTGGTTGTGGAGCAGCAGCCAAAGTATGCCAGCCTGGAAGATTTTAAGAACCGGCATTATGAGACAGACAAACCAAAGGAGATCGAACTGCCAGCAGTGTATTCCGATGAAGCAGGGGCGCAGGCATCTCCAGGAATGTTGGATTCATTTTACTGTTATAAGGCGTCCGACACGGCAGCAGAACTGGAAAAGCGGTATCAGATCCGTTTCCTGGAAGAATCCCATGTGATCCAGGCACACAGTGACCGTGGGGATTTCGAAATTTACAAATATGGAATGGAGACAGACCGGATCCGGAATGGAGCGGTGGAGCGTCCGGAGGCAGGAGATTATATTTCCCTGACCCAGTCCGAGTTTTGTCCGCGCCAGAATTACTATAACGCGCAGGATGACCGTACGGCAGGAATCGTGCCGTATTATCTGAGCGAAGGGCAGAGCGGGCGGGAGAGTGTGTCGAAGGTGTACCGCTATAGCTCGGTATCAGAGCAGGCGCAGATTGCGGATGATGTGTGTTATCCCGGCGGCCGCGGTACAGAGGACAATGTACCAGGGGTCTGGTACCAGGATGGTGTGGCGGCCATGCAGGGCTCACAGATGGCCTATGATGGCCATTATGCCCCGATGCTGGTGCCGTATTCTGTAGTCCGGGAGCCGGAAAGTGGCCCGGACAGTCTTGGCTATGCCAACGTCCGCTTCCGCAACCGGCTTTACACCGCAAGACTCCGACTGGAAAAACTGGATTCAGAAACCCATGAAAATATCCTGCATGACGGAGCCGTGTTCTGCATTTACGCGGCAAAGCGGGATGATACAAAGGACGGAGAAGGAAAAGTCCTCTTTTATGAAGAAGATACACAGATCGCTGGCTCAGAGGAATTTCTGACGGCTATGGGCGCGTTGGATATCCGGCCGGTACTCCGGGGCCGGAGCTTCCGGAGCCGTCTGATCGAAGTGCCGGAAAAAAGAAAGCGGAGCGCCACAGGTACCAGGGGTATCACAGATGGACTGGAAGCCACAGAACTCTGTACTGGTGTTGTTCCGGCAGGAACCCCGGTGTGTGAGGAATCGGAGCAGATTCTCCTGGGGGACCGGTCTGGCCTGCAGACAGGAGTCATGAAGGCTTTTGTGACCGTGCGGGACGGACTGGTAAGCAGACCCGGAAACCATTCAGAAAATGACCGTGGAGACAGTCAGGAAAATGGTTCTGAAAATGAGCCGGGCAGTGGGATGGAGTACCAGCTGCAGACAGTTGGATATCTGAATACACCCCAGCCGCTCTCAGCGGGAACCTACGTCCTGTGCGAGACCAGGCCTCCAGTGGGATATGCCCGCTCAAAACCGGTAGCGCTGGAAATTTATTCGGACCAGGTGACCTATTATCAGAACGGAACACCGGACAGCAGAGTCCTTGCGGCGATCTATGAGGATCCGGCAGATGAGCAGACGACTTATGGCACAAAGCCGCAAGATCAGAGCCATACGGCCCGGGTTTATCTGGAAAATGAACCGATCCGCCTGCAGGTGGAGAAGCTGGAGGCACAGCCGGAAAAGGAGCCTGCACAAAAAGCCGCCGCAGAGTATGCGGCAGGTGCCACTATGACGCTCTTTGACGCCATTGCCCTGACTCCGTCGGGCGATTCCCAGGATTTTGCGTATGAGGGACTGGTAATTGAGCGGAATGACGCAGGACATATTGACCGTATGTATGTAAAGGAAGGATACGGAGGAGAAAAGACAGAATTTCTCCCGGAACGGGACGAAGACGGGCACCTTTATACGGCATCCTGGCCGGCCGGCGTGGACCATTATGGTGAAATCGTCCATGCGGAAGGAAATGTCTGGAATTCCGTTACCGTCATGCGGCCGGACACGGATATCCTGTATTACGACCTGAGCGATCTGGTATTGGAAATTACGCCGGAGACAGATGGAAAAGACGGGCGTTATCAGGCCTTTGCCTGGAAAGGTGCCTTGAAATTTCTGGAATTTACAGGTGGTGACCTGACAAAACTGGCATACGATGCAAAAGATAAGATATTGACCGTGGACGCAGGAACCCATGTGTATCATCTGGGCCGGGACGGCGCGCGGGACGCTCTGGTAGATCCGTACACGGGCATGGCGTATGTCGTGCGGGATTTTGACGGAACCAATGGAAGCTGGGATCAGCTCCGGGGCCGGGATGGAACCGGCGCAGGAAAAAAACAGGTGCTTGTGTGGCCGGTCAATATTCGCCGGGACAGCTACGGTAATATCATTGCCCGGGACAAGATTACCACATTCCGCGCTGCGCTTGCCGGAAATGGAGAGGAGGCTTATCTGACCGGAAGCTGGAGGTCCGAAGCGGGAGAGGAAAGCCACAGGGAATCCACGCTTTCCCGGAATGCTCAGAGGCAGAATCTGAATGATGAGGTTCTCCTGGATGACAATAACGGAAGCTTTGAAAAGAGCATGGATCCGGTATATGACCGGCACGGACTGGTGACTTATTATCAGCAGAGCATGGAAACTTATGATAAGGCAGCAGAACTCTATGACCGAAACGGAGATTTTGTCCGTTCACAGCATTCAGATAATCTGGAAGCGTACAATCATGCCGCTTACGCGGTACAGGAGCACGAGATGCAGGTCGATGAAAACCAGGCGCTTTTACACCGGAACGGAGAAGCTTATGTAATGGAAAACACCTGGACGACATCGGAGCAGTACCCCAATGATCCGTTCACATCCGTCGTAAAGGAGGGAAGCGCTGATATTCTGGAGCGGGTTGCCGCCGGGACATATATTATGGAGGAGCTTGAGGCACCAGAAGGATTTGCAAAGGCGCTTCCGATGGGAATCTCTGTGGAAGAAACGGCCAGGATCCAGACAGTGACCATGGTCGATGAGCCGACAAAAACAGAATTTTCCAAAATTGACGGAGGTTCGGACGCATACGGGGATGCGGAAGGCAGCCTGACCACATCCGGGGAAAACTCGGCATTTGATTGTGGATATGTAAAAGGCGCGGTGCTTGGACTGTGGAAAACGGAGGGAGAATTCGCGGGAAAGAATGTGCGGAAAACGCAGAAAGGACAAGACACTGCAACATGCCAGCAGGAAGAAAATGCTGACTGGTATATGAAATGGACCACGGATGAAACTCCGCATGGGATTACACATCTTCCAGTTGGAAGCTATCTCTGGAAAGAAATTCAGGTTCCTTCCGGCTTTGTTTCCCACGATTCGGTAGCGGTCAGGGTAACTGACCGGCCGGAGCTGCAGAAATTTGAGATGAAGGAAGAACATACCCGGGTAGAGGTGGAAAAATACTGCCTGGAAAATGGAAAGGACAGCGCGGATGGGGAGGTGCCGGTGGCAGGAGCTGGTTTTACGCTGTATCCGGCAAAGCTGGACGCGGCGGGGAAGGTATGCCGGGACGAGGATGGACAGCTGCTTTATGTGGAAGACTCACCTGTGACGCACTGGATAACCGATGACGGTACCACGTACCGGGAATTCCCAACCGCTTTTGAAACCATGTATCTGGAACATGGCGCGAAGCCGGGAAGCAGCGTTGCCTGGGATGATGGAGTGGATCTGCGCCGGGCCGAATATGTGTCAGAACGGCAGAAAGAACTTCTGCGCCCGCAGGATCCGAAGCAGACGGTCTATACATACCGGACAGAGAGCGGTGCCTGCATCCGCATCGGAGTGACGAAGGAGCAGGATCCGCTGTCCGATCATCTTTACCGTTTCGAGTATCAGTTTGAGTGGCAGCAGCTTCCGGAGATCAATGCCTATGCCTGCACTTACCTGACTCTGGAAAATCACCAGCGGTTTGACTATCTGCCGGCAGAAAGCAGCTATGTACTGGTGGAAACGGAAGTGCCACCGGGGTTTGTCCGCGGGGAAGCAGTTCTGGTTACAGTGAAGGACACCGGGACAGTCCAGCTGTACCGGATCGAAAATGAGGAAGGAACGCTGCTCATCTCCAAAGTTTATGAAAACGGAAGCAAAGAACTGGCGGGGGCAAGACTGGCGCTTTACCGGGCAGATGAAGAAGGAGGGCTGACCAGAAGCAGCCGTTATCTGTTTGACTCCTGGGTGAGCGGCAGCGATGGCCGCTATACAGAGCTGGATGCCATCAATCACAGAATTCCACAGGGGTATGCAGAGGGAGATTTAAAGCCGCACCGGATCCGGCGTCTGCCGGATGGGACCTACTGGCTTGCGGAACAGGAAAGCCCGGCTTATTACACAACGTTTCAGCCGGTACAGATTGTTTATGAGTGGCAGCCGGAAATCCGGATTGTGCGCGTGAATGACCGGCCGGTGACAGGAAGACTGATACTGAAAAAGACTGATTCCGCAGGCGGTCCACTGGAGGGCGCGGTGTTTGAACTGAGGGCATATCCGGAAGCGGAGAGAAGCTGGGCGGCAGAAATTCTGTCCGGAAAAATTCCGGGAAGAACGGATATGCGGCAGCCTGTTTATTCTATGCGGCTGACGGCACCTGTAGAGAAAACGAATCTGCCTGTGGGGGCGGTGCTGGAGAATGGTACGATCCGTCCCTTCTGGTATGAACTGCGTGAGGTGGAAGCACCACCCGGTTACGAATTAAATCCAGAGGTGTTCTGCTGGCAGTTCGCGCCGGATACCGGCGTGGCATCCTATCCGTGGAACGGGCAGACACAGTATCAGATTATCGTGATAGACCGCAAAGCCCCGGAGCCGGAACCGCCCGGACCAGACACTCCCGAACCGGAGAAACCAGAGCCTGACACGCCGGAACCAAAGCCCCCGGAACCGCAAAAAACGGAAGAGCCACCGAAAACACCCAGTGACTTCGGGCATGAAAATCCAAAAACACCGCAGCCGGAAATTCAGCCGGTGTTCCGCATCGGGAAAATTCTTGCCTGGTATCAGCCTTCTTCGCCGGACGGCACAGGCTGGCTGTATCTGGGTCCGGATGGACGCTGGCGGCTCCGCCTTCCAAAGATGGGAGATGTGCGGCATACTCAGCTTTTATCGGGTCTGTTTCTTTTATCGGCAGCAGGACTGGGGCTGGCCGGATCCGGTACAAAACGCTGTGGCAGTCTCATAGGATGGCACGGAAAAAAGAAACGGAAAAAATAAGAAAATCAAAGGGCGAAAAGGTTTGGCAGTCCTTTTCGCCCTTTGATTTTGGGAATGGTAGGTATACAAAATAAAAGAAAATGTTTTAGGGGGGCCGGGCAGTTTCGGGCTGCCCGGTATGAGTATGAAAAAGCTTTGTAATTTCAAGTATGCACTTGAAACAAAGGTTCCATTACCCTTTCGGATAATGTACTTAAAGTATAAAAAAGAATTGTGACTAAACTGTGTCGCCATCATAAAAAAAATATAAACATAATAAAAAATAAAAAAACCCTTTCAAAAACCTCCTGGATTGTATATAATAAGAGAGATTAGAACGAAAAATGCGCTCTCTGCGCATATTCATGGATAGAAGTGGGAAACAAGGTAACTGCGAAGATACAAAGCAGTTAGGAAACGAGAAACATCAGGAGGAAATTTATGTTAGTATCCAACGATATCGGAATCGATTTAGGTACGGCGAGCATTTTGGTGTATATCAAAGGCAAAGGCGTTGTGCTCAAAGAGCCTTCCGTAGTAGCAATTGACCGTGATTCCAACAAGATCATGGCCATCGGCGAGGAAGCGCGTCTGATGATCGGAAGAACCCCGGGCAATATCATCGCGGTAAGACCGCTGCGCCAGGGCGTTATTTCCGATTATACCGTTACCGAGAAGATGTTAAAATATTTCATCAATAAAGCAGTCGGCAAGAGAACCCTGCGTAAGCCGCGTATCGCAGTCTGCATCCCGAGCGGAGCTACTGAGGTTGAGAAGAAGGCAGTTGAGGACGCTACCTATCAGGCGGGCGCGCGCGAGGTCTCCATCATTGAGGAGCCGGTAGCAGCAGCCATCGGTGCCGGAATCGACATCTCCAAGGCATGCGGAAACATGATCGTAGATATCGGAGGCGGTACTGCGGATATCGCAGTCATCTCCCTGGGCGGAACCGTAGTAAGCACCTCCATCAAGATTGCGGGTGATGATTTTGATGAGGCGCTGGTCCGCTATATGAGAAAGAAGCACAACCTGCTGATCGGTGAGAGAACCGCAGAGGAAATCAAGATCAACATCGGTACCGCATACCGCAGACCGGAAGTACTGACCATGGAAGTACGTGGCCGTAACCTGGTAACCGGACTCCCGAAGACCATCGTGGTTACTTCCGAGGAGACTCTGGAGGCACTGCGTGAGCCGGCTATGCAGATCGTAGACGCTGTTCACAACGTCCTGGAGAGAACTCCTCCGGAACTGGCAGCAGATATCTTTGACCGCGGCATCGTAATGACAGGCGGTGGTTCCCTGTTAAACGGTCTCGACCAGCTGATCGAGGAGAAAACCGGCATTACCACCATGGTAGCGGAAGATCCGCTGACTGCAGTGGCAATCGGAACCGGTAAGTTCATCGAGTTCCAGCATGGAGACAAAAAAGAGCAGGAATTCAACTAAGAAAGAAGACAAACGGGCAACTGAAAGGGTCTCGTGTCCATCGCGGACGCGGGGCCTTTCTTTTCGCAGGAGATACAAACATGGCGACAGTAAGTGGATATGTGGAGAAAATCAAATATCGCAACGAGGAGAATGGCTACTCCATCCTGAATGTCAGCGCGGATGGCCTGGATTACGTTCTGGTGGGAACTTTTCCTTATATCAGTGAGGGAGATTTTATTGAGGCCACAGGGCGTGACGTGGAGCATCCCGTTTACGGCGACCAGATTCAGGTGGAATCCTACGAGCTGAAAGCACCGGAAGATACGGCATCCATGGAACGGTATCTGGGTTCCGGTGCCATCCGCGGTGTGGGAACGGCTCTGGCAGCGCGTATCGTGCGCCGGTTTAAGGCAGATACGTTCCGCATCATTGAAGAAGAGCCGGAACGTCTGGCAGAGGTAAAGGGCATCAGCGAAAAGATGGCCCGGGCCATTTCTGAGCAGATGGAATCCAAGAAAGAAATGCGTCAGGCCATGATGTTTCTGCAGGATTACGGTATCTCCATGAGCCTGGCCCTGAAAATTTATAATGAATATGGCCCGCGTATGTATGGTATCATCAAGGAAAATCCATATCGCCTGGCGGACGATATCCAGGGTGTCGGATTTAAGATGGCGGATGAGATTGCCCAGAAGGTCGGCATTTTCACGGATTCCGACTTCCGCATCCGCAGTGGTATTTACTACACCCTTCTGCAGTCTGTGGCCAACGGACACACCTATCTTCCGCAGGAGGAGCTTCTGGCGTCGGCTTCCGAACTTCTGCGCGTAGATCCGTCCGTGATGGAAAAGCATCTGACAGATCTGCAGATGGAAAAGAAGATCGTGGTGAAGGTGAATGAGGAGAATGTGCCGGATCCGGAGACGGCGGCGCAGGAAACAGATCCGCCGTCCCGCCATGTCTATGCCTCCCAGTATTACTACACAGAACTCAACACCGCCCGCATGCTCCACGACCTGAACCTGCGCGGTTCCGAGCCGGAAACAGAAATCCGAAAAAAACTGGAGAAGATCTGCGAGGAAGAGAAGATTGAGCCGGATGAGCTTCAGATCCGGGCAGTCATTGAGGCAGTCAACAGCGGCCTTCTTATCATCACTGGCGGCCCTGGTACCGGTAAGACAACAACCATCAACACCATCATCCGCTATTTTGAACAGGAGGAGATGGAGATTCTTCTGGCGGCACCGACCGGACGCGCGGCTAAGCGTATGACAGAAGCCACCGGCTACGAGGCGCGCACCATTCACCGGCTTCTGGAGCTGACCGGAGTTCCGTCTGATGATAAAGATACTTCTGGCATGCACTTTGAGCGCAACGAGGAGAATCCGCTGGATGCGGATGCCATCATTATTGATGAAATGTCCATGGTAGATATTTACCTGATGCACGCGCTTCTTCGTGCCGTGAACCCGGGAACCCGCCTGATTCTGGTGGGTGATACCAACCAGCTTCCGAGTGTAGGTCCGGGCAACGTCCTGCGTGATCTGATCGCGTCCAAAGCCTTTAATGTGGTACAGCTGACCCGGATCTTCCGTCAGGCTGCGGAGAGTGACATCATCGTGAACGCCCATAAGATCAACGATGGAGAACGGATCCCGCTGGGAAAACGCAGCAAGGATTTTCTGTTTATCCGCCGGGAACAGCCGGACGCCATTATCAGCGCCATGCTGACGCTGGTGAGGGAAAAGCTTCCGAATTATGTGCATGCGGATATGTTTGATATTCAGATCATGACGCCCATGCGGAAGGGCGCGCTTGGCGTGGAACGGCTGAATACCATTCTGCAGAGCTTTTTAAATCCGCAGGACCCGTCCAAGCCGGAAAAAGAAGTGGGCGGAACCATCTACCGTGTCGGGGATAAGGTCATGCAGA
The DNA here is from genome assembly GCF_003478505.1 of Clostridium sp. AF27-2AA. Classification (GTDB taxonomy): domain Bacteria; phylum Bacillota; class Clostridia; order Lachnospirales; family Lachnospiraceae; genus Brotaphodocola. The sequence goes on from NZ_QUFI01000005.1 coordinate 104,840, forward strand.
TTAAGAACAACTACCAGATTGAGTGGGAGACCCGCAACCGCTATGGCATTCCGGTGGATTCCGGAGCCGGGGTGTTTAACGGGGATATCGGCATCATCCGTGAGATTAACACCTTTGCGGAAGAGCTGACCGTAGAGTTTGACGAGGGAAAGATGGTGGACTACAGCTTTAAGCAGCTGGAAGAGCTGGAGCTGGCCTACGCCATCACCATTCATAAGTCCCAGGGAAGTGAGTATCCGGCAGTCGTCATTCCGGTCTATTCCGGCCCCCGCATGCTGATGACAAGAAACTTGATTTACACGGCGGTCACCCGTGCCCGTGCCTGTGTGTGCCTGGTAGGAATTCCGGAGATGCTGCAGGCCATGGTGGACAACGAGGTAGAACAGCGCCGTTACACCGGATTGAAGATCCGGATTCAGGAGGTCATGAAATCAGAATTGTAAAAATAGAACCCCTGGTCGGCCTGCTCTTTCCCCGCTGCTGTCCGGTCTGCAGCCAGATTGTACTGCCGGAGGGTGCGCTCATCTGTTCTGGCTGCGTGCCGAAGCTTCATTTTATTCAGCAGCCGTCCTGTAAAAAGTGCGGGACGGAGCTCATCAGTGACCGGGCGGAATACTGCCCGGACTGCCTGCGGCGGCAGCGCAGCTTTGAGTCCGGCGTGGCTTTAATCCGCTATGACACTGTGGCGCAGAAATCCATAGCGGCGGTCAAGTACAAAAACCGCCGGGAGTATCTGGATTTTTACGCAGAGGCCATTGCAAGGCGGTACGGCTATTTTTTCAAGTGTCATAAAGACGCGGTGCTGGTGCCGGTGCCAGTCCATCCGGCAAGACTGCGGAGCCGTGGCTTTAACCAGGCGGGGGAGCTGGCAGTACGCCTGGGGCGGCTGACCGGACTTCCGGTAAACGAACGCCTGCTGGTCCGGACTAAAAAGACAGCACCGCAGAAAGAACTCGGTCCGGATGAGCGTCTGCGGAATCTGCGCCACGCATTCGCGGTGGCGGCAGAATTCAGACAGGAACCTGCGCAGGACAAAACGGATAGCCGGAGGATGCCGGGACGAACAGCTTCAGTGCCCGCAGGTAAAGCAGCAAAACTCCCACAAACGGTCATTCTTGCAGACGACATTTACACCACAGGCAGCACCATAGAAGCCTGCGCCAGAGTTTTAAAAGCAGCCGGAGTGCGTCAGGTTTATTTCGTTTCTATCTGTATCGGTGGTGGCTTATAAGCTGAAAAAACGGAAGAAACATGGAAAAAATATGAAAAAATCCGGAAAAACCACGGAAACACGCGGATTTCCGGCAAAAAAATAAAGAAAAAGATTGACGCATGGACATCGTTATGCTATAGTGGTATGGCGAATGGAAGAGCTTAGGTCTTTTTTTTATGCTCAAAATTAGCCTGTGGGCTGGTCCGGCAGAAAAAAAGGCTGAAAAACAACGAAAAAATCAAGTGGAGGTGGAAGTCGTGCGCACAAAGATTACACTGGCATGTACAGAATGTAAACAGCGGAACTACAACATGACGAAGGATAAAAAGACACATCCGGATCGCATGGAGACCAAAAAATATTGTAGATTCTGCAAAACTCATACTTTACACAAAGAAACCAAGTAAGGAGTGTGAACTATGGGAGAAACTACAGGCACTGAGAAGGCTCCGAAGAAGAGCTTTTTCAAGGGTTTAAAAGCTGAGTTCAACAAAATCGTATGGCCTGACCAGGAAACCGTTGGCAAGCAGACTGTTGCTGTTGTGGCGGTTACCGCTGCGCTGGGAATTATCATCGCAATCCTGGATTTCATTATCAAATGGGGCCTCAGCTTCATTATTTAATTAAGGCGAGGGTGATAAGATGTCAGAAGCAAAGTGGTATGTAGTTCATACCTATTCAGGCTACGAGAACAAAGTTAAAGTTGACATTGAGAAAACCATTGAGAACCGTAACCTCCAGGATCAGATCCTCGAAGTTTCCGTTCCGATGCTCGAAGTCGCAGAACTCAAGAACGGCGTGGAGAAGCTTGCGGACAAAAAAATGTTCCCAGGCTATGTACTCATCCATATGATCATGAACGATGATACCTGGTATGTAGTACGCAACACCCGCGGTGTAACCGGCTTTGTCGGACCGGGTTCCAAGCCTGTTCCGTTAAGCGATGAGGAGATGGAGAGCCTCGGATTCGGAAAGACAGAAGTCGCTCTGGATTATGCGGTTGGTGATACCATTGTGGTAACCGCCGGCGCATGGAAGGACACGATCGGTGCCGTTAAGTCTATCAATGAGAGTAAGCACACTCTTACGATCAATGTCGAAATGTTCGGCCGTGAAACACCGGTTGAACTCAATTTCACAGAAGTGAAACACATGTAACAACGAAAAAGGACCGGTGATGCCGGTTCGTGGGAGGGACACCCCCGACAATACCACATTATTAGGAGGTCATTATCATGGCAAAGAAAGTTACTGGTTACATCAAATTACAGATCCCGGCAGGCAAGGCTACCCCGGCTCCGCCAGTAGGTCCGGCACTGGGTCAGCACGGTGTTAATATCGTACAGTTCACCAAGGAGTTCAACGCAAGAACCGCAGATCAGGGCGATCTGATCATCCCGGTTGTTATTACCGTATATGCAGACAGAAGCTTCAGCTTCGTTACCAAGACTCCGCCGGCAGCTGTTCTGTTAAAGAAAGCCTGCAAGATCAAATCCGGTTCCGCAACCCCGAACAAGACCAAAGTTGCTACCATCTCTAAGGCAGATCTTCAGAAGATCGCTGAGACCAAGATGCCTGACTTAAACGCAGCAAGTCTGGAAGCAGCTATGAGCATGATTGCAGGTACTGCAAGAAGCATGGGTATCACTGTTGAGGAGTAATTCTTCATACAGGACTGAGATGAAACTTTAAATACGTGGGAGGGACATCCCCGACAATACCACTAGGAGGTTATTTTATTATGAAACATGGAAAGAGATACGTAGAAGCGGCTAAAGCAGTAGACCGCGCTACTCTTTATGATGCAGCAGACGCTATCGCACTTGTTAAGAAGACTGCTGTAGCTAAATTTGATGAAACCATTGAGGCTCATATCAGAACCGGTTGTGACGGACGTCACGCTGACCAGCAGATCCGTGGTGCAGTTGTTCTCCCGCACGGTACTGGTAAAGTTACCAGAATCCTTGTTTTCGCTAAGGGCGTAAAGGCTGACGAGGCTCAGGCTGCAGGCGCAGATTTCGTAGGCGCTGAGGAGCTGATCCCGAAGATCCAGAACGAAGGCTGGTTAGATTTCGATGTAGTTGTAGCTACCCCGGATATGATGGGTGTTGTTGGTCGTCTGGGTCGTGTACTTGGACCGAAGGGCTTAATGCCGAACCCGAAGGCTGGTACCGTAACCATGGACGTAACCAAAGCTATCAACGATATCAAAGCTGGTAAGATCGAGTACAGACTTGATAAAACCAACATCATCCACGTGCCAGTGGGTAAAGCTTCTTTCACTGAGGAGCAGTTAGCGGACAACTTCCAGACGCTTATGGATGCAATCAACAAAGCAAAACCGGCTACCTTAAAGGGTGCTTACATCAAGAGCGCAACCCTGACCTCTACCATGGGCCCGGGCGTTAAGCTGAACGTAGTTAAGCTGATGGCTTAATCAGATTTTGCAAAAAACTGATTGACAATCCCAATATAGTATGTTATCATACACAAGTATTGACTGCCGAAGACAGTAGGTGCCGTAAGGCGTAAGGTTACAGCCGCCTACCGAGGAACGTACAATTTGTATTAAATGACGAATTTGTAGAGCCCCTCTGTCTTGCACAGTGGGGCTTTTCCTTGCAGTCTCCAGTTATATAATAAAACAGGAGGAAGACATTCATGGCTAAAGTTGAGTTAAAACAGCCTATCGTAGCTGAGATCTCCGAGCTGTTAAACGGCGCTGCATCCGCAGTAGTAGTAGACTATCGTGGTCTTACTGTTGCTCAGGATACCGAGCTTCGTAAGCAGTTAAGAGAAGCTGGTGTTACTTACAAAGTATACAAGAACACCATGATCAAGCGTGCAGCTGAGGGTACTGATTTCGCAGCTCTGGATCCGGATTTAGAAGGACCGACCGCAATCGCAGTATCTAAGGATGACGCTACAGCTCCGGCAAGAATCCTGGCTGAGTTTGCTAAAAAGGCAGACAAGCTTGAGATCAAAGCTGGTGTTGTTGAAGGTACTTACTATGATCAGAAGGGTATGCAGGTTATCGCAACCATCCCGTCCAGAGAAGTACTTCTCGGAAAGTTACTGGGAAGCATCCAGTCTCCGATCACCAACTTCGCTCGTGTGCTTAATCAGATCGCTGAGAAGCAGGGCGCAGAGGCTTAATTATCTGAGCATGGTTCTGCGGCCAGCCGTATGAGCAGTCAGAAGTAAGCATTTCGATGTCATATCGAACAACAATTGATTTAGAATTATAATTATTTTAATGGAGGAAATTAAAATGGCAAAGTTAACCACTGCAGAGTTTATCGAAGCTATCAAAGAGTTATCCGTATTAGAGCTGAACGACCTGGTAAAGGCTTGTGAGGAAGAGTTCGGCGTATCCGCAGCAGCAGGCGTTGTAGTTGCAGCAGCAGCAGGCGCAGGCGAGGCAGCTGAGGAGAAGACTGAGTTCGACGTAGAGCTGACCGAGGTTGGCCCGAACAAGGTTAAAGTTATCAAGGTTGTACGTGAAGCTACCGGTCTTGGTCTGAAAGAGGCTAAGGACGTAGTTGACGGTGCTCCGAAGGTCCTGAAAGAGGGCGCTTCTAAGGAAGAGGCTGAGGACATCAAGGCTAAACTTGAGGCTGAGGGCGCAAAAGTTACCCTGAAGTAATTAAAACTCAACTAGAGCTTAAAACCCCGGGATCCGCAAGGAATTCCGGGGTTTTTCTGTTATACAAAAAATATGCAAAAAAATACCCGGAAGCCCTTGCGGATTTCCGGGTATCCTATTTTCAGGTGGTAAATTAAGCTACAACGTGAACGTTAACAGCCTGCAGACCACGGTTGCCCTCAGCGGTATCGAAGGTAACTTTCTGGCCATCCTCTAAGGTCTTGTAGCCGTCAGCTACGATACCGGAGAAGTGTACGAATACTTCCTCGCCAGTCTCATCGTTGGTGATGAAGCCATAACCCTTAGTTGCGTTGAACCATTTAACTGTACCGTTATTCATTGTGGTACCTCCTATAAAAAAATAAAATTTGTATTTTCGTATGAAACAAAAATCACATATTTTTGTAAATCTGGAATGTACTTCTTGACTTACAAAAATATGTGAATCAAAAGCTCATATCAAAATACACTGTGAGTTTACCACCCAACCCCTTTTCTGTCAAGCAATTTCGGCATTTCTTTAGATACTGAAGCAGTGGGTGATTGCAGTTCACAGGCAGGAGTTTTAAAGCTTGTGTGATGGGTGCGTGACCGGGGAAAGTGGCCGGCCACGCACGCTATGCCAAAACAAAAAATGGAAAAGTTGTCAAAGGGAAAAGGAAAGCTTCTGGCTATCAGAAAGCCAGGCCTTCATGGCTCCGGTGAGCCATTTGTTCCGGTGGTAAAGCGTCTGCAGCCAGAGTGATGGAATGTCGCATTCGCAGTTCAGCCGGGCCAGATTTTGAAAGAGCGGATGATTCTGCGCAATCAGATCCGGAACCGGAACAATAACAGAGGAACCACTTTGTGGATCCGCGCTGGCTGCAATGGAAAGCGCTAATCCCGGATCCGCAATATACAGCTGCCTGGAAGCAGAAACGTTCGCCCTGGAATTGTAACAGCTGGTGCGGATGATCGGATAATGGGAAACATCTTCTGCGCCCGGTCCTGCATGGCTGGTCAGAGGATGTGCTTTGTTTGTGTAATAGTGAACCGGAACCGGCTGATCTTCCAAAGCATGGAGCAGATCGGCATCGGTGTAAAGCGTGTCCAGCGTCAGGGCGAGGTCAATCTCGTTATGCCGCAGACGGGAAAGCAGATCGTCCGGATTCTGTACGGTCTGCACCTCCAGGTCAACCTGGGGATAGCTTTGCAGGTAGCGCGCAATGGCGCTGCCAACAGCCGGGGACAGCGGGCTTAATATGCCAAGACGCAGAGAACCGCTTACAGCGGCCTCCTTCTGTCTGCCAACCATCAGGGCATCTTCCGACATACGGACGATGGCGCCTGCGTAGGATAAGAATTCCTGCCCGATCTGTGTGATACGGATCTGTTTACCCACACGCTCATAGAGCTGCGCTCCGAGTTCCTGCTCCAGCTGCTGCATCTGCATGGTAACAGTAGACTGGGCGTAACCCAGCGCTTTTGCAGCCTTGGAGAGACTCTGGGTCTCAGCTACTTTGGTAAATGTAATCAGGTTTCTAATTTCCATGAAATACTTTCTAATATCGGAATTAATGAAGTATATTTCAAATACTTCAAAATATTTGACATGACTATTGTAGCGCACATGGAGGAAAAACGCAAGCATATCCGCAGGGAAATTCTGATATAAATAATAGGGAAAAGAGGGCGTGGAGGGTACTGCTGTGAGCAAAAGAAAATGGAAGCTGCCGGCAATGAGTCTGCTGCTGTTTTTGGTGCTTCTGGCAGATGGAGCCCTGGCCGGCACGGTTTTTGCGATTGCGCGGCACCAGTCCGGTACCTTCCAGTCATCCACCATTCAAGCATCCACCGCCCAGCCTCGCCAGGTTGCCCTCACCTTCGATGACGGCCCCCATCAGACCTGCACGCCTGCCCTGCTAGACGGACTGAAGCAGCGCGGCGTGAAAGCCACATTTTTCCTCATGGGAGAAAATATTGCCGGAAAAGAATTACTGGTACAGCGGATGCAGGAGGAGGGACACCTTATCGGCAATCACAGCTACCGCCACATCCAGATGACAAAGGAAGAGGCAGAGCAGGCCTGCGCGGAAATCGAACAGACGGAGACGCTTATTCAGGACATCACCGGCAGACGGCCGGAGTATCTGCGTCCGCCCTACGGTGCCTGGAATGAACAGCTGGAGTGCCGGGTGAATCTGACTACAGTGCTGTGGAATGTGGATTCCCTGGACTGGAAGCTGCAGAACACAGAGCAGATTGTACGGAGGGTGGAGAAAGATGTGAAGAATGGTGACATCATCCTGATGCATGATATCTTCCCAACCTCCGTGGAGGCGGCTTTGCGGATCGTAGATGACCTGCAGAAGCAGGGTTATGAATTTGTGACCGTGGAAGAACTGCTGGTGGACTGAAGCAGGGCAGAGTGTCTGGCACTGTCCGGATAATGCAGGCGGGCAGCTGATCCGGCTGAGCAGACAAAACAGCCACTGCGGAGCTGGCCGGATTACCGCCGCGAATCCTGGTTGACGCAGGAATCCGCGCGGATTATACTGGAAAAAAGCATACGCTGCAGTTTGCGGCCAGACGTCCGGAAAGCTGCGGCAAGAGGAGGAAACAAGATACATGGATCTGTTTGACTATATGAGAGCGAGCACCCAGGAGCAGGAATCGCCCCTGGCGTCCCGTATGCGCCCCACCACGCTGGACGAGGTGGTAGGGCAGAAGCACATCATCGGAAAGGACAAGCTGCTTTACCGCGCCATCAAGGCGGACCAGCTTGGTTCCATCATCTTTTATGGCCCGCCGGGAACCGGAAAAACCACGCTGGCCAAGGTGATTGCCAACACCACCAGTGCCAGCTTCCGCCAGATCAACGCAACCGTGGCGGGGAAGAAGGACATGGAGGATGTGGTGAAGGAGGCGAAGGATGCCCTGGGCATGTACGGAAAAAAGACCATCCTGTTTGTAGATGAGATCCACCGCTTCAATAAAAGCCAGCAGGATTATCTGCTTCCTTATGTGGAGGATGGAACCCTGATTCTCATTGGCGCGACCACGGAGAATCCCTACTTTGAGGTAAATGGCGCGCTTCTTTCACGCTCCCGGATCTTTGAACTGAAGGCACTGGAGAAGGAAGATGTAAAAGAATTGATCCTGCGGGCGGTGAGGGATGAGAAAAAGGGCATGGGAAGTTATCATGCGGTGATCGATGACGAAGCGGCAGATTTCCTCGCGGATGTATCTGGCGGAGATGCCCGCGCGGCCTTAAATGCCGTGGAACTGGGCGTTCTTACCACGGAGCGTGACCAGGCAGACGGCCTGATCCACATTACGCTGGAGGTGGCCCAGGAGTGCATTCAGAAACGCGCGGTCCGCTACGATAAAGATGGAGATAACCATTACGATACCATCTCAGCGTTCATCAAGAGCATGCGCGGATCGGACCCGGATGCGGCGGTTTACTACCTGGCACGCATGCTTTACGCCGGAGAGGACATCAAGTTCATTGCCCGCCGGATCATGATCTGCGCGGCAGAGGATGTGGGAAACGCGGATCCGCAGGCACTTACCGTGGCCGTCAGCGCGGCACAGGCGGTGGAGCGCATTGGTATGCCGGAGGCCCAGATCATTCTTTCCCAGGCGGTCCTCTATGTGGCAACAGCACCGAAATCCAATTCCGCGTGCAATGCCGTGTTCGAGGCAATGGATGCCGTGAAAAGTCAGCGTTCCATGCCGGTTCCGGCGCATCTGCAGGACTCCCATTATGGTGGCTCCGCAAAACTGGGACACGGAATCGGATACAAATACGCTCACAACTATCCGAATCATTACGTAAAACAGCAGTATCTGCCGGATGGAATGGAAGAACAGGTATTTTACCATCCGTCCGAAAACGGCTATGAGTCGAAAATTGGCGAACATATGCGCTTTTTGCGGGAATCGGTAAGGGATGACAGCGAATCCAGGTAAAATAAATCTTTTCTTTTTTCGGGAATTCCATTATAATAAAATCATGCGTGGGGGCTGCGGACTGCAGCTCCCGCATCATTCGGAAGTTAATTAATCACATGGTGAAAACCATATCTATCATTATTATCCCACCCACTTGAACAAGTTTAGAATGGAGAACATATATGAGAGAAAAATTGCAGACATTACCTGTAGCTGTATTAAAGGAAATGGCGAAGAAGCAGGGAATTAAGGGGGCAACCGCCCTGAGAAAAGCAGAACTGATCGAAGCGCTTTGCAATGCAGCAGAGGAAAATATCGGTCATGAGACGGCAGTGCCGGAGAATTCCCAGCCGACCCGCACTTCCTACCAGAACCGTGGACAGAATGGCCGGCCTGCCGCGGCAAGACGGAATAATAACGCGCAGGGGGAGCAGCAGTCTTACCAGAACCGCCAGAATCAGAATGGCGAACAGACTTATCAGAACCGCCAGAACCAGAATGGCGAACAGTCTTACCAGAACC
>NZ_QUFI01000005.1:114166-159573 GCF_003478505.1 Clostridium sp. AF27-2AA
AACCAGAATGGCGAACAGTCTTACCAGAACCGCCAGAATCAGAATGGCGAACAGACTTATCAGAACCGCCAGGCCCAAAATGGGGAACAGCCTTACCAGAACCGCCAGAACCAGAATAATGAGCAGCCGGCATATCAGAATAATCGGGACGAGGTCGCTGAGAAATCCCAGGAAGAGATGGACAGTGGTGTACCGGCAAGCGGCATCCTGGAAGTGATGCCGGACGGCTTTGGTTTCATTCGCTGTGAGAACTTTCTTCCGGGAGAGAATGACGTGTATGTGTCCCCGACCCAGATCCGCCGTTTCAACTTAAAGACTGGTGATATCATCAATGGAAACCGCCGTGTGAAGACCTCCAATGAAAAGTTCGCGGCTCTTTTATATATCAAAAACGTGAATGGTTATCCGGTCAGCGCGCTGGAACGCCGTCCGAATTTTGAGGATCTGACCCCGATTTTCCCGAACAGCCGCCTCCATATGGAGACCCAGGGCAAGAGCAGCACCGCCATGCGGGTTCTGGATCTTCTGGCACCAATCGGTAAGGGCCAGCGAGGCATGATCGTATCTCCGCCGAAGGCCGGTAAGACTACCCTGTTAAAGCAGGTGGCTCAGGCAGTCACCAACAATCATCCGGATATGCACATGATCATCCTTCTGATCGATGAGCGCCCGGAGGAGGTTACCGATATCAAAGAGTCCGTAGTAGGGAACAATGTCGAGGTGATCTATTCTACCTTCGATGAGCTGCCGGAGCGCCATAAACGCGTGTCCGAGATGGTCATCGAGCGCGCGAAGCGTCTGGTAGAGCATGGCAGAGATGTCATCATTCTCTTAGACAGCATCACCCGTCTGGCCCGGGCCTACAACCTGGTGGTTCCGCCGAGCGGACGTACCCTTTCCGGCGGCCTGGATCCGGCGGCCCTGCACATGCCAAAGCGGTTTTTCGGCGCGGCCCGCAACATGCGGGAGGGCGGCAGCCTGACCATTCTGGCAACAGCTCTGGTGGATACCGGAAGCCGCATGGACGATGTGATCTATGAGGAGTTCAAGGGCACTGGTAACATGGAGCTGGTATTAGACCGCAAGCTTTCCGAGAAACGTATCTTCCCGGCTATCGACATCTTAAAGTCCGGCACCCGCCGCGATGACCTGCTTCTCAGCCGTGATGAGGCCGAGGCAGTGGATATTGTCCGCAAGGCAACCAACAGCCTGAAGCCGGAGGATTCCGTGGAGCGCATCCTGGATCTGTTCGCCCAGACCCGCACCAACCGAGAGTTTGTGGAAGTGGCGAAAAAACGGCGTATGTTCTGATGAAAAATCTTTGAAAACCTTAGAAAATATGCTTGCCAAGGCTATCGTTCTATGATACAATTATGGAGCTGTTTATAGATGTGGCGTGATTTTAACGGTACGAATGAGACCGTTAGACGATCACAGTACTATATAATTGAGAAAGTGAAGAGGTGAAAATCATGAGAGAAGGAATCCATCCAGCTTATTATCAGGCTAAGGTTACCTGCAACTGCGGCAACGAGTTCGTTACCGGTTCCACCAAGGAAGAGATCCACGTAGAGGTTTGCTCTAAGTGTCATTCTTTCTACACCGGTCAGCAGAAAGCTGCTTCTGCACGCGGTCGTATCGATAAGTTCAACAAGAAATACGGCGTTAAGGCGTAAGCATAACGAGAGCGAAGTAAGGTTGAGACTCAAGTGGAGACACTTTGGCTCAACCTTATTTTTCTTTATAAGGAGATATCACTCATATGAAATATTCCGGTATCGGCGGTCAGGCCGTCATTGAAGGAATTATGATGAAAAATAAAGACCAGTATGCCACGGCTGTGCGCAGGCCGGACGGCGGCATTGAGGTCAAAAAGGACACCTACGTCAGCATGACGGAAAAGGTGCCATTCTGCGGACTCCCCTTTGTACGGGGCGTCTTCAGCTTTGCGGATTCCATGATCCTCGGCATGCGGACCTTAAGCTTTTCTGCCAGCTTCTTCGAGGATGATGAAGACTCCGAGCCAGGAAAGCTGGAGCTGTGGCTGGACAAGGTCTTCGGGGAGAAAGTGGAGCAGGTGCTTATGGCGGTTGTCATGGTGTTTTCCGTGGTCATGGCCATTGGCATTTTTATGGTGCTGCCGCTGCTTATTGCGAATGCCTGTAAGCAGGTCATCCACTCCGACACCATCATGGCTATTTTAGAGGGTGTCATCCGCATCGCGATCTTTATCGCGTACATTAAACTGATTTCCCGGATGGAAGACATCCGCCGCACCTTCATGTATCACGGCGCGGAACACAAATGCATCAACTGTATCGAGCATGGCATGACCCTCACGGTGGACCATGTGCGGGAAAGCTCCAAGCAGCACAAGCGCTGCGGCACCAGCTTCCTCATCATTGTCATGCTCATCAGCATTCTGTTCTTTATGGTGGTGCGGGTAGACAACGTGCTGCTTCGTATGGCAAGCCGCATCATTCTGGTGCCGGTCATTGCCGGTGTGTCTTACGAGTTTCTGCGCCTGGCAGGCCGCAGTGACAACCCGATTGTCAATTTACTCAGTAAGCCGGGGCTGTGGATGCAGAACCTGACTACCAGTGAGCCGGATAATTCCATGATCGAGGTAGCCATTGCGGCGGTGGAAGCGGTGTTTGACTGGAAAGCATACTTAAGGGAAAATTTTCCGGATACGGAAATTCCGGAGGACCGTTCGGATGCCGCAGTTTCCGGTCCGGCACAGGACCAGGCCATCAGCCGGGAGGAAGCCAGATGACACTCTATGACCTTCTGACTGAAGGAAGCGCAGCCCTCTTACAGGCGGGGGATACCGACGGGGAGAATGACGCAAAGCTGCTTCTCTTCGAGGTATTTCATCTGGATCTGGTTCATTTCCTGATGGACCGCCTGCGTCCCCTTTCAGAAAGTGACGCGGAAACACAGGAAAAGATGCAGACGTACCGCGGCATGATCGCAAAGCGCGCCTCCCGCATTCCGCTGCAGCAGATTTTGGGCAGTCAGGAATTCATGGGACTGGAATTTTATGTAAATGAACACGTGCTGATCCCGCGCCAGGACACCGAGACACTGGTGGAGCTGGTGCTGCAGGAGCAGCAGGGCAGAGAAAAGAAGCTTCTGGATCTCTGCACCGGATCCGGCTGTATTGCCATCAGCCTGGCGGTGAAGGGCGGCTACGAATCGGTAACGGCCACAGATTTGTCAGAGGAGGCATTGAAGGTGGCAGAGCGGAACGCGAAAACACACCAGAAAAAAATCATCTTCCGCCAGGGCGACCTGTTCTCTGCCCTGCCCCGGACCGAAGCCGGAACCTTCGACATCATCACATCCAATCCGCCCTACATTCCCACGGCAGTCATTGCCACCCTGGAACCGGAGGTGCGGGAGCACGAGCCTATGATGGCCCTGGACGGCACCGAAGACGGCCTGAGATTCTACCGGCAGATTGCCCAAGAAGCCGGAACCTGGTTAAAGCCGGGCGGAGCCATCTATCTGGAAATCGGGTATGACCAGGGCGAGGCCGTGAGCGGGCTTTTGCGGGAAGCGGGTTTTGATAAGGTAAGAGTCGTAAAAGACCTTCCGGGCAAGGACCGAGTGGTCTGCGGCGTCTGGCCGGGCTGATATAAATTAAGAAACCAACAGATACGAACACATATATAATAGGAGGAACCGCATGTTTGACAGATTAGATGACATCCTCATCCATTACGAGGAGATCATGCAGGAATTAGGCGAGCCGAACGTAACCGAAAACCAGGACCGTTTCCGCAAGCTCATGAAGGAGCAGGCTGACCTGGCACCGTTAGTAGAGGCGTACAAGGCTTACAAGCAGGCAAAGCAGGACATCGAAGACAGCCTGGCACTTCTGGAAGAGGAGAGCGACGAGGAGATGCGCGAGCTTGCCAAAGAGGAACTTTCCGATGCCAAGAAGCGCGTGGAGGAGCTGGAGCAGGAACTGAAGATCCTGTTGCTGCCGAAAGACCCGAACGATGATAAGAATATCATCCTGGAGATCCGCGCAGGTGCAGGCGGCGATGAGGCAGCCCTGTTCGCGGCAGAGCTTTACCGTATGTACGTAAACTACGCAGAGAGCCAGCACTGGAAGGTAGAGATCATCTCTTTAAGTGAGAACGGCATCGGAGGTTTCAAAGAGGTACAGGCCATGATCACCGGTAAGGGCGCATACTCCAAGATGAAGTACGAGTCCGGCGTACACCGCGTACAGCGTGTACCGGAGACCGAGTCCGGCGGCCGTATCCACACCTCCACCGCAACCGTAGCAGTGATGCCGGAGGCAGAAGAGGTCGATGTTCAGATCGACATGAACGACTGCCGTATCGATGTTATGCGTGCGTCCGGTAACGGCGGACAGTGTGTCAACACCACCGACTCCGCGGTACGTCTGACCCATATTCCGACCGGCATCGTCATCTACAGCCAGACCGAGAAATCCCAGCTGCAGAACAAGGAGAAGGCGTTCCGCCTCCTGCGTTCCAAGCTGTATGATCTGGAGCTGGAGAAGAAGCAGAACGCGGAGGCAGCAGAGCGCCGCAGCCAGATCGGTACCGGTGACCGCTCCGAGAAGATCCGTACCTACAACTTCCCGCAGGGCCGTGTGACAGACCATCGCATCAACCTGACCCTTTACAAATTAGATAAGATCATGAATGGTGATATCCAGGAAATCCTGGATGCCTGCATTGCGGCCGATCAGGCAGCAAAGCTGGCAAAGATGAACGAAGTGTAGGAATCATCAGGACGATTGAAAAAAGCTGGATTTAATCAAAGGTATTAAATCTGGCTTTTTACAAAATGGAGGATTTTATGATGGAACACGAGAATAAAAACAGAAATTCAAACGGCCTTCTCAGACGCATTGTCATTGCTGTCCTTCTGGTCATCATGATCGGCAGCGCTCTCAGCCTGGTAAAGGACTGGAGGGACGCCGCCGCGCAGCGCCGGCTGGAGGAGAGCCTGGCTGAGGCGGCAAAGCAGACGGAGACCGAACCGCCGGAAACAGAGAAAGAGACGGAAGCCGAGACCGAGGCGCCATATGTCTCACCCATTGATTTTACACCGCTTCTGGAAACGAACCCGGACACCATCGGCTGGATCCGTGTGCCGGACACTAAGATCGATTATCCCATCGTCCAGTCCCCGGATAACCAGTATTACCTCCACAAGGATTTTGAGGGCAAAGACAGCGTGTATGGCGCCATCTACCTGGATGCCGACAGCAAGTCGGACTTCAGCGGCTGGAACAACCCAATTTACGGCCACCACATGAAGGACGGCTCCATGTTCAAGGATGTGGTAAAGTTCAAGGATCAGGCTTTCTTTGAAAGCCACCGGTACTTTGAAATCTACACCCCGGAGCGCACCATCCATTTAAAGACATTAGGCTGCTACTACAGTGACTCCAACGGCATTGTCCGCAAGACCTCTTTCAAGTCCCAGGCATCCTTTGACAAATGGGTCAGCGAGCGTCTGGCACCATGCAGCTTCGCAGAAGCTCCAACGCAGCCCTTTGATTCCATGTTTGTCCTGATCACCTGCAGCTATGAAAAAAATGATGCCCGTACCCTGCTGTTTGCGGCAGAGGTAGATGAAGACGGAAACTTCCTCCCGGCCACCGGAAGAAATGTGCCGGATGCAGGTGCGGCTGTTGCGGAGACATCTGCGGCAGTACAGACAAATTAATAAAAAATTTCGAATTCCCGCCCGGTCTCTTACCGGCCCCAGATTGCAATATCGGCGCATCTGTGGTATAGTACAAACTAGCTTAAACTGTCCGTTTGTACAAAAGAGACCCGGGCGGTATTTTATGATTTTAAAAGGAGAAAACTATGAAAGGTATCATTCTGGCAGGCGGCTCAGGCACCCGTCTGTATCCGCTGACAAAGGTAACATCCAAGCAGTTGCTTCCGATTTATGATAAGCCTATGATCTACTATCCGCTGTCCGTTCTTATGAACGCCGGCATCCGGGAGATCCTGATCATCTCTACTCCGGTAGACACGCCGCGATTTGAGGCGCTTCTGGGAGACGGCCATCAGTTTGGCGTGGAGCTGTCCTATGCGGTACAGCCGAGCCCGGACGGACTGGCACAGGCCTTTATCATCGGCGAGGAGTTCATCGGCGGAGAGCCGGTTGCCATGGTACTGGGCGACAACATCTTCCACGGCCAGGGCTTAAAGAAGCGCCTGCGCGCGGCAGCTGCCAAGGAAAAGGGCGCAACCGTATTCGGCTATTACGTAGACGATCCGGAGCGCTTCGGTATCGTAGAATTCGACGATCAGGGCAAGGCCGTTTCCATCGAGGAGAAGCCGGAGCATCCGAAGTCAAACTACTGCGTGACCGGTCTGTACTTCTACGACAACCGCGTGGTCGAGTATGCCAAGAGCTTAAAACCGTCTGCCCGCGGAGAGCTGGAGATCACGGATTTAAACCGTATTTACCTGGAAAACGGCGAGCTGGACGTAACGCTCCTGGGCCAGGGCTTTACCTGGCTTGATACCGGAACCCATGAGTCCCTGGTGGAGGCCACCAACTTTGTAAAGACCGTAGAGACCCATCAGCACCGCAAAATCGCATGTCTGGAGGAGATTGCCTACTTAAACGGCTGGATCACGAAGGAGCAGGTTCTGGAGACCTATGAGGAGTTAAAGAAGAACCAGTACGGCCGCTACTTAAAAGATGTTCTGGACGGCAAATACATCGACAAGCTGCACGGCAACGACATGAAGTAAAAAGAAAAGAGGAACAGACCATGACTATCATCGTAACAGGCGGCGCCGGTTTCATCGGCTCCAACTTCGTTTACCATATGTTAAACAAGTATCCGGATTACCGGATCGTGTGCGTGGACTGCCTGACCTACGCAGGCAATTTATCCACCCTGGAAGAGGCATTAAAGAACCCAAACTTCCGCTTCTGCAAGATCAACATCTGCGACCGCGAAGCCATCTACAAGCTCTTTGAGGAGGAGCACCCGGATATCGTGGTAAACTTCGCAGCAGAGAGCCACGTAGACCGCTCCATCGAGAATCCGGAGATCTTCCTGGATACCAACATCAAGGGTACCGCAGTGATGATGGATGCCTGCCGTAAGTACGGCATCAAACGTTACCATCAGGTATCCACCGATGAAGTATACGGAGACCTTCCGTTAGACCGCCCGGACCTCTTCTTCACCGAGGAGACTCCGATCCATACCAGCAGCCCCTACAGCTCCTCCAAGGCAGGCGCTGATCTCCTGGTGCAGGCATACCACAGAACCTACGGTCTGCCGGTCACCATCAGCCGCTGTTCCAACAACTACGGTCCGTACCACTTCCCGGAGAAGCTGATCCCGCTTATGATCGCAAACGCGCTGGCAGACAAGCCGCTTCCGGTGTACGGCGAGGGCTTAAATGTCCGCGACTGGCTGTATGTAGAGGACCACTGCAAGGCCATCGACCTGATCATCCACAAGGGCCGTGTCGGTGAGGTTTACAACATCGGCGGCCACAACGAGATGAAGAACATCGATATCGTCAAGCTCATCTGTAAGGAGCTGGGCAAGCCGGAAAGCCTGATCACCCATGTTACCGACCGCAAGGGCCACGACATGCGTTACGCCATCGACCCGACCAAGATCCACAACGAGCTGGGCTGGCTGCCGGAGACCAAATTCGCGGACGGCATCAAGAAGACCATCAAATGGTATCTGGAGAACCGTGAGTGGTGGGAGACCATCATCTCCGGCGAGTATCAGAATTATTACGAGAAAATGTACGGAAACCGCGAGGAAGTGTAAGCCTGCGAAACCGTCATTGAAAAACTGTGAAACAGAAAGAGGAAACAGCATGAAGGTTCTGGTAACAGGAGCAAAAGGCCAGCTTGGAACTGACCTGATGAATGAACTGGAAAAACGCGGCATCGAGGGCATCGGCGTAGATGTCCAGGAAATGGACATCACCGACGCGGAAGCCTGCCGCCGTGTCATTAAACATTCCGGCGCAGACGCAGTCATCCACTGTGCCGCATATACTGCAGTAGACGCAGCTGAGGATAACGCAGACCTCTGCCGCCGTATCAATGGCGAGGGCACGCGCAACGTGGCACAGGCCTGCAAAGAGGCAGATACGAAGCTTATGTACATCAGCACAGACTATGTGTTTGACGGCCAGGGCACCCGCCCGTGGGAGCCGGACGACGAGCGTCATCCGTTAAATGTATACGGTCAGACCAAGTACGAGGGAGAGCTGGCAGTAGAAGAGTTGTCCGACAAATACTTTATCGTACGAATTGCCTGGGTATTCGGCGTGGCAGGAAAGAACTTTATTAAGACTATGCTGCGCCTTGGCAAAGAGCGCGGGGCAGTCAGCGTGGTAGATGACCAGATTGGTTCCCCGACCTACACCTACGACCTGGCAAGACTTCTGGTCGACATGATCCAGACCGACAAGTACGGCCGTTATCATGCCACCAACGAGGGTCTGTGCAGCTGGTACGAGTTCGCAAAAGAGATTTTCCGCCAGGCAGGCATGGATGTGCCGGTCACCCCGGTCAGCAGTGACGCGTTTCCGGCCAAGGCAACCCGTCCGTCCAACAGCCGTTTGAATAAAGACAAACTCAGCGAGAACGGATTTGAGCGCCTTCCGGCATGGCAGGACGCGCTGGGCCGCTTCTTAAAAGAAATCGAATATTAAAATACAAAAGGTTCCCGGCGGCGCAGGTGTGCCTGCCGGGAATTTCCGGTTTAAGCCAAAATGAGGAGATTAAAATTATGGGAAAATATTTTGGAACTGATGGCTTCCGCGGGGAAGCAAATGTCAATTTAACGGTAGAGCATGCCTACAAGGTAGGCCGTTTCCTGGGCTGGTATTATGGACAGCGCGCGAAAAAGACCGCAGACAATCCGGAGGGCCGCTGCCGCGTAGCCATCGGAAAGGATACCAGACGAAGCAGCTACATGTTTGAGTACTCCCTGGTAGCAGGTCTCACCGCTTCTGGCGCGGATGTTTATCTGCTTCATGTCACCACCACCCCAAGCGTATCCTATGTGGTACGCACGGAAGAGTTCGACTGCGGCATCATGATCTCTGCCAGCCACAACCCATACTATGACAACGGCATCAAGGTCATCAACGGCAAGGGCGAGAAGCTGGAAGAGGACGTTATCGTAGAAATCGAGCGCTACTTAGACGGGGAGATGGAAGAGATTCCGTTTGCCTTAAAGGATGCCATCGGCCGCACCACCGATTATGCTGCAGGCAGAAACCGCTATATCGGGTACCTGATCTCCATTGCCACCCGTTCCTTCAAGGGCAAAAAAGTGGCTCTGGACTGCGCAAACGGCAGCGCATCTGCCATTGCGAAGAACGTGTTCGATGCTCTGGGAGCAGAGACCCATGTCATCAACAACCATCCGAACGGCTTGAACATCAACACCGACTGCGGCTCCACCCACATCCATGTACTCCAGGACTATGTGAAAGAGACTGGCTGTGACGTAGGCTTTGCTTACGATGGCGACGCAGACCGCTGCATCGCGGTAGATGAGAACGGCAGCGTGGTAGACGGTGATCTGATCCTCTACATCTGCGGCAAGTACATGAAGGAGATTGGTACCCTGCGCAACAACACGGTAGTTACCACCATCATGTCCAACTTCGGCCTTTACAAGGCATTTGACCGGGAAGGCATCTCCTACGAGAAGACCGCAGTCGGTGACAAATACGTGTACGAGAACATGTCCCAGTACGGCAACTGTCTGGGCGGTGAGCAGTCCGGCCACATCATCTTCAGTAAGCACGCCACCACCGGTGATGGCATCCTGACCTCCTTAAAGGTTATGGAAGTGATGCTGGAGAAGAAAGAGACCCTGGGCAAGCTGGCATCTGAGGTGGAGATCTTGCCGCAGGTACTGAAAAATGTCCGCGTCAAAGATAAAAAGGAAGCACAGGATGATCCGGCAGTCCAGGCAGAGGTGGCAAAGGTCACCGAGACTCTGGGCGCAGACGGCCGCATCCTGCTCCGTCAGTCCGGCACGGAGCCGGTGGTGCGCGTCATGGTAGAAGCGCCGACCACCGAACAGTGCGAGATGCTGGTAGACCAGGTGATCGAAGTTATGAAGGCACAGGGACACGTGCTGTAAGAAACAGAAATTACAAAAGAAGAACGCATGGAATTCATGAACAATGTTTAACGAATTTCATGCGTTTTTGTTTAAATCGATTTGAATCAAATTGATTTGAATAAAGTTTCGGCTGTAGATGGGTTCTTGTCACATCTGGAAAAATATGCTATTATATGGATTAACGTATCAAATTTTTCAGAAAAAGGAATGATGAAAGATGGGGCTGAATCAGTAGGATCAGTATTGTTCATTGTCCGCTTCTACGGCGTGATCGAGCGACTGCCCGTTATGGGCTGAGTGAGGATCATTACCGGAACTGTCATATATCAAGGCAAAAGGCAGCAGCCGGAAATAAGTACAAACCGTAAAGAAGCAACCTATAAAAGCAAGGATAGCATGAAACGAAAGCAGCTGTCCTCGGACAACGAACAAATTGGAGGAAAAGCATTATGTTAAATATCAAGAAATACAAAAGAAACCCAGTCATCCATTACCCGGAGCGCGAGTGGCCAAACAAGGAAATTGAGAAAGCACCGATCTGGTGCAGCGTAGACTTACGTGACGGCAACCAGGCACTGGTAGAGCCGATGGTAGTAGAAGAGAAGATTGAGTTCTTCAACATGTTAGTAAAGCTGGGCTTTAAGGAAATCGAGATCGGTTTCCCGGCAGCATCCCAGATCGAATACGACTTCTTAAGACAGTTAGTAGAGCGCAAGCTTATCCCGGACGATGTCCGTGTACAGGTTCTGGTACAGTGCCGTGAGCACCTGATCAAGAGAACCTTTGAGGCAATCCAGGGCATCAAGAAGGTAGTAGTTCATATCTACAACTCCACCTCTACCTTACAGCGTGACGTAGTCTTCCACAAAAATAAGGAAGAGATCAAGCAGATCGCAATCGAAGGAACCGAGTTAGTCAAGAAATACGCAAAAGACTACGATGGCGATTTAATGTTAGAGTACTCTCCGGAGAGCTTTACCGGCACCGAGCTTGAGTATGCACTGGAGGTCTGCACCGCTGTTCAGGATACCTGGGGCGAGGCAACTCCGGAGAAGCCGATCATCTTTAACCTGCCATCTACCGTGGAGATGAACACTCCGAACGTATACGCAGACCAGATCGAGTGGATGCACAAGCACTTCAAGAACCGTGAGAGCATCATCTTAAGCGTACATCCGCACAATGACCGCGGTACCGGCGTGGCAGCCACCGAGCTGGCACTCCTTGCAGGCGCAGATCGTGTCGAGGGAACCCTGTTCGGCAACGGTGAGCGTACCGGTAATGTAGATATCTTAAACATCGCCTACAATATGTTCTCCCAGGGCATCGACCCGAAGCTGGACATTGAGAACGTCCGTGAGATCGCGGAAGTATACGAGCGCTGCACCAAGATGACCATTGACCCGCGTCATCCGTACGCAGGAAAGCTGGTATTCACTGCATTCTCCGGCTCTCATCAGGATGCCATCAACAAAGGCTTACAGGCTCTCCATGAGAGAAACAGCCAGTACTGGGAGGTTCCGTACCTTCCGATCGATCCGTCCGACATCGGCAGACAGTACGAGCCGATCGTCCGCATCAACAGCCAGTCCGGCAAGGGCGGCGTAGCCTTCGTTATGGATACCTTCTACGGCTTCAAGCTGCCGAAGGGCATGCACAAAGAATTCGCGGATGTCATCCAGAAAATCTCCGAGCAGCAGGGTGAGGTTGCTCCGGAGCAGATCATGGAAGAGTTCCGCAAGAGCTACCTGGACAAGAAAGAGCCGATCCACTTCCGCAAGTGCCAGATCACCGATACCGAGTCTGCAGACGGCGAGTTTGCAACCCTTGCCAAGGTTACCTATACCGATCACGGCATGGAGAAAACCTTCGAGGGCGTCGGCAACGGCCCGATCGATGCGGTACAGCGCGGCCTGGAAGAAGCACTCGGCGTCCAGATCAAGGTTCTGGACTACAACGAGCACGCTCTGAACTCCGGTTCCAACGCACAGGCAGCATCCTACATCCACTTAATGGACAAGGACAGCGGCAAGGTGACCTACGGTGTCGGCGTAAGCTCCAACATCACCCGGTCTTCCATCCGCGGTATCTTCAGTGCCGTGA
The DNA here is from genome assembly GCF_003478505.1 of Clostridium sp. AF27-2AA. Classification (GTDB taxonomy): domain Bacteria; phylum Bacillota; class Clostridia; order Lachnospirales; family Lachnospiraceae; genus Brotaphodocola. The sequence continues at coordinate 126,411 of NZ_QUFI01000005.1, forward strand.
ACAGACTGTTCTTCTCATAAAACTGAATTTTTGCAAATAAATATCCCGCATCCGATGAATCATCTCAGTCGGATGCGGGATATTTTGTGCTTACAATCTGTTTTGTTACATTGCCTACGGTCTTGGACCAGAGGTCAGTCCGGCCTTCAGCAGCCCATTGACGTAATTGGAACTGCTGCTGGAATTACTCTGGCTGTTGCCACCGGAAGGCGTGCTTCCATTGAAGCTTGGATTGCTTTTTCCGGTAGCCGGGCCGGTGGATACATATTCATTGTTACTGTTGTTATTACTGTTTGAGTTGAAGCTTCCGGGCGCAGTGCTGTTGCTGGTACTGGTACTGCCCGGAGTCGTGCCCGAGGAAGTGTTGTTTCCCGGAACAGTGCTGGAATTCGTATTGTTATTGTTGCTTACGTTTAGGGCATTCCCATTGCTGGTGGTGCAGGCACCATTCGCCGCAAAGGTATAGGAAACTCCGTCAATCTTCAACGTGGTGTTTGCCGCCATGCGCCCCTTGTCAGATGGGTTCAGGTAATAATAGGTTCCGTCAATCTGGACCCAGCCGGTAAGCTTGTGGCCGGAATTGTTGAAATAATAATAGGAATTCTCAATCTGCTTCCACCCGGTAGACATGCGGCCATTGGCCGGATCCATATAGTAGCTGTTGGTGCCGTCGCTGAGCCATCCGGTGAGCATCCTGCCGTCGGTGTGGAAATAATAGTAACCGCCATCCACCTGCTGCCATCCGGTTACCATCTTGCCGTCGCTGCCGAACATGTACCAGCTGTCCTTGATCTCCCGCGCGCTGTTTACCGTGCACTTGCCATCGTTCGGGTCGAAGTAATACCAGCCATTGTCCATATTCACCCAGCCGGTTGCCATGGCGCCGCTGTCCCCTAAGTAGTAGTAGACACCGTCAATGCTCACCCAGCCAGTGTGCATGGTGCCATCGGTCAGCATATAGTAATACTTGCCATTATCTTTCACCCAGCCGGTCGCCATCACGCCGTTGCCCTGGAAGTAGTACCACTTGTTGTTGATCTTCTCCCAGCCAACGGTCATCTTACCGGTGGATAAATTCAGATAGTAATAGCCGTTCTCTGTGTTGAGCCAGCCCTTGTGCAATTCCCCATTTGCGTCATAATAGTAATAAGTGCTGCCGTTCTGTTGCCAGCCGGTAGCGGCGTAGGCGGTCACGCCGGAAACCAGGGTCATGGCACCAATCAGCCCCGCCATGGCGGCTGCCGTAAATCGCTTTGTATATTTCATACCGTCCTCCTAATCTCATATATTCTGATTATAGCATGGAGCCAATGGAAAATGGTAACATTTTTCTTACAACAAACATACTTTCTTATAATATTTCTTCGCGTACCGATACATGATGAGTGTATACTCCCCAAACTCCTCTCCGAGAGATGCTTTGTACACCGCCCACAGCGCCCACAAGAATCCGCCCAGGGCAATGTAAGAGTAAATGACCTTGCGTTCCAGCAATTCCGGCTCTCTTCCAAAGTAGATCTGCATCAGTTTTTCCACGGCGTCCTCGTCATAATAGGAATAGATGGCACACATGCTGATGTCAATGAGGGGATCGCACATGCCGGAATACTCCCAGTCAATGAGTCGCACAGAGCCATCCGGCAGGAACAGGAAATTATCTGCCACGCTGTCAATGTGGGAGAGGACCTTCGGTCGCTGCAGGGCATCTAACTGGTCCAACAGCTCATTCATGTGGCTGCGCACCTCAGTGTAATCCTCAAACAACGTGCCGCCATGGGCCGCGCAGAGTCCCTCGTAAAAAGCAATCCGCTCCCGCATATTAAATTCATGGTCCGCGGTCAGTTCTGATTCATGGAGCTTATGCAGAACCTCCATGCACCGGCTCACATCCTCCCAGCTGTCCGCCCGGGAATTACGTGCTCCCTCATAATATTCCGCAATCTTGTAGCCAGTCTCCCCGTTCATATAGATGATATGCTCGGAAATGTTTAACGGCTGGATGACGCGGTACACATCTGCCTCTTCCTTCCGGTTGATCAGCAGCTCCGTACCCGGTCCCGGAATGCGGCAGATATAATGCCGTCCCTGAAGCTGAAACAGGAAAGACTTGTTGGTCATGCCGGATTTTAAGCAGCGGATGTCATGAATCTCAGACTCTGGAAGCTCGAAAACCCGGGAAACCAGCTCCAGTGCCGTGTTGTCCGAATGATTCTGGTATCGCGGATCGAACCGCCGCAGCTCCTCCAGATTCTCAAATTCGTAGATCTGATTTTCCGGCTGCCGGTTGATATCCATCTCCAGTTCATCTAAATGCTCCACCAGCACATTCTCCCAGTAAAACTGCTCCGTGCCCGGGGTGTGGTAATACCGCTCTAGAAGCGGCAGGAATTTCTCGGAAAAAGTTCTGGAAAAGAACACTGGGCCATACATCACCCAGGAATCATGCCCGCCCACTTCCACATGGGTGATACGTCCTTTCTTATTATAGGAAAGACACCATTCAGAAGTATCTCCTTCCATATAAGAAGAAGCATACCAGGCACCGCACTCGTAGGCGTGGAACATATTGTTCCGCAGCCAGTTGTCGGAAGAAAGAATGTACATATTCTTACCCGCCAGTACCTGTCGGGCCCGATAGATGGTAGTCAGGGTATTCTTGGTGGCATACTCCGGGTTATAAAGCAGCTTCACCTGATACTTGTCGATCAGGTACTCAAACTTTTCCTTTAAATACCCCACGGCAATGGTAATGTCGGTAATTCCGATTTCATGCAGCTGTTTAATCTGCCGCTCAATCATCCGCTCGCCAAATACCTTCAAAAGCCCCTTTGGAGTTTCAAAGGTCAGCGGCACAAACCGGGACCCAAATCCCGCAGCAATGATCAGCGCGCCGTCCACCCGAAACTGCTCCAGAAACGCGTCCCCGGCACCGGTCAGCTCATAGGTACCAGCCACACTTTTGCCCTGTGCAATGAGCCGCTGCTGCATAGCCTCCTTAATTAAGGTATTCACCGTTCCCACGGAAAACCCTGTTTTCTGCGCCAGATCCCGCTGGGTACTGCGGGGATCTTCCTTAATATAACGACAAATCAAACCAATCCGATCCATAAAAACCTCCATGACTGTTTACAGAACATCCTCTGTAAAGATAAAACTGTTCAAAAACAACTAAAATCTAAAAGATATGAACAATATAGCACAAACCGGCACACAGGTACAGCCTTCAAATAAGATTGTATTAATATTAATACATATTTCACAAAAACTATAACTTCCGTAAGATTTTCGTAAGAAAACGCTTAGGGTTTTGTTATAGCATTTCCCAAAAAACTATACTATACTGTCATTGTGATGGAGAGATGGAAACTTCCAGAAGCAATTACATAGAATTGCATTTATTCTTAAACATGGAAAAAATGTAAAAAACTATTGATAATTTGCCTTATAGGAAGTATAATCGTCTCGTAATGCAATTTAGGAATTTCGTAGCAAATTCAAAAAAGTAAAAAGGAGAGTGCATTCATTATGAGAAAGCAGACTAAAGTAGTTGCAGTTGCATCTGCAGCAGCTCTGTTAGCTATCGGTGGTGCTATGACTTCTTTCGCAGCTCAGGGTTGGGTTGAGGAAGACGGTACTTGGTACTACTACGACAAAGATGGCAATAGAGTAGAAAACGAGTGGAAGAAATCTGGAGACAACTGGTTCTGGTTAAATGGCGACGAGGGCGGCGCTATGGCAACCGATATGCTGGTTGAGGATGATGACGATACCTACTACGTAGACGCTAACGGTGTTATGGTTACCAACACCTGGGTTAAAGTAGTAAACGAGGATCAGGATGATGATGATGATCCGGCAGAGTATCGTTACTACTACATGCAGAACAGTGGTAAAGCTTACAAAGCTGGTGACAGCGGTAAGACCAAATTCAAAACCATCGATGGCAAAAAGTATGCTTTCGATGAGGATGGTAAAATGCTGTATGGCTGGGTAAACGAGGATGATTCTACTCTGGCCAGCGATGACTCCGATTGGGAGACTGCAACCTACTACATGGGTTCCTGGGAAGATGGTTCCTTAAAGACTGGATGGCAGAAGATTACCGTTTATGACCAGGATGAGGATGATGACTACGACTACTGGTTCAACTTCAAATCCAACGGTAAGAAGCGTTTCAACGAGAGCGATTCAAAGGATATCTTCGAGAAGAAAATCAATGGTAAGCACTACGCATTCGATAATCGTGGTGTTATGACCTACGAATGGACCCTGACCACTACTTCTGACGCTGCTACGATCTCTAACTGGTTATACTTCAACAGCCCAGAGGACGGTGCTCGTGCTACTAAGGGTTGGTTCAAAGTAGTTGCTCCGGATAAAGACGGCGATGACAACACCTTCAAAGATTATAGCAATCTTGAGAATCCGACCTTCGCTAAGGGCGATGCTGAGGATGAGAACGAGAGATGGTACTACGCAAATAGCGATGGTGAGCTGTATGTAGGCCAGATCAAGAAGATCAAAGGTAAATACTATGGCTTCGCTCCGGAAGGAAATAAGGCTGGTTCTATGCTGACTGGTCTGTGTGCTCTGAGAGTAGACAACAGCGGTAACATCACCAAGCTGTGGGCTAGAGACATGGATTCCGATGATCTGGATGATGCTATGAACGGCGAAGGCGATTTTGATGGTTTCGGTTCTGATACCAACGATACTCTGTACTACTTCGGCAATAATGAAGATAGCGATGGTGCTCTGAAGACTGGTTCTGTTAGCGTAAATCTTGATGGTGACAATTATCAGTTCCAGTTCAGCAAGACCGGTGGTGCTGAGGGCAAAGGTCGTGGCCTGAATGGTATTGATGACAGCAAATACATCTACAAGTTTGGTATGAAACTGAAAGCTGGCAGCGATGACAAGTACATTGTTGTTTACGCTGATGGCGATACTGGCGCAAGTGATGTAACTGTTCATAAGATTGATACTGCAGCATTAAGACGTGATGCAGTTGAGAGAGGCCAGAACAAAGATGGTGATACCGTTTACGCTTACGGTACTCTTGGTTCCTTAGTATCTGGTAAGGCTTCTTCTAACTACTACCTGTTAAATACCAGCGGTACTATCGTTAAGAATAAGACCGCAGCTAAAGACGGTAATGACTGGTACTTCTATGTAGATAACAAGGTTATCAAGATGTACACCAATAACAACACCTTAACTGGTGGCGTTGAGGACCTGAAGAAGGATTGGAACGTTGAGTCCAAACTGATCTCCGATGGTATCGATGGTGATGTTCTTGATACTGATATGGTTGATGATGGTATCTAAATTTTAGAAACTACTCATTGAGCAGAATCTATGTAACAAAAAGGGCTACACGCAATTTGCGTGTAGCCCTTTTTGGGTGTTACGTCCGCTATTTAAGCGAAGTTTCATTCATCTGAATAAACCTTGCTTTAACAGATCGGTCCAATCACTAACTTCCTTCTAGGAGTTTTTATCAGACTTCAGGGCTTTTTGCATTGAAATTGTTGATTAACGTAAAAGCGGCAGGAACTTTCGTCCCCGCCGCTTGGCGTAGTCATTAAAACTACAACTTATTTCACATCAAGGAAATCAGCAATCTTTGCAGAAGTCATGCTGGTCTTGTTCCAGTTGCTCTTCAGGTTCTTGCCGACATTCTTACCATCAATCTTGCCATCGCCCAGATCCTTGCTGTCGGTGTACATCATGATGTTATCCTTGTACATGTACCAGTACCAGTCATCACCATCTTTAACACCGGTCTTGGTGCCAGTCTGGATCTTACCGCTGGTATTTACAAGGTACCAGCCCTGATCAGCAGTACCGAAGTTGTACAGAACATTGGTCATGCCCTTATCATCAGCATTAGACTGACCCTTAAGCAGACCGCTAAGTTCTCTTACATCAGAACCATCGTAATCATGTACAGTTACAGTACCGGTAGAGTTGATATCACCGCTAGCGTATACAAGGATGTACTTGTCTTCGCTATCAGCTTTAATCTTCTTACCAAACTTGTAGATGTAGTCGCCCTTCTCAACACCAGTTACGCCACGGCCTCTGCTCTCAGCACCACCGTTGTTGCGGAACTTGAACTGAATGGTCTCGCCATCAAGGTTAACGGTTACATTACCAGTCTTCATAGCGCCATCGGTATCTTCGTCATCTGCGTTGCCGAAGTAGTACAGATAGGTGTTTGCGGTGTAGTTACCAGCATCTACGCCATCCAGGAAGTCATCCAAATCGTCAGCGTCCATATCGTCATCGTAAACTTTGACAATGTTCTCGCCGTCCATCTCAAGTGCGCAGAGACCTTTCAGCATTGCGCCACCCTTCTCACCGTCATCCGGCCGGAAGCCATAGTATTTGCCTTTGATCTTCTTGATCTTACCAGCTACCAGACCCTCTTCACGGCCATCGTTGTAGTACCAACGAGCATCCTCGTTCTTAACACCATCAACAGATGCGAAGCTCTCGGAATCCAGCTCTTTGAAGGAAGTATCCTCGTTCGGGCCAACTACCTTGAACCAGCCCTTAACTACCTTAGCACCATCCTCTGGGCTGTTGAAGTAAGACCAGTTAGATGCGGAATGCAGGTTGCTGGTGGTATTCTGAGTCGGATACCACTCATATACCATTACACCACGGGTATCGAAGTGATAGTATTTACCATTGTTCTTCCAGGTAGCATCAGTATCCTCACTGCCATTGTCAAGCTGTACACGTTTCTTACCGTTTGCTTTGAAGTTGAACCAGTAATCATAGTCATCTTCTTTGTCATCGGTGTTGTCGTATACGCTGATCTTCTGCCAGCCAGTCTTCATGGAACCATCTTCCCAGGAACCGAAGTAGTAGGTAGCGTCTGCCCAACCATCTTCGTCGTTAACCATGGTACCATCTTCGTCAACCCAACCGTACAGCATGATACCATCCTCATCGAATGCGTACTGCTTTCCATCGATGGTCTTCTTGCTTACTTTGTCACCGCTGCCCTTGTATGCTTTACCATTGGACTGCATGTAGTAGTAATGATACTCAGCCGGATCATCCTCATCATCCTGACCCTCGTTAACTACTTTAACCCAGGTGTTGGTAACCATAACACCGTTAGCGTCTACGTAGTAGGTCTTATCGTCATCCTCAATCAGTTTATCGGTAGCCATTGCGCCACCCTCTTCGGAATCCAGCCAGAACCAGTTGTCTCCAGATTTCTTCCACTCATCTTCTACTCTGCTACCATCTTTGTCGTAGTAGTACCAAGTACCATCTTCCTCAACCCAACCCTGAGCTGCGAAAGAAGTCATAGCACCACCGATAGCTAACAGAGCTGCTGCAGATGCAACTGCAACTACTTTAGTCTGCTTTCTCATAATGAATGCACTCTCCTTTTTACTTTTTTGAATTTGCTACGAAATTCCTAAATTGCATTACGAGACGATTATACTTCCTATAAGGCAAATTATTGAGAAGTGGAAAAGTAGTTGCAATCAGGTCATTTTAGCTGTTACCAGTCAATAATCTGGTTGATGATATTCTGCTGTTCAGTACTGGTTTTTCTTAAATAAATCCGGGTGGTTTCAATGCTGGCATGTCCCATCAGATCGGCCAGCATAGCAATGTCATTGTAGCGTTCTAGAAAACTTTTTGCAAAACGGTGCCGGAACGAATGTGGATAAACGACAGACGGATCCAGGCCATACTTGGAACCGAAGTGTTTTAACTGTACGGCAATTCCTCTTGCAGTAATCAATTCTCCATATTTATTCAAGAAGAGAAATCCACTTTCTTTTTTCGTTTCTTCCATCCATTTTAAGGTTTCTTTCTGTAAAGCAGATGGAATATAAATCCGCCGCAACTTCCCACCCTTGGAATACAAATCCAGATATCCAATCCTTACATGTTCGCATTTGATCTGAACCAGTTCACTGACACGGGCGCCGGTAGCAGCCAGAAAACGTACCACAAAATACCAGTACATCTCATGATCCTGCTTCAAACAGTTTTTGAAGTACAGATAATCCGCTTCGCTGATCACGTTTTCAAGAAACGGCTTCTGCTGTACCTTTACAGAAGGCAGTTTCCACTGCTCCTTTTTGATGCTTTCCAGATAACAGTTGATTGCCCGGATGCGCAGATTAACAGTCTGCGGTTTATAATGTTCAATCAGATAAACTTTGTAATCCCGCAGATTCTGTTTACTAAGTTTGTCGTACTTTGCTTCGAACTGACGAATCGCGTAAAGATACGATGTGATCGTGTTTTTTGACAAATTCTGGTCCGACAGATACGTTTTGAACTCATTTTCCATAGAGATCCTCCTTTGTAAAAATAGTTAACGGGTTTTGTCTGTGAACGGAAAATCCAATATATACAGACAATATATCGTCCTACTATTATATCGAACCGTAGAACTGATTAAGGTATACACGTTCGTCTAAGATTTTTGGAAAGAAGGCTTTCTGCTTGTTTGCAAAATCGTTTCATGCTATCATAATCGTATATGAGCACGTAGAAGGGAGTGTTTTTAAATGACCAGATCAAAGATACCTGTTGGTATTTCTGACTTTGAAAAGATTCGGCAGAATGGTTATTACTATGTAGATAAAAGTTCTCTTATTTCCGCATTGTTGAACTCCGAAAGTACAGAAGTAACTCTGATCACCCGCCCGCAGCGCTTTGGAAAGACCATGGCTATGAGTATGCTGGCCAGTTTTTTGATATTCGAAAAAATAATAGGCATTTATTTGAGGGGCTGTCTATCAGCCGACAGACTGAATTGTGCCAGAACTGGATGAATCAGTGGCCGACTGTGTTTTTTACTTTTAAAGATGTTGAAGGTTTAAATTTTCAGGATGCATATGGTATGTTGACTGCGCTGGTTGCGTTTTTGTTCCAACAATATGATTTTCTTTTGACAAGCGAACAGGTAAATGAGTATGACAGGGCAGCATTTTACCGAATCGTAAATCAGAAAGCCTCTTTAACGGAAATCAAAACCAGTTTTCTTCTTCTAACCAGAATGCTGTGCGCCCATTATGGAAAACCGATTATCCTGCTGATGGATGAATATTTTGGATTCACAGATACAGATGTAACACAGATTCTTCAGGATGCGAAATTATCCGAACATATGCCGGCTGTCAAGATGTCGAGAGTCTTTCAGAGGACTGTAATGCGGCGCTCCGGCAGATCGATACACGCATGTACGCCAAAGAGCTGGAGGATGATTATGACCAGGTATTGTGTTATGAAATTTCATTTTTTAAGAAACGGTGCGTGATTAGAAAAAATCGTAGCAGATGGCGGCATACAAAGCAAAAAGGAGCAGAACAATATGGGAAAATCAATGAAATTGCCCGTCGGAATTGAAAATTTCGAAGAAATCCGCACGGAGGGATATTACTATATTGATAAAACAAAACTCATAGAACAGCTGCTGGATAACCAGGGAAAGGTAAATCTGTTTACCAGACCCCGCCGTTTTGGCAAAACACTGAATATGAGTATGTTAAAGTACTTTTTTGAAATCGGAACAAATTGCACATTGTTTGATGGATTATATATTTCCCGGAATCAGACATTGTGCAGGGAACACATGGCCGGTTATCCCGTTATTTTCATTACACTAAAAAATGTGGATGGTCTTTCCTTTGAGGAAGCAAAGTGCCAATTTATGGATGTGATCGGAAGCGAAGCAAGCCGATTTCGATTCCTTTTAGACAGTCAAAATCTTGCTCCGGAAGATAAAGAGCAGTACCAGGCTATCATAACTATGAAATCAGGTGCTTATTGGATGAGCGAACCTGTGCTGTCACGCTCACTGAAAACATTGTCAGAGCTTCTGAATAAACATTACCAGAAAAAAGCGCTGGTCCTTATTGATGAATATGATGTTCCACTTGATAAATCATTTTTGCACGGATATTATCGGGAAATGGTTTCTTTGATGCGTATTTTATTTGGCAATGTCTTAAAAACAAATGATGCACTCCAATTTGCTGTATTGACAGGATGCCTTCGCGTCTCCAAAGAAAGTATATTTACAGGTCTGAATAATTTTAAAATTTTATCCATTACGGATTCCAGATTTGATGAACAGTTCGGCTTTACAGATATGGAAGTAAAACAGCTTCTTAAGGACTATCATCTGGAACAGAGATTTGAAGAAACCAAGCAGTGGTATGACGGATATCATTTTGGAAACGCAGATGTATACTGTCCCTGGGATGTCATAAACCATGTAGACAGAATAAAAGATGATCCGGCTGCCAGACCGGAAAGCTATTGGATCAACACAAGCGGAAACGAACTGGTAAAACGCTTCATTGACAAAGCTGGCAAAACAACACGCAATGAAATTGAACGACTAATTGCCGGAGAATTCATCGAAAAACACCTTCGTCTGGATCTGACCTATGATGAGATAGACAACAGTATCGAAAATCTTTGGAGCGTTCTGTTTACAACCGGATATCTGACACAGGCAGGAATGAATGCGGACGGATCTTACAAGCTTATGATTCCAAATGAGGAAGTTCGGGAAATATTCAAACTGCAGATACAGGACTGGTTTAAAAAGAGCATTTTTTCCAATACAAAACCATTGCAGGAGTTTTGGAACGCTTTTGAATCAGGCAATACAGACGGGATGGAAAACTATCTGATGAAAACACTGAGTAATTCCATCAGTGTTTTCGACACGAAAGCCCGAAATGAAGAAAAAGAGAGCTCCTATCATAATTTACTGGTCGGTATTTTGACCGGAAATGCCGGCTGGCTTGTGAAATCAAACATAGAAGCCGGTGAAGGATTTGCAGATATTATTGTGGAAACAGATGATCCAAATACCGGAATTATCGTTGAATTGAAATATACGAAAGAATTCAGAAATATGGAACAGGCATGTCAAAAAGCTTTACAGCAAATCAAGGATCGACGATATTCCGAGTATTTGCTCAATGATGGCAGGCGTAACATTTTACTGTATGGAATGGCATTTTGTAAAAAGCGATGCAAGGTTATTGCTGAAAAACTTTTGGAAATATAAAGTGAAATAAAAACTGGCTGTGCCAATGAACTTGGGCAGCCAGTTTTTTGTTGCTCAATAATTTGCCTTATAGGAAGTATAATCGTCTCGTAATGCAATTTAGGAATTTCGTAGCAAATTCAAAAAAGTAAAAAGGAGAGTGCATTCATTATGAGAAAGCAGACTAAAGTAGTTGCAGTTGCATCTGCAGCAGCTCTGTTAGCTATCGGTGGTGCTATGACTTCTTTCGCAGCTCAGGGTTGGGTTGAGGAAGATGGCAGCTGGTACTACTACGACAAAGATGGCAACAAAGTAGAAGATCAGTGGAAAAAATCCGGAGACAACTGGTTCTGGCTGGATTCCGAAGAAGGTGGCGCAATGGCTACCGACAAAATTATCGATGACAACGATGATACCTACTATGTAGATGGTAATGGTGTTATGGTTACCAACACCTGGGTTAAGGTTGTTAACGAGGATCAGGACGATGAGGATGATCCGGCTGAGTATCATTACTACTACATGCAGTCCAATGGTAAAGCTTACAAAGACAAGAGCACCAATGGAAGCCTGACCAAGAAAGTTATCGATGGTAAGAGATATGCTTTCGATGAAGATGGTAAGATGCTGTATGGTTGGGTTGCTGAAGATGGCGACATGTGCAACGGTGAGGACGAGTGGGAGAACGCAACCTACTACTTCGGTAGCTGGGAAGATGGTTCCATGAAGACTGGCTGGCAGAAAATTACTGTTTATGATGACAGCACTGATAAGAAAGACGACTTTGATTACTGGTTCAACTTCAAATCCAACGGTAAGAAACGTGCTCATAGCAGTGACGATTTAAATGATACCTGGAAGAGCAACGGTAAATACTATCACTTCGATAATCGTGGTGTAATGGTATACGAGTGGTATCAGATTGCTACCCAGAATGGTGATCAGGCATCTGCTTCTAACTGGGCGTACTTCAACAGTCCAGAGGATGGTGCTCGTGCCGTTAAGGGTTGGTTCAAGGTAGTAGCTCCAACCGAAGATAACAAATTCTCTCAGCTGGATGATTCTACCGATACTTTCGCAACCAAGAACAGCAGAAACGAAGACGAGAAGTGGTACTACTCCGATGGCAAAGACGAAGGTCTGGTTACCGGTGAGATCAAGAAGATCAAAGGTAAATACTATGCATTTGCTCCGGATAACGGCGTAGATGGTGGTCGTATGCTGTCTGGTCTGTGCGCACTGCGTATGGATGGTTCTACTATCGTAGAAGTATTAAAAGATGAGATGGATGCTGATGACCTGGATGACTTCATGGATGGAACCGGTGATTTCGCTGGCATGACCTATGCAAGTGAGGCACAGGGAAGCAACAACGTATACTTATACTACTTTGGTGATGCTGATGATGCTGATTCCGATGGAGCTATGAAGGTTGGCAATGTAACCGTTAACCTTGATGGCGATAACTATCAGTTCTTCTTCAAGAAGAATGGCGGCGCTGAGAGCAGAGGCCGTGGTATCAACGGTATCTATGATAAGAAGTATGTTTACAGATACGGTCAGAAGCTGAAAGCTGATTCCGATGAGAAATACATCGTTGTTTACGCAACTGATGATTACGGTACTGATACTGCAGTTGTTAAGGAAATCAAGTCCAAAGACTTACGTGCTAACCAGAAGGATGCTGGTGTCAACAAAGATAAAGATCATGTAAGCTATGTTGGTAATGCTGGCGCTATCTGGGATAGCAACTACTATCTGGTAAATACCTCTGGTAATATCCAGAAGAGCAAGACCGCTGCTAAGGATGGCGATGATTGGTACTTCTATCTGAACGATAAGAACATCGTTGCTTACACCAACAACAAGACTGTTAAAGATACTGTTGTTGAGAACTGGAAGACCTGGAGCGGTAAGACCTATCATCCGGATAACAATACCGTTACTACCAACAACTAATTCATTCTATTTTTAAAGAATTAAAGTGAAAAGGGCATGTAGAAAATGAGAAATCATTTTTTGCATGCCTTTTTCATAAATAAAGCAAAAACCTGTCGTATCCTTTGATCTATTCCAAAGAATACGACAGGTTATATTAAATTAGGCTAATGATTAACTTCCTCAAAATTAGTCAACTAAGCCAGCGATATTTGCAGAAGTTACAGTATCCCAGTATTTCTTAAGATCCTTGGTAGAATCGTAAGTAGCAGAGCCTACTTTACCATCGCCAAGATCCTTAGAATCGGTGTACATAATGATGTTGCCATTCTTCATGTACCAGTACCAGTCATCACCATCTTTAACGCCGGTCTTGTTACCAGTCTGAATCTTACCACTTGTATTTACAAGGTAGTAGCCATTATCCTTAGTACCAAATCCGTAGTAAACATTGGTCAGACCCTTATCATCTGCATTGGTAGTACCATTGCTTAAACCAAGCTTGCTTCTTACTTCGGAACCATCATAATCAACAACGTGTGCACGAGTTGCGGAGTTGATATCCTGATCAGCATATACAAGGATGTACTTATCTTCACTATCAGCTTTGATCTTCTTACCGAAGTTATAGATGTAATCACCATCATCAACGCCAGTTACGCCACGACCTCTGCTCTCAGCACCGCCGTTGTTGCGGAACTTGAACTGGAAACTCTCGCCATCCAGGTTAACGGTTACGTTACCGGTCTTCATAGCGCCATCAGTATCTTCGTCATCTGCATCACCGAAGTAGTACAGATATACATCGTTTGCTACGCTGCCTGCTTTTGCGTTGTCCAGGAAATCGTCCAGATCGTCAGCATCCATATCATCATCGATAACTTTGACAATCTTCTCGCCATCCATTTCAAGTGCGCAAAGGCCCTTCAGCATTGCGCCACCCTTAACGCCATCATCCGGACGGAAACCGTAATATTTGCCTTTGATCTTCTTAATCTGACCAACTACCAGGCCCTCATCACGACCATCGTTGTAGTACCAACGAGCATCCTCGTTCTTAGCATCATCGCTTGCGAAAGTATCGGCATCCAGTTCTTTGAAGGAAGTATCCTCGTTAGGAGCTACTACCTTGAACCATCCCTTAACTACCTTAGCACCATCCTCTGGGCTATTGAAGTAAGACCAGTTAGATGCGGAATGCAGGTTGCTGGTGGTGTTCTCAGTCGGGTACCACTCGTATACCATTACGCCACGGGTATCGAAGTGATAATACTTACCGTTGTTCTTCCAGGTAGCATCTTTATTCTCAGTGGTGTTATCACTCTCGAGCTGTACACGTTTTTTACCGTTAGACTTGAAGTTGAACCAGTAATCATAGTCATCATCTTTGTCGTTGTCGCTGTCATGTACAGTAATTTTCTGCCAGCCAGTCTTCATGGAACCATCTTCCCAGGAGCCAAAGTAATACTCAGCCTCTGCCCAACCATCTTCGTCGTTCAGAGTAGTACCATCTTCGTCAACCCAGCCATACAGCATAATACCATCCTCATCGAATGCATACTGCTTGCCGTCGATAGTTTTCTTGTTTACTTTGTCTCCGCTGCCCTTGTATGCTTTACCATTGGACTGCATGTAGTAGTAATGGTATTCAGCCGGATCATCATCCTCATCCTGGTCTTCGTTAACAACTTTCACCCAGGTATTGGTAACCATAACACCGTTGCTATCTACATAGTAGGTGTTGTCGTCATCTTCGATCAGAGCGTCGGTTGCCATAGCACCGTTCTCTTCGCTAGACATCCAGAACCAGTTGTCTCCAGATTTCTTCCACTCGTCTTCTACTCTATTGCCATCTTTGTCGTAGTAGTACCAGGTACCGTCTTCCTCAACCCAACCCTGAGCTGCGAAAGAAGTCATAGCACCACCGATAGCTAACAGAGCTGCTGCAGATGCAACTGCAACTACTTTAGTCTGCTTTCTCATAATGAATGCACTCTCCTTTTTACTTTTTTGAATTTGCTACGAAATTCCTAAATTGCATTACGAGACGATTATACTTCCTATAAGGCAAATTATTAGCATGGTGAAATGCTGAGAAATTACAGAAATTATATCTATTGGAAGAATAATAAAGTAAAACCAGTTCTTTTCAAGGAATGAAAGTTGCGAAAATGCATGTATAATGCTATACTGATAAGCGGTATATTTTGCTTTGACATAAAGTAGAAACGTGTAATGAAAGAATGAGAACATAGTTATGAAAAAATTTGAAAAATACAAACGCTTAATCAAGGTGATTTTTTCGGTTGTTTTGATTGCAATATTGGCAGGAATATACGGGATGATTTGGATTGGGTGGTACAATAAAATTATCTGGGCACCTTTTTTTAGGCGTGGTAACTGGATGATGATTTTTATTTATGCTATTCTTCTAATATTTTTCATGAATACATATGGTGGATTCAAAGTGGGTTTCTTAAAAAAGGGAAATTTGATATATTCTCAGATTCTCGCAGTATTATTTACAAATATTGTAACGTATTTTCAAATTACGGTTCAGGATAAGCGATTTACGACCCCAGTACCGTTAGGCGTTAATATTGCGTTGTCAGTTGTAGCGATTCTTGTATGGACGTTGATTTTTCAGTGGATATACGGATTGATCTTTCCGCCAAGAAGAATGCTTTTAATATCAGGAGATTATTCGGATTATCATCTCTTGGAGAAGATGAATGCCCGTGAAGATAAATACATTATCAGTCAGATTATTAATTATAAAGAAGGAATGGAAAAACTAATTCCGCAGATTGATCAGTATGATGGCATTATTGTTGGCGATATGCCGTCCCATGAGCGGAATTTGATCATAAAGTATTGCTATGCAAAGCAAATCCGAACATATAGTGTCCCGAAAATATCGGATATATTATTGCGCAGCTCTGTGGACTTAAATCTGTTTGATTCTCCATTGCTGTTATCCAGAAATACAGGGCTGGCAATCGAGCAGATGTTCTGTAAGCGCCTGATGGATGTTGTGTTTTCACTGCTTGGCCTTGTTATATCAGCGCCATTCTTTTTACTGATTGCAATCAGCATTAAACTGACAGATCGGGGACCGGTGTTTTACAAGCAAACACGTCTGACGAAGGATGGAAAAACTTTTGAAATTTATAAATTCCGCACCATGATTCAGAATGCAGAAAAATATAGTGGCGCAGTACTGGCTTCAGAGCACGATCCACGCATTTTACTAGTGGGAAGGTTGCTTCGTGCTACCCGTTTGGATGAGCTGCCACAGATCTTTAATATTCTGAAGGGCGAAATGTCGATTGTCGGACCAAGACCGGAACGTCCGGAACTGGCAGCGGAAATAGAAAAAGAGATTCCGGAGTTTTCGTACAGATTAAAGGTAAAGGCGGGCTTGACAGGTTATGCGCAGGTTTATGGTAAATATAATACGACTTCCTATGATAAGTTGAAACTTGATTTGACATATATCAGGAATTATTCTATCTTTTTGGATTTAAAGTTAATATTTATGACACCTAAAATTATGCTGCTAAAAGAAAGTACAGAAGGAGTAAAAAATGAAGCGTAAGGAAATGGACTCAAAACAGTTATTTGAATTATTATTAAAGCGGTATCCACAATTGGAAAGCTGCAAAGACAGTATCCTGGATGCGTATCATGCACTTAAAAATGCTTACGAAAAAGAAGGAAAGCTTCTGGTTGCGGGTAATGGTGGAAGCGCATCTGACTCGGAGCATATTGTAGGAGAACTGATGAAGTCTTTCATGTTTGAGAGAAAAATTCAGAAAAAGTATGCGGATGAGCTGGTACGTTTATATGGAGATGAGGGTGTAGCGCTTTCTAAGAAACTGGAGGGAACCTTATGTTCCATTCCATTAACCTCTATGCCGGCATTGTCTACTGCATTCATCAATGATGTAGACCCTGCGCTTACCTTTGCACAGATGCTTTACGGATATGGAAGAGAAGGTGACTGCTTCCTCGGAATCAGCACATCTGGAAATTCCAAGAATATCCTTTACGCGTTGCAGGTTGCAAAAGCAAAGGGAATTACTACCATTGGCCTTACGGGAGAAGGCGGTGGGAAAATGAAAGAACTTTGCGATATTACCATTCAGGTTCCGGAAAAGGAAACATTCATGATCCAGGAACTGCATCTTCCAATCTATCATTGCTTGTGCGCAATGCTTGAGGCAGATTTTTTTGAAGAAAAGTAAAGGTGGAAATATTAATGGATTACGGTAAATTAGATAATTTCAATCGTTTAAAAGTACTTGTACTGGGTGATTTTATGTTGGACAAGTACATTATGGGAAGCGTAAAGCGTATTTCGCCAGAGGCACCGGTTCCGGTTATCAACGTTAAGAAAAAAGAGGTGCATCTTGGTGGCGCTGGAAATGTAATAAACAATATCTGCTCGCTTGGGGCAACCGCCAGAATTATCAGTTGTATCGGCAAAGATGAATCCGGCGATTATCTGATTCGCAGAATGAATGAAAAAGGAGTAGATACCCGCTTCATCTGGCAGAAGGAAGAGGAACAGACGATTGTAAAAACCAGAGTCGTGTCAAAGGGCCAGCAGTTTTTACGTTATGATGAAGAAACAGTTCGTGATGTCTGCGAAGAATATGTTGAGTATGTAGAAAAAAATCTGGAAGCGATTTTCGAAGATATTAATATTGTAATTATTTCCGATTATGGAAAAGGAAATGTTACCTTCGACAGTGCCCAGACTGTTATTCGTAAGGCAAGAAATAAAAACATTCCGGTTATCATTGACCCAAAGGGCAGTGATTATAAAAAATATACCGGCGCGACAACCTGTACTCCGAACATGGCAGAGTTCCGTCAGGTGATTCATGAAAATGGCGAGCTTTCAGAGAAAGAGATTGCTGAAAAAGCGCAGAAACTGTGTGAAGAGATTAATCTGGATTATCTTCTGGTAACCCGTTCTGAACAGGGTATGTCTCTGGTCGAAAAAGAAAGTGGTCATAAGGCCGATTTCCCGGCGGTAGCGCAGGAGGTAATCGATGTCACTGGTGCGGGAGATACCGTTATTTCTACATTCTCCCTGGCACTGGCAGCTGGACTTTCGCTGCCGGATGCCTGCGAGATGGCAAACGATGCAGCATCTATCGTTATCTCAAAGTTTGGGGCGGCAACGGCAACCTTAGAGGAAATCAAGAGCCGCGGCTATGGCGGCAGAGCAACAAAGCTGCTGCAGCTGAATGAGCTTGTAGAGATTGTGAAAAAACTAAAAGCAGATCATAAAAAGATTGTATTTACAAATGGCTGCTTTGATCTGGTTCATGCGGGCCATATTTCTTCCTTTGCCCAGGCTAAAGCATTGGGAGACATCCTGATTGTAGGACTTAATAGTGACGCGTCGATTCGCAGAATTAAAGGCGAAAAACGTCCAATCGTAGATCAGGTGAACCGTGCTAAATTACTGAGCGCAATCTCTCTGATTGACTATATTGTAATTTTTGATGATGATACACCGGAAAAGCTTGTGGAAGCAATCATTCCGGATGTTCTTGTAAAAGGAAAAGACTGGGCAGGAAAAGTTGTTGTAGGTCAGGATGTTGTGGAGGCACATGGCGGTAAGGTCAGCCTGATTGACTTGGAAGACGGTTTGTCTACAACAAATATCATTGAAAAAATCAGAAATACCTATCACTAATAAAAGGTTTTGCGGAAAGGAGTTATTATGAGCATTATTGTTACAGGTGGAGCAGGATTTATTGGAAGCTGTATTGTACGTACTTTAAACGACATGGGAATTGAAGATATTATTATTGTAGATCACATTTCCACTACAGATAAATGGAAAAATATGGTCAACAAAAAATATATCAAGTATATTCCAAGAGACCAGTTTTTACAGCAGCTTGACAGCTTTGATGGAAAAGTCTCTCATGTAATTCACATGGGTGCCTGCTCAGCAACTACTGAACGAGATTTTGATTTCCTGTATGAAAATAACCTGGGATTCACCAAGGCTGTTTGGAATTTCTGTGTAAAGAACCAGATTTCCATGATCAATGCAAGCAGTGCGGCAACGTATGGAGCAGGCAATCATGGCTTTGACGATAAGACAGATATTGGGGTACTGGAACCGTTGAATGGTTATGGCTATTCCAAGCAGCTTTTTGATCTGTGGGAGAGACAGCAGACACTGCGTCCGGCACAGTACTGTGGCTTCAAGTTTTTCAATGTATATGGACCGAATGAGTACTATAAGGGAAGCATGGCAAGCGTAATCTTCCATACCTTTAATAAGATTAAAGAAACTGGTGAGATGGGACTGTTTAAGTCCTACAGACCAGATTATGCCGACGGACAGCAGCTGCGTGACTTTGTTTATGTAAAAGATATTTGTAAAGTTGTGAAGTTCATGATTGAGCATCCGGATGTAAACGGTTTATTTAACCTTGGTACCGGCACAGCAAGAAGCTTCTACGATTTGGCAAAAGCAACCTTTGATGCACTGGGACTCGAGCCGAACATTAAATTTGTGGAGATGCCGGAAACTTTAAGAAAGAAATATCAGTATTACACACAGGCTAACATGGAGAAACTCCGTGCTGCAGGATATCACGAAGCGTTCTATACTCTGGAAGAAGGCTGCAAAGATTATGTGACCAATTATCTTGCACAGGATTACAAGACCTACTAAAATGGATAAAATTACAGTATTAATGGCTGTCTATGATCCACCGGAACGGTGGCTCATAGAACAGCTTCAGTCAATTGACAGACAGACGTATTCCAATATAGAACTGGTTATAAGGGATGATTGCTCTCCGAATGTGGATTTTCATAGAATTCAGCAGCTTGTATCTGAAAATATGAGAAGGGTGCCATACAGAATATTACGAAATGAAAAAAACCTGGGCAGTACGAAAACCTTTGAATGTCTGACCAGAGAAGCATCTGGAGATTATTTTGCCTATTGTGATCAGGACGATATTTGGAATGCAGACAAACTGGAAAAATCCTGGAAAACATTGACTGAACAGAATTGTGTTATGTTGTGCTCAAATGCGGATGTGATCGATGGAGATGATGTGCTCCAGTATAAGGGGCATATGAGCATTCCAGACAGCTTTTCAGAGTGTATCCGATCAGGAGAAGCGTGGAAGACATTGCTGGTTAAGAATTATTTTTGGGGTTGCACTTTGATGATACGGGCAGACATTGCCAAGCAGTCTTTGCCGTTTTTGGAGGGTATGTACCATGACCAGTATCTAGAACTGTTTGCATCCATGCAGGGCAATATTTATTTCCTGAATGAATCTTTAATGCAGTATCGAATTCATGGAAGCAATCAGACCGGATTTTTAAAGAATGTATGCAGCAAGCGGGATTATTATGAGAATCGGATTTGCATTCTGATAGATCGTTACCAGCGGCTTTTAGATAAAAAACTGGAGGAACCTTATTGTACATACATTCGGAATTTGCATGAATGGGCGGTCAGTCGGAAGGAGTATGCGGAAGGAAAATGGACCGCTTTGCCCGGAGTACTGAAAGGCCGAATGTATAATCGCAATACGACACTGTTTGAATTGTTTATGATGCCGCTTCCGAATTTTATCTGGGTATATTTACTGCGTGTTTTAAAGAAATTGAATGCTATGCGTCATAAAAATAGCTGATTAATGAGGAAAATATGAAGACTTTTTTAGATGAGCTGCTGGCTTATAAAGAACTGTTATTAGAATTAGTAAAAAGGGACCTGAGGGTCAAATACCGAAAATCGGTATTAGGATATTTGTGGAGTTTATTAAATCCACTCATGATGATGATGGTGGTTTCCATTGTTTTCTCGTATATGTTCCGTTTTGATATTGAAAATTATCCGGTGTATCTGATTACAGGTCAGACACTGTTTAACTTTTTCCAGGAAGCAACCAATATGTCAATGAATTCTATTACGAACAGTGCTTCCCTGATTAAAAAGGTTTATTTGCCAAAACAGGTATTTCCGGTTTCCAGAATATTATCCAGTTTTGTAACCTTTTTATTTTCTTTGATGGCAATTGTGATCATTATGATTTTTACGAGGGTAAAGGTTACACCGGCTATTTTGCTGGTGCCGCTTCCACTCCTGTATATCTTAGTGTTCTCCATGGGTGTTGGACTGATTTTGTCTATTATGGCAACTTATTTCAGAGATGTGTACTACTTATGGGGAATTTTCATTACAGCCTGGATGTATTTTACCCCTATCTTTTATCCGGCAACCCAGCTCCCGGACTTTGCCATGAACATTATGAAGTTAAATCCGTTATACCAGATGCTGCAGTGCTTCCGTGAGGTGGTTTTATATGGAACATTCCCAACCTGGAGGCGTCATGCGGCCTGCATTTTCTTTGCGCTGCTGGCATTGAATGTGGGAATTCAGGTGTTCAAAAAGAAACAGGGAGATCTGATCTTATATTTATAATATGCGGGAGGAACATACGTGAATCAGGATGCGATAAAGGTCAGCAATGTGACAATGCGCTTTAATCTGGAGCGCGAAAAAACAGATAATGTAAAAGAATTTTTTATAAAAAAAATGAAGCGGAAGCTCCAGATAGACGCGTTCATTGCTTTGGAGGATGTGAGCTTTAGCGTAAAAAAAGGAGAAATTTTTGGCCTGATTGGTGACAATGGGTGCGGAAAGAGTACTACACTTAAAATTATATCAGGAATCATAACTCCTACAAAGGGCAGTGTAGAAGTAGATGGAAGCATTTCTCCACTGATTGAGCTGGGCGCCGGCTTTGATATCGAACTTACAGCGAAAGAAAATATCCTTTTGAATGGACTGACGCTCGGTTATTCAAAAAAGTTTATTGAGTCGAAACAGGAAGAAATCATTGAATTCTCTGAATTAAGAGACTTTATGGATGTTCCAATCAAAAACTATTCGTCTGGTATGGTTGCGCGACTGGGCTTTGCGATAGCGACTCTTGTAAAGCCAGATATCTTAATTGTAGATGAAATCTTATCAGTTGGTGATATGAGTTTCCAGGAAAAATGTGAACGGCGAATTAAGGAACTGATGGATGGAGGAACGACTGTTCTTATTGTGTCGCATAGCATTCGACAGATAGAAGAGCTTTGTAACCGTGTATTATGGCTGGATCATGGACATATGGTTGCTATGGGAGATACCCAGACAGTCTGCGACTTTTATAAAAGAAAAGATTACGATGGAGCGAGACAGTATGCGGCTACCTAAAGTATTAAGACGTTTGAAACCACTTGTTGCACATCAGCTGGAAATGTTTTTGCTGTGGTATTATAGTGCCACAGCAAAACAGCGGCGTCCAAAACATGAAACAGGAAGGATTCTTCTGGCCCGGACAGACGGGCTGGGAGATTTTATTATATGGCTGAGTTGTGCGCAGAAATTCAGGGAATTGTATCCGGATAAAAAGATTGTTGTGATGCTGGATTCCATTAAACCTACCTTAGAACTGGTGCAGGAGATGCCGCAGTGGTTTGATGAGGTCTTTAATATTGATATTCATAATTACACACGATTTTTTGAGTTCCGAAAAATGCAGAAAATGGAATTTGACCTGCTTATACAGCCGGCATATTCCAGAGTTGCCTTTACGGATATTTTAGTGTTTGCCTGCAAAGCAGGAAAACGTATTACTCTGGACACCAACGCAAAATTTCTTTCCAGGACACAGCTCAAGTGGACAAATCGTGGTTATGATCAGATTATCCCGGCATCATCCGGAATCAAGCATGAATTGATTCGGTGTGGAGAACTGATTCGTGGCCTGGGTGATGAAAGTTTTCAGGTGGGTTTCCCGGACCTTCGTGAAGATAATTCGAATAAAGGACATTATTTTGTGGGATTTCCAGCAGCATCTGGTCCGACAAAAATCTGGGAACCGGAAAAATATGCGAGAGTTCTCGACGCAATTATAGAGAAAAGCGGCTGGGATTGTATCTTAAGTGGAGGTCAGGCTGATTCTGTATTGATTGAAGAAGTGATTTCCAATATGAAGCATGCTGAGACAGTCAAGAATTATGCAGGATGCTGCAGCCTGGCACAGACTATCCATTTATTAAATGGCTCCCGCATGGCAATTGGAAACGATACAGGTGCTATGCATATGGCTGTAGCATGCAGACTTCCTTCGGTAGTTCTCATGGGAGATAATGAATTGGGAAGATTTTTCCCATATACGTGTGAGAAAGATGAGAAGCTGCCCTTATGGGTTGTTGATGCTAATCTGGAGTGCAAAGGCTGCAATGCAATGAAAGATGTTCCGTGCAAGTATCCGTTCGGAGAACGGGGGACTTATTACTGCATTGCAAGCATCACTGTGGAGAAATGTATGGAAGCTGTGAATCAGTGTCTGGAGTGGGTGAGAAAAAATGAAAGATAAAATCAAGCGGTTTATATCGGTTTGTTTGAATGAAAGTCTATTCCATATTTTGAGAATAAAGGCCCGAAAATCATATAAGGGCAATAGCAATCATATTTTTGTTTTACGTTTTGCACATATTGGAGATTTCTGCATCTGGCTTGACAGCGCTCGTGCATTTCGTAACCTTTACCCCGATAAGAAAATCATATTTTTAACATATTCCTATAAAAATGTTCAGGAACTGGCAGAAGCTACAGGATATTTTGATAAAGTCATCAGTCTGGATACCGAGGGATTTCACCGGATTAAAGCTTTGAGAGAGGCAGCAGGATTCTGTGGTGATACGATCATTAATGCAAATCCATCCAGATCATTACTGTCAGATTTATTTGTTCTGGCAGTGAATGTCCGGCATCGCATTGCGCAGCAGAGTGATCATGCGGAATTGTCCGCCACAAAGATGAAGCGTTCTGATAAAATTTATGAAAAAGTGATTCCCTGTAATCTAAAAGCAATGGAACTAATAAAAAATGCGGAATTCATGCGTGGATTAGGCTTGAAAGATTTTAAAGCAGATTTGTCAGTACTTCCTGATGTACCGTGTGATGTGGATACTCCAACACAGAAATATGCTGTTATTTTCCCTGATGCCGATGCACCAATTCAGATGTGGAATTATAAGAACTATGTAAAAGTGGTCCAGAATTTGATTTCAGAATATGGAGTACAATGTCTGATTCTGGGTGGTAATCGATACAGGGATACAGGTGCTGCCATTGAAAAAGAGGTAAATTCTTCGCTTTGTAAAAACCGTATGGGAGAAACTAATTTGGTGCAGTGCATTCAGCTGGTGCGGAATGCAAGCATTGTTATATCGAATGATACTGGCGGTGCCCATATTGCAGCTGCAACCAGAACGCCTTGCGTTGTTCTTGCCGCTGGATGGAACCGGGGTAGATTTTTCCCTTATCAGGTTGAGACAGAAGGAGAAACGCTGCTTCCGGTGGATGTTGTTACGAATTTACCGTGCCTTGGATGTGGCATTGAAAATATCAACCGATTTGATCCGGAATGTGGAATTGACGGTGTTCCGAGATGCATTGCTATGAACACACCCGAAGTAATAAATGAAAAGATAAAAGAACTGTGGGAGAAATGTTATGGGAAATAAACTGGAAAAACTACGGAAAATCAAGGATCGTATGCGAGATGAACTTTTTATATTCAAGCATGCTCATCTGGTGAAAGCCATGATTGAATCCACAGAGGATGATCTGGTTAATAAAGAGGAGTGCGATGAGCACAGCATATCCATTGCATTTCGACCGACCGGTGGATTTGGAGACTATATCATTAGTTCTAAGCTTCTGGATGAACTTTTGGAATTAGTACCGTGTCATATTTTGGTGTTTTGTGAGAACGTAACATTTGGACATGCCGTATATGATGGACGTAAAAATACCAGCGTGCTGCCAATTAATACATTTTATTCTCAGATGTGGAAATATGATCTGGCATTAACCGTGGAACACTTTGTGCATATTGAGCGGATGAATGCGAATAAAATTGCAAGAATCAGTCCGGCTTTCATGGATAAACTCAATAAGCTGGAGCGGAGTTATAAAACATATTATCCGGAAATTCAGCAACAGTGGTTCCGGGAGGCGATGCATTTTAAACGCTGCGAGTACAAGGGGATTAACCGATGGACAGAACTGAGACATGAAGGCGTCTTCAAGATTGAGAACCAGAAAACGTGGATCCCATTGCGGGAAGAGTTTTATCAGCGTTTTGTGGAGCTGGGACTGGAGAATAAGCGCTACATTACCTTAAACCGTGGAGCTGACAGTATGGGGCGCAGCAAAATGCAGACTAAGGTGTGGCCATTAGAGCATTATAATCATTTTGTAACACTGTTTCGTGAAAAGTATCCGGATATTGCGATTATTCAGGTCGGTGCATCTGGCAACACTAAAATAGAAGGAGTAGATCAGATTATTTTTGGAGAAAGTCTGGAAGTGACGAAATGGATTTTGAAAAACTCCATGCTGCATGTAGACTGTGAAGGTGGCCTGGTACATTTGGCTACACAGTTTGACACAAAATGTGCTGTTATATTTGGACCAACGCCGAAGCATTTCTATGAGTATCCGCAGAACATCAATATTGTTTATGAGGGATGCAATAACTGTATGGGAACGTATCCGGATTGGGCGTTTGACTGTTTTAAGGGATTGGCAGAACCGGAGTGTATGTATAAGGTTACTGCGGAAATTGTAATGGATAAAATTGAAGGATTTTTGGATGCGCAATTATCGTAATTGGCTTGTGAGGTGTGAGTATGAAAAAAATTCATTTTATTAATCGGATTGATTGGGATAATGCAGGGGATTGGGGATGTTGCCCACTTAATTACTATTTGGATTATTTTGAACAATTTAACCTGATTAGACATGACATTGATTTTATCGATTATAAAGAAATTGAACCAGAAGATGTAGTTATACTAGGGGGAAGTGGTCTTTTTAATGTAACACGCTCTTTTAATGAAGCAATCAACAAAATATTGGAAAGATGCAATCATGTGATTGCATGGAGTGCTGGTTTTAACACTCATGATAAGCAGTGGTTTCAGGGAACAGATTTTCCAACTATTAGTATGGATAAATTCTCAATGCTTAGTATTAGAGATTATCAACACCCATCTGGTATTGAATGGTTGCCGGATCCGAGTGCGGCTGCAATCCCAAAAGATTTTTTGAAGTCACAGCAGAATACTATTAGAAAATATGGTGTAATTGAGCACAAGGATTTGCCTATAAAAGGGATAGGCTACATTGAAGATAGAATTAAGAATAGTGAGAGCCTGTATAACATTTTAAAATTTATTTGTGAATCAGAAGTAGTTATAACAAATTCGTATCATTGTGCCTATTGGTCAATTTTGTTACAGCGAAAGACGATTGTTATAAATAAATGGAGTACAAAATTTAATTATTTTAAATACAAACCAGAGTTCATTGAATCTAAAAATGAAGACGCAGTCCCTGTTGAATTATTGGAAAATGCAAGTAAAGTTGCTCAAATATATGTGAATGCTTATGCTGAAGCAGTAAGCATGAATGATGCATATTTTGAACGAGTAAAAAAGCTGATATTGGAATTGAATGTTCCTAAAAGTAAAGAATATCAAGAGTTTTATGAAATGACATATATGAAGTCTTGGAATATTCAATCTAAATTGGCAGAAGTAAGTCGATTATCCGAACGTATGGAATATCTGCAAAATGCAATAAATGACTTGCATGATGAATTATATGAAGTAATTGACCGATTACATGACGAAGTTTATGTTCGGATTAATCAGGAACATGAAGAATTATATGGTGCCGTTAATGGATTACATGATGAGTTATATGAGCGAATTAATCAAGAACATGACGAATTCTATAAAGTGCTACATAAACATAGGGAATAAATGCGTATGTTGTTGAAGCAATTTTTTGAAATTAGAATTAGAAAAAATTAATGTTTTTTCATGTAATTTTGTATTTATAAAAAAGCTTGTTTATATAGTATTATAGATACTAGGAACAATCATTTCCTAGGGGAGGCTGGTATTAGAATAATACGATTACGGTATATTCGATAAGGTATTGTTTGAGTAAAGAAATGTTTTGGAAAAGTTGTAGGAAAGAATTTTGCAAATGATTAAAAGTTTTAGGAGGAGCAAATGAAAATGGATTCTATTTATGTTGTTATGCCTGCATATAATGAGGAAGAAAATATTGAGGCAGTTGTCAGACAGTGGTACCCAGTATTAGAAATGGCGGGGGAGCAATCAAGACTTGTAATAGCTGATAATGGAAGCAAAGATGCAACACATGAAATTTTGATGAAATTAAAAGAGAGCATGCCACAGTTGGAAATTCTTGAGAAGACCGATAGATATCATGGTCCAAAGGTGATTGCATTATATAAATATGCGATTAAGAATGGGGCGGATTATATTTTCCAGACGGATTCTGATGGTCAGACAAATCCGGAGGAATTTGCGGCATTTTGGCA
This sequence comes from Clostridium sp. AF27-2AA, assembly GCF_003478505.1. GTDB lineage: Bacteria > Bacillota > Clostridia > Lachnospirales > Lachnospiraceae > Brotaphodocola. The sequence goes on from NZ_QUFI01000005.1 coordinate 153,882, forward strand.
GCTCAGAGATAAGTATGATGCGGTTTTAGGCCACAGGAGCGTGCGTGGAGACGGAAAGTCAAGAGCATTTGTAGAACATGTAGTATGTTTCCTTTTGAGGTGTATTTTTGGAGTAAAGGTTCCTGATGCTAATGCTCCATATAGATTGATGAAAGCTAGTTTGGTTGATAAATACATAGATCGTTTGCCTGAAGATTTTAATATTCCTAATATTATGTTTACGACATATTTTGCATATTATCAAGAACGTATAACGTTCAGAGAGATTTCATTCAAACCACGTCAGGGTGGGGTAAACTCAATAAATATTCCCAGAATTATAAAAATTGGTTGGAAAGCAGTTGGAGATTTTAGAAAATTGAAACGGGAAATGTGAGGATACCAAAATGAACACAATAATGAATTTGTTGATAAAAATATATAAAAAGTATGGGCATTTGTTTCAGGGAAGACTTTTTTCAGCAGTTATTTTATTTTACAAGTATAATCGTGTTAATGAGAAAAAGGGTGATACAGTAAAATTCATATTGGATCATTTATCAGATATGAAGGTGTATGGTGGAACAAAAAGAAAATCAATTGAAAAGCTTTTGGCGCAGGCAGAATTTGATAATGAAGGATGCACAAACTTTATTTACACATGGGATATTTTTAAAAGCGCAAAGATTCACAATAAGATTATAGGAAACTGTACCATTGAGTATAATAAAGTCTTGAAGTATCCATTACAAGACTATTATATGGAGTCATCATCTGATTTTGCAAATGATAATAATGCTGTATTAGATGCTATTTTTAAATATCTTGAAAGACTAAAAATCTATGTGCGTGAAAGCAATATAGAGAATAAAGAAAACATTGTTAAATACATTGATCGAATGAAAAATAAAAAAGCAGAATCTCTGGAGGAGGCACTGCAAAGAATTTTGATAGTGAATCAGATACAGTGGCAGCTGGGACATATTTTGGTAGGATTAGGCAGATTAGATTACTATTTGGATTCTTATCAGTGTGAAGAAGCGGAAGCGGAGCAATTGTTTACAGAGTTTTTCTCTTTGATTCATAAATATTATGTGATGAAAAGTAACGCGCTTATGGGCGATACAGGACAGATTGTTATTTTGGGTGGTACATTAGAGGATGATACATATTTTTATGGTAGATATACCAAATTGATCATGCGTGTTATACAGAAACTTGGACTTCCAGATCCTAAAGTTTTACTTAGAACTAGTGAGAAAATGCCGTCTGAATTATGGGATGATGTTGTGGCAACTATGGCATCCAATGTAGGAAGTCCACTTATATCGAATGATGATCAGATTATACCAAGCATGATTCAGTTTGGATATGAGAAAGCAGATGCTTGTAACTATATAACGTCCGCTTGTTGGGAGCCGGTAGCAGGGGAATCCTACGAACAAAATAATATTCTTTCATTGAATTATCTTGATCCATTTAATTATATTTCTGATAATGAGGACTTAAATACGATTCAATCAATGGACATTTTGCTGTCTATGTACAGGAAAGGGCTGGAAAAGTCTATTGAAAAGATAACAAAGTACTTATCTACTATAAAATGGGAAAAAGATCCTTTATATTCTATGTTTTCGAAAAATGCAAGATCAGTTGAACTTGATGTTAGCGAAGGCGGTGCAAAATATAATAATTATGGAATATTGACTGTTGGTATGGCTAATGCAGTTAACTCATTTGCGAACATAAAAAAATTCGTATTTGAGGAAAAACGATATACCTATAAAGAGTTAGATTCATATAGAAAGAAAAATTTCCAAGGTGCAGAAGAATTATTAAAAGAACTTAACGATAGTCCAAAAGTATTTGCCAGAGATGATATGGAAATAATTGCTTTCGTGAATAAGATTACGGAAATGACGACAGAGATAATAAGCACTTATAGAAATCCATTTGGCGGAAAGCTTAAATTTGGACTGAGTTCACCGCATTATATTATGGATAGTGTGGATTATCCAGCGTCATTTGATGGACGAAAAAACAAAGCGCCGTTTTCTGTTCATATTTCATCAGGGACAGGTATTGCGTACACAGAGTTATTCAATTTTGCTGCACAGTTAGATTGCTCCGAGGACAGATTCAATGGTAATGTAGTTGACTTTATGGTTTCTCCTAACTTTGTGAGCAGAAATGTTAAGAATTTTGCAATCCTTTTAAAAGCAGCATTTAAAAAGGGTGTTTGCCAAATGCAGGCCAATATTGTTGATAGTAAAACACTTATTGCAGCGAAGAAAAATCCAAAAGAGTTTCCGAATTTAATTGTTCGGGTGTGGGGCTTTAACGCATACTTTAATGAATTGCCAGAAGAATACAAGGATTATTTAATAGAAAGGGCGATTCAAAGTGAACTTACGTTTAACTAGCATTCAAAGATTTAGCACATATGATGGACCTGGTATTAGAACAACGCTTTTTCTTAAGGGGTGTCAGATACGATGCCCCTGGTGTGCAAATCCAGAAAACCTAAATTATGAGATACAACCATATGTTAGCGAAAATGGAACACCTATGGTCTTCGGCAAAGATTATGAGATACAAGAAGTTTTAGAAATTTGCCTTAGAGATAAAGATTATTATAGTGATGAGGGCGGCGTAACAGCTTCTGGGGGAGAAGCCTTGCTTCAGTATGAAGCATTGGGCGAACTATTCAAAAGATTGAAAGACAATGGTATTTCATGTGGAATAGAAACTTCTCTTTATGCGCCAAAACGTGCTGTTGAAGTTGTTGCACCGTACCTGGATTTTGCATATGTTGATATAAAAATATTGGATAAAAGGCGGGCAAAATATTGTCTTAATGCTGATATTGATGTGTATAAATCTAATGTAGATTATTTCTTTGAAATGGTGGGGAATAAAAAAATAACAACGAGAATTCCTATTGTACCTGGAATAACAGATGATGAGAGTTGTTTGAATTTGTGTGTTGAGTTTTTAGCTGAATACAAACCTGCTAAGTGTGAGATTTTTAGTGTACACAATTTGGGAAAAGCAAAGTACAGAAGTTTGGGCTTACCATATGCAGAATTTAAAAAAGCTGATGGTGATATGCTTGAACGAATAAGGGACAGGCTATTGACATCAGGAGTACCTGTCTCAATAAATACTTAAGTACAGTGATATAAATAATAAATGAAAGATGCGAGTGAGAAATATGGACAGTGTAAAAAAGTTAATTCGAGAAATGTTTTTGTATGGGATTTTTGGATTGTTTTCGGCTTCTATGGATACTCTAAGTTTTTTTCTTTTGTCTAAGACATCAATTCCGCTTTTGCTATCTAACTTTATAAGTGTAAATATTGGAATTACTATTTCTTTTTTTCTTAATACATATTTGAACTTTAAGAAAAAAGATGAAGTTGGCAAACGTGCCATTAAGTTTTTTAGTGTTGGGTATATTGGATTAATTCTGTCGATGTTAATCATGTGGGTTGGTGTTGATGTTTTAAATCAGAAACAAATGTTAGTTAAAATTGGTTCAGTTGTGTTTGTTGCAGCAGTTCAGTATTTATTAAATAAATTTGTGACATACAAAAAATAGTATTGTGATTAATATTAGTGTCTCAATTATCAATGTACAAATTGAGCCACTTTGTTTGAGCATAATATGCAATTAGAGAATGGACAGATATAGAAAAACACGGAAGAGAATTTAGTAGTAATGAGTTTGTATTACCTATAGGAAGGTTCAAAACATGAAAGATATAGTAAAAAAAATATTAAGATCCATGGGGATAATGGTGGTAATTTGTGTTTTTATTGCTGGCTTAATAGAGGCATGCTTAGTCATTGATGAGGACCATAGTGTTACACTGAGAGATGGGATTAATGAACGTGTTATAAATTTATTAGATGTAGGTAGTGTTAGTCAAGAACTTTTTATTAATAAAACACATGATATTAATATATCTACATTGATAGTTGCTGATAATTCGGAAAAAATAAATGGTTATCTTTGTTGGAATATTACTGGTGCGAATAATCAAGTTATATATGGAAAATCATCAATTTCAGACTATGAATATGGAACATGGACAAATATGATAATTGATGCTTCGGCCTTTAAGGGAAGTGAAATGGGAAGAGTAAATATTTGGCCAGAGAATATTCAGGGAGTTGAAAGTATACAGTTTATAGTGAGCGAAAGTGAGCAAGGGTTACAATATGGAAATTTATATGTTTCAAATGAAAAGTCGGATGGAGCGCTTGTGCTTACGCGTTTTTCATTCAGAGGCTTTAAAGCATGTCTGTTTCAGTACAAAACAATTTTTCTATATTTAATGCTGTTTTCAATAATTTTATCAGTCTGTTATTTAATTATAAAAAAGGAACCAATTATAATACTATTATTAATTCGATGGGTGGTTGATTACATCATGTTCCAACCATACACAAATTATAACAATCAGTTCGGCTATACACTATGGATGTATTCATTTCAAAAATTAGGATTAACTACGAGAATTTTCCCTGGTTCTATTTTAAAGCTGTTCTGTAATCAAATAAGTAGGGAAACAATGTTAAATGCGGGATTGTTTTGTCAAATAGTTTCTATAATTGTGTTGTCGATTATTTTTTATCACGTATTGGCTAACTCGAATAAGATTAATAATGAAGCGTTGAATTTAATGTTGCTTATATATATAGCAAGCCCGGTATTTATTTCTTATTATCTTCGTCCAAATTTATTTTTACATTATGATGAATTATTATTAGTATTTTTTGTGATTTGTTTAATGTTATCGGGTAAAGAATTTGGTAAATGCAGATTTTTGGTTCCATTTATATGTGGATGTGCTATGTTAACACATGAAATGTTTATATTATTATGCTACCCGTGGTTGTTCAGTTATTTGACATATGTTTTCATTAAATCTAAAAAGAAGGAAGATGGTTACGTTTTATTCTCGAGTGCATTTATTGTGGTTGTATTGTTTTTGTGTACTGTATTAATGCAGATTAAAACAAATGATTTGGATTCGCTTTTGGGATTACTTCAGAGTGATGTTAAAGAGGAAGGGTTAATTTCTTCGTTTTATGTAAGCTCGTATTATGTAACTTCAACGCGGGACAAACTAATTTTGGATCATTATGATGCGTTTAGAACACATGCATTTACATATTTGTTATTAGGCTTATTAGTGAGTTTTCCATTATTTCATATTGCTGCTAGATTTTTTTATAGAATTGCTCAAAAAAGTAAATGCTTATTACAGAGATTAGCAATATTTTTATTTCCATTGTCCTTGCTTGGGGTTGTGGTTGCTTGTTATAAAGCTTGTGATTTTGGAAGATGGATTGTTTTATCTTGTGCGTGTATGATATTGGTAATTCTATTTATGCTTTATACTGGTGATGAGGTGGAAGCGAAATCAATGGAATATGCGGTGGAGCCTTATAGGCGAATTTTAGGTAATAAATGGAAATATGTCATTCTTATATATTTAGCTCTGATCGGAGAAGGTGGAATACAAGGTCTATCGAAATTGCCGGAATATTTAATTCGATTTTTGAAATAGAAAATATTAAAGTGATTTAATTCAATTTATTTACTATGCTATAATAAAATTTGGTATAGTATTTTAAAACATTACGGTATAAGCTAATATAAAGTAAGCGCTTAAATTTCAGCCGTTGATATAAAAATTCCCGG
>NZ_QUFI01000050.1 GCF_003478505.1 Clostridium sp. AF27-2AA
GCTTCGGACCTTTATTGCTATTGCTTTTAAATTGTTATATTCGCTCTTGTGGCGTTTCCGGAAATGCAGTATAATTATTTTAATTGTGCCGTGTTTTATGGCATAAAACTTACGTGAGGTGAAACGATGTTAATATGGGTCTTCACTGCGGCGGCGGTGCTTTGCCTGGTGTATTACGGAGTTATTGTGCTGTATGCGGGATTTGGCACTTCGTTTGCTGTGTTATGGCTTCTGATCGGCGGATTTTTTGGGGCTACGGCTGCGGGCATTCATTTTTATCAGAAGTATCCGGAACGAGTGCCACTCTGGCTGCCGGTTTCTTTTGTGACCCTGTGCGCATCCGGTCTGATGATCGTTCTGGTGACGCAGATTCTGATCTTTGGGCGCATCCCGGCAGCCGCGGAGCCTTCGCTGGATTATGTGATTGTGCTGGGTGCCAAAGTGAAACCGGACGGAAGCTTAAGCAAAACCTTAAAGCTCCGGCTGGACAAGGCGCTGGAGTATATGAAGGAGAATCCGGAGACCATGCTGGTGCTTTCCGGTGCAAAAGGGGATGCGGAGCCGTGCTCTGAGGCAGATGCCATGGAAACCTATTTGTTAGGGCAGGGGGCGGATCCGGACCATCTTCTGAAAGAGGAACAGTCTTTCAGTACGGTGGAGAATCTTGCGTACAGCAGGGTGATGATCGAAAAACGGGAAAATCTGCTTGAACAGGAACGGAAAGCGGAAGCAGACCGCCTGCTCCGTGCGCCGGGAGAGATAGAAGGTGTGCCTGAGACAGGAGCGCCCACAAACAACACACCGGTTCTGGCACGCCAGCCGCGCGTTGGCATCATTACCAGCAATTTTCATCTGTGCCGGGCTGCGATGATCGCGAAAAAGCAGGATTATGGTACCGTCTACGGCATTGCGTCGGAGGCAGACAAGGTGCTGCTGGTGCATTTTTCCCTGCGCGACGGCATTGCGCTGTTAAAAGACCGCCTGATGGGGAATCTATAAAAAACGGAAAAGACAGATAGGAAAGGAAGAAAACGCATGAGTCAGTTAGAAGCAATCAAAAAGCTGGATACCTACCGTGTGGTAGAACATAAAATGATCGAGGAGATGCAGTCGGAAGGTATTGTGCTGGAGCATAAGAAAACAAAAGCCAGACTGTTTCTGGTATCAAACGACGATGAGAACAAGGTATTCTGCATCGGATTCCGCACTCCGCCGGACAATGACTGCGGACTGCCACATATTCTGGAGCACAGTGTGCTCTGTGGCTCCGACAAATTCCCGTTAAAGGATCCGTTCGTGGAGCTGGTAAAGGGCTCCTTAAATACGTTCTTAAATGCCATGACCTATCCGGATAAGACCGTATATCCGGTGGCAAGCTGCAACGACAAGGATTTCCACAACCTGATGGATGTTTACATGGATGCTGTGCTTCATCCGAATATCTATAAAGAAGAGAAGATCTTCCGCCAGGAGGGCTGGCACTATGAACTGGAGAGCAAGGACGCTCCGCTCATTTACAATGGTGTTGTATACAATGAGATGAAGGGGGCTTACTCTTCCCCGGAAAGCATTTTAGACAGTGTGACCCAGAAGACCCTGTTCCCGGATACCTGCTACGGCAAGGATTCCGGCGGTGACCCGGTACACATTCCGGAGTTAAGCTATGAGAAGTTCCTGGATTTCCACAGAACTTACTATCATCCGTCCAACAGCTACATTTACCTCTATGGAGATATGGACATGGCCGAAAAACTGACCTGGCTGGATGAGGAATATTTAAGCCATTACGAGGAGCGGCCGGTAGATTCCCGCATCAGAGAGCAGAAGGCATTTGCAGAGCCGGTGGAACGGGAGTTTTCCTACTCCATTACCGAAGGCGAGTCCGAGGAGGACGCAACCTATCTTTCTGTAAATACCGTTGTGGGAGATGACCTGGATCCGAAGCTGTATGTGGCCTTCCAGATCCTGGAGTACACGCTGCTTGACGCGCCGGGAGCGCCGTTAAAGCAGGCACTCATTGATGCGGGAATCGGAAAAGATGTGATGGGCGGTTATGAGAGCGGCATTTTACAGCCGTATTTTTCCGTCATTGCCAAGGATGCCAATAAAGAACAAAAGGGTGAGTTCCTGGCTATTGTCAAAGGTACCCTGCGTAAACTGGCAGATCAGGGCATTAACCGCAAGAGTCTGCTTGCAGGCATGAATTATTTTGAGTTTAAATACCGCGAGGCAGATTATGGTTCTGCGCCGAAGGGGCTGATGTATGGCCTGCAGTGTCTGGACAGCTGGCTGTACGATGGAGATCCGATGACCCATCTGTGCTATCAGGAAACCTTTGATTTTCTGAAAAAAGAAGTGGAGAACGGTTATTTTGAACAGCTCATCCGGGATTATCTGTTGGACAATCCGTTTGAGGCTGTGATCGTGGTAGCTCCGGAGAAGAACCTGACGGTAAAAGAAGATGAGAAGCTGGCGAAAAAGCTGGCAGCTTATAAGGCTTCCCTGTCTGAAGAAGAACTGGAGAAACTGGTGACTGCCACCAGAGAATTAAAGGAATATCAGGATACCCCGTCTACCCCGGAGATTCTGGCGAAAATCCCGCTCTTAAAACGGGAGGATATTGAGAAAAAGGCAGAGACATTCTTCTGGAAGGAAAAAGAAGAGGGTGGCATCAAGGTGCTGCACCACAACTTCTTTACCTCCGGGATCGGATATCTAAAGGTGCTGTTTAACACCGAAGTGCTGCCGCAGGAAGACCTTCCCTACGCAGGCATGTTAAAATACATTCTGGGTTCCATCAGTACGGAACATTACAGCTACTCTGACCTGACCAGTGAGATCCACTTAAACAGCGGCGGCGTGGACTTTTCCGTAACCTCCTACCCGGATCTGGCAGATCCGGAGCGTTTTACCGGAGCGTTTGTGGCAAGCATCCGCGTGCTTTATGATAAGCTGGATTTTGGCTTCACCATTCTGGAGGAGATCCTGAATCACTCTGTGTTTACGGATGAGAAACGCCTGGGAGAGGTAATCCAGGAGACCCGCTCCCGCGCGAAGATGAAGCTGGAGAACGCAGGACACAGCACGGCAGTATCCCGCGCGACCTCCTATTTCTCTGCAACTGCTTACTACAACGAACTGACCGGAGGCACGGCATATTATCATTTCCTGGAGCAGCTGGAGAAGGATTACGCCAATAAGAAGGGTGAGATCATGGCCCGGCTGCAGGAGGTCAGCAGAAAACTCTTTACCCGCGCCAATATGCTGGTAAACTACACCGCAGATGATAAGGGCTACGAACAGCTTCCGCAGAACTTAAAGCTTTTGGCAGATAAGCTGCCCCAGGGAAGCGGTGAGAAGCATGCCTTTACCCATCCGGTAAAGAATGTGAACGAGGGATTAAAGACCTCTGCCCAGGTGGATTATGTGGCACGCTGCGGAAACTTCCGCGACGCAGGCCTGGAGTATACCGGAGCATTGAAGATCCTGCAGGTCATCTTAAGCTACGATTATCTGTGGCTGAATATTCGTGTAAAGGGCGGCGCATATGGCTGTATGAGCGGTTTCGGACGTTCCGGAGAGGGTTATCTGGTATCCTACCGTGACCCGAACTTGAAAGAGACCAACGATATCTATGAGGGCATCCCGGCTTATCTGGAGGCCTTTGACCCGGATGAGCGCGACATGACCAAATATGTTATCGGAACCATCAGCAATCTGGACGCCCCGCTGACTCCGTCTGTGAAGGGAAGCAGAGGACTTTCCGCTTATCTGTCCGGTGTGACGGAAGAGATGATGCAGACGGAGCGTGACCAGATCTTAGGTGCCGCCAAGGAAGATATCCGCGCACTGGCTGCCCAGGTACGGGCAGTTCTGGCTACCGGAAGCTTCTGCGTAGTCGGAAACGAGGAGAAGATCGAGGCAAACCGCGGCATGTTTGGCGAGGTTTCCAGTCTCACAAGAGGATAAGTATTTTCGAAAGGATAAATTTATGGCAAAGAAACCGGAAGGTACGAATTTTGATAAACTGCTGGAGGAACTGAACGGCAAAAAAAACGAGACAGGCGGAGAAAACCAGTCCGCCCCGGTTCAGCAAAAATCCGGCTTTGTAACCCTGATCGGACGGCCGAATGTGGGCAAATCCACGCTGATGAATCATCTCATCGGCCAGAAGATCGCTATCACATCGGACAAGCCGCAGACAACCAGAAACCGCATCCAGACGGTCTACACCGATGAGCGCGGCCAGATCATCTTTCTGGATACTCCGGGTATCCACAAGGCAAAAAATAAGCTTGGCGAGTATATGGTGAATGTGGCTGAGCATACCTTAAAAGAGGTGGACCTGATTTTGTGGCTGGTAGAGCCAAGCACTTTTATCGGTGCCGGCGAGCGCCATATTGCCGAGCAGCTTCAGGGCATCAAGACTCCGATCATCCTGGTCATCAACAAGACCGATACGGTAAAGAATCAGGAAGACATCCTGACGTTCATCAACGCCTACAAGGATATCTGCGATTTTGCGGAGATTGTTCCGGTGTCCGCCCTGCGGGATAAGAACACCGATACGTTGCTGGAGCAGCTGTTCAAATATCTGCCGTATGGCCCCCAGTTCTACGATGAGGATACTGTCACCGACCAGCCGATGCGCCAGATCGCGGCAGAACTGATCCGGGAGAAGGCTCTGCGTCTGCTGGATGAAGAGATTCCCCACGGCATTGCGGTTACCATTGAAAAAATGAGCGAGCGGCCAAATGGCATCATGGATGTGGAAGCCACCATCATCTGTGAGCGGGATTCTCACAAGGGTATCATCATCGGCAAGGGCGGTGCCATGTTAAAACGCATTGGTTCTGCAGCCAGAAGAGAGCTGGAGGATATGCTGGAGACAAAAGTGAACCTGCAGATCTGGGTAAAGGTAAGAAAAGAGTGGCGCGACAGCGAACTGCTGATGAAAAACTACGGATATAATCCGAAGGAATAGAATGTGTTATGAGAGAACTGGTGAATCTGACCGGCATGGTCTTAAAAGCATCTCCGGTGGGAGATAATGACCGGCGTCTGGTACTTCTGACCAGGGAACGCGGCAAAATCACTGCTTTTGCCCGGGGGGCCAAACGCCCGGGAAGTCAGCTGATGGGAGTAACGAGGCCTTTTGTGTTTGGAAACTTCCGCCTGTATGAAGGCCGCGATGCCTGCAATCTGCAGGGAGCGGATGTACTCAACTATTTTGCGGAGATTACACTGGATATGGAAGCAACCTGTTATGGCTCTTATTTTCTGGAGCTTGCCGATTATTACGGACGGGAAAATCTGGAAGCGGCGGAGCTGCTTTTGCTGTTGTACCAGTCTCTGCGGGCGTTATTAAAGCCAGCCATTCCAAATCCGCTAGTACAGGCTGTGTTCGAACTTCGCAGCATGGTCATCAATGGAGATTATACGGAGCATCCGCCCAGACCGGTCAGCGATTCCGCCAACTATGCGTGGGAGTATATCATCGCCTCCCCGTTGGAATCTCTGTATACGTTTACGCTGGCTCCGGAAGTGCTGGAGGAACTGCGGCATTGTGTAGAGCTGAATAAGCGCCGGTTCATTGACAGGGAGTTTCATTCCCTGAAAATCCTGAACGTGCTGGAGCAGACGGTTTCACAGTCCGGGCATGTGAAATCCTGAAGTTACTGTACACGGGTAGGCATTTTCTGAACTGAAAATGCCGTATGATATCGTGGTGGCAGCAGATTTTGCCGATTTGGAATGCGAAGCATCGGCAAAATCCGTTGCTGTTTGCGCAACGCGTGAACAGTAACATCCTGAACGTCACCAGCGAAGTCATAAAGAAATAAGGTGTTGAAAAACCTTCCATGAACAGGTATAATCCTAGAGAACCCTGTGGGCAGGGCAGGAGTCTGCATCGTGGAGATCTGCTGAAGCGTAGCAGGCTGTGAGACAGGTTCCGGGGAAGATAAGGAGATTTATGAAAAAGAAAATCGCAGTTTTGACTGCAGCGGTATTGTTTGCAGCGGTCTGTACCGCAGGCTGTACCCGGTCTTCAGGACAATCCTGGGATGGTTCGGAAAACAGCATTTATGTGGCAGATGACTTAAGCGTGCAGAGCGCCATGGTCTACACATCCGAAAAGGAGAATGACTTATATAGCGCCGAGGGCCTGGCAGAGTTTGCGAAAGAGCAGATTGCTTCTTATAATGAAGAACAGGGCGCGGCTGCTGAGGCAGAGAATACCGAAGGTGGTGAGAAGCTTCCTGTAGCGCTTGAAAAGAGCAGTCTGGAAGGCCAGACCGGTACGCTGGTATTTGCCTATGGCACACCGGAGGACTTTGTAAAGTTTTCCGAAGAAAACGGGGATGATACCCACACGGTGACTTCCCTGATGGTTTGTGACACGGAAAGCGCAAAGCTTCCCGATCTGACCTACAAAACATCTGCCGGAAAAGATGCGGATATTCAGAAGGCCGCGGCAAAGGACAGCCATATGGTGCTTACCGAAGGCTCCACAAAGGTTTATACGGAGGGAAAAATCCTCTATGTAACGGATGGAGTGGAAGTAACAGGTGATCATTCAGCAGTGACCCCAGAGGGGACCGGCTGTATTATATTCAAATAAAAAGAGAGGTTATCGATGATGGAAAAGACAATGGAGAAAATTGTAGCGCTGGCCAAGAGCAGAGGATTCGTTTATCCGGGTTCCGAGATCTATGGCGGCCTGGCAAACACCTGGGATTACGGCAACCTTGGCGTAGAGCTGAAGAACAACGTAAAGAAAGCATGGTGGCAGAAATTCGTGCAGGAGAGCCCGTACAACGTCGGCGTTGACTGTGCCATCCTTATGAACTCCCAGACCTGGGTAGCTTCCGGACATCTGGGCGGTTTCTCTGATCCGCTGATGGACTGCAAGGCATGTAAGGAGCGTTTCCGTGCCGACAAGCTGATCGAGGATTACATGGCAGAGAACGGCATCACCATTGAGGGCAGCGTAGACGCGTGGTCTCAGGAAGAAATGAAGAAATACATCGATGACAACAACATCTGCTGCCCAAGCTGTGGCAAGCATGACTTCACCGATATCCGTCAGTTCAACCTGATGTTCAAGACCTTCCAGGGTGTTACTGAGGATGCAAAGAACACTGTATACTTAAGACCGGAGACCGCACAGGGTATCTTCGTAAACTTCAAGAACGTACAGCGTACTTCCAGAAAGAAAGTTCCGTTCGGTATTGGCCAGATTGGTAAGTCTTTCCGTAACGAGATCACCCCGGGTAACTTTACTTTCCGTACTCGTGAATTTGAGCAGATGGAGCTGGAGTTCTTCTGTAAGCCGGGTACTGATCTGGAATGGTTCCAGTACTGGAGAGGCTTCTGCCGTGACTGGCTGCTGGCTCTGGGCTTAAAGGAAGATGAGATCCGTCTCCGCGACCATTCTCCGGAGGAACTGTGCTTCTACAGTAAGGGTACTACCGATATCGAGTTCCTCTTCCCGTTCGGATGGGGCGAGCTGTGGGGCATCGCAGACAGAACAGACTACGACTTAACCCAGCATCAGAATACCTCCGGAGAGGATATGACCTACTTCGATGATGAGGCAAAGGAGAAATATATCCCGTATGTTATCGAGCCGTCCCTGGGTGCTGACCGTGTTACCCTGGCATTCCTGTGCGCAGCATACGATGAGGAAGAAATCGGAGAGGGTGATGTGCGTACCGTGCTTCACTTCCATCCGGCTATCGCACCGGTTAAGGTCGGTATCCTTCCGCTGTCCAAGAAGCTGAATGAGGGCGCAGAGAAGGTTTACGCAGAGCTGTCTAAGTACTACAACTGTGAGTTCGATGACAGAGGCAACATTGGTAAGAGATACAGAAGACAGGATGAAATCGGTACTCCGTTCTGCATTACTTACGACTTCGATTCCGAGGAAGATCATGCAGTGACCGTTCGCGACCGTGATACCATGGAGCAGGTTCGCGTTCCGATTGCTGAGTTAAAGCAGTATTTCGAGGACAAGTTCCGCTTCTAAAATGAAGGAAAACAAATTACAAACCGTAGGCGCAGTCGCCGGATACATCCTCTCAGGGGGAAAGAACACACGCATGGAGGGACAGAAAAAACTGTTCCTCCACTATGGCGGTGCAACCTTCTGTCAGAGGATTTTACATGCCTGTGACTGTCTGCCTGCGGTTTATTTGTCTGTAGACAAAAAAGAACCCTATGAAGAAGCCGGTCTGCCCATGGTAGAGGACCGGTGGAGGGAAATCGGACCGATCGGAGGGATTGCCTCCGGGCTGGTCTCCTGTGAAGAAGACGCACTTCTGGTGATGGCCTGTGACATACCAATGATCGATACGGAATCGGTGCAGAGGCTACTTGATACATACCGTGAAAATACTTCCGTCATCCTTGCAGCGGAACAGAACGGACGAATTCATCCGTTATTCGGAATCTATCCGAAGCATGTACTTCCTGTGGCAATGCAGATGATCCGGGAGGGTGATTACCGCATGATGCATCTGCTAGAACGGGCCGGCTACCGAACACTGGAGCTTGGAAAACACAGCCTGGCATTGGAAAATATTAACAGTACCGTGGATTACCGGACTCTGGAAACAGGACCGCGTCCGTTTGTTTTTGCTGTCAGCGGCTGGAAAAACAGCGGAAAAACCACAATGATCACCCGGCTTGTGCCGGAGCTGGTGAGGCGCGGATACAAGGTGGCAGTTATTAAGCATGATGGCCATGATTTTGAGAGTGATGTGCCGGGAACGGACAGCTACCGTCATCAGAAGGCCGGGGCTTACGGTACGGCAGTATTTTCCGATCACAGGTTTCTGATCACGAAGGAATACCAGGGGATTACAGAACGGGAGCTGTTTGCTGCATTTCCGGAAGCAGATATCATTCTGATCGAAGGCCTGAAGAACAGTCCGTATCCGAAATATTTCTGCCGATATCCGGAGCAGCCATTGATTTCGGCAGAAAAACTGGCAGATGAAATTGAAAAATATATATGTACCTATTCGCCCGGGAACAGTACCGATAGTGTCAAAAACAGGAGCGACAGGTAAATCGGAAATAGAAAGTGCAGCCGGAATACTCAGATTCGTCAAAATGGCAAATTATATATTCGTATATACGAATTTACATCGCATATGTGAAAATAACGAAGAATCGACAAAAATTTACGAGTTTTTGCTAAAAAATATACAAAAACAACACGGAAAAACCTTTACTCCTGAAAAAAATATGGTATACTTATACCAGACCGTCGAAGGAAGCTTTTTTGTGCAAAAACTATACAAGACGGAGCTTAAACCACAGACAAAAAAGTCTGTACATGTTGAGGAGGATAAACCAATGGCTAAAAAGTGGGTGTACTTATTTACAGAGGGTGACGCTACCATGAGAAATCTTCTCGGTGGTAAAGGCGCAAACCTGGCTGAGATGACGAATATCGGTCTTCCGGTACCGCAGGGCTTTACCATTACAACGGAGGCCTGCACACAGTACTACGAGGACGGCCGCGAGATCAACGATGAGATCCAGGGCCAGATCAACGAGTATATCGCAAAGATGGAAGAGATTACCGGAAAGAAATTCGGCGATCTTGAGAACCCGCTGCTGGTTTCCGTACGTTCCGGCGCACGTGCTTCCATGCCTGGTATGATGGATACCATCTTAAACCTGGGCTTAAACGAAGCTGTAGTTAACGTAATCGCTGAGAAGTCCAACAACCCGCGCTGGGCATGGGACTGCTACAGAAGATTCATTCAGATGTATTCCGACGTTGTAATGGAAGTCGGCAAGAAATATTTTGAGGCTCTCATCGATGAGATGAAAGAGAAGAAAGGCGTGAAGCTTGACGTTGAGCTTGACGCAGATGATTTAAAAGAGCTGGCTAACCAGTTCAAGGCTGAGTACAAGAACAAGATCGGCGTAGATTTCCCGGATGATCCGAAGGAACAGTTAATGGGCGCAATCAAAGCCGTATTCCGTTCCTGGGACAACCCGCGTGCAAACGTTTACCGCCGCGACAACGACATCCCGTACTCCTGGGGTACTGCTGTAAACGTACAGTCCATGGCATTTGGTAACATGGGTGATGACTGTGGTACCGGTGTTGCGTTTACCCGTGACCCGGCAACCGGCGCGAAGGGCCTGTTCGGTGAGTTCTTAACCAACGCACAGGGCGAGGACGTTGTAGCTGGTGTCCGCACTCCAATGCACATTCAGGAGATGGCTGAGAAATTCCCGGAGGCATTCGCCGATTTCGAAAAAGTATGTAAGACTCTGGAAGATCATTACAGAGATATGCAGGATATGGAGTTCACTGTTGAGCATGGCAAACTGTACATGCTGCAGACCCGTAATGGTAAGAGAACCGCTCAGGCTGCATTAAAGATCGCATGTGACCTGGTAGACGAGGGCATGAGAACTCCGGAAGAGGCAGTTGCCATGATCGATCCGCGTAACCTGGATTCCTTACTGCATCCGACCTTCGACCAGAAGGCATTAAAGGCAGCTACCCCGATCGCAAAGGCATTGGGCGCAGCACCTGGCGCAGCTTGTGGTAAGATCGTCTTCACCGCAGATGACGCTGTAGAATGGGCGGCAAGAGGCGAGAAAGTCGTTCTGGTACGTCTTGAGACCTCTCCGGAAGATATTACCGGTATGAAGGCTTCCCAGGGTATCTTAACCGTTCGTGGTGGCATGACCTCCCACGCAGCAGTTGTTGCGCGTGGCATGGGCGCTTGCTGTGTAGCAGGCTGCGGCGACATCGTTATGGATGAAGCAAACAAGAAATTCACTCTGGCTGGCAAAGAGTACCATGAGGGTGATGTCATCTCCTTTGATGGTTCTACCGGCTGTGTATATGACGGAGCAATCCCGACTGTAGAAGCAACCATCGCTGGTGAGTTCGGACGTATCATGGCATGGGCTGATGAGTACAGAACCATGGGCGTTCGTACCAACGCAGATACCCCGCACGACGCACAGAAGGCTCGTGAGCTTGGCGCAGAGGGCATTGGCCTTTGCCGTACCGAGCATATGTTCTTCGAGGGTGATCGTATCGACGCATTCCGTGAGATGATCTGCTCTGATACTGTAGAAGAAAGAGAAGAAGCTCTGGAGAAGATCCTTCCGTTACAGCAGGGCGATTTCGAACAGCTCTACGAGGCTATGGAGGGCAACCCTGTAACCATCCGTTTCCTGGATCCGCCGTTACATGAGTTCGTTCCGACCGAGGAAGCTGACATTGAGAAGCTGGCTAAGGCAAAAGGAAAGACCGTTGCAGAAATCAAGGCAATCTGCGAGTCTCTGCATGAGTTCAACCCGATGATGGGTCATCGTGGATGCCGTCTGGCTGTTACCTACCCGGAGATTGCAGTAATGCAGACCAAGGCTGTTATCCGCGCAGCAATCAACGTAAAGAAAGCTCATCCGGATTGGAACATCGTTCCGGAGATTATGATCCCGCTTATCGGCGATATCAAAGAGTTAAAATACTGCAAGAAGACTGTTGTTGAGACTGCAGACGCAGAGATTGCAGCAGCTGGTTCTGATCTGAAGTACCATGTAGGTACCATGATCGAGATCCCGAGAGCAGCTCTGACTGCAGACGAGATTGCGAAAGAGGCTGACTTCTTCTGCTTCGGTACCAACGACCTGACCCAGATGACCTTTGGATTCTCCCGTGATGATGCAGGCAAGTTCTTAGGCGCTTACTACGATGCTAAGATTTACGAGAACGATCCGTTCGCAAAACTGGATCAGACTGGTGTCGGCAAACTCATGGAGATGGCTATCAAGCTTGGCAAGGCATCCAATCCGGATCTGCATATCGGTATCTGCGGCGAGCACGGCGGAGATCCGTCTTCCGTAGAATTCTGCAACAAGATCGGTCTGGATTATGTATCCTGCTCACCGTACCGCGTTCCGATCGCAAGACTGGCCGCAGCACAGGCAGCAATTGCCCAGAAGTAATTTGTAATAGAAAATCGTAATATTCGGAAGCCGCGCATGAAAATCATGTGCGGCTTCTTTTGTGTATATATGCCATTTATAGTGGAAAACCGATAAATTTTATGCTACACTGAAGATATATGCCGTTACTGAGAAAAAACAGTAATTACAAATACATAATGAATAGTCAGGGGAAAGAATAATGAATACAAAAGAGTGTTATGAAAAAATCGGGTCCAATTATGAAAGTGTATTAAGCAGATTTGGCAATGAGGCGCTGGTAAAGCGTTTTGCGCTGAAGTTTCTAAAAGATCCGAGCTATGCGGAATTAAGGGAGGCTCTGGAGGCACGTGACGCAGAGCGCGCATTCCGTGCGGCCCACACCTTAAAGGGTGTATGCTTAAACCTTGGCTTTGATCGCCTGTATGAAATCAGTGCAGCACTGACAGAAGATCTCAGAGGAAGAGATATTACCGGCGGAGACCGATTATTTCAGGAACTTACCGTATGTTATGAGCAGTTAACAGAGGCAATTCGTGAGCTGGAAGCGGAGGCTTAATCCATAATGAATTTACGCGATAAACTGACAAGACAGCAGGTAGAGGAACGGATGGAGCTTTACCGGGAAGTATTCACCACCGTACGTCTTCTGGATGTCTTTGATCTTCGCCTGGCTGGGGAATATGAAAGAAAAGAAAATCACGCTGGTGAAGGGAACCATTGTTATTGCTATGACTACTGGGAGAAAAACCAGCCCTGTGAAAACTGTATTTCCAGACAAGTTTATCAGGACCGGATTCAACGGACGAAACTGGAATATAAGGGGGATGAGCTTTATGAGGTGACAGCCCGTTATATTGAGGTAGATGGAAAGCCCTATGTTATGGAGCTGGTGCGCCATATGGATTGCAGCTGCCTGTTGGATGCCAAGGGATCTGACAACCTTCTGGAACATCTGACAAGCTACCATGATGAATTATATATTGATGCACTGACTGGTGCCTACGACCGCCGTTATTATGAGGATAAGATCAAGACCTCTGTGCAGAAGGGCGGCATAGCCATGATCGACCTGGATGATTTCAAGCTTTACAACGATACCTGTGGTCATGATGCCGGTGACGCGGTGCTGAAAACACTGGTGATGATAATCCGGGGCTGCGTACGGGATGAGGATTCCCTGATCCGCTATGGCGGTGATGAATTTCTGCTTCTCATGCCGGAAATCAGCCGGGACGAGTTTGAAAAATGTCTGAAACACACGAAACAGAAAATCAATGAAGCAGATGTACCTGGGTACACGAGCCTGCATCTTTCTGTCAGCGTGGGAGGCGTGATGCTGAATGGAACAGAGACGGTTGATGATGCGGCCATCCGGGCAGACAAGCTGATGTATCAGGCGAAAAACCGCAAAAATATGGTGGTGACAGCCGGAACGGAACAGGAAGCCAGCACGCAGAGCCAGGAACTGGAAGATCAGGAAAACATCAAGCAGCAGATCCTGATTGTAGATGACTCTGAACTGAACAGAGAAATTTTGTCTGAGATGCTGCATTCGGATTTCCGCATTCTTGAGGCAGAAAACGGAGAACAGTGTGTTGCCACGCTGGAGCAGTACGGCACTGGAATTGCGCTGATCCTACTGGATATCGTCATGCCGGGCATGAACGGATTTGAGGTGCTGGAATATATGACCCGGAACCACTGGATCGAAGAGGTACCGGTTATCATGATCTCCAGTGAAAATTCGGAGCCTTACATTCGAAAAGCCTATGAGCTTGGCGTGTCCGACTACATCAGCCGGCCGTTCGATGCCAAGGTGGTGTTTCAGCGTGTCTTTAACACCATCAAACTTTACACAAAGCAGCGCCGTCTCATTAAGATGGTCACGAACCAGATTTATGAGAAAGAGAAGAATAACCGGGTTATGGTTGGTATTTTGAGCCAGATCATGGAATTTCGTAACGGGGAAAGCGGGCTGCATGTATCCCATATCAACCGCCTGACAGATCTTCTGCTGGAACGTCTGGTGCAGAAGACGGGACAGTACCATCTGTCCAGATCCGACCGGGAACTGATTGCGACAGCATCAGCGCTTCACGATATCGGTAAGATTGGTATCGACGAGAAAATTCTGAACAAGCCGGGACGGCTGACACCGGAAGAGTTTGAGATCATGAAGACCCATACTGTGATAGGCGCGGCCATGTTAAAGCATCTGACGGCGTACCAGGATGAAGCCATTGTAAAGATCGCATACCAGATCTGCCGATGGCATCACGAGCGCTATGATGGAAATGGTTATCCAGATGGCTTGAAGGGAGAAGATATCCCGATTGCTGCGCAGGTAGTTTCCATTGTAGACGTGTATGATGCACTGGTGAGTCCCCGAGTATACAAGAAAGCATTTCCACATGAGCAGGCCATGCATATGATCATGAACGGAGAGTGTGGTGTATTTAATCCACTGCTTCTGGAATGCCTGAAAGAGATTCAGGACCAAATCCGGGCGCATGACGTGACGCCGCAGGAAAACTGAAAAAATCAGCAAAAGGCTTTGCGCCGGAAAACGCATGTTTTTCAGATGCAGAGCCTTTTTCGTTTACAATTTCTTTGCGGTATGTTATAATTTTTTGTTGCGACACGTTAATTTTATCATTGAGAATGAAGAGGAACTACAAATGGAGAAGAAAAAGAAGTTTCAGATGCCGCATACGTACATCATCATCTTTGGTGTAATTCTGTTTGCAGCGATCCTGACCATGTTTATCCCGCTGGGTAAATATGAGACAAAAGAAATCACCTACACCATGAACGGGGAAGAAAAGACCAGAACCGTTCTGGATCCGGACAGCTTTGAGTATGTTCTGGATGAGAATGGAAACAAGGTGACGAAAGTTGCGCCGCTCTTCGGTACGGAAGATTTTGGCGGTCAGGGTATTTTAAACTATGTATTTGAGGGTATGACAACCGGTAATAAAAATGGTACCGCGGTCGGCATCATTGCATTTATCCTGGTTGTTGGAGGATCATTTGGTATCGTGCTCAGGACCGGAGCCGTAGAGAGTGGAATCATGCGGGTTATCAGCATGACAAACGGCAAGGAGATTCTCCTGGTACCGATCCTCACCGTGCTGTTTTCTCTGGGCGGCGCAGTGTTCGGTATGGGTGAGGAAGCCATTCCGTTCGTTATGATCCTGGTGCCGATGTTCATTGCCATGGGCTATGACGCGGTAGTCGGCATCATGTGCAGCTACGTGGCAACCCAGATCGGTTTCGGTAGCTCCTGGCAGAACCCGTTCGGCCTGGCTGTGGCTCAGGGTATTGCAGGAATCCCGGTTATGTCTGGTGCCTGGTTCCGTATCCCGTTATGGATCATCTTTACCGGCCTGACCTGTGTGTTCACCATGCGCTATGCAGCAAAGGTAAAGAAGAACCCGAAGATTTCCGTTGCCTATGAGTCTGATCAGGAGTACCGTGAGGACTTCGCAAAGAATGGCAAAGAGGAGCTTCCGTTCACGCTTGGACACAAGCTGGTACTGCTGACTATCGTTGCCTGCATGGTATGGACCATCTGGGGAGTTGTGACTCAGGGCTACTACATTCCGGAAATCGCATCCCAGTTCTTTGTTATGGGCCTTGTTTCCGGTATCATCGGACTCGTCTTCCATTTAAACGACATGCAGTTAAATGACATCCCGCGCGCGTTTGACCGTGGTGCCGCGGATCTTCTCGGCGCTGCCATGTGTGTCGGTATGGCACAGGGTATCATCATCATTCTGGGCGGAACCAGCGCAACCGATGGAACAGTACTGAACACCATTCTGTATACCATCAGCAACGGTATGAAGAATTTCCCGCCGGTGATCTCCGCATGGCTGATGTATGTATTCCAGTCCGTATTCAACTTCTTTGTTGTGTCCGGTTCCGGACAGGCAGCACTGACCATGCCGATCATGGCACCGCTTGCGGATCTGGTAGGCGTAGAACGTCAGGTTGCAGTTCTGTCTTACCAGCTTGGTGACGCATTCACTAACTTCATCGTTCCGACCAGCGGATGCCTGCTTGGCGCGCTGGCTGCAGCAAAACTGGAGTGGGGACAGTGGGCGAAGTTCCAGATCAAATTCCAGGCATTCCTGTTTGTATTTGCATCCATCGCAGTGGTTGCAGCTATGATGATCGGACTGTCTTAATCAGAAAGTGCAGGAGTAATTCAGCATGACAAATGATATGACACGGGGCAATCCCGTGCGCCTGATCCTGGCATTTATGATTCCGACTTATCTCGGAAATATTTTCCAGCAGTTTTACAATCTGGTAGATTCCGTGGTGGCTGGCCGTTATATTGGCGTTAACGCGCTGGCAGCCATCGGAAGTACCACATCCCTGATCTTTCTGGTGACCGGATGGCTTCAGGGAATTACCAGTGGATTTTCCATCATGGTAGCCCAGAGCTTTGGCGCGAAGGACTACCATCAGATGCGCCGCTATGTGGCAATGTCGGTGTATCTGTGCGTGGCCTTTGTGGTGGTCATGACTGCGGGACTTATGATTTTTAATGTACCGATCCTCCGGCTTATGAACACACCGGACGAGATCATCGGACAGACAGCAGCCTACATGGGCATTATTTACGCAGGCCTCTGTGTGACAGCGGCTTACAATGCCTTTGCCGCAGTGCTGCGGGCTCTGGGCGACGGACGTTCCCCCTTATATTTTCTGATCATTTCCGCAGTGATCAATGCAGGGCTGGATGTGCTGTTCATTGTGAAATTTCACATGGGAGTGGAGGGCTGCGCATACGCGACGGTCATTGCCCAGGGAATTTCCGCACTGCTGTGTCTGGTCTATATCATTCAGAAGTTCGATATTCTCAAGCTTCAGAAGACGGATTTCGCGCCGGATGTTTCCATGATGCAGCGTCTGTTGTCCATTGGTGTGCCGATGGGACTGCAGTTTTCCATTACTGCCATCGGAACCATCATTGTACAGAGCGCCATTAATGTGTTCGGCGCGGATTATATCGCGGGCTACGCGGCAGCCGGAAAGCTGCAGAACATGGTCAATACCATTTTCATTGCTTTCGGCGCAACGATAGCAACTTATGTGGGACAGAACCGCGGCGCGGGCCGTCTGGACCGGGTGCGCCAGGGCGTAAAGGATACCCAGATCATGATCCTGATCGCGGCAGCGGCATTCTTCCTGATCATTCATTTCCTGGCAGGGAAGCTGACACTGATCTTTGTGGACAGCTCCAAGACCGTGGTCATCGACGCGGCCAATCAGTATTTTAAGACTGTATCCTGGTGTTATCCGTTTCTGGGCAGCATTTTCCTTTACCGGAACGCGCTTCAGGGAATGGGATATGGTCTGGTACCGATGCTCGGCGGTGTGTTTGAACTGATGGCGAGAGCCGGAGTGGTTGCGCTGGTGCTGCACCTGGGCGGCGGATTTGTGCAAACCTGTCTGTCTGATCCAGCAGCCTGGATCTCCGCACTGATCCCGCTGATTCCGTATTATTTTTATAAAATGCGGCAGTATTCTTTACAGGAGTCAAAAAAAGTGCTATAGTAACTCGCAACGGCAGCTGCGAGAGCAGTTTGGGCGGTACACCAAAATAAAATACAGAAAGCAGAGTAGGTCTGTGTGCGTTAAGTGCCAGCCGGACAGGGAGTTGCCGGCAGGACGAAGAAACTGAAAACAGCAGTTTCGCGGTGCACGGACCGCATCCCGCTGCGAAGAGGATATGATTATCTCCTTTGTAGTAGAGAATTCTGCAAAGGAGGTAATTTTTTATGAAGAAATTTACAGCTTTGTTCACGGATTCCTTAGAAGAATTGAAGCACGTTAACACAGTCACGGTCATGGCTATGTTTGCGGCCATCTCGGTGGTGCTGGGGTACTTCACCCTGGTACTTGGTGATTACTTAAAGATTGGTTTTTCCACTATTGCCAACCAGTTCGTATACTATCTGTTCGGTCCGGTGGTGGGCGGCCTGTTTGGCGGTGCCCTTGATATCTTAAAGTATATCATCCGTCCGACCGGCGCGTATTTCCCGGGCTTTACCCTCGGAGCCATGATTGGCGGCGTCCTCTACGGCTGCTTTCTCTACAGGCGTCCGATCAGCTTCCTCCGG
Organism: Clostridium sp. AF27-2AA; assembly: GCF_003478505.1. Lineage (GTDB taxonomy): Bacteria > Bacillota > Clostridia > Lachnospirales > Lachnospiraceae > Brotaphodocola. Next base: position 18,108 of record NZ_QUFI01000050.1, read on the forward strand.
GTCCTTGCAGCAGAACTTACCGTATCCGTCATCTGCAATATGCTCCTCGGAACCCTGTGGCTGAGCGTGCTCTACGGAAAAGGATTCCTGGCGCTGCTGCCGATGCGGGTACTCAAAAACCTCATCATGTGGCCAGTCAATTCCATGCTGTTCTACACCATCGGAAAGACCATGGAGGCATCCGGAGTGTTCCGCCTGCTGAAAACCGGAGGACGCAAAGTACTTCTATAAAAATTTAAGAGCGTACAGCACTACAGGTCCGAAGCCGGTAATCCCGGCATACCGCTGCGCGAAATATGGGTATTGTGTTCGGACGATGCAGCTGACAGATGTTTGCGGATAGTCGGACAAGACGTCCGCCTCCCTCAAACACCAGTCGCTGCATAGCCGGACACGTATACCCATATTTATGCTCCGCGGAATGCCGGGATTACCGGCTTCTGCTGTATTGCTCCCGCTA
>NZ_QUFI01000051.1 GCF_003478505.1 Clostridium sp. AF27-2AA
TGTTGCTGTTCTCAGCGGCAACGTTCAATATCTTATCACATCGCTTTCGCTTTGTCAACAACTTTTTTGATTTCTTTTTGGAATTTTTTTTGATTTCCTGCCCCGTTCTCACGGGGCGAGGATTATAATATCAAATGTCACCGCAAAAGTCAACAGTATTTTTCAACTTTTTTCATTTTTTTATTTTTCACAGAAAACAGCTGCAATTCAACGAAACTATCGCGCCTGCTCTGCTGCAATAAATGGAGCCGCGATTTCTTTTACTCCCTGTGGATTTCTGGCATTCCACTCCGCAAAGCTTACACCTGCTGCAGCCACAGCTTTACCAAGAGAAAGCAGGAAGTCCGGAATCTGACTTTCCAGAATGGTTCCCAGTTCTTCCCCCATTTTTTCTTTTCCCTGTATGTCGCATCCATTTAAGAACAGAAGGAACGCAGACTCTTCCTTTCCATTTACTTTCTTGGCTGCTCCGCGAAATCCCATAACACCGGTCTGATGGGTACCACAGGAGGAAGGACATCCGGAAATATGGATTTTAGGCAGCGCATCAGCCGGAAGTCCAGCCTCCTGCACCGCCTCCACACAGGCCCGGAGGAGTGACTGGGAATCCCGCACGCCAACCTGACATACTGCTGCTCCAATGCAGCTGACTGATGCCTCAAATTCTGTTTTTGCCGTATTATGCTCCGTAATATCCAGAACACGCTCTGCCTCTGCTCCGGTCAGATTGATCACATACGCTGTTTCATCCGGTGCCAGGCGCAGTTCCACACCTTCCATGCTCTGAATCGCATCACTTAAAGCACACAGAACAGAAAGATCGGGCTGTCCGCCCACCGGATGCCAGGATACAGTATAAAGTCCCGGCTGCTTCTGTTCCAGAACACGCGGACCGGAAATATTCCTGCCATCCCCACGTTTTAAAACAGGCTGGGAAACCGGGCTGAGCTTCAAATCTTCGCCGGAAGCATATACCTCTTCCAGTTTCTCCAGAAATGCTTTCTTATAATTTTCAGCACCACCAAGACTTTCCTGCATGTAGCGGCTGCGAGCCTTGCCGCGGTTCTCATAGTTTCCATACGCACGGAAGGTCAGCCACATAGCCTTGATATAATAACAGATATCCTCCGGTTTTACCGCTTCCGCGATCAGAACACCAAAACGAGGATTGCTGCCCAGACCGCCTGCACTGTATACATCAAAGCAGCCATCCGGACGCGCCGCGAATCCGAGATCACGATAAGTGGCATGGGACAGGTTGCTCGGAGAGCTGGAAAATGCCACCTTTAGCTTACGCGGCATCTTCTCTGCACGGATAAACCCCATCAGATACTCACCTGCTGCCTTTGTCCATGGGAGCACGTTAAAGTATTCGTCCTTCTCCACGCCGGAAAGTGGGCTGCAGGTGACATTGCGCGGGAAATCTCCGCCTCCGCCCATAGTGATGATCCCCACATCCATAGCCTGCTCCATAATATCCGCCACAATGCTGCCGTCCAGATCATGAAGCTGGATTGTCTGGCAGGTGGTAAAATGAGCTTTTTTCAGATTATATGTTCGAATGGTATCTGCAATAAATTTCAGTTTTTCCTTTGTCACACAGCCGCCTGTCATGCGCAGACGCAGCATGCTTGCCTTTCCGCCCTTCTGCGCGTAGCTTCCGTACAGTCCGGAAAAGCCCTTGTAGGCATCTTTACTGAGTTCTCCTGCATAAAAGGCTGCCGTTTTTTCCCTGAAAGCAGGAATATCCTCTTTCCAGTTGTGGTCATTTCTGATTTTCATATATCTCCTCCTGATGTAAACAGCGCGTTTCTCTGGGGAGCATTTTTCGTTTCACAGGAGGTAATTTTCCTGAAAAACATAAAGACACCCAGCTGCGCCAGATGTCTCTTATTGTATCATAATTCTGTTTTCAATGGAACAAATGCATGGACATTTTCTATGATCTGCCGGATCTTAACCGGATTTTTCCAGCCATCCGTCTCTCTGTAAGTGCACGATTTGTTTTTATCTCCGCTTCAACGGTTTCAAGCAATGTTTTATTGAATTTTTTTATTTTACTTCCACATCGGGATATTGTCAATTATTTTTTTCGTTTAATTTTCTTTCGTTCTTCGCATCCGATTGCAAACTTCTGTATTCTGACAACGGTTGTTTTTTTTCGTCAGCTGTTCTCTTCCCGCTATTCTTCCTCTTCCGGTTTCTCCGGTGCCAGAGCCAGGGTAAACCAGAACTCCACGCCATCCTCGTGATTCGCCACGCCATACTGCTGGTGATGTGCTTCCATGATGGCTTTGACAATAGAAAGTCCGATGCCGCTGCCGCCGTAAGCACGGGTGCGGGCCTTGTCTACCTTGTAGAACTTCGTCCAAAGATTCGGCAGGTCTTCCTCCGGGATTGGAGTTCCGTTATTATATACATGAATCTTTGCCACCCCATCCAGTGTTTCACTCCAGATACGGATGTTATGATCGCCGCCAAGATGATTCATGGCGTTGGTCAGATAATTGGTCACAACTTCCTCGATCTTGAATTCATCCCCCATAACCACCAGGGTTTCCGGCATATCGACGCTCACCTTTGCCGCATTCTGCTGAATGAGGATGCCGGAGGAATTGATCAGGTCATGCACCAGCTCCGTGACATCAAAGGCTGCAATGCTCGGCGTGTCGTTTCCAAATTCCAGGGCCGTCAGGGTCAGAAGCTGGCGTACCATCTTGTTCATCTTGTTGGCCTCATCCATGATGACCTCACAGTAATAACTGCGGCTTTCTTCATCCTCGCACATGCCGTCGCATAACCCCTCCGCATAGCCCTGGATCAGGGCAATCGGAGTTTTCAGTTCATGGGAGACATTGGCAATGAACTCTTTTCGCATCTCATCGATCTGGATCTTCTCGTCAATGTCGTGCTGCAGCTGTTTGTTGGCATCCTGCAAGGCACCAATGGCATCCTTTAAGCTGTGGGAAAGAGAATTCATGCTCCGACCCAGAACACCCACCTCATCCTCCGCATCATCCTCGTAAGCGACATCAAAATTCAGTTTTGACATTTCTTCGGAAAGGGCCGACAGTTTCATGATCGGTTTGGTGATGCGGTTCGTGACAAAGCACATCATAATGCTTCCGAACACCAGCACGCTCAAGCCGACCCAGGTGGTAAACCGGTTGGAAAGCGCGACGCTCTCCCGAATGCTGGCAAGAGGCATGGACATGATGAACATGGTCCGGTTATCCGAAAAATACCCCCAGCTCTCCATATAGATGCTGCTGGAACGGAAGTCCCGGTTCTTCTCCACCACATAATTATCATGCTGCTTTAATATCTCCATGTGCTTGTGTCCCATGCCCAGCACATATCGCTGCAGCTTCTGAGTCAGAAAGTCGCTGTCACGGCCGGAGCTGACCAGCGCCTTTCCAGTGTCACTGTCAATGAGGGTAATCGCAATGTTGTTCTGCTCGCTGTAGGTGCGGATCGTTCCAAGCAGGGTTCCCTGCTCTTGCGGAATGTCTTCCGGAAGAGCTACCGGGATGTCCTCATCCGTCTGATCGGACGGTTCTGCCTCATCGGCCCCGGACGGTTCTTCCTCACTGTCAGAACCGGTATCTCCCTTTGCCGTCTGTTTCCAGATATCCCACTCCTGCTCCAGCTCCTCCCGCAGCACATCACCGATGTTCTCATTCTCGCCAACCTTTTCCTGGATGGCATTGTCAATATCCGTGTAGGCCTGCTCCATCACCTTCAGCTTCTGGTCCACATAGTAGCCCTCCAGCCACCAGGTATTCACACCCCAGATGGCCAGAAGCATGGCCGCCATAAGACCCACGAAGATCAGCATGATGCGATGACGGATAGAATGAAACCGAAAAATCTTTTTGTGCTTCATCAGTCTACCTCGAACTTATAGCCCATGCCCCAGATGGTCTTGATATAATTGCCCTTCTCGCCCATCTTGCTGCGCAGCTTTTTGACATGGGTATCAATGGTGCGGGCATCACCAAAGTAATCATAATTCCAGACATTGTTGAGGATCTTCTCTCTGGAAAGAGCGATGCCCTGGTTTTCTACAAAATAGGTCAGCAGTTCAAATTCCTTGTAGCTTAAATCAATTGGTTTTCCGTCAATCTCGACCTGGTGTGCTGCCTTGTCGATTCGGATACCGCCTACCTCCGTGGTCTCACTGACCGCTACGTTGGAACGGCGCAGAATGGCCTCGACCCGGGCCACCAGAATCTTCGGGCTAAAGGGCTTGGAAATGTATTCGTCCACACCAAGCTTAAAGCCCTGAAGCTCGTCCCGCTCCTCGCCGCGGGCTGTCAGCATGATGACCGGCACCTGGGAATACTGGCGCACGGTCTTTAAAACCTCCCAGCCATCCATTTTCGGCATCATTACATCGAGGATGATAAGGGAAATGTCTTTCTGCTTAAAGAAAATATCTACAGCCTGTTCGCCATCTTCCGCCTCGATCACGGTAAAGCCCTTGATGGTCAGGAAATCCTTCACCAGCTTGCGCATTCTGGCTTCATCATCCACTACTAATATCTTCAACGATTCCATATGTATCGTCTCCTCTCTGTTTTTGAGTTTCTTTCATCTTTTCCCCATTTTAGCAGAGTTTTTTTTGCTTTTCCACATTTTCACAGAGATTTCACACATACAGAAAACAGGGACAGAATCTCTGTTTTCGCAGATCTCTGTCCCTGACATATCATGACTTATTCTTCGGTTGTCTCAGTCTCTTCGCATACCTCAATGCCAAGCTCTTCTAACTGCTTCGGATCTACCGGGGTCGGTGCCTCGGTCATCAGGCAGGATGCGTCTTTTACCTTCGGGAATGCGATGACTTCACGGATGCTGTCGCAGCCGCCCATCAGCATTACCACACGGTCAAGGCCGTATGCCAGGCCAGCGTGCGGCGGAACTCCGTACTTGAATGCTTCAAGCAGGAAGCCAAACTGCTCCTGTGCCTTCTCCGGAGTGAAGCCCAGTACCTCGAACATCTTGGACTGGATGTCGCTCTGATGGATACGGACAGAACCACCACCGATCTCGGTACCGTTTAATACGATATCGTATGCCTTCGCGCGTACTGCGCCCGGATTGGAATCGATTAAATGCCAGTCTTCGTCCATCGGCATGGTGAATGGGTGATGCATGGCTACAAAGCGTCCCTGCTCCTCGGAGTACTCGAGTAACGGGAACTCGGTTACCCACAGGAACTTGTAATCATCCTTCTTTAAGAGGTCAAGCTGACGCGCGATCTCCAGACGCAGATTGCCAAGAACATCCCATACAACTTTGTTCTTATCCGCTGCAAATAACAGCAGATCTCCCGGCTTGCCATCCATAGCAGAGATCAGGGCTGCCATCTGCTCCTCGGTCATGAATTTCGCGAAGGAAGACTTGTAGCTGCCATCCTCCTGGATTGCAACGTAGGCAAGACCCTTTGCGCCGTAGCCCTTTGCAAACTCAACCAGCGCGTCGATCTTCTTACGCGGCATATGGCCCTGTCCCTCAGCGTTGATACCGCGAACGGTGCCGCCGTTTTCCAGAGCGCCCTTGAATACAACGAACTCACAGTCTTTGACAACATCAGATACATTCTTTAACTCCATGCCGAAACGAAGATCCGGCTTATCGGAACCAAAGCGGTCCATAGCCTCCTGCCAGGTCATGCGCGGGATCGGCTGCGGAATCTCTACGTTTAAGATTTCCTTGAACAGCTTGTGAAGCAGGCGCTCGTTGACATCGATGACATCATCCACGTCTACGAAGGACAGCTCCATATCGATCTGGGTGAACTCCGGCTGACGGTCTGCACGCAGATCCTCATCGCGGTAGCAGCGTGCCAGCTGGAAGTAACGGTCGTAACCGGAGCACATTAACAGCTGCTTAAAGAGCTGCGGAGACTGCGGAAGCGCGTAGAAGGAGCCCGGATGTACACGGCTCGGTACGAGGTAGTCTCTTGCGCCCTCCGGGGTGCTCTTGATGAGGGTCGGAGTCTCGATCTCCAGGAAGCCTTCCTCTGCCAGGAACTGTCTGGTGAGAATGGCAATCTTACTTCTTAACAGCAGGTTGCGCTGCATATCCGGTCTTCTTAAATCCAGGAAACGGTATTTTAAACGCAGCTCCTCTTTGGTCTTGGAGTTCTCCTCGATCGGGAATGGCGGAGTCTCGGACTCAGATAAGATGCGCAGGCTGTTGGCGCGCACCTCAATGGCACCGGTTGCCAGGTTCTCGTTGACTGCGCCGGAACGTGCCTCCACGCGGCCGGTTACAGCAATGACATACTCACTTCTTAACTTCTCTGCCTTTGCGAAGCTCTCTGCACCACAGTCGCTCTCCTCAAAGATGATCTGCAGGATACCGGAACGGTCACGTAAATCCACGAAAATGATTCCGCCCTTGTTTCTGCTCTTCTGCACCCAGCCCATAACGGTCACTTCCTGACCGATGTTTGCTGTGGTGACTTCTGTACACCGATGGGACCGCTTCAGTCCCAGCATTGATTCTGCCATGATTTATCTCCTTTGATTCAATGATCTTATTTCAAAGCTCTTATTTCAGGGCTTCTTTATAAAACTCTACAAATTCGTTATAGCCCTCTTTGTTTAACTGCTCCTTCTGGAACTTCTTATTCTTGTTCATCATGGAAACAAGCACCTGGACACCGGCTTTGCGCTCGCCCATAGCCTGCTTCATGATCTGTCCGTAGCGTGCCGGATCCATGCCCTTCTCGATAAGATAAGCCTTCTTCGGAGCCGCATTTTCGATTTCGCCGCCCTGCTCCATAAGGATGGTAACGATACGCTCAAAGCCGATAGAGAAGCCGCAGGCCGGAGTATCCTGACCGGTAAACTTGCCGATCATCTTGTCGTATCTTCCGCCGCCTGCAACGGAACCGCCAAAGCCTTCCATGGAAACCTCGAAGATGGTTCCGGTGTAGTAGGACATGCCGCGCACCAGAGTCGGGTCAAAGGCCAGCTTAAAGTCGGTCTCGGCTACCTCGGTTACGGTATCCATGATATTGGCCAGATTCTCTGCGGTCTTTGTATCCAGCACACCGGCTAAGGTCTCGCCAAGACCACGGACTGCTGCGGCGTCCTCGCCAAGGCCGGATAACAGTTCTGCATACTTTTCTACGCTTTCCGCTGCGTAACCAAGCTCCAGAAGCTCTGCCTTTACGCCATCCAGACCGATCTTGTCCATCTTATCCAGGGTAATGAATACCTGGTCCAGGCCATCCTCGGGGAAGCCGCAGTAAAGAGCCATGCCCTTTAAAATGCCGCGGTCATTGATGCGGACGGTAAACGCGTTCTTCGGGCAGATTCTGCCAAGGGCAGTGGTGGTAGCCAGGATCAGCTCAATCTCTGCCATGTTGGTTGCGTCACCCAGGATGTCGATGTCACACTGGGTGAACTGACGGAAACGGCCGCGCTGCGGACGGTCCGCACGCCACACGCTGCCCATCTGCAGAGCCTTGAACGGACTCGGGAGCTGTGCTCCGTTATTGGAATAATAACGGGACAGCGGCAGGGTCAGGTCATATCGAAGTCCGCTGTCGGTTAAATCGTTCTCGGTTTCAGCGGTCTCGAGGTTTAATTTTTCTCCGCGCTTTAAGATCTTGAAGATCAGCTTCTCGTTGTCTCCGCCCTGTTTGCTGGTCAGGTTTTCGATGTGCTCCACACACGGAGTCTCCACCTGGGTAAATCCGAAACTGCGGTAGGTTTCACGGATCTGGTTCATCACATATTCCCGCACCTGCATCTCTGCCGGCAGGATATCACGCATGCCGGTAACCGGCTTCTTTTTTAATGCCATATTTATTCTCCGTTTTCTATGTTTCTAAGTCTTCCTGAAAATCACATACTCGTTTACAAATTATACTATTCTAAGGAACAAATTGCAATCGTAAGCGTTCAACTTGTTACAGTTACTGCGCATCTGACAGCAATTTTTCTTTTCGCTCAATCATTTCCTCCACGCGGCTGATGTACTGCTCCACATCCTTCACATTTTCACAGCGCTCGATACGGTTCTCCTCGGCGAACAGACGCTTGGTGGTGGTTCCTGCTCCGCAGCCGATAATGGTCTGCTGTTCCTCCATGATGAGCACGTTATAGATGCAGGCCTTTCCAGGTGCCGCATAGCCCACGTTCTCAAAATTGCCTGCCATATTTTTCTGGCGGTACAGATAGTACGGCTCCAGGCCCATCTCACGGGCGTAGCGGGCAGTCAGATCGATCATCTCCTGCGTATTCTCGATCTTTAAATCCTTATAAACTTCCTTCATGGTGTTTAAGCGTGCTGCGCGCTTAATGGCCAGGGAATGCACAGTGACGCTGTCCGGTGCCAGGGCCTTCACTGCCTCCATGGTGGCCTGTACATCCTCCAGAGTTTCCTCCGGCAGTCCGATGATGAGATCCATATTGATGTTGTCAAAGCCAACCTCACGGGCAAGCTTGAAACGGTCCACCACATCCTCCACTGTGTGGCGGCGTCCGATGAGACGCAGAGTATCCTGCTTCATAGTCTGTGGGTTGATGGAAATACGGCCCACGCCATGTTTCTTAAGCACCTCCAGCTTCTCCCGGGTGATGCTGTCCGGACGTCCTGCTTCCACGGTAAACTCCTGAACGGCAGAGAAATCAAAGGTCCCCTTTAGTTTTGTGATCAGCCTGTCCAGATCTTCCGGAGAAAGAGAAGTCGGGGTTCCTCCGCCAAAATAAACGGTGTCCAGCGTGCAGCCCTTCTTCTTTTCTGCCACATAATCCAGTTCTTTGAACAGCGCATCCAGATACTCGTGAGTGCGGTCCTTCCACTTTCCGATCGGATAAGAGGTAAAGGAACAATACAGGCAGGTGGTCGGGCAGAACGGAATGCCCACATACAAGCTGTAGCCTTCCTTATAATCAATGGTCGAAAGCAGCTTGCGTTCTCTCTGGGCAATTTCGATGCTTAAGTGAATCTTCTCATCGCTGGTGAAATAGGTATCCTTCATGTGGCGGAAAATCTGCTCTTCCGTTTCGCCTTCCGCAAGCTTTGTCATGGCAATCTTGGTCGGACGAATGCCTGTTAAGGTTCCCCACGGGAGCTGCTTTCCCGTCTGCTGCATGAGAAGCACATAGAGTCTGCGTTTAATCTTATTCTTTGTCTCAAAGCGATTTTCGTAATTTACTTTCAGAACACTGTTCTCCGCCGCCGCCTGAAATTCGGCCCGGATCTCCGGCTCCAGTTTCTCCATGGACAGCAGATGGAAGCAGGAGCTTCCGAAATATCCCAGACATAACGTAAACTCCGTACGATCTTCATTTACCGTTCCTTCCACAAAAAAGTCCAGCTCCTCCTGCATTTCATGCGCAAAGGTCTGTCCCGGGTAAAATGCCATCAGAAGCTCCCGGATATCCTGCTCGTAAGCGCTGTCATTTAACAAAATTCCGATCATGCCTGCATGCCTCGCTTTCTCACATAAGCTGCCACCGGATTATACTGCTTCTCATAACCAATGGTAGTAGCATCACCATGTCCCGGATAGACCATGATATCATCCGGCAGCACCAGAAGCTTCTCTGCGATGGAATGAACAATGGCAGACATGCTTCCGGTCGGAAGATCCGTCCGTCCCAGAGACTCCGCAAACAGGGTATCTCCGCTGAACAGCACCTTCTCCTCCGGCAGGTAATAACAGACAGAACCTGCTGTATGGCCCGGTGTGGCCATAACCTTCCACTCCCTGTTTAAGAAATGGAGTACATCTCCATCCCGCAGCAGATGGTCTGCGCTGATACCGGTCTGCTCTGTTCCCATGGTTCCGGAAAGATTCAGAAACGGGTCATTCAGCATCCGCTCATCGTCCATATGGACATAAACCTTGCATCCGTAAGCTTTGCGAATATCATCCGCAGCCAGCATATGATCAAAATGCGCATGAGTAAGAAGGACTGCCTCAGGTTTCACGCCAAATTCCCGGCATTTGTTCTTTAAGTAATCCGCATTGTCTGCCGGATCGATGATCACGGCTGTTTTTTCGCCCTCACGGAACACGAGGTAACAGTTTGTGCTGACACCGCCCAGCACATAGGTTTTAATTCGAAAATCACTCATAATCTGCTCCTTTTCTATATCCGAAACACAGAAAAACTGCGGAACAACTATCCCGCAGTCCTTTCTATATCGATCACGCCATCGATCTGTCTTAACTTGTCCGTCAGCCGGTTCAGTTCTTCGATTCCGTGAATGTCAAACGTCATAATGATTGTGGCCTTGCCCTGCTTGCTGGTGCGCACATTCATCGAGGTGATATCGATCTGGCGCTCCGTAAACACCTTGGAAATATCGACAAACATGCCGATGCGGTTATTGGCGTAAATCTGGATCTCCGTAGTGTAGCGCTCCTTGGTGCTGCTGTCATCCTCCGGCTGCTGCCACTCGGCCTCAATGAGACGGGTGCGCTCCTCCGACGGAAGGTTGATAATATTCACACAGTCTGTCCGGTGAATGGATACGCCGCGGCCGCGGGTCACATAGCCCACGATCTCGTCGCCCGGCACCGGACTGCAGCAGCGTGAGAAACGGACTGCCACATCATGGATGCCCTTTACCATAATTCCGCCCTTGGTCTTCTTGCTGACCTCGGCTTTGTTTCCGGACATCTCGCTGAGACCATCCAGAATGTTGGTATCGGTAACCTCCTTGCGGGTCTTCTTCTCCCGTTCCTCGATCATCTTATTGATGACCTGGCCTTCTTTTAAGCCACCATGGCCAATGGAAGCCAGAACAGAATCCCAGTCACGGAAGGCATAACGCTGCATGACCTTCTCCTGAAACTCCGGCTTATTTAAATCGCCAAAATTGATGCCCTTGGTCTTACAGTAACGATCGATGAGATCCTTGCCGCGGACGATGTTATCTTCTTTTAATTCACTCTTAAACCACTGGTTGATCTTGTTCTTGGCCTGGGTACTCTTCACCAGAGCCAGCCAGTCACGGCTCGGGCCTTTGGAGTTCTGGGATGTGATGACCTCAATGCGGTCGCCATTCTGGATCACATACTCGATCGGCACCAGTTTGCCGTTCACCCTTGCTCCGACCATCTTGTTGCCCACCGCACTGTGGATGGAATACGCAAAATCAATGGTTGTAGAACCGCTCGGCAGTGTCTTGACATCTCCTGACGGAGTGAAGCAGTACACATTCTCGGAGAATAAATCCAGATCTCCCTTTACCATGCTCAGGAACTCTTTGGAGTCACTGGTGTCCTTCTGCCACTCCAGGATCTGGCGCAGCCAGGACAGCTTTGCCGCTTCATCGCCTGCAGCAACCTTGCCGCTTCCGCTCTCCTTATACTTCCAGTGCGCCGCAATACCGTATTCTGCGGTACGGTGCATCTCAAAGGTCCGGATCTGGATCTCAAACGGCTGGCCGTTGCTGCCGATCAGTGTGGTGTGCAAAGACTGGTACATATTCGGCTTCGGCATGGCAATATAGTCCTTGAACCGGCCCGGGATCGGCTTGTACAGCTCATGGATAACACCCAGGGCAGCGTAACAGTCCTTTACCGTATCTACAATGATGCGCACTGCAAACAGATCATAAATCTGATCCAGCGTCTTGTGCTGGTTGACCATCTTTCGGTAGATGCTGAAGAAATGCTTCACGCGTCCGTCAACCTTGGCCTCAATGCCGGCCTCCTTCATGTGGGTGGAAACCTCATCAACAATGCTCTTGACAAACTCCTCCCTGGCATCCTTACCAAGGGAAATCTTTTCCGCCAGATCATAGTAGACATCTGGCTGCAGATATTTTAATGAGAGATCATCCAGTTCCACCTTGATCTTGGAAATACCGAGACGATGGGCGATGGGCGCGTAGATTTCCATGGTCTCACGGGCTTTTTCCTTCTGCTTCTCCGGCTTCATGTACTGCAGCGTACGCATATTGTGCAGACGGTCGGCCAGCTTGATCAGGATGACACGGATATCTTTTGCCATGGCGAGGAACATCTTGCGCAGGTTCTCTGCCTGCATCTCCACCTTGTCCTTGGACCAGGACAGCTGGGTCAGTTTCGTGACGCCGTCTACCAGGAGCGCTACCTCCGGACCAAACTCCTTAGAAAGCTCATCCAGCGTCATGACGGTGTCTTCCACGACATCATGAAGAATGCCTGCCGCAATGGTCTCCTTATCCATCTCAAGGTCTGCCAGAATGATGGCAACACAAAGAGGGTGAATGATATAGGGTTCACCCGATTTTCGTTTCTGATCCTTGTGTGCCTCATGGGCAACCTTGTACGCTTTCTCGATCAGGGAGATATCATCTGAAGGATGATACTTCCGGATACTGCGGATCAGGTCCTTATACAATTCTTCCGGGCTGGTAAAATCTGCGGGATTCTCCAGCTCAATGTCCATTTTCTTCTCCGTCTGTTCATTCGCCATAGAAAAAGCCACCTTTTTGAAGATAATATATTAACACATTATAAAATTTTTTGTCGGAAAATGCAAGCATTACGTCCCGAAGGCTTAGTTTTAAGCTATTTGCCCGATTTCTGCGTCCTGGTGACCTGATACATCAGCGCATTGCACACAGCTGCCGCAATATTACTTCCGCCTTTTCTTCCGCGCGCCACGATGCATGGCACACTCGACTGATAGATGAGCTCCTTCGACTCTACTACATTTACAAAGCCCACCGGGGTTCCGATGATAAAATCCGGATGGATCTCCCCCTTCTGCATCATCTCATACAATCGAATAAGGGCCGTCGGCGCGTTGCCGATGGCAAAGATGACCGGTCCGGCAAGCGTTGCCGCGCGTTCCATACTGACGATAGCCCTTGTCACGCCCCGCTCCTTCGCCTCAGCCGCCACATCCGGATCTGCCATAAAGCAGCGGACCGTTCCGTTTAGCTGTTTGAGTGCCGCCTTGTTTACACCGGCCAGCGCCATGTTGGTATCCGTCACGATGGTAAAGCCCCTGCCGTTCTTCATCAGATTTACTGCCAGCTCCACCGCTCCATCAGAAAAATAGAGATTGCTGGCATAATCAAAATCCGCCGCGGTATGGATACAACGCTTCACCACGGCCAGCTCACCCGGTGTCCAGTTTCCTTCCGGCATCTCAGCTTCGATGATGGCCATACTGCGGGCCTCGATCTCCTCCGGGCGGACCCACTGCATTGTTTCTATCATAATGTTATCCTTTCCATTTTTTTCCTGTTCAAACCTGGATGTTCTTTCAACATGCAGATTGTCCACATGCATTCCCGGCTTCATACCAGGTTCCTGTCTGTCTTTAGGACTCGTACTCTTCCATAATCTTATAGACCGCCTCCATATCCAGCGACCGGCGCACCAGGTCTGCCAGCTTATCATACTGGCTTTCCTTATATTCTTCCATACTTTGTGCCTTTGCAGTCAGGCTGATGCCTTTCTTTTCTGCCAGCCGGGTCAGAATCGCTCCGGTAAACTCCAGATTATCAAACAGGCCGTGAAGATAACTTCCGAATACCAGGCCATCGGCCCGGACGAAACCATCCATGCGGCCGTCTGCAAGGCAGATTGCCGGGGTAACACTGTGATCTGCCCGGGAGGCATTTCCTGGCTGCTGTCCTGCACCCGCCTGCTGCGAGCCATTCAAGCCCGACCCTGCCTCAGCCGGAAACGTCTCTCCCATATGGATCTCATACCCCTTCACGCTCTGCCCGGTCACCTGGTCATAAACTCCAGCTGCTGCCATCACCGTTCCTTCTGTCCGGGTTCTGGTTTTCTCTGCCGCAAAGATGGTCTCTGCCGCCAGAAGTCCCATGCCCCGCATGGTGCTGCCCGGTTCCCCTTCCACACCATGCGGATCAGAAAGCTGTTCACCAAGCATCTGATAACCGCCGCAGATTCCGATCACCGGAACTTTCTGTTCCTCCACCAGCCGCCAGATCATGGCCTCCAGTCCGCTCTCCCGCAGCCATTTTAAGTCAGCCATGGTATTTTTCGTTCCCGGCAGGAGGATCAGATCCGGCCGTCCCAGATGTGCCGGCCGGTCCACATAGCGCAGAGAAACGCCATCATAATGTTCCAGCGCATTGAAGTCCGTAAAATTGGAGATATGCGGCAGATGGATCACCGCCACATCCAGGCCGTCCTGCGCCTTAGTCCGCACCAGACGGTCGGACAGGCTGTCCTCATCATCCAGATCGATCTGCTCCATGGGGATCACGCCCACCACCGGAATGTGAAGCCGCTCCTCGATCATGCGGAGTCCCGGCTCCAGAATCTTAACATCACCACGGAATTTATTGATGATGAGACCCTTGATGCGGGCCCGCTCCTCCGGCTCCAGCAGACTGACGGTTCCATATAATGATGCAAACACGCCGCCCCGGTCAATATCTCCCACCAGAAGCACCGGCGCATTCGCAATCTTTGCCATCCCCATATTCACGATATCATTGTCCCGCAGATTGATCTCTGCCGGACTTCCGGCACCCTCCAGGACAATGGCATCAAACTGGCTTTCCAGCCTCTCGAACGCCTCCCGGACTGCCGGAATAAATTCCGTTTTGCGGCGGTAATAATCCATGGCTCTTAAATTTCCGAACACCTCGCCGTTTACGATCACCTGGCTTCCCATCTGGCTGGTCGGCTTTAGCAGGATCGGGTTCATGTCCACGGTAGGCGCGATTCCAGCCGCCTCCGCCTGCATGGCCTGGGCCCGCCCGATTTCCAGTCCATCTTTGGTAATGTAAGAGTTCAGGGCCATATTCTGGGATTTAAACGGTGCAACGGAGTAACCATCCTGCTTGAAGATCCGGCACAGGGCCGCCGCCACAAAGCTCTTTCCGGAATTGGACATGGTCCCCTGGATCATGATTTTCTTTGCCATGCTTAGACCCCCTTGCGGAATTCCGTTGTAAAATGCGCGTCATACAGTTTGGAAAGCTCAAAGGTATCACCCAGAAACCGTCCTACCGTCACCAGGGCGGTCTTGCGGATGCCTGCCTCTTTTACCTTTTTCGCAATATCCGTCAGGGTTCCCTGAACGATTTTCTGGTCTTCCCAGGATGCCTTATATACCACTGCCGCCGGAGTATCTGCCGGATAACCACCTGCCTGCAGCCGTTTGCTCAATGTCTCAATCTCGCCCACACTAAGGAAAATGACCATGGTTGCCTGATGCGCCGCCAGTGCCTCGATCTGCTCCCGCTCCGGCACTGCAGTCCGGCCCTCCATACGGGTCAGGATCACGGTCTGGCTGACTCCCGGCAGCGTGTACTCCCGCTTTAAGCTGGCTGCTGCTGCCAGAAACGAACTGACCCCAGGCACGATCTCATACGGAATTCCCAGCTTGTCCAGCTCCACCATCTGCTCCCGGTGCGCACCGTAAATAGACGGATCTCCGGTATGGACGCGGACAACTTTTTTTCCTGCATCCACACCACACTTCATCACCTCCAGAACCTCCTCCAGGTTCATGGTAGCACTGTTGTAGATTTCTGCCTCCGGCTTTGCCCCGGAAAGCACCTGGGGATTTACCAGGGAACCGGCATAAATGATGATGTCTGCCTCATCGATCAGACGTTTTCCCTTCACCGTAATAAGCTCCGGATCTCCAGGTCCGGCTCCGATAAAATAAATCATGCCTGTTCCTCCTTCCCAAAACCGTCGATCTCTGTATGCGCTGTTTTCTGTCTTTCATCCAGTTCCTGTTCTTCAAAACTCTGGTAAGCACCCACATGGATATCCTCAAAGGTGCTGTTCTCCCGGTACACGGCCTCCGCCATATCAAGCAGCGGAAACAGCATCACGGCTCCGGTTCCCTCTCCCAGTGCCAGATTTCCGTAAATACTTGCCTCCAGCCCAAGCTTCTCCATGGCCATGCCACAGGCCGGTTCCTTTCCCATATGAGACGGAAGCAGAAAGTCCGCAACCAGCGGACAGAACTTTTGCGCCAAAAGCGCCGCCATCAGGGAAATCAGGCCATCCAGTACCACCGGAATCCGGTAAATGGCACCGCCCAGCATCAGCCCGCACATGCCCGCAATATCAAAACCGCCGACCGATTCCAGCACCGCCAGCGGATCCTCCGGATCCGGATGATGCAGTGCAATGGCCTCTTTGATCACCTCTATTTTCTTTTCCAGTCCCGCGTTGGAAAGCCCGGCTCCCCGCCCGGTCACAAGCTCCACCGGGGCCTGCAAAAGGACGCTGGCCACCGCGCTGCTGGTGGTGGTGTTGCCAATTCCCATCTCTCCGACTGCCAGCAGATCATATCCACTATCCTTTAATTCCGATGCAAGGCGGATTCCCGTATGAAGTGCCTCCAACGCCTGCTCCCGGCTCATGACCGGTTCTTTTCGCATGTTGTTGGTGCCGTTGGCAATGCGGCAGTTGCGGACGCCCGGCTCCTTAATCTCGCCCATCACGCCAATATCCACCGGAATCACATCTGCCCCGGCCACCGATGCCATGCAGTTTACGCTGGCAATACCCCGGGCAAAGTTTTCTGTCACCACGGCAGTCACGCTGCTGTCCGTCTGGGTCACACCCTCGGCCACCACACCGTTGTCCGCACAGAATACCACAACGGCCTTCCGATCCATTTTGATATTTTCCGTATTCTGAATGCCTGCCACTTTGGTCAGAAGATCCTCAAACCGGCCAAGTCCGTGCAGCGGTTTGGCGATCCCGTTCCAATGGCGTTTTGCCGCTTCCACCGCCCTCTCATCCGCGGCCCGCACGCTGCGGCAGAGGCAGTGAAGCTGCTCCTCCAGATATTGTTCCATGGTATGTCTCACTTTCTGTATCTATTTTCTCTAAATCTTCCTTTGCGTCCGTTCTGCACGCTCTTCAGATTCTATATCCCCGCGGTGTCACCATCCGCTCCCCGATCTTTTTTGTCTGGGAATTTCCGATAAACACCGTGGTAAACATATCCACCTGGGTATCACGAAGCTCACTGAGCATCAGAACCCTGGCACGCTGCCCCTCCCTGCCGATGTTGCTCACAATGCCGCAGACCCGTTCTTCTTTTGTCTGTCCCAGAATGATGTCGCAGGCCCGTTTTAAATAATCTGCCCGTTTTTTACTGGACGGATTGTAGATACAGATGGAAAAATCCGCCTCCGCCGCACAGCGAAGTCTTGTCTCGATCTTCTCCCAGGGCGTTAAGAGATCACTTAAACTGATGACTGCAAAATCATGCATCAGCGGAGCGCCAAGCACTGCGCCGCCGGCCAGGGCCGCCGTCACGCCGCTGACCACTTCCACCTCACACTCCAGATACTCCTGCTGTAATTCCAGGATCAGTCCGGACATACCATACACACCGGCATCGCCGCTGCAGACCATGGCCACGGTCTTCCCTTGACCCGCCTCCTCAAAAGCCATGCGACAGCGCTCCACCTCCTGGCGCATGGGTGTGGTCAGAAACTGCTTATCCGGGAAATGCTCCCGCAAAAGATCCACATACACGGTATAGCCAACGATCACATCACTCTGCTCCAGCGCCCTGCGCGCCTCAAATGTCATCTGTTCAAAATTTCCCGGTCCCATGCCGATCACATATACAAGCTTCCTCACCTGATTGCTCCTCGTCTTTCCTGCTGATTTCATGGGAGATATTATAGAGGATTTCCGGGGAAAAGTCCATATCCGCAAAATTTCAATTTAAGAATAGTCACAAAAGGTCCGAAGCAGGCCGGGG
>NZ_QUFI01000052.1 GCF_003478505.1 Clostridium sp. AF27-2AA
TGGAAGACGATAGCTAGTTACCCAGAATTTAAGCGCTTACATTTTAAGTATTCCAAATTGTTATAGAAGCATCCTTATTTATAGACTTTTCTACATATCCTTACAAAAAAGGTGAAATGCTTGAATTCAAGTATTTCACCTATATCGTCATAGAAGAATCTTATCTATGGTTCTTTTTGAGAGTTTCTAAGATAAAACTTTTGTAATTGTATTTTGGTATATTAATTTATTTTTGAGTGAATCAATTTTTATGATATTAAATCAAAGATGATTTTTGTGGCATCTGCTATCAGTTTATTGTCATATTCTGCATCTTGTTCTGCTTTTTTTGAAAGTACAGCTACAAATATAGGTTTTTTATTTGGGGGTGTTACAATAGCGATATCATTTCGTGTTCCGTAAGAACCAGCACCACTTTTATCTGCCACAATCCAATCACTTGGTACACCAGCGCGAATTAATTCATCACCAGTTGCATTATTTGACATCCAATCTATAAAAATCTCTTTTTTATCATCTGACAATATATCTCCAGTTGCATATTCTTTTAAATTTAAAGCCAATTGTTTAGGAGTACTAGTATCTCTTATATCGCCAGGTACAGCATCATTCAATTCAGTTTCTATTCTAGAAGGCTCACTTACAGTATCACCAATTTTACTTAATGATTGTTTAAAACCATTAGGTCCATCAAGAAGAGTAAATTGTAGATTTCCAGCAGTATTATCGCTTTGTCTAACTGCAGCATCACATATTTCTCTAATAGTCATTCCAGTATCTACTTTATCTTTTGCAACTGGTGCATAAGATAAAACATCTTCTTCTTCAAAATATATTACATTATCAAGTTCTTCAATAGAGTATTTTTCTAAAATGGCACCGGCAGCTAAAGCTTTATATGTTGAACAGTATGCAAATCTTTCATCTGCATTATAAGAAATTTCTTTATTAGTTTCTGTATCAAGTGCATAAATTCCTAATGTAGCATCATATTTTTCTTCCAGTTCTTGAAATAGAAAATCATAATCTGCATTAACATTTTCATTGCCATCAGAAATGTTTTCTTGATTATTACTACATCCAACAGATAATAATATGACAAAGATCATTAAAATACTTATGGTAATTTTGTTGTGTTTCATAACTTTATCCTCCTAAAATATAGATTATACATAGAATTTTGAATTTTTGAAGCATTTATATCATTTCATATAGCTAACTTATGCATTTGTAATATATTATCTCCACCTTTCAAGTTTTTCATTGCAAATCCATAATAAAATAGTAGTATTTACATTTTAAAGGATATGAGAGTTGTATTTGTCACAATATATAATTCTTTATTTAGGTTAAATTTAGTAAACCATTCATTTTAGTTGTGCTTACGAACTATAATCCAACATAGTTTATCTTTTCTCAACATATTTGTATTAAGATTTTGAAAATGTTTTGTCACCTCTCTTTATAAATAAAATGAATTCTATATGTATTTGTCAATATAAAATTTTAGTTGAGAAAATATAGCAATAAGTCTATTGTGTGAAGCACGCTTTAAATATTACAATAGTAATATTTAAAAGTCAAGCAAAATTTAAAATAATTTTTCCTATTGTATCTGAGCATAAAAAGTGAACTGAACCAATAAAAACGGACAATGACAAAAAGCCCCCTTATTTAAAATAATAGAATCACATAAGGAGCCTGTGGTTTCAACAAAAAACACTTGATTATATGAGCAGGTTTTGTTATAGCAAAAAGTAAATACACGCATATCAAATAATTGAACCAAAGCTGATTGCTATGTGTAAAGTAGGAAAAACCAATCCGTAAGCTTGTAAAATACTTTTAATTAGAGATTCGACAAATTGAAAACTGAATCAATTACTATAATCGGGAATAGACTCGTCTTATTGCTGGGCTTCTGCTAAAATACAGAGGACGTCCTAAAAAACAGACAGAACCAGCTAGTATCAGAGAATATCAGTAAGAAATTGAGTGCCTGAAGATGAAAAATGAACTTTTACGGAATTTTCTGCGATTAGAAGAACGGATGTGAGAGTACAGGTGCAATATGAGGTTATATACAGACACAGAGTATGCGATACATTATCAATGATGTATCATTTCTTTTAGGTATCTTGCTGTGGATATTATGATTTTCGAAAACAATCATGCAATTTATGAAGAAATATGGATAGAAAGTTGCTGACACAGAAAATGGGTAATAGATATTTCTTATATGTATATATAACAGGATATTTTATATGAGTGAATTGGATTATAACGGAATGTTTGAATATCTGTATGGAATGAAATATGGAGAAAAGTTCAATTCCGAAGATTATCCAAATGGTATTCCAAAAGAAGAATTCGAAAGTCTGATTATGGAATATCTTCCGATAACAGCGGAGCAGATACGAGAGTACGCAGTATTTGACGAGGAAAACCACACATATGATTGGGCTCGATTAGGATGTGGAAATTATGCACCTACTTTCTTTGGAACTTCTTTGCCAGAGGTCACGGATATCAAAGAAAATGATGATGAGACAGTCACGTTAACGGTGGAGGCGGTTTGTGATATGGTTATTTGCGATGATGCAGTCATAACCCATGAACTTACGGTAAGGTTTGCAGAGGATGGCAGTTTTCAGTATTTGGGGAATAAAATCCTAAATGACGGAATTATGCAGATACCCGATTATCAATACCGGATTAAAGAATGATTTGATAATAGAAGTATTTTGTGCTAATCTTACATATGTAAGAGAATGGAGGACACATGAAGAAATAAAGGACAGAGGTTATTATATTGTATTTTCATGGGGAAATGGAAATTCTCTATTGGAAGAATCGAATATACGTGGACACTAAAAAGGAGCAAGATGAATTATGAAATATATTTCCAAAATCAGTAAAATCAGTAGCTTCATATTTTACATATTTCTATTGTGCCAATTATGGCATTTATGCCAATATGGAAGCATTAGAAGTCATTTTTTTGGAGTAGTTATTTGTACAGTAGGTTTTACAGCGGCAGTTATTGTTTGGTTGGTTTCAAGAAGGAAGAAGTTAGAAGAGGATACGGAGAGGATAATTAACGATTGGGGGATTCCTTTTTGAATAGGAATCTCTTAACGTATTTAAGGGAAGGATGGAGTAAAAATGATTATAAAGTCTATTATGACCGATGAAGATAGAAAAGCATTAGAGTATATGCTTTCGTTAGAATATGCTATGCCATATCAATTACTTAAGACAAAATATAATAGAAGGAAAATTATTTATATAATGACACCAGTATTATTTTTGTTATCAATCGGCTGCTATTTTGTAAAGAGTTATCCGATGTTTTATGTGGGAATGGGGATTTCTATTATTGCATTGATTTGGATTATTTGGTTTCAATCTAAGGGAAAAAAATTTGAAAATAATGTCCATGAATTTGTATGGAATAAATCAAGATATAACAAAGTGGAAATTGATATTCAGGGAATAAAATTAGAAGATAAAAAGATCTGTGAACTTAAAGAAATAGATAGAGTCTTTTTGTACAAAGGTTTTTTCTTTCTCATAACGAATGAAAAGAAGTTACTTGTACTAAAAACAGTAGGTGTAGAGACAGAAGAACTTATTAAGATTATTAAAGAAGCTGATATCTTATTTGAAAAAAGAGAAGAACCATTTAATATTTATGAATATTGCAAAAAGTAGTAATTAAAAAAAGAAAAAACATGTCCCTTTTCGGAATTGTGTTCCCGCTCTCCATCAATGTATAAATATAAATTTGTAATTGTGTCTGCATGACAAGGAGGCTTTCAGATGAAAGATATTTTAAAGCATTATTCTAAGTATATACTCTTAGATACACTTGTAGCCGCTACGTTATTTGCAGGTGCTCACGGCATATTATCGCTTTTCCATCTGAAGTTTATAGAATGGTTTTATTATGCGGTAATCGGAATCATAACAATAGGAATATTGTTGGGCATATTTCAATTATTGCTAAAAATACGAAAGAACTATGTGAAATATGTAGCAATATGTGTTGAAGCCATTTGTCTCATACCTTTGACTTATATTTGCATTTTAATATTTGCTTTTACTTATAAACCGATGCATATAGTTGAAAAAGACGGAATAAAATGTGTTGCCTATGTGAGAGCCTTTCTGCGGGTATATGTTGATTATTATGAATACAGAAATCCACTTATTACAGGTGATGAAGTACTTTTTACTGATTACTTTGGAAAAGGCGGATTTGATCCATTTGTTGATGGTTACGAATATGATAGTATGATAGAAGAAAATGCTGCAATGGATGATACTACTGAAATAACTGATGATTCAGAAGACGAGAGAATAGATAATGAAAATATATTTTCTCAACAGAAGAAGGAGGATGACACAGCAATAGATACAGACAGTGACGGCTATCCTATGACAGAAGAATTTCAGTCCTATAAGAAGGAACTAACAGCTGTTGCAACTTATATCAGAAATACCGAGTCATACCAAGGAGTAAAGGCTGGGGATGAACTCAGCGAGTTTCTGGCATATAATATTTCGGCTAAGGGATATCCTTACGTTAATATTGCGGAGCAAGTATACGAGCAAGATGGTATTTCAACTATAGCAACGCATTACATTATTATTAATGAATCTTATGTTGAAAATGGTTCAAGAGAATATGTTTATCAAATTAAATTCAAAGACAAATCCGGTAATGAAGTAGCTTCCACCAAGGTTGTGGATTTCTATCTAATAGATACTGAGACATTGGAGATTACGGATGAGAAAACAAATGATTGGCATTAATTCGGGAAAGCACCCGATGATGTACAGAAAGCTGTAATTTAACAACTCACTTTTCCGAAAAGGGAGAAAAACATTTAATATTTATAAGCCTCGAAAAAACGAGTAAAAGTTAATTCTACA
Organism: Clostridium sp. AF27-2AA; assembly: GCF_003478505.1. Lineage (GTDB taxonomy): Bacteria > Bacillota > Clostridia > Lachnospirales > Lachnospiraceae > Brotaphodocola. Next base: position 4,939 of record NZ_QUFI01000052.1, read on the forward strand.
GTTAACCTTTACTCGTTTTTGTTATTTCTGTGATACCCAGATATTCATGTCTGATAAGATAGACATGGTTATTTCAGTTGCGTTGCCGCCAGTAGCATCGCTGTCTGCACTAATGTTGGTGGCAAAAAAGTATGTATTATCTGCAGTTTCGATATAACCGATGAACCATCCGTTTACATCCTGTCCATTCACACGGCCAGTTCCGGTCTTTCCGTAGAATGTTCCGGCATCGGAAGCTGAAAGGCAGATGGCATCTTTTACTGCATTGATATTTTCAGGGGCGAAGCCGAAACTGTTATTCTGCAGCTTGGTTAAAAGTTCGACCTGTTCTATTGGAGAGATTTCCAAGGAGGATTCCATCCAATAAGAGGAGAAATCGCCACTCATGTTTTCGTTACCATATCCGATTTCTTGAACATAGCTGTAAACGTCAGAGGTTCCAAGCTGTTCGTCTACTGCTTGAAAATACCAATTCACAGAGGAGTTCATTGCAGACTGTAAGGTCTGATCTGCGTTCCATGCTTCAAATGGATAGGTTTCTCCATTCCATGCAATGAACGAATTTTCCGGTGTAATGACGCCTTCTTCCAATCCGAACAAAGCATCGTATATCTTGTAGGTGGAGTTTGGAGCAACCCGTAAGGTGGCATGCTCCATGTCATGTATACTCCATGCATCGTTTTCCAAATCGTATAAAACAAAGCTGCCTTCGTATTCTCCGAAGTATGTGGAGAGGTCTACATAGGAAATATTCTCAGAAGAGGAATCCCATTGGTAGTGGCTTCCATCTGCTGCGTATGTAGAAATAAAAGGTGCGAATCCAAGGAGAAGGACAGCAGTCAACATGAATGCAGTCATACCTTTTACTCTTTTTATAAATGTCGGCTTCTCATAAGATGCAATGTTGATAATTCTCCGTTTCATCTGCTTCATGTTTCCACCAAGACCGGCGGCAAACGGAAATGGAGTAAGTGAAATCTTTTCCGCAAAATTGATCAGTGTATTACCATAATCTGCATAATCATCCTCCTCAAGCATCTTTAAAACAGAGGTGTCACAGGCAACCTCTCTGTCATTACGCATTTCTTTCAGAGCATACCAGACAAGAGGATTGAACCAATATATTACTCCGGCAAAGTTCATTAGATAGTTGGCAATAGCATCTTTGTGCTTATAGTGCTGTAGCTCGTGTAACAGCATGTATCGCATGTCCGATTCGTTATAATCTGAGATGAGATGAATCGGCAGATAAATACAAGGTTTCAAAAGCCCCACAATAATCGGAGATTTCAAAAATGCAGTACTGTAAACATGGAGATTTCTGTTAATTCCCATTTCTTTCATACATCGATGATATAGTTTTCGGACTTCCGGGTTCTGAAGGGGAAGTGCAGATTTTTTCAAGTTCTGTAAGCGGATAGAGGACTTGATTACCAATATAATCATTGCAAGGATGCCTACAAGCCATATTCCAAATAGTATGTATCCGATGCTGGATGGAGTCTCACTATTTACCGAAAGGGCAAAGTCATTCATCCAGTCTGCATTTCCGGCTGGATTGATCCCAACAGCTTCTCCTATGGCGGTTCTGGTGCCAGAAGTAGGAGAACTTTTCAGGCTACTGAGCCACGAGAGAATTTGCGGAAACCCAATTAAACGGAACGGTATAAAAGGAACTACCAACAATCCAAGTAGCAGGAACCACAGATTATACTGCATCCGGCTGGATAGGTTGCCTTTGAATATCCGCTTGGCTATCAAAAGAATTCCGATGATACCGCTGATAAATACATTGCATATTAAAAAGCGTATCATAAAATCAGCCATGTTAATTACCTCCTTTTTTTGACCTCTTGGAAAGAAGAGAGCGGAGAGTGTCTATTTCCGTTTCGGACAGTCTGTCATTTTCTATATATGCAGACAGCATGGCAGTGATGTCTCCATCGTAGTATCGTTCTAGAAAAGAGTTACTTTCCTGACCGATGTATTCACTTTCTTTCACAACTGGAGTGTAAACAAACACCCGACTTTGTTTTTCATAAGTCAGAACGCCCTTGTTCACTAGACGTTTAATTAGAGTTTGTATTGTTTTTGGACTCCAGCTCGTAGTCTGTAATAATTTATCAGTTATTTCATTGGTGCTGATCGGCGCATGTTTCCATACGATTTTCATAACTTCAAATTCAGCTTCAGAAATCTGTGGTAAATCGCTCATTTCAAATCCCTCCTTAAATCTTACGGCTGTAATAAAAATATTATAGATGTTATTTGTGTAGTTGTCAATTTAAGAGAAAATAGATTGACTTGAAATCTTACTTATGTAATAATTCAAATATTACATAAGTAAGAATTAAAAAAAGGAGTGGAATCAGGATGATTGAAATTGTAAATAAAGTGCTTTGAAAATAAGAAAACCAATAGAGTCACAAGGAGTCTATTGGCATTCTTACAGAGTTGGATGGTCTTGCTTGTGCAGCAGATCAAGCAGATAACGAACCATAGGCAATAAATCCGCAGCCTCCTGTTCCGTGCAGTCATTCAGCAGGGTCAGGAGTTTTTGGAGATTTGGATGTTGGTTTGCGTTGGCTGGGTAGAAAATCTTATCGGCGGGTATCTTCAGATATGTAATCAAAGGATACAGCTTATCATATTTGGGGTTACCACGTCCGGCTTCAATATTTAGTATGGTGCGGGTATCCATATTAAGAGTTTCAGCCAGCTTTTCTTGTGAAAGTCCGAGTTCGGTACGGGCTTCACGCACTGCAATGGCAAGAATTTGTTTTATGTCATGCATTATAATTCACCTCGATAGTAGTTTACAATACCTATTAAAACGAGTGAATTGCAATAGAATACAGTGTAGATATGGAGCGTAATACATGGATGTAAAGTATGGGAAAATACATAGAAAAAGAATAGTGAAAAGTTTTGAGATAGCAGCATATTACACACTAAGGTGTATCGCAAAGAAGTATAAAACTTCAACGCGATACACCTTTTTTGTGGGGAAATCAGAGCGTTGTAAAGTCTTTTTCCGGTTTGTGGTTTGTGGTCTGTTCCTGTCCCGGAGTCCGGTCAAGATACTGGTTCAGATTATCCAGTTTTCGGTTGAGAGCCTGTATGTCTTTTTCAGCAGATTTATAGGTTTTCTGCAAGGCTTCTTTCTTGGCATACAGAGCATTGTAATCATTACGAAACTTATCAATATCAAAATGTTTTAAGCTGATTCCAAAGCGTTTCAGCATATTTTCTGCACCGTCATGGAGCAGGAGTTCTGTTTCATGGTGGCGGAGATAAGCGTCAGGGTCTTTCGATTTCCGGTAACGGATGTGATAGATATGATTGCTCTGATATTGTTCAGCGTATTTCAATATCTGTCCTAAATCCTTTAGCTGACGTTCTGTTTCCACAAGACTGTTCCGTGCGGTTTTTGCAAGAACAGACTTACTTTCAATCTGTTTTTCAAGCTCGATGATAGAACCTGCTTTACTGTAACTGCTGGCAGCGATTTTGAGATTTTCAATCGCTGCCCAATGCTGCAGACCGGGGCTTTGCGTGAACTTTTCTTCCGAGGTGTCAATGAGCGTTCGGGAAGAATAATCCTTGATAAGAGGTTTCTTTCGGGCAGGGAATGGGACACGTTTTTGTGTCTGTGCTAAAGCCTTTGTTTCTACCCGTTCCTTAATCCGTTCTTTGGTGTATTCTGCACCCAAAGACTTTAAGCTGCCACGGACAAAATGCTCCCGGTCAAGGGGGCGGAAGGAAATGTACTTTAAGGCGTTTCCTCCAATGGTTTCGCCTTTGATTTCATAACCTTTTGCCCGTATCAGCTCCATGCACTGTTCATATGTATCAGCGTTTTGAATTGCTTCATCAATGTCCTGCTTGAGCTTGATTTTCCACGAGGTGCCATTTCTGCCGGATGTCCATTCTTTATAACTTTTACCACGCTGGTTTGTGGGAGAAATGACGGATAACTGATGCTTGGAACACAGCTCATCATTCAGGCGGCGAATGTGGTAGTAGGTCTGTTTACAGTCATGATATTTTTCGTGATTCACATTATCTGCGGCACAGAAAATGATGTGGTTGTGAACGTGACCTTTATCAATATGAGTGGAAACGATATAAGAAAATTTCCCCTCTAACAGCTTGTTGGCAAGCTCCACACCGATCTGATGTGCTTCCTTATAAGATACCTCTCCCGGAGCGAAAGCCTGTATCAGATGAAAGGCTTTGTTGGGGTCTGCCTGATTTGTTTTTGACAGAGCAAATTTGAAGTCAAAGGCAGCGGTTTCAGGACTGCATCCGAAGGAAGAAATGAGAATACTTTCATCTGTTTTTTGGGGATTACAGATATAGTTTACTGCCTTATGGACGGTTGCCTGGATAGCATGGATTTTTGTGATTGCCATACCTGTTTCATCAGCTCCTTTACTTCGTTTACATCGGCTTTATAAACATTGCCAGTAGCATTCATCCGCTTGGCAATCTGGTTCAGATTATTGCCGATACGGGCGAGCGTGGTGTTGTATTCCCGCAGGTGTTCGTAGTTTACATCGTAGACATAGCCATACAAAATCAGATGCCGAATAAATGCGGATTTGCTCTTCATGCCGGAGGCTTTCCATTTCTGATCTAAGATGTATTGCTCGTCATCGCTGAGATAGATTTTAAGTTCATTTTGTCTTTCTCGGTTTGCCATTGCAGTATCAGTCCTTTCCTTATTTGTATAAAAGATTTTCAAATATGCCGTAGCCGGCGGTTGTTTTTTGCTTTTAGGGGGACAGGGGGATATGCCCCATGCAAGCCAATTTCTGCAAGTTTTCACTTGGTAGAAACTTGCGGAAATGGTGCCTGTGAGGGAACACAGGCAGTGCTTGCTATTCTTCTGCAAATTACCCGTAGGGAATTTGCGTGTTGCGTGAGTATAGGCGAGCGGTTTGCAACACAGTAGGGCGTTACCGCCCTTGTTATGGATAGCGTTGATAATTCGACTTTGCAGTTGGGCAGAAGCAATAAAAAACTGCCACGGTTCATAAGGGCATGGATTGCCCGTAAAAACTCCATAGCAGTTTGTGTGACTTTTTATGATTTTTGATTCTATCCATAATGATTTTATCAATGGGAAAGGGGAAAGTCAATGGCTGGAGAGAGATAAAAGATTTACAGAGAAATTTAGGGGAATAAGCAAAGATACTGCATATTCTGCATTTAAAATTAGAATTGGAAAACCAGAAGAGAGGGGGTGAAGCATGAATACCGTACATCGTAGAACGGAAATAATCAATATTCTTATTATCAGACGACATACAACAGCGAATGAATTGGCACAGGAATTTGGCGTTTCCATTCGCACGATACAGTATGATATTCAGGCTTTAACTCCGGTTTATCCGATTTATACAAAACAGGGAGAGAACGGAGGAATTTTTATAAGAGAGGATTACAAGCCTTATGCCAATTCGCTGACACCTATGGAAGTAGCTGCCTTGCATGAATTATATGATTGGACGGAGGGCATACATAAAAAAGTTTTATTTCAAGTTCTAAGAAAATATGGACCGGATAAATTACAACTTTGATCTTGTCATTCTGATAAAGCACATAATTTTTACAGAACCGTTCATAGCAGACGGAAGTGTGCTTATGTGCTTTTTAGGCTGACAATTTCAGCTTTGATTTTATCCAAAATGCAGACGATGTCTGCGATTGTACCTTGACAATTTCATAAACCAATGCGTACAGGACGTGTGGAATATGTGGAGCCGCTTTGAGGATACGCCATAAGACACCTGCTTTTGCCTTTGGCAGAGGTGGATACGAAGGAATATTGAAAGCAGATATTGAAGTTAAGGTGTGGAGCGAGAAATATCCGGCATAAATGTGTAGCAGTTACACGGAGGCGTTGATACATATTTTTGATAATGATACTTCCGGCTTAGTCCGGTCAGATAAGATGACGGTGCGATACCGATGTGGGTAGTGTAATGAGCTGCCACCTGTACGGATTTTTTAATATCTTCCAATAAAAGCATATTTGTTTGTTAAGTATGTTTTTATTGGCAGATATGCCATAACCATAGCAAGAGAAAAAGAACACACTTTGAAAAGGTAGGTGGAAGAATGCAGGCAAAAGTGAACACAAAAAATTTTATAAGGTATGACGAGGGTGCGGAGAGGTATTCTATGAGTAAACACAGCTTTATGAAATTGGCACAGGATGCTCGTGCTGTTTATAAAATTAACCGTATCACATTGGTAAACGTGAAGATTTTTGAGGAGTATTTGGAATCTTTTCGGGCGTAGACATGATAAGAAAGAGGAAAACGAATTATTGTATATCAAAAAGCATTTGACTTTTTGATATACAAGTAGTAAAATGAAGTCAGGTTATGAAAGGCAGGTGTTGACGGATGGCAAGAATGGGTAGACCTAAGTTAGAAAATCCGAGAAGTGAAGGTGTATTCATCCGTCTTACAAAAGATGAGCATACAGATATAACAGAGTATGCCAGCTCTCATGATCTGACCATAACACAGACGCTTGTTCAAGGATTTAGAAAGCTGCAAGAGCAGGATAATACCGAGAATGAGTAATGGCATTTGTGACCTCTTTCTTATATTGAGAGGAAGGTGGTACATAATGTCAATGTCGAGAAAAGATTCAAAAGGCAGAGTATTAAGGAAAGGCGAAAGTCAGAGGAAAAACGACGGAAGGTATATCTACCAGTACACCGATTCGACAGGTAAAAGGCGGGTCGTTTATTCAAATGACCTGTTGGAGTTAAGGGAAAAGGAAAAAGAACTTGTTCGCAATCAGTTGGACGGTCTTGAAAGCTATTGCAGTGGAAAGACAACTTTGAACTATGCATTTGACAGGTATATTTCAACGAAGTATGATTTGAAAGAACACACACGGGTAAATTATAAGTATATGTATAACCGTTTTGTCAGAGATACTTTTGGAAAAAGAATCATCAATGATATAAAGTATTCTGATGTGAAATTCTTTTATTGTTCGTTGATGAACATATTGGGGTTACAGGCGAATACATTGGATAATATTCATACGATTCTGCACCCAACCTTTCAGATGGCAGTTAGGGACAATGTGATACGCAATAATCCGGCAAGCGGTGTAATGGCAGAAATCAAAAAGGCGAATGGAAAGAATAAGGGCATAAGACACGCACTTACATTGGAACAGCAGAGAGCATTTTTGAATTATGTATCGAACAGTCCTGTGTATTGCCATTGGTTGCCACTGTTTACAGCACTTTTTGGAACGGGATGTCGCATAGGAGAAATGATAGGGCTGCGTTGGGAAGATTTGGATTATGAGAATAAAACCATTAGTATAAACCATGCGGCTATCTATCGAGTAATGGAGAATGGAAAGAGTGAATTTCATATTTCTTCGCCAAAGACAGAAGCCGGGATTCGTACTATTCCGATGATGCAGGCTGTAGAACAGGCATTTAAGGATGAATACGAAGCACAGAAAGAAACCGGTTTTAATGTGCAAGTGGTTGATGGTATGAGTGGGTTTATCTTTTGCAATAAAGACGGAATTATCCATAAACCCAGCGTAATCAACAGTGCAATCAAAAGAATTTACGAAGCCTACAATGCCGAAGAAATTATTAAGGCAAAACGGGAGAGCAGACGCCCGGTATTGATTCCTCATTTTTCGTGTCATCATATCCGACACACATTTTGCACCAGATTTTGTGAAAATGAAAGAAATCTGAAAGTGATTCAAAGTATTATGGGTCATGCAAATATTGAAACAACGATGGATATTTATGCGGAAGCAACAGATGTGAAGAAAAAGGAAGCAATTAAAGCTCTGGAAAATAATAGTGATATATTTTAGGAAGAAGTCCTTGCAAGGGGACGATTTCCAAGACAAACCTGACATCAAAAAAGTCAGAATACATCAAAATGACATTAGTTTGTTGGATTTTGGTGGACAAATATGGACTGGCGATATATAATGAAAATCGTGTAAAAAAGCGTTTATCAACTTATTTGGACTGTGGTGGATTAGCTTCGGTTATATTCCCGACTATGAAGTCCCTGGACGCTGATAAGAAAGCTTCCAAGACTTCCGAAGCAGCTCCAGCAGTGAAAGCTGAGCCTGAAAAGATTGATTTTTCTAAGGTAAAGATTGAGCCCTTGTTTGAGGAAGCAGTTGATTTTGACACATTCAGCAAGTCAGATTTCCGTGCAGTAAAGGTTAAAGAGTGTGTTGCAGTACCGAAGTCAAAGAAACTCTTACAGTTTACGCTTGATGACGGAACAGGCACAGACAGAACTATTTTAAGTGGTATTCATAGCTTTTATGAGCCTGAAGAACTGGTTGGAAAAACTCTTATCGCTATCACAAATCTTCCACCGAGAGCTATGATGGGTATTGACTCTTGCGGTATGCTCCTCAGTGCTATTCACGAAGAAGAAGGAGAAGAAAAGCTCCATCTTCTGATGGTTGATGACCACATTCCGGCAGGTGCAAAGCTCTATTAAGATGATGTAAAGATGTACCGTTTCACCAAATAGACGGGACGTACTTCATTTGATAAAAAACTAAAAAAACAGCGATTTACATCAAACTTACATCAATTGATGCAGAAATCGGTACAAGCAAGAAAAAATCGCATAATTAGTGCAATGAGTGGGCAATTCCAATCGGAGTTGCCCATTTTTAAAACGTAAACGCATCATAGCAAGTACCTTGCCAACCAAAAGCCGCTTTTGCGGCTTCGCTTAATTGATCTTCTTCGGTTTTCGGATGTTCTCTGGTTGTTTGGCCGGATGGGATGCTTCGGTATAATCTCCAGGCCCTGCATTAACATTGCGTACTGCTCGGATGATATTTCCAGAGCTTCTTCTGCAGAACGCGGCCAGCTGAATGCACCATTATCTAATCTCTTGTAGAGAAGCAGAAAACCATCACCTTCCCAGAGAAGACCTTTGATACGATTTGTTCTCTTACCACAGAACAGAAAGAGCGTATTTTTATCGTAAGGGTCAAGTTGAAAGCGGAATCGAATCATCGTTGCCAAACCATCTATGCCCCTGCGCAGGTCCGTATAGCCAGCTGCAAGATAGATCTT
>NZ_QUFI01000053.1 GCF_003478505.1 Clostridium sp. AF27-2AA
CTGCTTCGGACCTTTTGTGACTATTCTTAAATTGTTATTTTCTATGACCTTCCGGTAAAACAGAATCGTCAGCGCTGTTGCCGCAAACCATCCAAATGGCCATGCCATCCAGATTCCGGTACTTCCAAACTTTGGTGTCAGCAAATGCGCAAACCCGATCCGCAAAATCAGGTCCGGAACCGTTGCCGCTACGAAATAGGCCATGGCCCCGGAGCCGCGGATAATACCATCTGTCATCAGTTTTATGGAAATCATAAAATACAGCGGCGATACGATCCGCAAAAAAGCCATTCCGGCATGGATTGCCTCTTCACTCTCCGCATTCAGGAACAGCCCCATCATTCCCCGGCTGAACACAAAATACAGAATCACAAAAGGCAGCGCTGCAAATTCTGCCAGCTTTATCCCGGTTCGAAAGCCCAGGGACAGGCGTGCCGGTTTTCCTGCCCCCAGATTCTGGGCCGTGTAGCTGGAAAGGCAGGAGCCAAGCGTCATGAAGGTGTTGATGGCAAAGGTATTTAACTTAATAGCTCCGGAGTACCCGGCTACCACAGCGGATCCATAGCTGTTCACGATCTCCTGCACAAACAGGTTTCCTACGCTTAACACGCTCTGCTGCAGAATGCTCGGCACTGCAACAGCAATGATCTGCCAGAGCAGGCTCCGGTCAAACAGCGGTTGTTTCTCCAGTTCCCTGGTATATGCTGCAAGCCTGCGCCACAACGTCAAAAATGCCAGCACCGCCGATACGCCCTGCGCCAGGAAAGTGGCCCATGCCACACCGGCTACGCCCCACTGAAACTGTGCCACAAACAGATAATCCAGAAAAATATTTCCCAGAGAAGAACCGATCAGAAAATACAGCGGCGTTTTCGAATCACCAAGTGCGGTAAATATGCCGGTGCACACATTGTAAAACAGCAGAAAGCTCAGACCGTACACATAAATCTTCAGATACAGAACACCGTCTGCCATAATGTCTTCCGGTGTATGGATCCAGCGCATCATGGCTCCGCTGCAGAAATATCCAAATACACTGAGTAGCACACTCAGTACAAGCACGGAAATAAATGCAGTCGATACCGCACGCCTGAGTCCTGCCTTATCTCCGGCTCCGAACAATCTGGAAATCACCACCGAAGCCCCCAGATTCATGCCCACCGCAAAGGCCATATAGATGATCGTAATCGGGTAGGATGCTCCCACCGCCCCCAGTGCCGATTCCCCCGCAAATTTTCCCGCGATCATGCTGTCCGCGATATTATAGAACTGCTGGAATATCACACTGATCATCAGCGGCAGCAAAAAACGCCAGAGGATCTTATCCGGATGTTCCTTTGTCAAATCTGTGATCATTTGTATCCCTCCATCTCCTTATTACTGTTTACTGTTACTGTTCACGCGTTGCGCAAACAGCAACGGATTTTGCCGATGCTTCGCATTCCAAATCGGCAAAATCTGCTGCCACCACGATATCATACGGCATTTTCAGTTCAGAAAATGCCTACCCGTGTGCAGGTAACTGTTTACTTACATCATACCATACTATGCGCTCTGTTTCATTTGACATTTTGCCTTTATCCGATATAATAATTTCATTATATAACCGTTAATTGTAAACAAAAAGGAGCAACATCATGGAATTACTGCAATTACGATACTTTCTGGTGGCGGCCCAGTATCAGCATATCACAAAAGCTGCTGAACATCTGCGGATTGCGCAGCCTGCCCTTTCCCAGTCTATCCACCGTCTGGAAGCCGAGCTTGGGGTTCCGCTTTTTACGCGCCATAACCGGAGTATTGAATTAAACGAAGAAGGCCGTTTTCTCCAGCAGCGGCTCATCCCTATCTTAAACAGTCTGGATCAGATTCCGGAGGAGCTTCAAAAAGGCAAATACCAGATGAACCATACCGTCCATCTGCGCCTGCTGTCTGCTTCTTCCCTCATCACCAGCCGCATCATTGCCTACCGCAGCCTTCATCCGGAGGTAAGCTTCCAGCTCTATCAGAATCCGGATCAGGATGATAACTTTGATCTTTGCGTATCTGCACGGAGGGCTGATACTGTTTCAGAGCACAGTGCCCACAATGACTTTGCGGACGATGTCATGGTCATGCTGGAGGAGGAGCTCTACCTTGCCGTTCCAACTCATTCAGATTTTGGTCAGAAAACAACAATCCGCCTCTCTGAGACCAGAGACGCGGATTATATCTGCCTTGCCGGTTCCCGCCCTATCAGGCAGATTACCAACAGCTATTTTGAAGAGGAGGGATTTTCTCCTCATATTGTATTTGAAAGTGACACCACGGAATCGGTACGCAACCTGATCGCGGCCGGCATGGGAATCGGGTTCTGGCCCCAGCACTCCTGGGGTACCATCCCGGAAAAGCTGGCAGACTCCCCGGAACAGTTTCCGGTCCGACTGCTTCATATTGAAGACCGCGTCTGCCGCCGCCAGATCACGCTGACCCGCTCTGAAAAAGGGCGGAACAATCCCGTTATCACGGATTTCTGTAATTTTCTTATGTGTCAGAAATAATCTGGGAACAGCTGCATTTTACAGCCCATTATAATGGCCGCCCTTCTGCTGACTCGCTTTTAATCTGCTCAGGGCTCTCGCCATGGAGGCCCTGGACATATGGTACTCCCGGATGCTCTGCTTCTGACGGAGCTGTTCCTTTGCCCGCTCCAGTGCCTGGCGCGCCCGCACCTGATCGATGTCCTCGGGGCGCTCTGCCGTATCCACTACAACGGTCACACGGTTGTTGGCCACCTGGACAATGCCAAGTCCGACTACTGCCCGGTGCCAGTCTGTTTCCCCTGGAATGCGAAACCTAAGCTCGCCCTCCTGTGAAGCCAGAATCATCGCTTCCCGGTGCGGCAGGATGCCTACCTCTCCATCATGGGCCGGCACCACCAGTGCCTCACAGCTGCCATCATAAAATACATGGTCACTGGCTATGACCTTAAGCCAGAATGTCGACATGGCTTTTGCTCCCTTCTGTTTTGAACCGCCAGGATTTTTCCTGACGGTTTCTGTTCTGATTTCTGTTTTGGAATTTCATCTCATCCCTTTTCTGCGTTCTTCGCCATCATATGCGCCTTCTCCACAACCTCGTCGATGGTTCCGACATTGAAAAAGGCTGCTTCCGGATAAGCATCCATCTCTCCGGCAATGATGGCCTTAAAACCGCGGACTGTTTCTTTTACCGGCACATATTTGCCCGGAATGCCGGTAAAGTTCTCAGCCACATGGAAGGGCTGGGATAAGAATCTCTGAATTTTTCTGGCACGGCTTACTGTCAGCTTATCCTCATCCGAGAGCTCCTCCATACCCAGAATTGCGATGATATCCTGCAGCTCTTTGTATTTCTGAAGCATCTCCTTGACCTGGTTTGCTACCTGGTAATGCTCCTTTCCTACAACATCCTCCTCCAGGATACGGGAAGAAGATTCCAGCGGATCCACGGCCGGATAGATACCCTGCTCCACAATCTTTCGGGAGAGTACCGTGGTGGCATCCAGATGCGCAAAGGTCGTTGCCGGAGCCGGATCCGTCAGATCATCGGCCGGTACATACACAGCCTGGACGGAAGTAACGGAACCATTTTTCGTGGAAGCGATCCGCTCCTGCAGTTCGCCCAGATCAGTAGCCAGTGTCGGCTGGTATCCGACTGCGGACGGCATACGTCCAAGCAGTGCCGATACCTCGGAACCGGCCTGGATAAAACGGAAAATGTTATCAATGAACAGCAGTACATTCTGGTGCTCCACATCACGGAAATACTCTGCCATGGTAAGTCCGGTCTCAGCTACCCTCATTCTGGCACCCGGGGACTCATTCATCTGGCCGAATACCAGCGCGGTCTTTTTTAATACGCCAGATTCTCCCATCTCCGTCCACAGATCGTTTCCTTCACGGGAACGCTCACCGACACCGGTGAAAATGGAATAACCGCCATGCTCCGTTGCAATGTTGGTGATCAGCTCCTGGATCAACACCGTCTTTCCGACACCGGCACCGCCAAACAGACCAATCTTACCGCCCTTGGCGTAGGGTGCCAGAAGATCAATGACTTTAATGCCGGTCTCCAGCATCTCCGCCACCGGGCTCTGGTCCTCAAAAGAAGGCGGATCCCGGTGGATCACCCATTTCTGTTCTCCTTCCAGGCTTTCACCTCCATCAATGGTCTCGCCTAATACGTTAAACAGTCTTCCCAGTGTTTTCTCTCCCACCGGTACCTGAATACCGCTTCCGGTAGCCTCCACTTCCATATCACGGTGAAGTCCCTCGCTGGCGGAAAGCATCACACACCGGACCACATCTCCGCCGATGTGCTGGGCTACCTCCATCACGCAGCGCTTTCCCTGATTCTCTACGACCAGCGCATCCTGAATATGCGGAAGGTTTCCATCTTCAAAGGCCACATCTACCACAGGCCCCATGACCTGTATGATCTTTCCCTTGCTCATGACTTTCTCCTTATCTTATCCTGTTATCTCTTTTTCTTTCTCTGTGCCCTGGCACCTCCCACTACCTCGGTAATCTCCTGGGTAATGGCCGCCTGGCGCAGACGGTTATATTCCATAGACAGCTCTGAAAGCAGGGCCGCAGCATTGTCGCTGGCGGACTGCATTGCCATCATTCGTTCATTCTGTTCACTGCAGAAGGACTCCACCAGCGCACCGAATATAAAACCGGTCACATAGTTCGGTACCACATGGTCCATAACCGCCTCCGGTGAAGGTACCATGCGGATTTCCTCCTGATGAATGTCTGCCGGAATGGAAATGCCACTGAAATTCTCTCTTTTTAACGGAAGAAGCTGTTCCATCCGGGTCTCCGTTTTCATACTGTTGATCATCTGGGTATACAGAATCCAGACCTCATCGACCCGGCCTTCCATGAAATCCTCAATCAGTGTGGACGCGATACAGCGTGCCCGGTGCATGGTCGGATTCTGGACCGTATAATGAAACTGCTCCTCAATCGGCAGCTGCCTGGATTCAAAATAAGCACGTCCAAGCTCACCCACCACATACAGGCGGTTGTTTTTCCCGGCTTCCATCCATTCCTGAGCCTGCTTTAACACATTATGGTTATAAGAACCGGCCAGGCCCTTATCTCCGGTTATGACCAGAAGACCGCGCACCCGCTTTTCCTTCGGAATTGTCTCCCGCGTGTCAAAATACGCATGCCGGGTATCCGGCATATGACGCAGGATCCTGTGGATCAGGCTCTGAAGTGTGTAAAAGTACGGCTCCGTATCTGCCAGAAGCTTTTTGCTCTTCTTCATCTTGGTGGAAGAGATCAGATACATGGCACTGGTGATCTTCCTGGTATCCTGAATACTCTTTATTCGGCTCTGGATCTCTCTTGCGTTTGCCATACTGCCTCCTTGAACTCTTTCGCAGCTGCAGTGATTTGCCCTGCAAGCTCATCACTCAAAGCCTTTTTCTCTTCCAGCTCTTTCCCGACCTCCGGATGATGGTTTGCAAACCATTCCAGCATGCTCATCTGAAACTCCTTGATCCGTTCTACAGCTACATCCAGCATCACGCGGTGGGTTGCCGCACAGAGGGTGATGACCTGCTCCTGCATAGACAGCGGACGTCCGAGTGGCTGCCTGAGCAGCTCCATCAGACGCTTTCCATAAGCCAGCTGTTCCTTGGTAGTTTCATCCAGATCTGAACTGAACTGGGTAAAGACCTCCATCTCACGGTACTGAGCCAGGTCAATACGGATACTTCCGCTGGCCTTCTTCATAGCCTTAGTCTGGGCCGCACCGCCCACACGGGATACAGACAATCCTACATTGACTGCCGGACGCTGACCGGAGAAGAACAGGTCACTTTCCAAAAAGATCTGTCCATCCGTGATGGAAATGACATTGGTCGGAATATACGCAGATACATCCCCCGCCTGTGTCTCAATGATCGGAAGCGCCGTAATGGAACCGCCGCCCAGTGCATCGCTTAAGCGACTGGACCGCTCCAGCAGTCTGGAGTGCAGATAAAACACATCACCCGGATATGCCTCACGTCCCGGAGAACGCTCCAGCAGCAGAGACAATGCACGGTAAGCAACTGCATGCTTGGACAGATCATCATAGACGATCAGCACATCTCTGCCCTGACGCATGAAAAACTCCGCCATGGCCGTACCTGCATACGGAGCAATATACTGAAGCGGTGCCGGATCACTGGCAGTAGACGCCATCACAATGGTGTAGTCCATGGCATCGTGTGTCTTTAAGGTATTGACCAGCTTGGCAATCGTGGAAGCCTTCTGGCCAATGGCCACATAGATGCAGATCACGCCCTTGCCCTTCTGGTTTAACATGGTGTCTACGGCAATGGACGTCTTACCGGTCTGACGGTCACCGATGATCAGCTCTCGCTGTCCGCGTCCGATCGGGAACATGGAATCAATCGCCAGAATACCGGTCTCCATCGGCTCGCTGACGGATTTGCGGTCTACAATACCGGGCGCTTCAGCCTCAACCGGAAGCCAGTCCTCCTCTTTCGCCGGTCCCAGACCGTCGATCGGCTCGCCCAGGGCATTGACCACACGCCCTAAAAACGCGTTTCCGACCGGAACACCGGCCCTCTTCTTCGTCCGGGTCACCCGGCTTCCCTCTACGATCTCCGTATCCTTTCCAAACAGGATGCAGCCGATCTCATTTTTCCGGATATCCTGTACCATGCCTTTTACGCCGCACTCGAATATCACGATTTCCCCGTACATGGCATGGTCGATGCCATAGACAATGGCAATGCCATCACCCACCCAGATGACGGTTCCGGTTTCCCGGATTTCCCCTGCGTGAGCGTCAAAATCTGCAATCTCTCCCTTTATGATGGAGATGATCTCCTGAGAACTGATTGTACTCATCTTCTGTCTCCTATCTATTTCCTTCGAACATCCGTCTGAGCTGTCCGCTCAGACTGTAGTCATATTCCACATCACCGGTCTGCAGCACAAAACCGCCGATCAGCTCCGGAGCCTCCTGCATGGACAGCTCCACGCTGTTCTTTCCGTATGTTTTGCACAAAAGCTCCTTCATGGCCTTGACTTCTGCCGCATCCGGTTCTGTCACATAGCGAAGCTTCGCGGAAAGAATCCCTGCCGCCTCGCGGCTCTTTTCATCCCGGATCCGGACCATACTCTCCATCTGGTCCATGCATCCGGCCTCACAGACTTTCTTTAGAAAATTCCGCATGATCCGGGAAAAGTCCGGGTTCTCAAACACCCGGTCAATGATGGTTTCCTTCCTGCTCTGCCGGATCACCGGACTTTCCAGAACCTGCGCAAGCTGCGGATTTTCCCTCAGAATGCATTCACAGGTCCGGATCATAGTCTCCGGAAGCTTCAGCTCATACAACACGGTGCCGTAAAGTCTTGCCTGTTCAGTCATACTTTTCCCCCGTATCTGCCAGAAATGCAGCAAACCGTTTCCGGTCCGCTTCCTGGCCGCTGTTTTCCTTCAAAAGCTTCTCAGTCGCAGTCGCAGCCAGCTCCTTCGTCAGGCCCTGAAGCTCTCTTAACGTCTTTTCGCGCTCCAGACCGATCATCCGGTCAGCCTGCTCCAGTTTCTTTGCCGCATCGTCATCCGCCTGCCTCAGGATCTTTTCATATTCTGTTCTGCCCATCTTCTTCGCATCTTCCAGAATCCGGCCGGCCTGATCCTCTGCTTCCCGCAGAGAGCCTTCATACTGCTCTTTCAGCCGGATGGCCTCCTGCTTTTCACTTGCGGCATCATTTAAATCTGTTTCCACCTGTGCCTGCCGCTTTTCCATGATCTCCATCAACGGCTTCATAAGGAAATGTTTCAGGAACAGATACAGCACCAGAAGGTTGATGACCGTAAAGGCAATATTCCAAAAATTTATGTTTAACATAGTACCTGCCCTTCTCTGCTTCCGAATTTTTGATTATTTCAGGAAGAGAATGATCAGAAGGCCGATTACAAAGCCGTAAATTGCGGTAGCCTCTGCCAGCGCACAGCCAAGAAGAAGCGCCTTGGTGATCTTGCCGTCTGCCTCCGGCTGTCTTGCGATAGCGTCTACAGCCTTAGAGGTTGCAAGGCCGATTCCGATTCCTGCTCCGACACCTGTGATAACTGCTGCTGCTGCACCGATTGCGATTAATCCTGACATAATTCATTTCTCCTTTTCTCTCTCGTTTTAACCTTTTTACCAGCGGCCCGTTGCTTTTATGCTTATTCGACCGCCTCTTTTATATATAATGATGTGAGGAACACAAAGACGTAAGCCTGGATCACTCCATCAAATATATCGAAATATCCGCTGAACGGAAGCGGAACCACCACCGGAAGCAGATACTTGATCAGCGCCATGACAACAACGGCACCAAGCACGTTTCCGAACAACCGCATACAAAGGGAAAGCGGCCGGATAAACAGTTCCAGTACATTGATCGGCGCAATGATCGGAATCGGCTCCGCAAAGCTTTTGAGCCATCCTTTTATGCCCCGTTTCCGGATTCCCGCTGCCTCCACCAGCACAATGCTCATCACTGCAATGGAAGCCGTCACATTCAGATCCTTCGTCGGCGATTTGAAGCCCAGAAGCCCGATCATGTTCGCGATCGCAATATAAAGCATCACCGTGATCAGATACGGAATATACGCTTTTCCGTCTTCGCCGAGAAGATCCCCAAAGAAACGGTAGAGAAACGTAAAACCGCTTTCCAGAGTTGCCTGCTTCTTCCCGATGTTTCTCATCTTCAGGCCTTTCACCAGGATCAGCGAACCGATCATCATGATGGCCATAATGATCCAGGTAACCACCACTGATTCCAGCACCGGAATACCGCCAAACAAAGGAATGGTAAATACCGTGTTGCAGTTTAATTCCTCCATCAGGGATTCCACCAGCTTATCCATATACTCACACTCCTTTCTCTTTTGCTCTGTCCGTAATTATAAGCATCTGTTTTTTTCTTATCAATTTTTATTTTCTTATCATCACATAACATTCACGTTATTAACTGAAATTTTGCACAATTTTCACATCCGCATGATGCAATATTAGGGATTTTTTCAAAAGATGTTTTGATTTCGTCAAAAAAACAGAAGCTGTATTTTCGCTCATTTTGAAAATACAGCTTCTGTTTTTCTATTTTTTGGTAATGTTTATCCCTTATGCTTCATCAATCGCGTGTCCGATATCATGGCGCATATATTTATTATCGAAATCAATCCACTCTGTCGCTTTATATGCATTGGCGCGGGCTTCTTTCAAGTTGGTGCCGGTTGCGGTCACGCCCAGCACGCGGCCGCCGTTTGTCACCACGCGGCCCTGCTCATCGAATTTGCTGCCTGCATGGAAGACATAGTAGCCGTCCCTGTCTTTGAAGTTCTCCAGGCCACGGATCTCAAAGCCCTTCTCGTAATGCTCCGGATAGCCTGCGGATGCCAGAACAACACAGACTGCAGCGTTGTCCTCAAACTCCAGATCGATCTGATCCAGGGTTCCGTCGATGCAGGCCTCGAACAGATCCACCAGATCGTTCTTCATGCGCGGAAGCACAACCTGGGTCTCCGGGTCACCGAATCTGGCGTTGTACTCCAGTACCTTCGGACCATCTGCAGTCAGCATCAGGCCGAAGAAGATGATGCCCTTGAACTCTCTGCCCTCTGCCTTCATGGCGTCTACAGTCTTCTGGTAAATGTGTTCCCTGCAGAATGCATCCACCTGTGGAGTATAGAACGGACTTGGAGAGAAGGTTCCCATACCGCCGGTGTTCAGTCCCTGGTCGCCGTCCTTCGCGCGCTTGTGATCCTGGGCAGAGGTCATGATCTTGATGGTCTTTCCGTCTACGAAGGATAACACGGAAACTTCACGTCCGGTCATAAATTCCTCGATAACGATCTCATCCCCGGCAGAACCGAACTGCTTGTCCATCATCAGGGTCTTGACGCCTGCTTTTGCCTCTTCCAGATCCTTGCAGATCAGAACGCCCTTGCCCAGTGCCAGACCGTCTGCCTTTAATACGATCGGCATCTTTGCGGTTTCCAGATAAGCCAGTGCCTTTTCCGGGTCGTTGAAGGTCTCATATGCTGCGGTCGGAATGCCGTATTTTTTCATCAGGTCTTTAGAAAATGCCTTGGAACCTTCCAGAATTGCCGCATTGGCTCTTGGGCCAAAAGCACGAAGTCCTGCTGCCTCAAAGGCATCCACAGCGCCTGCTGCCAGCGGATCATCCGGCGCTACAACGGTTAAGTCGATCTCATGCTCTTTTGCGAATGCCACCAGTTTGTCAAATTCCATTACACCAATGTTTACACACTCTGCCACCTCTGCAATACCGGCATTGCCTGGTGCGCAGTACATTTTTTCCACCTTCGGACTCTTTGCCAGCTTCCATGCGATAGCGTGTTCTCTTCCGCCGCCGCCCACGATCAAAATTTTCATCTGCGTATTCCTCCTCACACCACAGACAGACCGGTATCTCGCCGGTCTGCCGTTATCGTTCTTTTTATTTTATCTTTTCATTCGCGATCAGGTCAATGGCCTGCGGAAGCAGCTTCCACTCTGCCTGCTCCATTACTCTGCGCTGCAGTGTCTCCGGAGTATCACCATTCTGTACTTCTACTGCTTTCTGCAGAAGGATAGGGCCGGTATCCATGCCACTGTCCACAAAATGAACCGTCGCGCCGGTTACCTTCACGCCGCGTGCCAATGCTGCCTCATGCACCTTCAGTCCATAATAACCCACGCCGCAGAAGGACGGGATCAGGGACGGATGGATATTGATGATCTTATGCTCATATTTCTCAATCATAGCTGCAGGGATCTTTACCAGAAAACCAGCCAGCACGATGAGATCTAAATGATATTCATCCACCTTTGCCAGAAATGCCTCGTTGAACGCATCGCGGCTCTCATAATCCTTCGGGGAAATGCACAGTGCCTCTACACCATGTTTTTTTGCCCGCTCCAGGGCATATGCGCCCGGATTGTTACTGATCACCACCGCAATTTCGGCATTGGTGATCTCGCCCGCATCTACCGCATCCAGAATCGCCTGCAGGTTGGTTCCGCCACCGGACACCATCACTCCGACTCTTAACATAAGGTCACTCCCTTTTCCCCTGCCTCAATGGAACCGATCACATACGGCACATCGCCGGTAGCCTTAATCGCTTCCATGGTTTTTTCCACATCAGCCGGGTCCACTGCCACGATCATGCCAAGACCCATGTTAAAGGTATTGTACATCATCTCTTCTGCAATGTCGCCTTTCTCTGCCAGCATTTTGAAGATAGCCGGTACCTCATAGCTGTCCTTTTTGATCACTGCGCGGGTGCCTTCCTTTAACATACGCGGAACATTCTCATAGAAACCGCCGCCGGTGATATGGCTGCATGCCTTCACGGTCACACCTGCGTTCTTGATACTCTTTAATGCCTTCACATAAATGCGGGTCGGAGCCAGAAGCGCCTCGCCCAGGGTCTTGCCCAGAGCGTCATAATAGGTATCCAGACCTTCTCTGGTCAGCTCTTTTTCAAATACCTTGCGCACCAGGGAAAATCCGTTGGAATGTACACCGGTAGATGCCATGCCGATGAGCACATCGCCAGCCTGTAAATGCTCGCCTGTGATCATCTCTTTCTTGTCGCACACACCAACCGCGAAGCCAGCCAGGTCGTAATCTTCCTCCGGCATCAGGCCCGGGTGCTCTGCAGTCTCTCCGCCAATGAGAGCAGCCTCAGACTGAAGGCAGCCTTCCGCAACGCCCTTTACGATATCCGCGATCTTCTCCGGATAGTTCTTGCCGCAGGCAATGTAATCCAGGAAGAATAACGGCTCGCCGCCTGCGCAGGCAATGTCGTTCACGCACATAGCAACGGCATCAATACCGATGGTGTCATGCTTATCCATGATAATGGCCAGCTTTACCTTCGTGCCGCAGCCATCGGTTCCCGATAAAAGGACCGGCTCCTCCATGTTTTTGATCTTTGCCAGGGAGAATGCGCCGGAAAAACCGCCCAGTCCGCCTAACACTTCCTCACGCATGGTCTTTTTTACATGTTCCTTCATCAGTTCTACTGACTTGTATCCTGCCTCAATGTCTACTCCGGCTTTCTTGTAATCCATCTTTTTTTCCTCCGTGTATCAATCTTATTTCATCTGGGATAAATACTCTTTGTATCCGATGCTTTCCAGCTTGTCTGCCTTCTTCACCACATCGTTTTTCATTTCTTCACTGTAGCTTTTCAGCTTTGCAAGCAGCTCTGCGTCTGAAGTTGCAAGGATCTTGGCTGCCAGAATGCCGGCATTGGCACCGCCGTTGATGGCTACCGTTGCAACCGGAATTCCGGACGGCATCTGCACGATGGAATAGAGAGAATCCACACCGCCCAGGTCAGAGGTCTTCATAGGAATGCCTACAACCGGCATCGGAAACAGCGCTGCGCACATTCCCGGCAGGTGTGCTGCCTTTCCGGCGCCTGCAATGATCACCTTGATTCCCTTTTCCTCTGCGCTCTTCGCCCACTCAAAAAAGATATCCGGCTCGCGGTGCGCGGAAATGATCGTCATCTCATAATCAATTCCGAACTTATCCAGAATCTCTGCTGCCTTTGCCATAATTGGCATATCTGAATCACTGCCCATTACAATTCCTACTTTTGCCATTGTAAGATCTCCTTTTTAGTTTATCACTTTTACTAATAAGTGATTATGTTGTTTAAAGCATTGCTTATTAACATGATAACTGATTTTTTATAGGCAGTCAATACGGAAAATGTAGAAATCAAGCGCCAGCACATCCGCTGTATACAAAAATGCGACGAAAAAGTGTCTTCGACACTTCAACTCCCCTGCCCCTCA
>NZ_QUFI01000054.1 GCF_003478505.1 Clostridium sp. AF27-2AA
AATCTTTCATTTTCAAGGTTCATGTTGTTGCTGTTCTCAGCAGCAACGTCCAATATCTTATCACGTTGTTTTCGCTTTGTCAACAACTTTTTTCATCTTTTTTCAAGACGAAGCGCAGAAGGAGGGATTTGAACCCTCGCGCCGCTATTAACGACCTGCACCCTTTCCAGGGGTGTCCCTTCAGCCTCTTGGGTACTTCTGCAAAGTCCCGATGCCTGAACATCAGTAAATATTATATTGTCATCGGCAAGCCTTTTGCTTGTCCAACGGAGAGAGTGGGATTCGAACCCACGCGCCCTTGCGGACAAACGGTTTTCAAGACCGCCTCGTTATGACCACTTCGATATCTCTCCTCAAACGTGCTCTGCTATTTTATCAAAGCTTTTCGTTTTTGTCAAGAACTTTTTTGAAGTTTTTCATCGTATGTTTCGAAGCTTTTCGTTCGTCACACGCGACATTGATGAATTTTAGCACAGTTCATTTCTGATGTCAACCCTGTTTTTTACATTTTTTACATTTTTTTATTTCTATCGCAACAAGCAAATGGCAGCGCAGCGCTAAGCATGGTCCGCAGGTTAAAAAACCACAACCATCCCGGCGATGGCTGCCCCTTACTTTTATCCAGATCAGCGGTTGTCCACCTTTTCCGGATACATATCGTGCTGTGACAGTCTTTGCCATGCAACTGTCTCCCAGCGTGTTCCAGGCTTTCCATAATTGCAATACGGATCAATGGAAATACCGCCACGCGGAGTGAATTTGCCCCAGACCTCGATATATTTCGGGTCCATCAGACGGATTAGATCTTTCATAATAACATTTACACAATCCTCGTGGAAATCACCATGATTTCTGAAACTGAACAGATAGAGCTTCAGAGACTTGCTCTCCACCATTCTTTCTCCCGGAACATAGGATATTGTGATCGTTGCAAAATCCGGCTGTCCGGTGATCGGACAAAGACTCGTAAACTCCGGACAATTGAATTTTACAAAATAATCATTTTCCGGATGCTTATTTAAAAATGTTTCCAGAATCTCCGGAGCATACTGATCCGGATACTTCACATTCTGATTTCCCAACAGGCTGATGCCCTCTTTTTCAAGCTCTGCTTCTCTGCTCATTTTCTTTTTCCTCCATATCTGATCGTATTTAGCGGATCTTCCACTCCATTCAGCCGAAACGCTTCCATGCGGTCCACGCAAGTTCCGCAAACTCCGCATGGCATACTTCCGCCTTCATAGCAGCTCCAGGTCATCTCATAAGGCACATTCAGTTCCAGGCCTTTCCTGACAACCTGGGCCTTTGTCCAGCTGACAAACGGTGCCTCGATCCGGAGCTGTTTCCCACTTCCCTCATAAATTGCCTGATTCATCGCCTCGTGAAAAACACGGCTGCAATCCGGATATGCATTTCCCGCCGAATCATCTGCATGGGCACCGTAGTAGATCACACTGCAGCCTTTTGAGAGTGCAATACTTGCTGCCGATGAGAGAAAAAGGCCATTTCGGAACGGAACATAAGTCGATACCGGTATCCCATTTGTTTTCTCCAGCTGTTTTGCATAGCTTTCATGCGGAATCTCGCTGTCTGAATGTTTCAGGAGCGAACAATTGCTGTACTGAAAAATAGGAGCAAGGTCCAGATACAAATGCTCAACCCCATAGTACTCTGCCACCTTTCTGGATGCCTCTATCTCCTTCTGATGTTTCTGTCCGTAAGAAATTGACAGCGCGATCACCTGATCTTTCCCGTATTTTTCAACTGCCATTCCAAGACAGGTTGTAGAATCCACGCCACCGCTCGATAATACCATGGCTTTTTTTATCTCTTTATTTTTTTCCATTATTCAATTCCTTCTTTTTTGTTTTCTGTGTTTTATCGGCCTGCATGAAGCTGCTGAAACAGATTCATCTGCAGCATTGGATCCGTCTTGAATCGTCCACGAAGTGTCGTTGTTGTCGTAACCGCATTGCTCTTCCTGATCCCGCGAGCCGTCATACAGCTGTGACAGCCCTCAATCATCACCGCCACATCGTGAGAATCTGTCACCAGCTCCATGATCTCCGCGATATCACTGCCAATCCGCTCCTGAAGCTGGAGACGTTTTCCAACCATATCTGCAATCCTCGCGATTTTACTCAGGCCAAGAACATTTCCCCTCGGAATATAGGCGACGCTGACTTTCATGTCATACATCAACGCAAGATGATGTTCGCAATAGCTGAAAATCTCAATATTTTTCACAAGCACCATATCCTGCGAATTCTCTGTACTGTCCTGAACAAAATTTTTCCGGAACATATCGGCAATCTCCTGATTGGAATAGCACATTCCTTCAAAAACTTCCTCATACATTTTTGCGACACGCTCCGGCGTCTCTTTGAGTCCCTCTCGATCCGGGTCATCACCAAGGGCCTGGAGAATTCCCCGAATATGCAGTCTGATGGCCTCTGTATCAATCTTTCTCAGATTATTCTGCGCGGTTTTGCACACGGAACCAGTCTGTTCCTGTCTCATTTTCTCATTCTTCATCTCGTTATCCGCTTCCTGTTCCTTCTATACCCCGCGTTTTTGCGGGTCCCAGATGATCTTGTGCAGCTGAAGCTGAAGCTTCACATCATTGAGTTTTTTCTCCATCAGAAAATCCACCATTTCCACTGGCTCGATCCTGCCAAATACCGGACTGAGATAAACTGCGGTCCGCTCCCGCAGGCGATATTTCTCTATGATCTCGACAGCTCGCTCCATATCCGACCGGCTGCTGACCACAAATTTCACAGTATCTTCATCCGACAATTTTTCCATGTTAGCCAGAAGCATCGCGTGCTCCATCCCACTCTCCGGCATCTTATAATCCATCGTAAATGACGGCCTTCTTTCAAGATTGCAGTAAGGTGTGAGATCAATGCTTCCGTTTGTCTCAATCTCTACACGCCGCTGCGGATCCTGCAAAATCGCACGAATCAACTGTGTCATTCCCTCACGCAGAAGTGGTTCCCCTCCAGTCAGCGTTATATTTCTGATCCTGCTCTCTTCAATATAAGAAATGATCTCGTCTGCAGTCATCTCTGTGCTCTCGCAATCTGACTCATTTGCCCAATAGGTATCACAGTAGCTGCAATGAAGATTGCACCCCTTCATCCGGATAAATACTGCAAGCTCCCCTGCGCGCCGGCCCTCTCCATTGATACTGACAAATTTTTCCACAACCTGATAAACAGGAGCGCTCTTCTGATTTTCCATCGTTGCTATTTCCTTTTCCGTATTTTCTTACCTTCACGTTATCTGAGCCTATGCTTTTACTGAGTCCTGCGATAGATGGCGCAGTTATTCGGAGTCTCGTAAACCGTTGCGCAGGATACTGGATATCCGGATTCGCACATCCTGTCAAAGAAATACCTGGAAAAATTCTCCGCAGTCGGCCGGAAGTCTACTTTGGTCAGCCGAAAGCCTTCTTCCAGAAGTGCCTCAACCGTCTTTTCCCTGAGTGTCCCGCTTTCATAAATCAGCGTATGATCCAACTCATCCGCCAGCTTTTTCAGATCCCGCTTAAGCTCTCCAAAATCAACGAGCATTCCCCTCATCTGGCCTTGCATTTCCAGATGTTCCGCCTGAATTTCTATCTCCACATGCCATCTGTGACCGTGGATATTGGCGCATTTCCCCTGATATCCCGAAAGAAAATGTGCCGAATCAAAATCTGCAACCGTTTTCAACTGGTACATATTTGATTTTCCTCTCTGAACTTGTATTTTTATTTGGGTAATAAAACCAGAAAAAGATTTATAGATAAACTTGAATTGCTTTATAAAACAAAAAAGGCAGACCCATGCCAGAGTCTGCCCTTGTTTCTTAAAATGGTCCTGCAATCTTTAGCCCTGGTTTTATTTATAGACAGGATGGTACAAACGAACTGTCTGTTTTATTATTGTATCCAGTTTTATAGAAAATGTCAATTGCTTTGTGACATACCAGAGTTCCTGTACTTTGTAAAATAAAGTTTACACGGCAACCCGCGGATTCATGCGTTTTTTTAATAACGCCTCTGCCAGTACCAGATCCTCCGGTGTGGTTACCTTTAAGTTTTCGTAGCTCCCCTCCACCAGGCGCACCTTTGTGCCGCTTAAATGCTCTACCACCATGGCATCATCCGTGATGCCCTTCTGCTGTGTCTCATCTGCCATCAACCGGTCATAAGCACCGCGTACCAGGGGATAGGAAAATGCCTGCGGAGTCTGTACCTGCCACAGCCGGGAACGGTCCGGCGTGGACTCCGCAAAGCCACCTGCGTCTGCTACCTTGATGGTATCTTTCACCGGCATCCCCACCACACAGGCTTCATCCGAAACAGCAGCCTGTGCCGCACGGGAAATGATCTCTTCCGTCACAAGGGGCCTTGCACCGTCATGGATCAGCACATAATCACACTGCTGCAGTGCTTTCAGTCCTTCATACACCGAATGATAGCGTTCTTTTCCTCCGGTCACAATAGCGCGCAGCTTGGTAAGACCCAGGACAGGCAGGATTTCCTCTCTCACATAGGATTCTTCTCCGGCACCGGTCACAAGCACCAGCTCATCCGCGCAGCTTTGTTCAAAGGCTTCCAGTGCGTACGAAATCAGCGGCCTGCCATTTAAAAGCATGTACTGTTTTTGAATGGTACTGTGCATCCTGCTGCCCCGGCCGCCTGCCAGGATGACCGCGCCGATCCGAAATGTATCAATCATAATAGTTCTTCTTTCTCGATCCTGTTTCTATTTTATGTTATCGCTCGCCAAGCTTTAAATTCGGAACCGCATTTAAGTCCCAGCCATGGCGCGTTCCCTTCTTATACTCATAGTAAGCCGCACAGCCGATCATGGCCGCGTTATC
Organism: Clostridium sp. AF27-2AA; assembly: GCF_003478505.1. Lineage (GTDB taxonomy): Bacteria > Bacillota > Clostridia > Lachnospirales > Lachnospiraceae > Brotaphodocola. The sequence goes on from NZ_QUFI01000054.1 coordinate 4,876, forward strand.
CGTGCAGAAGATTGGAGACGGATGATAGAACCGGATGTGAGCCTCGTCACAGGCCTCCTGCATGGCTGCACGGAGGGCAGAGTTGGATGCCACACCGCCGGCAATGGCCAGCTTGTCATAACCGTATTCCTTCGCCGCCAGAATCGCACGGCTCACCAGGGCCTCCACCACTGCATTCTGGAAAGACGCAACCAGATCCGGTACGTTAATCTCTTCGCCGGTCATATGAGCTTTGTTGATATAGTTCAGCACAGCAGACTTCAGGCCACTGAAGCTAAAATCGTAAGGGGAGCCCTCCACCTTCGCCCGCGGGAACTCGATGGCGTGGGGATTGCCTTCTTTTGCAGTCTTGTCCACCTTTGGTCCACCCGGGTAGCCGAGGCCCACCGCGCGGGCCACTTTATCGAATGCTTCACCAGCCGCGTCATCGCGGGTACGGCCGATAATTTCAAATTCGCCGTAGTCCTTCACAATAACCAGATGGGTATGTCCGCCGGACACGATCAGGCACACAAAGGGCGGCTCCAGATCCGGATTTTCAAGAAAGTTCGCAGACACATGGCCCTCAATATGATGTACGCCCACCAGCGGCTTTTTCGCCGCAAAAGCAATGGCTTTTGCCTCAGCCACACCAACTAACAGGGCACCTACCAGACCTGGGCCATAGGTCACGCCGATGGCATCCACATCTGCCAGCGTCACTTTTGCGTCTTCTAACGCCTGGGTCACCACCTGATTGATCTTCTCAATGTGCTTTCTGGAAGCGATTTCCGGGACCACCCCGCCGAACTGGGTATGCAGGGCGATCTGGGACGAAATCACGTTGGAAAGCACTTCACGTCCGTTTTTCACCACGGAAGCTGCCGTCTCATCGCAGGAACTCTCAATAGCAAGAATCAGTGTATCCTTCTTTTCCGTTTCTTCTGTTATGTTCTTATCTGTATCCATCATTTGTCTTACTCCTCATCAAAGGTCAGCTCACGGGTCCAGCCGTCCCGCGCCGTCTTTGCTCCCGGAAAGATTTCCCGTACTTTATCAATAAACTCGTCCGGCCGGTTTAAGGACGGGCTGTAATGGGTCAGCCACATTTCGGCAGGCTGCGCCTTCTTCGCCAGATTTGCTGCTTCATACATGGTCATGTGCTTATACTCTCTGGCCTTCGCCTCTTTGCCATCTTCGCCGTACATGCCTTCGCAGATAAACAGATCCGCGTGTTCAGCATACTCCGCAATGACCGGAACCGGCCTGGTATCGGTACAGTAGGTGACCTTCAGTCCCTTACGGTCCGGTCCCAGCACCATATCCGGTGTATAGGTCACACCGTCAAGCTCCAGGGTCTCGCCCTTCTGCAGACGGCTCCAGGCCTTCATCGGCACATTCTGGGCTTTGGCCCGCTCCACATCGAAACGGCCTGCCCGCGGAATGGAGATGGAATAACCATAGCAGGCGACATTGTGGTTTACCCGGTAGGCATCAATCACGTAAGGCCCGATATGAAACTGATGTCTGTTTTCCTCCAGCTCAATGAATTTTAACTGGAATGGGAGTTCCGGCGCAATGGTGCGCAGCGCGTTCACCACACGCTCCAGCCCCTTCGGCCCGATCAGTGTTACGGGTTCCGTCCGCTCTGCGTTGCCCATCGTGAGAAGAAGCCCTGGAAGTCCGCTGATGTGGTCCGCATGGTAGTGAGTAAAGCAGATCACATCAATGGGCTTCGGGCTCCATCCTTTTTCTTTCAGCGCCACCTGCGTTCCTTCCCCGCAGTCGATCAGAAGGCTGCTGCCATCGCAACGCGCCATCATCGCAGTCAGCCAGCGATACGGAAGCGGCATCATTCCGCCGGTTCCCAGTAAACAGATATCTAACATAAATCGATTAACCTCATTTCATTTGATGCTGATATCATAGCATAGCGTTTACATGAATTCAACCGCTTCCTCGATTTCCGGGGCAATCACAAACTGATGGATCAGACTGTCATAGCAGTCCTCGCACAGATCCCAATGATGGATTTCTCCATCTTTTTCCGAAAAATAATCCCACGGATAATTCACGGCAAATCCCCCCTCCCGGAGGATTCCGCGCTCTACCACCAGTTTCTTTCCGCAGCCATTGCAGACAACAGACTCCAGCATTCCATTTTCCTGATATTTTCTCATGTTGATTCCTCGCCTTTTCTTTTTCGCATATTTCACCTGCTGCAGCACCAGATTTTCTTTGTCATTTTGCAAAAACAGGGGACACGGCACCGACACCGCATCCCCTACATTATAAACAGAAATATTCGCGATTTTAAGTGGTAATTCTTTCCGGCAGATCCCGTTTCCACATGATGAGGGCATCCTCGGTCGGGTTGTGATAGTAGGCTTTCCGCACTGCCTCTGCCGTAAAACCATAGGATTCATACAGCTTCCGGGCCGCGAGGTTGCCTTCGCGCACCTCCAAGCTGATGGCGTAAGCACCTTCCCGGATAGCATACTCTACCATGGCATCCATCATTTTTCTGCCCAGTCCCAGGCGGCGGCAGGACGGATGCACGGCAATGCGCTGCACCTCCCCCTCACCGGCCAGCACCCGCAGATTGCAGTAGCCGAGAATATTTTCCGCCTGCTCAAATACATAATACACATCATACGGGCTGTGGATTCCGGATTCCAGAATGGAATAGGACCAGCTTTCTGAAAAGCAGAGCTTCTCCAGCTCTGCTATGAGCGGAAGATCCCGCTCCTCCATGCGGCGGATCACTGTGTGTCTCCTGTTCCAACGCTATGTCCTGCTGCCAGCTCGTCCGTCTTACCCTGGCGTTTTGCCTCTTCCAGTTCCCGTTCTGCCTGTGCTTTTCGCAGATAATCCGGTGCATGGTCCATCGCAGAGACAGTTTTTCCCTCCGCAAAGTACACGCTTCCAAGAGCTGCCACGCTGGCACCACGCTGACGGTTCGCCTGGGCTGGGGCAAAGGAGAACAGCGCGGTCATCTCTTCGCGGATAATCTTCTCATTCACCGATACGCCATCCCCTAAAAAGATGACACGCTCGCCGCGCGCGTTCAGTTCCTGAATCAGCTCATGGATATCCATGCCGCACTGAGGCTTTACGACCGCAAAATTCTCTTCATAATGATAGAGTCCCGTATAAACCTGTCCTCTTCTCGCGTCCATGATGGGGCAGATGAGGGCAGAGGTTCCATATAAATTGTATGCCATGGCATCCATGGTCGGTACGTGCACCAGCGGCTTTTCCAATGCCAGGCCCAGGCCCTTTGCTGTTGCAGAGCCGATACGCAGGCCTGTATAGGAGCCAGGACCACCGGATACCGCAATGGCATCTACCTCGTGCAGATCCAGTTCCAGCATGCGGGTCACCTCATCAATCATGGGAAGCAGCGTCTGGGAATGCGTCTTTTTAAAATCCACCGTATACTCTGCTGTTACCAGACCGTCCGTCACTACAGCCACAGAAGCCACCAGCGACGCGCTCTCTATTCCAAGTATCTTCATTCTAATCCCTCCACCGTTATCTTACGGTAATCAAATCCCTGTTCCAGATCTTTTTCAATACGGATGCGGATCACCTCGTCCGGAAGAATCTCCGGAATGAGCTGGGACCATTCGATCAGGCAGACGCCCTCTCCGTAAAAGCAGTCCTCATAGCCGATTTCATCCATCTCACTCACATCACCGATGCGGTATACATCAAAGTGGTACAGGGGAAGCCGTCCGCTGTCGTACTGCTGTACAATGGTAAAGGTCGGGCTGTTCACCGGCTCGTCAATGCCAAGCCCGGCTGCAAACCCCTGGGTAAAGATGGTTTTTCCCACACCAAGGTCCCCGTCCAGACAGTACACCTGACCAGGTTTTGACTGCCCACCCAGAAGTTTTCCGAGCGCATAAGTCTCCTCGGGACTGTTGCTTATTTTCTCCATCAGATTTTCCTCCGTCTTTCTTTCGGAAGATGCGCCGTCACCAGTTCCCGGAACGTCTCTTCCTGTTCACCCAGGGTTTCTTTCGGAATCAGGTAGGCATGCACCCGGTCCATGTAAAGAATGTACATGGATGATTTTGCGTCCAGCCGTCCCATCTGTTCCCAGGTGAAATCTGCTGAATTTTCTTCCTGGCTCACAGTCAGTTTCTCATCATCAAAGATCAGGCGCATGGGATTCTTCACCGCCGGGCGCTTTGCCTGTTTTCTGGCCTTGTTCCAGAGAAGGAAAGGCTGCCACACCGTAAAGATCAGCGCGCAGACCACAAGCAGACACCGGTATGGCACCGTAGTAGTACTCCACCGAAAGATCAGAAGATACAAAGCCGCCAGGGAAAAGATCAGGTTGAACATTCCCATAAATCCGGCATTGGCATGATACATGGAAAACATCCACAGATCCTTTGCCGTAATGCGCAGGGTCACATCCACCGTTTTGCCGGTACGGACAGACCCGCCAGTCACATTGACCTCGTTGGTCTCATTTGCCATTGATACTTAGCTCTCCTTTCCAAATTCATTTTCACACCGACGGCCATACTGCCACCGGGTGAATTTCTTATTTTTACAGTTTCATGGTCAGGGCAATGCGCTTCTTGTTCAGATCTACACTTAACACCTTCACCTCTACGATATCACCGACACTGACTGCTTCCAGCGGATGTTTGATGTAGCGGTCCGTCATCTGGGAAATGTGAACCAGTCCGTCCTGATGCACACCGATATCTACAAACGCGCCAAAGTCAATGACATTGCGGACCGTTCCCTTTAATACCATGCCAGGAGTAAGATCCTTCATCTCCAGGACATCCGTGCGCAGGATGGGCTTTGGCATCTCCTCACGCGGGTCTCTGGCCGGTTTTTCCAGCTCTTTTACGATATCTTTTAAGGTAATCTCACCAAGACCAAGCTCTTCTGCCAGTCCTTTGCAGCCACGTACTTTCCTGCCAAGCTCCTTTAAGCCGCCTGCCGCAATGTCTTCCGGCTGGCAGCCCAGTTTCTTCAGAAGCGCCTCTACTGCTGCGTAGCTTTCCGGATGGACCGAAGTCATGTCGAGCGGATTGTCACCGCCGTTGATACGCATGAAGCCGGCACACTGTTCAAAGGCCTTCGGTCCGAGCTTTGCGACCTTTAAAAGCTGTCTGCGGTTTGTAAACATGCCATGTTCTTCCCGGTATGCCACAATATTCTTCGCAATGGCCTTAGATACACCGGAAATATACTCAAGCAGGGAAGCCGACGCGGTATTTAAGTCCACGCCGACACGGTTTACACAGTCCTCCACAACACCCTGCAGGGTCTCGCTTAAGTTCTTCTGGTTCATGTCATGCTGGTACTGGCCTACACCGATGGACTTCGGATCAATCTTGACCAGCTCTGCTAACGGATCCTGCAGTCTTCTTGCGATAGAAGCTGCACTTCGCTGTCCCACATCAAAGTTCGGAAATTCTTCCGTAGCCAGCTTACTTGCGGAATACACGGAAGCTCCGGCCTCATTGACAATGACATACTGTACCTGCTGCGGAATTTCCTTAATAAGATCCACAATAATCATCTCAGATTCCCGGGACGCAGTTCCGTTGCCCAGGGAAATCAGGGAAATGTTATACTTTCTGATCAGGTCTTTCACAACCTTTTTAGACTCTTCTACCTTATTCTGTGGTGCGGTCGGGAAAATGACCGTAGTGTCCAGTACCTTTCCGGTTGCGTCCACCACAGCCAGCTTGCAGCCAGTACGGAATGCCGGATCCCAGCCCAGCACCACACGGCCTGCCACCGGCGGCTGCATCAGAAGCTGTTTTAAGTTCTTGCCAAATACCTTGATGGCACCAGCCTCCGCGGTCTCGGTCAGAGAACTGCGAATTTCACGCTCAATGGCCGGAGCGATCAGACGGCGGTAACTGTCTGCCACAACTTCCTTTAAAACCGGCGTGGTATACGGATTGTCCAGGGTAATAACCTGCTTTTCCAGATAATGCAGGATGTTTTCTTCCGGCGCCTCTGCCTTCACGGTCAGCACCTTTTCTTTTTCACCGCGGTTTAATGCCAGCACACGGTGACCGGCACATTTCTTCACCGGCTCCTCGTACTGGTAGTACATCTCGTAAACAGACTCTGCTTTTTCATCCTTTGCCTGGGAACGGATCATTCCCTGTTCCATGGTGGCATTCCGGATATAAGTACGGTAATCTGCCCGGTCAGAAATGCGCTCCGCGATAATATCCTTTGCCCCGGCCATGGCATCTGCCACTGCCGGTACCTCGTTTGCTTCAGAGACATAGCGCTCCGCAAGCTGCTCTAACGGCTCCTTTGCCTGCTGGTTCAGGATCAGCTCCGCAAGCGGTTCCAGTCCGCGCTCCTTTGCGATCATGGCACGGGTGCGGCGCTTCGGACGGTATGGACGGTACAGATCCTCCAGCGCTACCATGGTCATAGCCTCCTGGATCTGTTTTTCCAGCTCCGGCGTCAGCTTTTCCTGATCCCGGATGGTGGAAAGCACCTGGTTTTTCTTTTCCTCCAGATTGCGCAGATAGCGCAGACGCTCGTCCAGGTTGCGGAGTACCTCATCGTTCAGGGAGCCGGTTGCCTCTTTCCGGTAACGGGCAATGAACGGAATGGTATTTCCCTCATCGATCAGCCGGACCGCTGCCTCCACCTGTTTATATCCAATCTGCAGCTCATCCTGCAATATTTTAAAAATATCCATTAACTGTAAAACTCCTTTTGTCATTCTTTAAGCTGTATTCCCCATTATAATCCATAACCAGATGCCGCGCAAGCTGTTCGGTATTCTCCCTTGAGGCTTTTTTATTTTCGTGTTATGATGAAACATGACATTTTCATGGATACTTACGGAGGAATTTATATGGAACAGAACATCGGAGCAAAACGCCCCGCCCCGAATAGACTCGCGCGAACTAGTCTCTTTCTCGGCATCTTCGGAATCTTCAGCTGGTTCTACCCGCCAGTACAGATCATACTCGGATCCGCAGCGGCTCTCAGTGCATGGCTTTCCCGCAGAGACCGCCATTTCACCGGTGCCGGAATTGCCGGATTTGTCATCGGAATCTTCTGCATTCTGTTGAGCTTTTTTATCTTTTTTCAGTATATGCTGGTCTACAATGTAGCCCAGGACCCAGCTAACGCTGACCTCATCCGCCAGGTCTACCACCAGGCCCAGGAAATCTTAAATGGAATGGGAACAGCCGCACAGTAAAATATAACAATTTAAATCATGTTCACGAAAGGTCCGAAGCAGGCCGGGTGGTATCCCGCTGCGCAAAATATAAGTGCTGTGTTCGG
>NZ_QUFI01000055.1 GCF_003478505.1 Clostridium sp. AF27-2AA
TGCTTCGGACCTTTCGCGACTATTCTTAAATTGTTATTTGTTTTGCTTGGCGCTTTGTTCTTCGATGCTCTTTCGGATCTGTAGCATGTGCTGGTCGGTGGCGGTGATGACTTCGGCGCACTGGCGCAGGTCTTCGCTGATTTCATCGGCTGCGGCACCGATGTCCTTTTTGTACTTTAACTGGTGGTCCAGGCTGGCCCAGAAATCCATGGCAATGGTGCGGATCTGGACTTCCACGCGCAGGTTCTTTTTCTCCTCGGAGAAGAAGACCGGAATCTCGATAATGAGATGGTAGCTGCGGTAGCCATTGGGCTTCGGATTTTTAATGTAGTCCTTGATGGCAATGACGGTGATGTCATCCTGGCTGACCAGCATGTTGGCTACAGCGTAGATATCATCTACGAAGGAGCAGATGACACGGATTCCGGCTACATCATCTAAGTTGTTCATCATGGATTCCAGTGTGACCGGAAGGTTTCTGCGCTGCAGCTTTTCTACGATACTAATGGGTTTTTTGACACGGGATTTGATCATTTCGATGGGGTTTCTCTGATTTTTGATGGAAAGCTCATCGTTTAATACTTCTAATTTTGTCTTCACTTCCCGGATGGCACAGGTATACATCATCATGGCCTGCTGGAATTCTCTGGCCTGGCTGATGAGGGCGTCCGGTACCTGTACAAGATTCGGGACATTGACAGCGGACTGAACCAGTTCGCTGTTCGGGTTCATATTCATGTTCATTGGTAACTACCTCGTTGCTTTTTTTGCGCAATATTTCCTGAAATCGAAAAATATTGTTGAAATATTATCTATATTATATCAGATTCCAAGGGGCATACAAGGTATATTTTTGTATACAAGGGTTTTGTTTTTGGGAGAAATGTGGTATGCTTGAGTTCAGGATCAGTAGTAACATAAGAGTGTATCAGAATTTGGAGGTATTTACATGAGCGAAAATTGTACCCATAACTGCAGCACCTGCGGCGAATCCTGCAAAAGCCGTACGGCAGAGCAGACAAGTTTTTTAGAACCGTTAAATCCGGCAAGCAGTGTTAAGAAAGTAATCGGTGTAGTCAGCGGCAAGGGCGGCGTCGGCAAATCCCTGGTCACCGCCATGATGGCAGTGAAGATGAACAGTAAGGGCAAGCATACCGCAATCCTGGACGCAGACATTACCGGTCCGTCCATCCCGAAGGCATTTGGCCTGAATAACAATATGGTCATGATGACCAAAGACAACCTGATGATTCCGGCTACTTCCGCGTTGGGCATTGATATCATGTCCGCAAACCTGCTCCTGGACAACGACACCGATCCGGTCATCTGGAGAGGTCCGGTCATCGCAGGCGCAGTAAAACAGTTCTGGAATGAAACCCTCTGGGAGGATGTAGATTACATGTTCGTCGACATGCCTCCGGGAACCGGTGATGTTCCGTTAACCGTATTTCAGTCTCTTCCGGTGAATGGCATCATCATCGTAACCTCTCCGCAGGAGCTGGTTTCCATGATCGTGGCAAAGGCTGTGAAGATGGCACAGAAGATGGATATTCCGATTCTTGGCCTGGTAGAGAACATGAGTTACCTGGAGTGCCCGGACTGCGGCAAGAAGATTTCTGTATTCGGTGAGAGCCATATCGATGAGATTGCGAAAGAGTACAACATTCCGGTACTGGCAAAGCTTCCGATTGACCCGAAGGTAGCCGAGCATGTGGACAACGGCACCATCGAGTATCTGGAGAGAGACTGGTTCGATCTGGCGGCTGAGAAGGCTATGGAGCTGTAAAGAGCCAGAAGGCCAGGCATTGCCAGCGTAATATTCAATTCAATAGAAGTAATATGACAGGGTTTTCGTGACAGAAAACCCTGTTTTTTTGTACAGGGCAATGGCTGGAGCATTATCTCCGGCGACCTGTAAAATGACTTTTTTGAATCCTTTTTGGGCAAGGTCCGGGAGAAGAAGCTGGAGAAAGGCAGTTCCACAGCCCTGGTTTCGGAATTCCGGCAAAACCTCTACGTGATGGAGACAGACTGTGGTCTGGCTGATCGGTTCGGCCGAGGTGGTACCACAGAGGATGCCGGAGCGAAATAGCGTGTATTCGGTTTCAGAGGTCTGGGTCAGGGAAAATGGATGGGAAGCAATGGTGCCGTCTGAAATGCCGGCCTGCTGTGCCATGTGCCAGCTGTTCAGATCACATGCCATCATATGTTCATCAGAATCTTTTTCAGCTCCAAGGGCCGCCAGCGTTTTGATGGCATCCGCGCAGTCTTCGGAAACCGCGAAGAGCAGATCAACATCAGGATACTGGGAGACTGCTTCGTCAAGAAGCCGGGAAAAGAATCCCTGTCTGCGAAATTCCGGGTGGGTGAAGGCGCAGCATTCCGCCAGGGTTTCTTCGTAGGAAATAAGCGTCAGACAGGCTGCCAGACGGCCATCCGCGAGATAACCCAGGAAGTGGGTGAGATGTTCTTCTTCCACCGGATAGGACAGCTCGATGCCGTCATGGCGGTGGCAAAATGTGGTCAGATCAGCAATTTCCTGCAGCTGCTTTTGGGTGAGCAAATTGGTTGGGCAAATATGAATATCCAGGTTCATGGAGGCCTCCTGATGAAAAATTTTCTTTGATTCTTTTGTAACTAAAGTATAGGAAAAAAACATAAAGAATACAAGAATGTACATTGACTTTTCCATTTCCGATGGTAGAATACATTACTGTTTACACAAATTTACATGTATGCAATATGTAACGGTGATGCAGTGCTGCAGTCACCGGAAAGGACAAACCATGAAGTATATCAAAGAGTCAGCGATCATCTTTGGCATTACGATGATCGGAGAATTTTTAAACAGGCTTTTGCCGCTGCCGGTTCCGGCCGGTGTGTACGGACTGTTTCTGCTTCTGCTTTTGCTTTGCACGAAGGTGCTTAAGCTGGAAGCTATTGAAGCTACCGGAAACTTTCTTCTGGATACAATGCCGATCATGTTTATTCCGGCTTCTGTCGGACTGATTGACAGTTATGATGCCATGAAAGCAATTCTGATTCCCCTGATCGTAACCTGTCTGATTTCTACGGTTGTGGTCATGGGTGTGACCGGCAAGGTAACGGAGTTTATGGTGAAGCTTCTGAAAAAGAATGAAACAAACGCAGGAGAGGAGACAAGAGCATGAGTGTTTTACAGGAATCCCTTTATTTTGGATTTGTGATCAGCCTGGCTGCGTATCTGATTGGCTGCTGGCTTAAAAAAAAGGTGGGCTGGGCTATTTTGAACCCGCTTCTGGTGGCTGTTGTGATCGTGATTGCAGTGCTGCAGCTGTTGCATGTGGATTACGCTTCTTATAACAACAGCGCCAAGTACATCAGCTATCTGCTGACACCGGCTACGGTGTGTCTGGCCATTCCACTGTATAAGCAGCTGGAACTTTTAAAGCAGAATTTTCTCTCCGTGATCATATCCATTACTTCTGGTGTGGCAGCCAGCACAGGCAGCATCTTCTTGCTGTGTACGCTGTTTGGTGTGGAGCATATCCACTATGTTTCCTTCCTGCCCAAGTCCATTACCACGGCCATTGGTATGGGTGTCAGTGAAGAGGCCGGTGGCATTGTGACGATCACGGTAGTCTGCATCATCATTACCGGTATCTTCGGAAATATCATTGCAGAGACGTTGTTTAAAATCTTAAAGATTGAAGAACCCATTGCAAAGGGACTGGCACTGGGAACCTCTGCTCATGCAATCGGAACATCGAAGGCACTGGAGCTTGGTGAAGTAGAGGGTGCCATGAGCAGTCTTTCCATCGCAGTGGCCGGACTGATGACGGTCATCGTAGTTCCACTGGTGTCTGGCCTGATTTAGGGCTGGTTTAGGACTGGCTTCTGTCTTGACAGAATGCGGCAGATTTTTTATACTGAATACGTATTAGGCGAATGCCTTGATCCACGTCTGTTAGGGAAAACTCCCTGACAGGCGTTTTTTGTTTTTGGGATTTTTTTCTTGAAAATCGTGTTCTATGAACTGCAGGCAATTCGTATGGAAGGAGAACAGAAGTTATGGAGACAAATTGGAATGAGAAATTACAGAAAGCCGCCTCGTTTGGAATCGTGATCCTGGGGAATATCCTCTACGCACTGGCAGTCAGGCTTTTTTTGATGCCGGCTGGGCTTCTTACGGGAGGAACGACGGGAATCGGTCTGGCATTAAATCGCGCGTTTGGGATCCCGGTGTCCTCCTTTGTGCTGGTATTTAATGTGATCATGCTTTTGATCGGATGGAAGGTTATGGGGCGGAAGTTTGCGCTGACTACCATTGTGAGTACCTTTGTATATCCCATTGCCCTGGGATTTTTTGAACGGCTGTTTGGAAATCTGGTGCTGACGGAGGATCTGTTTTTATGCACCATATTTTCAGGCCTGGGGATCGGGGCCTCCCTTGGAATCGTGATCCGCGCGGGGGCATCGACCGGAGGTATGGATATTCCGCCGCTGGTGCTCAATCATTATCTGAGGATTCCGGTTTCGGTTTTCATGTATGTGTTTGATTTTTGCATTCTTCTGGTTCAGGCCGTTGGAAATCCGCCGGAAAAGGTATTGTATGGACTGATCCTGGTCATGACCTACACGCTGGTCCTGGATAAGCTGATGCTGATGGGAACCACCCGCACAGAGGTGCGGATTGTCAGCGAGCATGCCCAGAAAATCCGGGAAGCTATCATTACGGAGATGGACCGCGGCGTAACCATGCTTTCCGGAGAAACCGGTTATCTGAAACATCCGACCCAGATGATCTTCAGCGTAATTTCCAACCGGCAGCTTCCGGAACTTGAAAAACTGGTCCGCCGCATTGATCCGGAATGTTTTATGGTGGTAAACCGGGTCAGCGAGGTGAGCGGGCGGGGCTTTTCCATGAAAAAAAGGTATCGCTGACGACATGCTTTTTTTTGTTGAAAGGGCCATGCGGATATGGTATATTAAAAAGAAGTATAAAAGAATATGATGCGCTACGCATACACTTAAGGAGGAAGCCATGATTCAGAAGCTGATTGAAAAGATTCAGAAGACAAAGGCACCGATCTGTGTGGGATTGGATCCGATGTTAAACTATATTCCGGAGCACATTTTAAAGAAGTCTTTCGGAGAGTTTGGTGAGACGTTAGAGGGCGCGGCAGACGCCATCTGGAATTTCAACAAGGAGATCGTAGACCACACCTGGGACCTGATTCCGTCTGTGAAGCCGCAGATCGCCATGTACGAGCAGTTTGGCATTGAGGGATTAAAGGTGTATGACAAGACTGTGAAATACTGCCAGGAGAAGGGCCTTGTAGTTATCGGCGACGCAAAGCGCGGTGATATCGGTTCCACTTCCGCAGCATACGCAACCGCGCATCTGGGCAAGGTAAAGGTTGGAAACAGCATCTGTTCCGCATTCAACACGGATTTCCTTACCGTAAATCCGTATCTGGGAACCGATGGCGTAAAACCGTTTGTCGATGTCTGCAATGCAGAGAACAGGGGTATTTTCGTACTGGTTAAGACATCCAACCCGTCCAGCGGCGAGTTCCAGGACAGACTCATTGACGGCAAGCCGCTTTATGAGCATGTGGCAGCTAAAGTCGTTGAGTGGGGTGAGGCTTCCATGGATGGCGCGTACAGCAACGTAGGCGCAGTGGTAGGCGCAACCTATCCGGAGATGAGCGCCATTTTAAGAAAGCTCATGCCGAAGACTTACTTCCTGGTACCGGGCTACGGCGCACAGGGCGGCACCGCAAAAGACTTAAAGAACTGCTTCAATGAAGACGGACTCGGTGCAGTCGTGAACTCGTCCCGCGGCATCATTGCGGCATACCGCCAGGAGAAGTACGCAAAGTTTGGCGCAGAGCATTTCGCAGAGGCATCCAGACAGGCTGTCATCGATATGGTAGCTGATATCAACAGCGTGCTGTAATAGAAGCGAAGGAGCAGAGTATGGAAATGATTCAGAAGGAAAAAGTAAAGCTTACGGCGAAGGTGGTCAGCCAGGAAGCTTTGACAGACGATATCTGCAGCATGTGGATTCAGGCAGACGCCATCGCGAAAGCGGCAAAGCCGGGCCAGTTTATCTCTGTATACACGAAGGATAAGAGCAAGGTGCTTCCGCGTCCCATCAGCCTTTGTGAGGTGGATAAGGAGCAGGGCAGACTGCGCATCGTATACCGCGTGGTGGGTGCCGGAACCAGAGAGTTCTCTGCATACCAGGCAGGAGATGATATCGAGATCATGGGCCCGTTAGGCAACGGTTTCCCGTTAAAAGAGAAAAAGGCTTTCCTCATTGGCGGCGGTATCGGAATCCCGCCGATGCTGGAGCTGGCAAAGAATTTAAACTGTGAGAAACAGATGGTTCTGGGTTACCGTGATGTCTTATTCTTAAACAAAGAATTTGAGCAGTACGGCAAAGTGTATGTGGCTACTGAAGACGGCAGCGCCGGAACAAAGGGCAATGTCATCGATGCCATCAAGGCAAACGGCCTGGATGCCGATGTCATCTACGCCTGCGGCCCGACCCCGATGCTGCGCGCGTTAAAGGCTTACGCGGCAGAGAACGGCATTGAGTGCTGGCTTTCCCTGGAAGAGAAGATGGCCTGTGGAATCGGAGCGTGCCTGGCCTGCGTCTGCAAGTCCAAAAACATTGACGAGCATTCCCATGTGCACAACAAGCGTATCTGTAAGGATGGTCCGGTATTTGCTGCAGAGGAGGTGGAGCTGTAATGAACACAAAGGTGAATCTTGCTGGTGTGGAATTAAAGAATCCGGTCATGACAGCCTCCGGAACCTTCGGAAGCGGCGCTGAGTACAGCGAATTTGTAGATTTAAACCGTCTTGGCGCTGTGGTGACCAAGGGCGTGGCCAATGTACCGTGGCCGGGCAATCCGACCCCGCGTATCGCGGAAGTGTACGGCGGCATGTTAAATGCCATCGGCCTGCAGAACCCGGGCATTGATGTCTTTGTAAAGAGAGATATTCCATTCTTAAAGCAGTACGACACGAAGATCATCGTGAACGTCTGCGGCAAGACAACGGAAGATTATATTGAAGTGGTGGAGCGTCTGGCGGATGAGCCGGTGGATCTGCTGGAGATCAATATCTCCTGTCCGAACGTCAAGGAGGGAGGCATTGCCTTTGGCCAGGATCCGAAGGCAGTGGAGGCCATTACACGGGAAGTAAAGAAGTACGCAAAACAGCCGGTGATCATGAAGCTGAGCCCGAACGTAACGGATATTACCGTCATGGCGAAGGCAGCAGAGGCAGGCGGCGCGGATGTGCTGTCCCTCATCAACACCCTGACCGGCATGAAGATCGACATCAACCGCAGGGCCTTTGCTATTGCCAATAAGACCGGCGGCATGTCCGGTCCGGCCGTAAAACCGGTGGCTGTCCGCATGGTTTACCAGGTGGCAAATGCGGTAAGCCTGCCGATCATCGGTATGGGCGGCATCGCAACCGCGGAGGATGCGTTGGAATTCATTATGGCAGGCGCCACCGCGGTTTCTGTGGGAACTGCTAATTTCTACAATCCCTACGCGACTGTGGAGATTGCGGAGGGCATCGAGAACTTCATGAAAAAACAGAAGGTAGAGGACATCCGGGAACTCATCGGATGTGTAAAATAAAGGAGAAGATCATGGAAGATTACAAGAAAGAATTTATTGAATTTATGATTGACTGTGAAGTACTGAAATTTGGTGATTTTGTAACCAAATCCGGCCGTAAGACCCCGTTCTTCGTAAACACCGGTTTCTACCGCACCGGCGCGCAGCTGCGCCGTCTGGGCCAGTACTATGCGCGTGCCATCAAAGAGACCTTCGGCACCGATTTCAACGTTCTGTTCGGACCGGCATACAAGGGCATTCCGTTAACTGTTGCGGCAACCATGTCCATCAGCGAGATGTACGACGCAGACATCCGTTACTGCTCAAACCGTAAGGAAGTCAAGGACCACGGCGACAAGGGCATCCTGCTCGGCAGCCCGATCAAGGATGGCGATAAGGTTGTGATCATTGAGGATGTTACTACTGCCGGCACCTCCATCGGGGAGACTCTGCCGATCATCAAGGCACAGGGCGATGTCGATGTGCTTGGCCTGGTTGTTTCCGTAGACCGTATGGAGCGCGGCAAAGGCACCAAGTCCGCACTGAAAGAAATCTCTGAGAAATATGGCTTTAAGACCACCGCTATCGTAACCATGGCGGATGTGGTAGAGCATCTCTACAACAAACCTTACAAAGGAAAAGTCATCATCGATGATACCTTAAAGGCAGCCATTGACGCATACTATGAGCAGTATGGTGCAGAGGAGTAATTTTTTATGGAAAAGGTTTATAAGACCATGCAGCGCACCGGCGCATGCAGCATCGCAGTAGGTGTCATCATTCTGGTGACCGGCGTGACTGTGGGCATTATGTCCATTGTCTGCGGCGGACTGCTGTTAAAGCGCAAGGGCGAGATTACATTTTAGACTGACAGAAGGCTGGGGAATGTTTGCGGAGCGGGCGTTCCTCAGCAGATCATTACGAAAAGATACAGGGGGCGGCAGTTTCTGCAAAAGTTCAGGCGGAGACTGCCTCTTTGCATGATGGAACAGGGCGCGCGTCTGGAATGCGCTGCGCCTGGCCTGCACAGGAATATGCAATGTGCGGGAAATGGATTAAAAAAGGAGTTTTGTCGGAAAGTATGATCAGGAATACGACCAGAAATCAGAAGCTGGGCTGGGTGCTTTTCATCGCTTACCTGGCTTTACTGGTTTATTTTATGTTTTTTGCGGAATCCTTTGGGCGCAATCCGGATCTGCGGGAGTATTCGTATAATCTGGAGCCATTTAAGGAAATCCGGCGTTTTTATAAATATCGAAAATTACTGGGAATGGAAGCATTCCTTTTAAATATTGCGGGTAACGTAGTAGGTTTCATGCCGTGCGGGTTCTTTCTGCCGATCATCAGCCGCAGGAGCAAAAAGTTTTACAACACATTTTTGTTCAGCTTCTGTTTAAGCCTGTGTATCGAGATCACCCAGCTGGTCTTCCGGGTAGGGAGCTTTGATGTGGATGACCTGTTTTTAAATACACTGGGCGGTGTGCTGGGCTTTTTCACTCATTGGATGATACAGAAAGTCCGAATCAGAAGGAGAAAACGCAGATGAAAAATAAGAAAAAACGCATATCCTATATCCGTAAGCCGATGCCGAAGCAGAGCTTCTTTTCTCTGGCGTTTGCTGTGGTGGGGCTTGTCTGCTTTGGTTTTAGTCTGGGAAACAGCATTGTAAACCAGGGAAGCGGCGGACCAGATGTGGCAGCCTGGGCGCTGACCAGCCTGCTGTTTTCTGTGGAGGCTGTGATCTGCGGTGTGAAAACACTGAAAATGAAGGAAGTCAATTACATTCTGGCGCGGATTGGAACCATTGTGGGCGGAGTTTTGCTGTTTTGCTGGCTTGGCATGCTGGTAATCGGGGTGCTGACTGTGATTTGAGACCTTGCTTTTATGGATGAGCAAGGCGAAAACGCTGTTTTCTGTGGATTGCGCAGGTACAGTGAATTTTTTGAAACGGCAGGAAAATCCGTTTCAGGAAAGGATGATAACATATGGTGAAATATCAGGAATTATGGAACGAGGAAAATACAAATATCAGAGAGCGGTATGATCTGGCCATGGAGCGGATCCTGGAGATCCCGTCTGAGGAGCGGGTGGCAGAGCCGTACCGCAGCTATTTTAACCAGATGGCGGCATTTACTGCCCAGATTGAGGAACTGGCAAGACTGCAGCTGCGGGAGGATCTGGATGCGTTTACACTGGAAGAACTGCAGCAGTTAAACGATAGACTCTATGCGGACATTCTGCCGGAGCATTACACTGAGAGTTATGCGAATCCGGCCTATGCCGTGCGGATGCTGGGGGCAGACCTTGGCCCGCTGCTTTCTGCTTTTTACGCACAGTTTCGGGCAGCGATTGTCTTTGCCTACGAGTGCAGACTGACCGATATTACCATTTTGTGCGAGACCCTGATTGAGATTTACAACATGTTTGAGGACAGCGAGCCCCAGGCCCGGGCCGTGCGGGATGTGCTGTACTGGTTCTTCAGCGACTACACCGATGTGACCCTGACCTACCGCATCCGGGAACAGCTGGATCCGGGCTTAAGCTTTGCGAAGGATATCATCATGGAGTCGGATTTAAGCGACCTTCGCTATCTGTACCGGTTTGGTGAGTACATTTCTGATTCGGAATTACAGATCGCGTCTTACTTAAAATCCCTGCCCGAGGAGACCATTGAGAAGATGGCATCCACCTACACGGAAGGCTACCGCAAAGGCTTTGATGTGATGGGACGCGACCTCTCGAAGAAAAAGACCGTGTCTATCCGCTATGAATTGGGTTTTGAGCGCATGATCCGTGCGGCCATCCGCCAGTTTGAGGAGATGGGACTGGAGGTTATTTTATACCGTGCGGCTGTCTGGTCTGTGACTATGAGTCCGAACCGCAAGATTGGTTACCACGGAACGTCTGCCAACATGCAGTTTGATTATGATCACCGCTATGACCAGACCATCTACCTGGACAAGGCCTTCAAGGAGCGCAAGCTGGCTGTGCTGCGTACCGCTTACGAGAACTGCAAAAAGCTGGCGGCAGAGTACGCCGGACCGGCCGTGGTGGAGACCTTCGGTGAGGATGGTTTTGAGCCGGTGAACAAACCGGAGGCTTATTCCTTAAGCGAAAAGCAGGAAGAACTGCAGATTGCCTATTCCAACGAGGCTATGCCGGTGGTGAACCAGTATATTCCGGGGGATGAGACCAGCTTTACCATTATTGCCTTTCCGGTACCGGCCATCGGGAAAGACTTTGCGGAGATTTTCCATGAGACCATCCGCATCAACACACTGGATTACGAGGAGTACAAAAAGATTCAGCAGAACGTGGTGGATGTGCTGGATCAGGCAGAGTATGTGACGGTAACCGGTAACGCAGAGGCTGGCAATGAAACCCGGATGAAGATATCCCTGCACGCACTGACAGACCCGGCGAAGCAGACGAACTTTGAGAACTGCGTGGCCGATGTGAACATTCCGGTGGGTGAGGTGTTTACCTCCCCGGTACTGGCCGGAACCGAGGGCCTGCTTCATGTGAGCCAGGTTTACATTGGGGACTTCCAGTTTAAGAATTTCCGCATGGAATTCAAAGATGGTAAGATCACCAATTACTCCTGTGACAACTTCGCGGATCCGGAGGAAGGAAAGAAGCTGATTCGTCAGCAGATTTTAAAGAACCATGATACCCTGCCGATGGGCGAGTTTGCCATCGGAACCAACACCACGGCTTACGCGGTGGCCAGGAAGTACGGCATCATGGATAAATTCCCGATTTTGATTGCGGAGAAGACCGGCCCGCATTTCGCGGTGGGTGATACCTGCTACAGCTGGAGCGAGGATTCCGCGGTTTACAACCCGGATGGCAAGGAAATCATTGCAAGAGATAACGAGATTTCTTTATTAAGAAAAGAAGATGTCTCCAAAGCATATTTTGGATGTCATACCGATATCACAATCCCGTATTCCGAGCTGGGGGATATTGCGGCAGTGTGCGGTGATGGACGGAAGCTTCCGCTGATTCAGAATGGGCGGTTTGTGGTGGCAGGAACAGAAAAACTGAATGAAGAACTGGACGGCTGATCCGGTTCAACTGGAAATGGAGCTGATTGCCGCTGGAGAATTCTGCGGCAGCCGGCTTCTTTTTTGTTTCATAGGAAATTGCGTCCTATGAAACAAAAAAGCGCTCC
>NZ_QUFI01000056.1 GCF_003478505.1 Clostridium sp. AF27-2AA
CCGGCTTCGGACCTATATTGGTATTGCTCTTAAATTTTTATAAAATTGAAAAAAAGAGTTGACGAAATGAGAAACATCTGCTATATTAATATCAGTAACAATTACTAATATTAATCAAGAACAACAAGTTAGAATATCACACATCAAATAAGAAAAGGAGATCTGAGTTATGAAGAAATGGGTTTGTACTGTATGCGGTTATGTTTATGAGGGTGAGGCTGCTCCGGAGTTCTGCCCGGTTTGTAAGGCACCGGCTTCCAAGTTCAAAGAGCAGGAGGGCGAGATGACCTGGGCTGCTGAGCATGTCGTAGGTGTTGCACAGGGCGTGAGCGAGGATATCCTGGCAGACCTTCGCGCAAACTTCGAGGGTGAGTGCTCTGAGGTTGGTATGTATCTGGCTATGGCAAGAGTTGCTCACAGAGAGGGCTATCCGGAGATTGGTCTTTACTGGGAGAAGGCAGCTTACGAAGAGGCAGAGCACGCTGCAAAGTTTGCAGAGCTGTTAGGTGAGGTCGTAACCGATTCCACCAAGAAAAACCTGGAGATGAGAGTAGCTGCAGAGCACGGCGCAACCGAGGGCAAGTTCGACCTGGCTAAGCGTGCGAAAGCTGCAAACCTTGACGCGATCCATGACACCGTTCATGAGATGGCAAAAGACGAGGCTCGTCATGGCAAAGCATTTGAGGGTCTGTTAAAGAGATACTTTGGTTAAAAATAAGAGATAAAAATAAGAAGGGCCGCTGTTTGTACAGTGGTCCTTCTTGTTTTGAAAATTTCAGTGCTTATCCTTTGGAAATTTTTTGCTGAAATTCGTTTTCGGTTTCTTTCATCAGAAGTTTTTCCTCCTGAAGCTCTTCTTGTCCTTTTTTTTACCAGATTCTTTTCTGCCTGAAGTTCTTTCCGTTCTTTCTTTTCCAAAACTTCCAGATCTTCTTCCTCCTCAATTAGCATCAGAAGGAAGCAGAGAATCAGAATTCCGCAGGAAATCCATATGGTGCGGTAGGAAAAATACGTGGTCAGGTGACCGCCGCAGGCTGCGCCAATGGCAAAGGAGGTGATAGCAGTCAGATAGATGGCTGCGGTTTTTCCTTCTTCTTTCTTTTTCCCGGTTATAAACCGGTAGAGATGATCCATACCACTTCGCAGATTGCCGATACACATGGTGCTGGCATAGGCGCTGCCGCTGACCGTGCGGAAGGACTGCACCTGCATGGCACAGGCAAAGGAGGTAAGCGCGTTTGCCAGCCAGTTTACCTGTGGCGGCAGAAAACCGACCACAAAGAGCAGCAGGATTTCCATGACCAGAACCAGATGACGCCAGTGGATCTTTCCGGTGTGGCGGCATTTGCTGCGAATAAAGCAGGCAGTAAGAACGCCAAGCGCAAAACAGAATACCGGGAGAAAATACCGGATGGAATCACGCAAGTCCTCTGAGATCAGATAGCAGCCCATCAGAACAATATTTCCGGTCTGTGCGTTTGCAAAAACATGGTCGCGTAAAAAATAAGAACAGGCATCCTGGGTTCCGCCGGACAGATTCAGCAGAATCATGATGATCAGTGAGTCAGACATTTGATACCCGTGCTTTCGGTTCATGAGCATTCCTTCTTTCCCTTTCCGTTTCATGTTTTACCACTTATTCTGGATAAAATCAATCCACTTTTGCCGGTTTTTTGTTTCACAGGAAATATAGTATCCGTCAATTGACAAAATCAGATTTATGAGTGTATAGTAAAGCTCAGCAAATTACAGTGGTGACGCTAAAGAAAAACTGCGGAAATTTGTAATTTATGAAAAAACAGAGGTAGACATCTATGGAAAATCTGATATTCAGCCTGAATGCCACGATTCCTATCTTTTTGATGATGGTGCTGGGCGTGTTTTTCAGGAAAACAGGGCTTTTGAAGGAAAATATGATCAATGGTCTGAACCAGTTTGTGTTTAAGGCAACCCTCCCGGTGCTTCTGTTCGGCGACCTGGCAAAGCAGGATTTTGCCCAGGCATGGAATGGAAAATTTGTGGCGTTCTGCTTTGTGGTGACACTGGTGAGCATTTCTCTTGTAGCGCTGATGTCCATGGCGCTGAAAGACAAATCCCAGCGCGGGGAATTCATTCAGGGTGCATACCGCAGCAGTGCGGCGATCCTTGGCATTGCGTTTATCACGAATATCTATGGCAATTCCGGCATGGCACCGCTGATGATCATTGGCAGTGTGCCGCTTTATAACATTATGGCAGTTGTCGTTCTTTCCTTCACAAAACCGGGACAGAATGGGATGAGTCCGGAACTGATCAAAAAGACCTTAAAGGGAATTGCGACCAATCCGATCATTCTGGGAATTCTGGCAGGTGCATTGTGGTCAGTTTTACGGCTTCCGATGCCAACAATCCTGACAAAGACGGTTTCCAGTCTTGGCGGTCTGACAACACCTCTCGGACTGATGGCAATGGGCGCTGCCTTTAACTGGAGCGAAGCGAAATCCGGTATGGGGCCGGCATTCGCGGCAAGCTTCATGAAGCTGATCGGTCTGTGTACGCTCTTTCTTCCGGTGGCGGTGCTTCTGGGCTTTCGCGAGGCAGAGCTGATCGCAATTTTGGTCATGCTGGGTTCCAGCACCACCGTCAGCAGCTACGTTATGGCCCGGAATATGGGACACAGCGGTGTTTTAAGCTCCAGCATTGTGGCAATCACCACACTGGGAAGCGCGTTTTCCCTGACATTCTGGCTGTATGTGTTAAAGACTCTGGCACTGATCTAAACGGATCAGGCATGAATTAGTTGCTTATAAATAACTAAAACATAATTGATTAAAACAAAACCCCCCGGGGCGCAGCTTCTACACTGCGTTCCGGGGGGTTTATCGTCTTTACTTATCAATATTTACTTGGACTTAACTTCCTTCCATGCCTCATTATAAAGCTCATCCACATCATCGCCCAGGTACTTTAATACCTCGGCATTCTTGATGGAGTCGATGTCCGGGAAAACTGCCTTGTTGTTCTGCATGTCCTCATCTAACAGCTCAAATGTGCCCTTGTTCGGGGTGGAGTAGGTGATGTACTCAAAGTTCTTCTTTGCGATGTCCGGTCTGCACAGGAAGTTGATCCACTTCTCAGCATTCTCTTTGTTTTTCGCATTTTTCGGGATGACCCAGCAGTCGATGAACAGGTCGGTGCCCTCTTCTGGGATCACATATTCCAGGTTGTCGGTGCCGTCCTCGCCCTGAATGTAGAGCATCTCGCCGGAGTAGATGATGCCGACAGCGGCCTCGCCGCCGATCATCTTGTCACGAACCTGGTCTACCACATAAGCCTGGACCAGTGGCTTCTGGTCGATCAGATCCTGCTTGGCCTTGTTGATCTCATCCGGGTTGGTGCTGTTTAAGGAGTAGCCGTTTTTCTTTAGACCGGTCATGAAGGCGCTGCGGATGCTGTCCTGCATGAGGATCTCGCCGCTTAAGCGCTCATCCCACAGGTCTGCCCATTTGGTCGGTGCCGGAACGCCAAGCTCCTGCAGGCGCTCCTTGTTGTAGAGGATGCCGATGGTGCCCCAGGTGTACGGAACAGCGTACTTATTTTCCGGATCGAAGGACTTGGAAAGCTCCATGTAAAGCGGATCAATCTGGTCGATGTTCGGTACATTATCAAAGTTGATCTCGGCCAGAAGGTCATGCTCGCGCATTTTCTGGATCATGAAATCAGACGGACATACCGCATCGTAGGCAATGCCGCCGGCCTCGATGACCGGATACATCTCCTCGTTGGTCTCGAACAGGTCATAGACAACCTTGATTCCGGTCTCTTCTTCGAACTCATCAATGACGGATTCATCAATGTACTCGCCCCAGTTGTAAACGTAGAGCTCGCCGGCGTCACCGGATGCGGCAGAATCACCGGAGTTACCGGAAACAGAGCTGTCAGACGCAGAAGCGCCGCAGCCGGTTACAGCAAGTGCCGCTGCGGACAGTGCCGCAGCAGATACGATCCATCTTTTTTTCATTTTCTCAATCTCCTCTTGTATTGTGTAATATGTCTGAATTTTATTTAGTTTGCTTTGACTTCTTTCCAAAGCTCATTGTAAATAGCATCGGTGTCATCACCCAGGTACTGATAAACCTCAGAATCCTTCAGGGAATCGATATCCGGGAAGACAGCCTTGTTGTTTTGCATGTCTTCATCCAGCAGCTCGAATGCGCCCTTGTTCGGAGTCGGGTAGGTGATGTACTCAAAGTTCGCCTTTGCGATTTCCGGACGGCACATAAAGTCAATCCATTTTTCTGCATTTTCTTTGTTTTTCGCGTTTTTCGGAATGACCCAGGAATCCAGCCACAGGTTGGTTCCCTCTTCCGGAATCACGTATTCCAGATCATAGTCCAGTCCAAGGCTTACGGCCTCATCCTGGATATACAGCATTTCGCCGGAATAGATGACACCGACAGCAGCCTCGCCGCCGATCATTTTATCTCTTACCTGGTCGATCACGTAAGCCTGGACAAGCGGTTTCTGGTCTATCAGCTCCTGCTTTGCCTGCTCAAGCTCGTCCTTGCTTTCGCTGTTCATGGAGTAGCCGTCTTTCTTTAAAGCAACCATGAAGGCGTCGCGGACGCTGTCCTGCATGAGGATCTCGCCGCTTAAGCGTTCATCCCACAGATCAGCCCATTTGGTCGGTGCCGGAACACCAAGCTCGTCTAACAGTTTGGTATTGTACAGGATACCGACCGTTCCCCAGCAGTAAGGAACAGAGTATTTGTTTTCCGGGTCAAAGGCCTGGGACATTTCCATGTAAGCCGGATCAATCTGGTCAATGTTCGGAATGTTGTCGAAGTTTAACTCAGCCAGCAGGTCGTTTTCACGCATTTTCTGGATCATATAATCGGACGGACATACGACATCGTAGTTGACAGCACCGGCCTCGATGACCGGATACATCTCCTCGTTGGTCTCAAACAGGTCGTAAACAACGGTAATGCCGGTCTCCTCCTCAAACTGGGAAATGACATCCTCGTCAATATACTCGCCCCAGTTGTAAACATACAGTTCGCCGCCATCCGCACTGCCGGAAGCAGCGGAATCCGTGCCGGAGGCTCCGGCGTTTCCGGACGCACCGCAGCCGGACAGAAGGGCGGAAGCGGCAGTAAGGCCTGCTATGGAAATTGCAAATACTCTCTTTTTCATAGTCATCTCCTCTTGCTCATGGTTATGGTAATATTAAGCCTCCTGCTTTTTCTTCGGAGCAAAATTGCTGATCAGAAGCAGGGCCAGGACAGCCACGAAGATCACGGTGGATAGTGCGTACATGGACGGCTTGATGCCGCGGCGCACCTCACTGTAGATCAGGGTGGACAGGGTGTTGATGCCGGCGCCTCTGGTAAAGTGGGTAATGATGAAATCATCCAGGGACATGGTGAAGGCCAGCAGAAAGCCGGAAAGCACGCCCGGTAAAATGTCCGGGAACACCACCTTAAAGAAGGCGCGGAGCGGGCTTGCGCCCAGATCCAGCGCTGCCTCGTAGGTGAAGCGGTTGGTCTGCTTTAATTTTGGCATGACGCTCAGGATCACATAGGGAATATTGAAGGTGATATGGGCGATCAGCACGGTTTTAAAGCCAAGGGATACGCCGAAGGCGATGAAGGCCAGCATCAGGGAGATGCCGGTCACGATATCGGCATTTAACATCGGGATATTGGTGATTCCCATGACGATGGTCTGGGGAATCTGTTTCATGCTGCTGATGGCAATGGAAGCCGCAGTGCCGATGATGGTGGCGATCAGTGCGGATAAAAATGCGATCAGCAGGGTGTTCTGCAAAGCGGCCATGATGTTGCGGCTGGCAAACATCTGGGTGTACCACTGCAGCGTGAACCCGCCCCACTGGGTACGGGATTTGGAACTGTTAAAGGATAACACCACCATGGTGGCAATCGGCGCGTATAAAAACAGCATGATGAGCACCAGGTAGAAATCCTGCAGGAACCGTCTGAAATTCTGTCGGATCTTATTCATTAGAATGTACTCCCTTCGCCGTTTTTATCGTATTTTGCGATCAGCGCCATGCTGATCAGGATGAAGACCATAAGAACCAGGGAGAGGCCGGAGCCTAAGTTCCAGTTGCTGCCCTTGGTGAATTCCTGCTCAATGACATTGCCGATCAGGAGGATCTTGCTGCCGCCCAGTAAGTTGGAGATTACGAAGGTGGTCAGGGATGGTACAAATACCATGGTAATGCCGCTGATGATGCCCGGCACACTAAGCGGGAACCACACCCACAGTAAGGTCTGAGTGAAGCTTGCGCCCAGGTCTCTTGCCGCGTTGATGGTGTTGTCATCGATCTTGCACAGTACGTTATAAATAGGAAGCACCATGAAGGGCAGGAAGTTGTAAACCATGCCCAGGATGATGGCTCCCGGGGTGTTGATGAGGTTCTGGTTCGGCAGGTGCAGGGCAGTTAAGATGCCGTTGATAACGCCGCTTTTTTCCAGAAGGGTCTGCCATGCCAGGGTGCGCAGCAGAAAGTTCATCCACATCGGAAGGATGAAGATGAAAACAATGAAGCTGCCCTGGCCGATGCCGCGGTTACGAAGGATCATGGCCAGTGGGTAGGCTAAAAGCAGGCAGATGACGGTGCTCACCAGGGAAAGTCCCAGGGAAAGCCACAGGGCTTTCACATGCTCCGGGGTGGAGATTGAGAGCACGTTTGCCAGGGTAAAGGCCCCGGACTTATCCGTCAGTCCGTAATAGACGATCAGAAGCAGCGGAATGACGATGAAACCAACCATCCAGACCAGGTACGGTCCAGCTAACCATTTCTTATTCATTGACTCCCACAGCCTCCTCATCCTCTGATGCCGGTTTGTTCATGATCTGGATATCGAACGGATCCACCTTGATGCCGACCTGTTTTCCTACCGGGCACATATCGGTGCTGTGGACCAGCCATTCGAAGCCGTCCGGAGTGGTAACCTCCATTTCGTAGTGAACGCCCTTGAAAATCAGATGCGTGCAGGTGCCCACCAGAGTGCCCTCGGACGGGTCAACCAGATCAATGTCCTCCGGGCGGATCACTACGTCAACCGGCTTATTGTTGCCAAAGCCCTTGTCCACGCAGGCGAATCTGGCACCGAAGATTTCCACCAGCTCATCGCGGAGCATGATGCCCGGAACGATGTTGCTCTCGCCGATGAAGTCTGCCACAAAGGCGTTTTCCGGCTCGTTGTAAATCTGCTCCGGAGTGCCCATCTGCTGGATATAGCCCTGGTTCATGACGACGATGGTGTCAGACATGGTCAGTGCCTCTTCCTGGTCGTGGGTAACGTAGATGAAGGTGATGCCCAGCTCGTTCTTTAAGCGGATCAGCTCATACTGCATGTCCTGGCGCAGCTTTAAGTCCAGGGCGCCTAACGGCTCGTCCAAGAGCAACAGGCGCGGCTCGTTTACGATGGCGCGGGCAATGGCGATACGCTGCTGCTGGCCGCCGCTTAAGGAATCTACGGTACGCTTCTCGTAGCCGTCCAGGTTTACCAGTTTCAGTGCGTATTTGATCTTATCATCAATGTAGGCCTTGGATTTTCCCTTGATCTTTAAGCCGAAGGCAATGTTTTCCGCAATGTTCATGTGGGTAAACAGGGCATATTTCTGGAATACCGTGTTTAACTGGCGCTTGTTCGGCGGCAGCTTGCTGATGTCAGCGCCGTCGAAGATGACCTTTCCGGTGTCGGCGGTCTCAAAGCCGCCGATGATGCGCAGGGTTGTGGTTTTGCCGCAGCCGCTGGGGCCAAGTAAGGTCACAAAAGAATTTTCCTTTACGGAAAGGTTAAGGTCATCTAAGACCATGGTGTTGTCGAAGCTTTTTGAAATATTGACCAGATCAATCAGGGGCTGTGCCATCGCAGTATTCCTCCTAAAGTAAGTTTATAAAATCACATGTGATATTCGTGCCGGTTTTCAAAGTTTTGTATGCTGCAGCCTGGCAGTGTGCGGGCTGCATGCCGGATGGTTTAGAAGCTGGGCGGCGTGCTGACCCAGATCAGCGATGCGCCGTGACGGCTTGTGAGATAATGCTTTTTGTCCGGGGTAAAGTAGAAGGACTCGCCCTTCTTGGCCCGGTAGGTTTTGCTTCCGATGTGGATGCTGATGCTGCCCTGCAGGACATAGCCGAACTCTTCGCCCTCATGTGGGTTGTCCGGGTAAGTGCTGCCGCCGGCTTCCAGCGTGATGAGGATTGGCTCCATCATGTTTTTCTGCGCGTTCGGGATGATCCAGCGGATCTCATTTTTCAGCTCCGCATCGTATTTTTCAAAATAGTCAGCCTTTCCGAATACGACCTGCTCCTCCGGTGTTTCATTAAAAAACTCACCGAGGGTGGTGCCGAGGCACTGCAGGATGTCGGTGAGCGTCGCGATAGAGGGAGAGGTCAGGTTGCGTTCCAGCTGGGATATGAATCCCTTGGAAAGCTCTGCCCGGTCCGCAAGCTCCTCCTGTGTCAGACCCTTCAGGGTCCGTATCTCCTTCAGCTTTGATCCGATATCCATAACAGTCCTCCATGATGATACTATCCGAAAAGTTTAGAAATATTAAATGAATGTAAAATGCACTTCAAAGTTTAGTTTTAGTAAACACAAAGCAAACTCAATTATACTGAAAAATATCTGTATGTCAATAGATTCAGAATAGATTTTTTTGAGAATCTGTGGTATGCTGAATATTAGTTTCTGGTTTGCCTGTTTTTAGCGCGGACCGGGTGAAAATTCTGAATTTCAACAGAAAATTTAAGCAATGTAACAGGAGGAAGGACGATGGCTTCAGAAGGAAAGTATATGGCGTATGTCGGTTCCTATTCATATAATGGCAAGGCCAAGGGAATCACCGTTTATGATGTAGATGTGGAAAAGGGAACATTCAAGGAGCGCTGTGAGGTGGAAGTGGACAACTCCTCCTATGTCACAGCATCCAATGATAACCGGACTCTGTATTCTGTAGCGGATGAGGGTGTTGTTGCATTCCGGATTCTGGAGAACGGAAGCCTGTCCCGCTTAAACAGCGCGAAGACCAAAGGCATGAGAGCCTGCCACCTTTCCATGGATAAAGAAGACCGTTATGTATTCGTATCCGGCTTCCATGACGGAAAGGCAACCGTGCTGCGTTTAAGAAAAGACGGCGGTGTTGGCGAGATCGTGGACGGTGTGTTCCACAAGGGTCTCGGCAGTGTGGCAGAGCGTAATTTCCGTCCGCATGTTACCTGCTGCAGACGTACGCCGGACAACAAGTATGTCATGATCGTGGATTCCGGACTGGATCAGGTCAAGATCTACCGTTTCAGCGAAAAGGACGAGCATCTGGTCCAGGTAGACACCATTCCGTGTGAGATGGAGTCTGCGCCGCGCAATCTGCGTTTCAGCTCGGATGGCAAATTCTTCTATTTAATGTATGAGCAGAAGAATGTAATTGATGTATTTACCTATGAGACCGGTGACCGTGTGCCGGAGATTGAAAAGATCCAGACTATTTCTACCATGGGCGAGAAGCACAGTTCCCTGGCAGCTGCATGCTCCTTACGCTTCTCTCCGGATGAGAAGCATATGTTCTGCAGCAATGCGGGAGATGAGAGCGTAGCCGTCTACAGCCGTGATGAGAAAACCGGCCTTCTGGACATGCTGTGCTGTCTGCCGATCAGCGGTGAGTATCCAAAGGATATTTCCGTCTTCCCGGATGATAAGCATTTGGCTGTCATCAACCATGAGAGCAACAGCATTACCTTCTTCAAGGTTGATTATGAGAAAAAACTGCTGATTATGAGCTCCAATGCCATCAAGTGCAATGAGCCAAACAGCTGCATTATTGTGAAAGTAGATGATTAGATTCTGCTGGAGTCCGGGGCTGAAGGAGCTGTCCAGGCCAGAACGCAGACAAATGTGACAAAAAAACGGAGGAAAATATGGCAGGATCCACATATGGAACCATCTTCCGCATTATGACCTGGGGTGAGTCTCACGGGAAGGGCGTCGGTGTCACCATCGACGGCTGCCCGGCGGGACTTCCGCTTTGTGAGGAAGATGTTCAGACTTATTTAAATAGAAGAAAGCCGGGGCAGAGTAAATTTGCCACCGCAAGAAACGAGGGCGATCAGGTGGAAATCCTTTCCGGAGTATTTGAAGGAAAGACCACCGGCACCCCGATTGCCATGATGGTGCGAAACACCGACCAGCGTTCCAGGGATTACAGCGCGATCAAGGATGTGTACCGTCCGGGGCATGCGGATTACTGCTTCGAACAGAAATACGGATTCCGGGATTACCGGGGCGGCGGGCGTTCCTCTGCCCGCGAGACCATTGCCCGGGTGGCAGCGGGAGCGGTAGCCTGCAAGCTGCTGGCACATTACGGCATTACCGTGAATGCTTATGTGAAGAGCATCGGCGAGTTCGAGATTGATCCAAAACGCTTTGACTTATCCGAGCGGGACAACAACAGCCTGAATATGCCGGATAAAGTAGCGGCAGAAGAGACGGCAGAATTTCTGGAGCGCATGATCGCAGCCCAGGATTCCGTGGGCGGTGTGGTAGAGTGCCTGGTAGATGGCATGCCGACCGGCGTTGGTGAGCCGGTCTTTGATAAGCTGGATGCAAGGCTGGCCGGTGCCATCATGTCCATCGGCGCGGTAAAAGGCTTTGAGATCGGAGATGGCTTTGCGGCAGCGAAGGCTCTCGGCTCCCAGAATAATGACGAATTTTATGTCGATGCTTATGGTAAGGTCAATAAAAAGACCAACCACGCAGGCGGTATTTTAGGCGGCATGAGCGATGGCAGCCAGATTGTGCTGCGGGCGGCCTTTAAGCCGACTCCGTCCATTGCGCAGCTGCAGAAAACAGCCAACAATCACGGTGAGAACGTGGAAATCGCCATTAAAGGCCGCCACGATCCGGTGGTAGTGCCGAGAGCCGTCGTTGTGGTAGAGGCTATGACAGCGCTGACCATTGTGGATCTGCTGCTGATGGGCAAAAACGCGAAACTGGACTGAGAATTACGTTTTGCGCTTATTATGAATAATGTACTGGGGAGAGAAAACCAGATAATTGGAATCAACTCAAAATGAAAGGCAGGAAACAGGAAAATTATGAAGAAAATCGCTATGGGAAATGACCACTCCGCAGTGGAGATGAAGGAAGCAATCAAGGCATATGTAGAGCAGAAGGGCTACGAGGTCATCGACTTCGGAACCAATTCCAGCGAAAGCTGTGACTACCCGGCATATGGAGAGAAGGTAGGCCGCGCAGTAGCATCCGGTGAGGCAGATTACGGCATTGCCATCTGTGGAACCGGCATCGGCATCGGTCTGGCAGCAGGCAAGGTAAAGGGCGTTTTAGTCTGCACCTGCAGCGAGCCATACAGCGCAAGAATGTCCCGTAAGCATAACAATACCAACGTCCTCACCTTCGGTGCCCGCGTCGTAGGCGTGGAGATGGCCAAGATGATCGTGGATGAGTGGCTGGATAATGAGTATGAGGGCGGCCGCCACCAGAGAAGAGTGGATATGATCTTCGATATCGAAAACAAATAAAAATTTAAGAGCAATACCAATATAGGTCCGAAGC
>NZ_QUFI01000057.1 GCF_003478505.1 Clostridium sp. AF27-2AA
CCTGCTTCGGACCTTTCATGAATATTCTTTAAATTTTTATTTGAGGTATTTCTCCATCATCGGGCACATATCCAGTGTCGCAAAGTAATCCTGCGGGGTCTCTGCTCTGCGGATCATCTGTACGGAGCCATCCTCCTTTAAGAGCAGCTCTGCGGATTTTAGCTTTCCGTTGTAGTTGTAGCCCATAGCGAATCCGTGTGCTCCGGTGTCGTGGATGACTAACAAATCACCCATATCGATCTGCGGAAGCATGCGGTCAATGGCAAATTTATCGTTGTTCTCGCAGAGAGAACCTGTTACATCGTACTTATGATCGCACGGAGCATTCTCTTTTCCTGCTACGGTAATGTGATGGTAGGCGCCGTACATAGCCGGGCGCATGAGGTTTACTGCACAGGCATCTACGCCGATATACTCTTTGTGAGTGTGCTTCTCATGAATGGCCTTGGTCACCAGGCAGCCGTAAGGTGCCAGCATGAAACGGCCGAGCTCGGTATAGATTGCCACATCGCCCATACCAGCCGGAACAAGGACCTCCTCATATACCTTGCGGACACCCTCGCCGATCGCCATAATATCGTTCGGCTCCTGCTCCGGGCGATATGGGATTCCGATTCCACCGGACAGGTTAATGAAGGTAATGTGCGCACCGGTCTCCTCTTTCAGCTTAACAGCCAGCTCAAACAGAACCTTTGCCAGCATCGGATAATATTCGTTGGTTACCGTATTGCTTGCGAGGAATGCGTGCATACCGAAGTTCTCCGCACCTTTTTCCTTCAGGATCTTGTATGCCTCAAACATCTGCTCGGTGGTCATGCCGTATTTTGCATCTCCCGGATTATCCATAATGTCGTTGCTGATCTTAAAAATTCCGCCCGGATTATAGCGGCAGCTGATGGTCTTTGGAATAAATCCCAGAGTTTTCTCTACGCACTCGATGTGAGTGATATCATCCAGATTGATGATAGCGCCCAGGTCATTGGCCAGCTTGAATTCCTCCGGCGGAGTATCATTGGAGGAGAACATAATGTCATGGCCGGAGAAACCGGTTGCATCAGACATCATCAGCTCAGTTGCAGAGGAGCAGTCCGTACCGCAGCCATACTCCTGCAGGATTTTCAGAATATACGGATTCGGAGTTGCCTTTACTGCAAAATACTCCTTATATCCCTTGTTCCAGGAAAACGCCTCTTTTAAACGCTTTGCGTTCTCACGGATTCCCTTTTCATCGTACAGATGAAACGGTGTCGGATAGGTCTTTGTGATCGCCTCTAACTGTGCTTTGGTTACAAATGGTTTCTTCTCCATGGTATCTCCTCTCTAAAATCAACGGATCCGCCAATGGCGTTTCCTCAATATACAAAATAAAAGAAAGAAGCCTGATCAGGCCGCAATCAAACTGATTGTAACCTATATCAGACTTCTTTGTCCAGTTTTTTCTATGAATATGAAAAATTATGAAAAATTACTCAACAACTACCACACGCATGATATTGGTGCTGCTTGCCGGCTCGTGGCGGGTATTCTTGCTTACCACACCTGCGGTTACAACTGCCACATCTCCGCTCTTGACTACATTTTTTTCTTTCAGAAGTTCAACTGAGGACTCAATCAGAAGGTCTGTGGAGTCTGCGCGTCTTGCCTGGAACGGCTTTACGCCCCAGTAAATCTGCATCTGGCGTACTGCGGTTGCGCTCGGAGACAGGCCGATTACGGTTGTGCTCGGTCTCCACTTGGACAGCAGGCGGGTAGTAAATCCGCTGATGGACGGAGCGATGATAACATCTGCCTCCAGGTCATGAGCGGTGGATACAGATGAGTAGCAAACTGCATTAGAAATATTCTTGCGGTTTGCGGTGGAAACTCTTCTCATGCGGTATGCATTGTAATCCAGGTACTGCTCGGAAGTCTCGCAGATCTGAGCCATCATCTTCAGAGCCTCTACCGGATATTTACCCATAGCGGTCTCACCGGAAAGCATTACTGCGTCAGTTCCGTCGTAAACTGCGTTTGCAACGTCGGTTACCTCTGCACGGGTCGGGCGCGGATTGCGGATCATGGAATCCAGCATCTGGGTTGCGGTGATAACCGGCTTGCATGCCAGATTACATTTGCGGATGATGGTCTTCTGGATGTGCGGAACCTGCTCAGCCGGAATCTCTACGCCCATGTCGCCACGAGCTACCATGATGCCGTCGCTGGCCTCGATGATGTCATCCAGATTCTCAATACCCTCTGCGTTCTCGATCTTTGCGATGATCTGGATGGAAGAACCAGCCTCATCTAACATGGCACGGATCTCACGGACAGCATCTGCGGTACGAACGAAAGAAGCTGCGATGAAATCGAAGCCCTGCTCGATACCAAAGCGGATATCTGCTTTATCCTTTTCAGTCAGTGCCGGAAGCTTGATCTTAACGTTCGGTACGTTTACGCCCTTGCGCATGCCGAGCTCGCCGCCGTTTACAACGGTGCAGATGATATCGGTGCCGTTTACTACTTCCTGAACCTTGAGCTCGATCAGGCCGTCATCGATGAGGATGGTGTTGCCTGCCTCAACATCTGCCGGAAGTCCGTTGTAGTTGATGAAGCCGATCTGGTCGTCGCCGACAATCTCACGGGTGGTCAGGGTGTAAGTCTGGCCCTCTTTTAAGGTTACCTTCTTCTCGTCTTTTAACAGGCCGGTACGGATCTCCGGACCCTTGGTATCCAGAAGTGCTGCGATCGGGAGATCCAGCTCATCACGGATGCTCTTTAACATATCCAGGCGGGACTTCTGCTCTTCATAATCACCGTGGGAGAAATTGAAACGCGCGATGTCCATGCCATTCTCGGCAAGTGCCTTCATCAGATTGCGGTCGTTGGTGTTTGGTCCCATAGTACAAATGATCTTTGTTTTTTTCATTGATGTGTTGTCCTCCAAAATAGTTTTATGAATCTGTTAACATGAAACTAATCTATTTATTGCACAGAATCCTTTGCAACATGCTGATGCGTGTACAAATGATCCTGACAATACTCATAATTGCCCTCGCATTTGGAACAGTACCGGAACTCTAACTCCGGACCATCCAGCTCAGTTCTGCCGCACACCGCACAGCGGTGACGGGTCTTGCCCGGAACAACGATCTTCGCCTGCTGCTTGAATTCCTGCCGGCGTTTGATCTCCTTCGGCGCGTAGCGCCTGTAGTTTCGGGTCATCAGGAAAAACAGGATAATGGTGATCATGGAAATCACCAGCTCTACCTTCACGGCGATGCCTCCTGTGATAAAATCATACAGATAAACGGCTGTTTCCGCAACTGCCATCCATTTTGCCTTGACCGGAAGCACAAAGAACAGATAAAACTGCGCATCCGGGTTGATGATGCAGAAGGCCAGGAACAGAGAAGCGTTCAAAAATCCGGTGGATAACAGCCAGTACTGATGAAATACCAGGTAGCCCACAAAGGATGCCACGATCTGCGCCAGCACTCCCATAAAGAAGAATACGTTGAAGCGGAAAGAGCCCCAGACATATTCCAGTGTCTGGCCCAGATTATAATATAGAAATAACGCGATCAGGCCATAAAAGATCTGGGTGAAGCTAAAGGAGCCAAAGGCCGGCGGATAGATCAGAAAAGTGACCAGGCGCCAGATCTGCCCATGCAGGATCATACCCACATTCAGGCTCAAATAGTTATAGTAGATCATGGGATCTAGCATCCACACGATCAGACCGACCGCATAAAGGATGGTGATGTAATACATCAGATTGCGGATCGCGTATTTCTGATACTTTCGTTCAAAATCCGAAAAAAATTTCATGCAGTTTCCTTCCTTATAAAATATCATCAGAACAGGTTCCGTTTTGCAAAGATCCACGCTACCGCGCAAGTCAGGATCACGGAAAGTACGATGACGATGACGAATCCATAGGGATTCGTTGCAAACGGCATACTGCTGCTCAAGACATTCATGCCGTAAAAGCTGGACACCATGGTCGGGATCGACATGACGATGGTGATGGTGGCCAGAAACTTCATGACGATATTCAGGTTGTTCGAAATAACCGATGCAAACGCATCCATGGTTCCGCTTAAAATGCCGCTGTAGATGTTGGCCATCTCGATGGCCTGCTTGTTCTCGATGATGACATCATCGAGGAGGTCTGTGTCTTCCGGATACTTCTTGATCTTCTCACTCTTTAAGAGCTTCTCCAGCACCACCTCATTGGAACGAAGGGAAGTAGTAAAGTACACAAGGCTCTTCTGCAGCTCCAGGATCTCGATGAGCTCCTGGTTTCGTGGGGATTTGTAAAGTTCTTTTTCTACAATATCACTCTTTTTATCAATAATACGCAGATACTGCAGGTAAAGGGACGCATTCTTGTACAGGATCTGAAGAATAAAGCGTGTCTTCATATAAGTAAAGAAGTCACGGACTCTTCCATCCATAAATGCGTTCAAGACCGGAGTTTCCTCCAGGCACACGGTAATGATGATGGTGTCAGACATGATGATGCCCATAGGGATGGTTACATACCAGTCTTTTTCGTTTCGTTCCTCGATCACAGGGATATCCACGAGGATCAGGCTGTAGTGATCTTCAATTTCAATACGGGACCGTTCTTCCTCATCCAGAGGTGCCCGGACATGATCCGGGTCGATCTCATAACGTTCCGCGATCTCGAGGATCTCCGTCGCTGTCGGGTTGGTTAATGCAATCCAGCAGCCGGCTTCTGCTTCATCGATCTGATGGATCGCGCCATCTTCCGTTTTAAATATGCGTATCATGCGTCTTTGGTTCCTTTCCCCTGTTTCGGCTATCTTATTATAAATTCTGAGTTCCTGTTTGTCAAATCTATTGACCGTTCTTTTTCACTTCTGACAGAAGTTATACAATTTCTTAACTAATTTTTTACGCTCCTATAAATTGTAATATGGAAGATTTTATGTTAAACTCTGCACTGTACGCTGAGAAAGTGTGTGTTTTTAGATAAGGAGGCAGGGGTTTTCCCCGCATCAAATGAATTTATTACATAATAATACCCTAGGAATCGATATTGGTTCCACAACTGTTAAAATCGCAGTATTAGACAGTGAACAGCATATCTTATTTACCGACTACGAGCGCCACTATGCTAACATTCAGGAGACGCTCGCTCTTTTATTATCAAAGGCAAAAGAAAAGCTCGGTGAGATGACTGTTTCCCCAAGCATCACCGGCTCCGGCGGACTGACACTTTCCGGACACTTAAACGTGCCCTTCACCCAGGAGGTCGTAGCCGTTGCTACTGCCCTTCAGGATTATGCCCCGCAGACCGATGTGGCCATTGAGCTTGGCGGTGAAGATGCCAAGATCATTTACTTTACAGGAGGCATCGACCAGCGCATGAATGGCATCTGCGCAGGCGGCACCGGTTCTTTCATTGACCAGATGGCATCTCTCTTACAGACAGATGCAGCCGGTCTGAACGAATATGCCAAAAATTATCAGATGATCTACCCGATCGCGGCCCGCTGCGGCGTTTTCGCAAAATCCGATATCCAGCCGCTCATCAATGAAGGAGCTACAAGGGAAGATCTGTCCGCATCCATTTTCCAGGCGGTGGTCAACCAGACCATCAGCGGTCTGGCCTGCGGCAAGCCGATCCGCGGCACCGTAGCATTTCTTGGCGGCCCGCTCCACTTTTTACCGGAGCTTCGCCATGCCTTCATTCGTACCCTAAACCTAGATGCCGATCACATTGTCGCACCGGATCATTCTCATCTGTTTGCTGCCATCGGCGCAGCCATGAACGCAGACGAGAAGGTGACCGTATCCTTAAGCGATATGATCAGCCGCCTCACATCCGGCATCAAGATGGAGTTTGAAGTCAAGCGTATGGATCCGCTCTTTGCATCCCAGGAAGATTATGACGCATTCCAGGCCCGTCATGCACAGCATCAGGTGAAAAAAGGTGACTTATCCACCTACAGCGGCAGCTGCTACCTGGGCATTGATGCCGGTTCCACCACCACCAAGGTGGCTTTGGTCGGCGAAGACGGAAGCCTGCTTTACAGCTTTTACGACAACAATAACGGAAGCACCATTGCCACCGCCATCCGGGCTATTTCCGAGATTAAGGAAAAACTGCCAGAGACCGCTCACATTGCCTGGTCCTGCTCCACCGGATACGGCGAGGCCCTGTTAAAATCCGCCCTGATGCTAGACGAGGGCGAGGTGGAGACCATCTCCCACTACTACGCAGCTGCGTTCTTTGAACCGGATGTAGACTGTATTCTGGACATTGGCGGCCAGGACATGAAGTGCATCCGCATCAAAGACCATACCGTAGACAGCGTCCAGTTAAACGAGGCCTGCTCTTCGGGCTGCGGCTCCTTCATCGAGACCTTTGCAAAGTCCTTAAACTATTCTGTCATCGACTTTGCGAAAGAAGCGCTCTTTGCAAAGAATCCGACCGACCTGGGCACCCGCTGTACCGTATTCATGAACTCCAATGTCAAACAGGCCCAGAAGGAGGGCGCTACTGTTGCGGATATCTCCGCCGGTCTTGCTTACTCCGTCATCAAGAACGCGCTGTTTAAGGTCATCAAGATCACCAGCGCATCCGACCTGGGCAAACACGTTGTGGTTCAGGGCGGTACCTTCTACAATGATGCTGTTCTGCGAAGCTTTGAGAAAATCGCAGGCTGCGAGGCCGTCCGCCCGGACATTGCCGGTATCATGGGTGCATTTGGAGCCGCTCTCATCGCGAGAGAACGCTG
This sequence comes from Clostridium sp. AF27-2AA, assembly GCF_003478505.1. GTDB lineage: Bacteria > Bacillota > Clostridia > Lachnospirales > Lachnospiraceae > Brotaphodocola. The sequence continues at coordinate 6,750 of NZ_QUFI01000057.1, forward strand.
CAATCCAGAGAAAGGCACTTCCATGCTGTCCCTTGACCGGATTCTTTCCTTAAAATATGAAACCTCCATGGCACGCTGCAAGGGCTGCACCAACCACTGTGTGCTCACCATCAACCGGTTTGACGGCGGACGTCAGTTCGTCAGCGGAAACCGCTGCGAGCGCGGTCTTGGAAAAGAAAAGGCCAAAAAAGAGATTCCAAACCTGTTTGACTACAAGTATCACCGCATGTTCGACTATGAGCCCCTTCCGGCAGATGAGGCCGAGCGCGGTACCATCGGTATCCCGCGTGTCCTGAACATGTACGAGAATTTCCCATTCTGGGCTACCTTCTTAAAGGAACTGAAATTCCGTGTGATCCTGTCCCCGCAGTCCACCAGAAAAATCTACGAGCTGGGCATCGAGTCCATCCCGAGTGAATCTGAGTGCTACCCGGCCAAGCTGGTGCACGGTCATATTTCCTGGCTCATCCGTCAGGGTGTACGCGATATCTTCTATCCGTGTATCCCCTACGAGCGCAACGAAACTCCGCAGGCAGGCAACCACTACAACTGCCCGATGGTCACCTCTTACGCCGAGAACATCAAAAACAATGTGGAAGAGCTCACTGAGTTTGATGTCCACTTCATGAATCCGTTCTTCGCCTTCACCAACGAGGAGGTGCTGACAAAACAGCTCATCGTAGAATTTGGCAAAGAATATGATATCTCCTCTGTCGAAGTGCAGAAGGCAGCACACGCTGCATGGGAGGAGCTTCTGGCATCCCGCCGCGACATGGAGAAAAAGGGAGAGGAAACCATCGCCTGGTTAAAGGAGCATGAGCGTCACGGCATCGTACTGGCCGGCCGTCCCTACCATGTAGATCCGGAGATCAACCACGGTATCCCGGAGCTCATCACCTCCTACGGTTTTGCGGTTCTCACAGAGGATTCCATCTCCCACCTGGCCGACGCAGAGCGCCCGCTCATCGTTACCGACCAGTGGATGTACCACTCCAGACTCTACCGCGCCGCAACCTATGTGAAGAACAGCGAATGCCTGGATCTGATCCAGCTTAACTCCTTCGGCTGCGGCCTGGATGCCGTCACCACCGACCAGGTACATGATATCCTGACCGGTTCCGGCAAAATTTATACCGTATTAAAGATCGATGAGGTCAATAACCTGGGTGCGGCAAGAATCCGTATCCGTTCCCTTATCGCAGCTTTAAAGGTGCGCCAGCAGAAGCATTTCGAGCGCAAAGTAGTGTCCAGCGCTTACAACCGTGTCATCTTTACCAAAAAGATGAAGAAGGACTACACCCTGCTCTGCCCGCAGATGTCCCCCATCCACTTTGATCTGATCGAACCAGCCATCCGCGCCTTTGGCTACAAGATCGAGGTTCTGAAAAATGACAGTAAAAAGGCTGTAGATGTGGGTCTGCAGTATGTCAACAACGATGCCTGCTACCCGTCCCTGATCGTCATTGGCCAGATCATGGATGCTCTGTTATCCGGAAAATATGACTTAGACCATACCGCCGTCTTCATGAGCCAGACCGGCGGCGGCTGCCGTGCCTCCAACTACATCGGATTTATCCGCCGTGCACTGGACAAGGCGGGTATGCCACAGGTTCCGGTCATCTCCGTCAATGCCAACGGCATGGAGACGAATCCGGGCTTTACCTTTACCCCAAACCTGATCACCAAGGCTATGCAGGGCGTGGTTTACGGCGATATCTTCATGCGTGTGCTCTACGCGACGCGTCCTTACGAAAAAGTGCCAGGCTCCGCAAACGCGCTGCATGAAAAGTGGAAGGCACGCTGCATCAAGAGTCTTTCCACCCGTTCTGCAAATATGATGGAGTTCGGACGAAATATCAAGGGAATCATCCACGATTTCGACGAACTGCCGCGGCTGGATGTGAAAAAGCCAAAGGTTGGCATTGTAGGCGAGATTCTGGTTAAATTCTCCCCACTGGCCAACAACCACATCGTGGACCTGCTGGAATCTGAGGGTGCAGAGGCTGTGATGCCGGATCTGATGGACTTCTTACTTTACTGCTTCTACAACAGCAACTTCAAAGCAGACCATCTTGGCGGCAAGCGCTCCACTGCCCGCCTGTGCAATTTGGGAATCTCCCTGCTGGAATACTTCCGCAAAACTGCACGCAGGGAGCTGGAAGCCAGCAAAAACTTCACCCCGCCGTCCCGCATCTGGGAACTGGCTGATATGGCAAAGCATTATGTATCCCTGGGCAACCAGACCGGTGAAGGCTGGTTCTTAACCGGTGAGATGCTGGAGCTGATTCACAGCGGTGTCAAAAATATCGTCTGCACCCAGCCGTTCGGATGCCTGCCGAACCACATCGTGGGCAAAGGCGTCATCAAAGAACTGCGCGCATCTCATCCGGAAGCCAACATCATCGCCGTCGATTATGATCCGGGTGCCAGCGAAGTAAACCAGTTAAACCGAATCAAACTGATGCTGGCCACCGCGCAGAAACAGCTGCACACAGAAAGTAACAAAGCAATTTCGTAAAAAAACAATTTAAGAATAGTCACAAAAGGTCCGAAGCAGGCCGG
>NZ_QUFI01000058.1 GCF_003478505.1 Clostridium sp. AF27-2AA
TCGGGGTCGCGGGTTCGAGTCCCGTCTCGCGCTCTCAATGAAGCGAAAGCCTTTAGTTATGAGGGCTTTCGCTTTTTTTCTTAGAGGAACAAAAGCCACCATATTCTGAGGCTGCATCTCATTTGACGGCAGACAAAGGATAGTGTATAATAGCGGATACTGCGGCAACGCAGGGAAGCGTTTTGCCACGATGAAGTTTAATCATTAAATTGGGCAAAATGGGGGAATACAAGGAGGTTAAATAAGAAGAACATGAAACAACGAGAAACCTTTCAATCAAGGCTGGGATTCCTGCTCTTGTCTGCAGGATGCGCCATTGGTATCGGGAATGTGTGGCGCTTTCCCTATGTGGTAGGAGCAAACGGCGGTGGTATTTTTGTTTTAATCTATCTGCTGTTTCTGGCTATCATGGGAGTACCGGTTCTTTCTATGGAATTTGCGGTTGGGCGTGCCAGCCGTAAGAGTCCGGTAAAAGCCTACCAGGAGCTGGAGAAGCCGGGCAGCAAGTGGCATCTGCATGGCTACGTGGCGCTGCTGGGCAACTATGTATTAATGATGTTTTACACTACAGTAGCAGGATGGATGCTGTACTATTTCTATAGCTTTGCTACTGGTGCATTTTCCGGATTGCATACGGAAGATGTCCAGGGAATGTTTGGGGAGATGCTGGCCAGCCCGGGCCTTAATGTATTCTGGATGGCAGTGGTTGTCATCGTTGGTATTCTGATCTGCTCTCTGGGCCTGCAGGCAGGTGTAGAACGGATCACTAAGGTCATGATGATCGGTCTGTTATCTCTGATGCTCATTTTGGCAGTTCATGGTGTATTCCTCGAGGGCGGCATGGAAGGCCTGAAATTTTACCTGCTTCCGGATCTGGAGAAGATGAAGTCCGTAGGCATCGGTCAGGTTATTGTGTCTGCGATGAACCAGTCCTTCTTCACCTTAAGCCTGGGTATCGGTGCTATGGCTATTTTCGGAAGTTATCTTGAGAAAGATAACACTCTGTTAGGGGAGTCTGTAAACGTAGCAATTCTGGATACGTTTGTGGCAATTACTGCAGGTCTGATCATTTTTCCGGCGTGTTTTGCGTTTGGTGTGAATCCGGACAGCGGACCAAGCCTGATCTTCATTACATTGCCGAACGTATTCATTTCCATGATCGGCGGACGTATCTGGGGAAGCCTGTTCTTTCTGTTTATGTCCTGCGCGGCGCTTTCTACCGTTATCGCAGTATTCGAGAACATCATTGCCTGCGACATGGAGCTGTTTGAGATCGATCGTAAAAAATCCGCAAGGATTAATGTGGTCCTGATTATTTTATTGTCACTTCCATGCGCACTGGGCTATAATGTACTCGGTGGTTTTGAGCCGCTGGGCGCCGGCAGTTCTGTGCTGGATCTGGAGGATTTCCTGGTGAGCAATATTCTGCTTCCGCTGGGGTCTCTGGTTTATCTGTTATTTACAACCTGGGATTTCGGATGGGGCTTTGACAAATACCGCGCTGAGGCGAATGAGGGTGTCGGATTAAAGGTTCCGGCATGGATTCGCGGTTATGTAAAATACATATTGCCGATCATGATTATGGGGCTGTTCATTCAGGGAATCTGGGTGAAATTTTTCGCCTGATTGAAAATAATGTCTCAAGTTTTTTACACAACTGACTAAAATCATCTCGCAAAGCAGAGATAAAAGATTCTGAGAGCACTTTAGAAAACCAAGGGAGGAACGCATATGATCCGTTGCTGTATTTTTGATCTGGATGGGACTTTATTGAACACACTGGATGCACTGACCTACACGACCAATCTGACTTTGAAGGAGTTTGGATATGGTCCGGTGGATCCGGAACACATCAAACAATTTGTGGGAGATGGATACCGGATGCAGATGAAGCGTGCACTGATGTACAGTGGAGATAAGGAACTCCTTCATTATGAAGAGGCACTTTCTGCCTACACCAGACTGTTTGCGGAGCATTGTCTTTACCATGTGCGGCCTTATGAGGGAATTCCTGAGCTGCTTCAGGAATTAAAGGCCCGGGGAATCCGCATTGCAGTTCTTTCCAACAAGCCCCATGCCCGGACTGTAGAGAATATTGAGGCAGTCTTTGGAAAAGGATATTTTGATATTGTGGCCGGGCAGAAGGACGATGTTCCGAAGAAGCCGGATCCGGCAGGTGTGAACCGGATTCTGGAGGAGTTTGGATGCAAGCCGGAGGAGTGCCTGTACTTTGGGGATACGAATACGGATATGCAGACTGGCCTGAATGCAAAGGCCCACACCGTGGGCGTGACCTGGGGATTCCGTGACCGGGCCGAGCTGGAAGCATTTCATCCGGACTTTGTCATTGATGACCCGAAGATGGTAACAAATCATATTCTTGCTTCATTTTCTTAAGTAAAACAGAGAATAATGCACAAAAAAGGAGGAATCTGCGGATTTCCTCCTTTTTTCAAGTTCTGGCACTTGATTAATTTCGGAAATTCGTTATAATGTTTAAGTATATATTTATATTTATGCATATTATTCATTGAAAGATGAATAAATGTGAAAGAGGAGGAATATTATGAAGAAGAAAATCGCGGCATTATCTATGGCAGCATGTATGGCAGCTTCTGCAACCGCCTGCGGCGGCAGCAAACCGGCAGAGACTACTGCAGCAGCAACTGAGGCAGAGACCACTGCAGCTGAGTCAGCAGCAGAAGAGAGCAGCGCAGAGGAGACAAAGGCAGCAGCTGATATCGAGACAGTGACTCCTGGCAAGCTGACCGTAGCAACCAGCCCGGACTTTGCTCCGTACGAGTTCTACGCGATCGGTGAGGATGGAACTCCGAAGCTGGCAGGCTTCGATATGGATCTGGCTCAGTACATTGCTGATTATCTGGGCCTTGAGTTAGAGGTTGTAACCGTAGATTTCGATGGTGTCATCAGTGAGCTGCAGACCAAATCGGTTGATCTGGGCATGGCCGGACTTTCCCCAGACGAGAAGCGTATGGGCATTATGGATTTCTCCGATCTGTACTACATGGGAGGACAGTCCTTAGTAACCGTGAAAGATAACGCAGAGAAATACAACAGCTTTGAAGCAATCAACAAGCCGGATGTATCCGTAGGTGCGCAGGTTGGTTCCATTCAGATGGATCTGGCAAACGAGAACAGCCCGGAGGCCGACATTGTAGGACTGCCGAAGGTTACCGATATCATTTCTGAACTGCTGACCGGCAAGATGGATGCTGCTTACATTGAGACTGATGTAGCAAAGAGCTATCAGAAAAACTATCCGGAGCTGACCCTGGTTATGGACGTACCGTACGATGCTGAGGGTTCAGCAATCGGCGTTTGCAAGGGTAATGAGGCACTGTTAGCAGGCGTAAACGAAGCAATCGCAGCCGCAAAAGAGGATGGCAGCCTTGAGAAGTTCATCGCTGACGCCGGCGAGCTTGCAGCAGGCGAGAAATACGAGGGTCTTCTGGACGCAGAAGGAAACGTTCAGAACTAATACTGAAAGGAGCACCTGATGAGTCAATTTGTTCAATGGAGCAATTTCTCCAAAATTGCGCCGTATGCTGAGCTGTTCAGGCAGGGCATTGTTGTAACGGTCCTGTTATCCGTATTTACGGTAGCGATCGGCTTTTGCATCGCGCTGATACTGGCACTGATGAGAATGTCCAATGTCCGTCCATTCCGGGCACTGGGCCTTGATAAAGACGGTCACATGCGCGAAGGCGGTCCGCTAGTCTGGATCAGCCGCTTTAATCCGCTGTCTTTCCTGGCTACAGCGTATGTCGAGATTCTGCGTTCCACGCCGGTCATCGTGCAGGTGTTTATCATCTACTACGGTGTGTTTGGCATTGTCCAGCTTCCGTCTTTCCAGATTTTCGGATTTATCAAGTTCAGCCGTTTCTTCCCGGGTGTTGTGGCCCTGGGAATGAACTCCGGCGCTTATCTGTGTGAGATCATCCGTGCGGGGATCCAGTCCATTGACGGCGGACAGACCGAGGCGGCCCGTTCCCTGGGCCTGTCCCAGACTCAGAACCTGCGTTATATCATTTTTCCGCAGGCACTCAAGAACATTCTCCCGGCGATTGCCAATGAGTTTGTTGTTATCATCAAGGAGTCTGCAATCACGTACACCATTGGTGTACAGGATATCATGTCTGCTGTAAATGCAGTCAAGGGTGCAACCTTTATTATCGTGGAGCCTCTGCTGGTGGCAACGGCAATTTATTTCTGCCTCTGCTTCCCGACTTCCAAGATCATTGCATATTTTGAGAGGAGAATGAGCCGTGGCGACAAACGATAGGATGATTCAGGTAAAAGATTTAAAGAAGCATTATAAGATGGGCACCATCAGAGCCCTGGATGGCGTGACGGTCAACATCAACAAAGGGGATGTGATGGCTGTCATCGGACCATCCGGTTCCGGAAAGTCTACCTTCCTGCGCAGTCTGAACCTGCTGGAGGAGCCGACCGGTGGTTCCATCATTTTTAGCGGTGTGGATATCACCAAGAAGAAATATCGGGATGAAAATGGAAAGGCCGTAAAACTGGACATCGATGCCCTGCGTCAGCGCATGGGCATGGTGTTCCAGCATTTTAATCTGTTCCCGCACATGACGATTCTGGAGAACATGGTGCTTGCACCGATGAAGGTAAAAGGTGTCAGCCGCACAGATGCGGAGAAGAAAGCTTTGGAGCTCTTAGACCGTGTAGGTTTAAAAGACCGCGCGGACGCGTATCCGATCCAGCTTTCCGGAGGCCAGAAGCAGCGAGTGGCCATTGTGCGTGCACTGGCAATGGAGCCGGAGGTGATGCTCTTTGATGAGCCGACTTCCGCTCTGGATCCGGAGATGGTAGGCGAGGTTCTGGATGTTATGAAGGAACTGGCTCACGAGGGAATGACCATGGTGGTTGTAACCCATGAGATGGGGTTTGCGAAAGAGGTTGGAAACCGCGTACTCTTTATGGCAGACGGAAAGCTGCTGGAAGAGGGGACGCCGGAGGAAATCTTTGACCATCCGAAGCATGAGCGTCTGAAAGAATTTCTTGCGAAAGTTTTATAGGGAATGCGATGATGGGTGCCGGGATTTTCCCGGTGCCTTTTTGCACTTTTGTGATAAGATGTAACGAGAAAGAAAAGTTTTTGTGACGGACAGGAGGATTATCGTGACAGAAGAAAAGAAAGCGGCCCTGGCGGCCATTGAAGCCAGAAAAGGACTGGTCTGCGACGTGGCAGACCATATCTGGGAGTATGCGGAGTTATCCCTTCAGGAATTTAAGTCGGCAGCTCTTTACTGTGAGGTACTGGAGAAAGAAGGATTCCGCGTGGAAAAGTGCATCAGCGGCATAGAAACGGCATTTTCCGCAAGCTATGGAAGCGGCCGTCCTGTGATTGGCCTTCTGGCAGAGTATGATGCGCTTTCCGGCTTATCCCAGACTGCCGGCTGCATCGAGGAGAAGCCGCTTAAGGAAGGTGGAAGCGGCCACGGTTGTGGTCATAATATCCTGGGGGCCGGTGCCATGGCTGCGGCATTTGGAGTGAAGGCTTATCTGGAACAAAATCAGACAGCTGGTACGGTGATCCTGTATGGCTGTCCGGGAGAAGAGGGCGGTGCGGCCAAGGCCTTTATGGCAAGAGATGGTGTCTGGAGAAATCTGGATGCGGCGTTAACCTGGCATCCGGATGATGTAAATGAAGTGGCGACAGGTTCCTCCAATGCCTGCATCCAGACCCAGTACAAGTTCCACGGCATTGCTTCTCATGCGGCAGGTGCACCCGAGATGGGACGCAGCGCGCTGGATGCGGTGGAATTGATGAATACCGGCGTCCAGTATCTGCGGGAGCATATGAGTGATAAGGCGCGCATCCATTATGCCATTACGGATGCCGGCGGCTGCAGCCCGAATGTAGTGCAGGCGAAAGCCAGTGTCCTTTATATGGTGCGCTCCAATCACGTGGCAGAGGCCGTGGAGCTGCAAAAGCGGGTGGACAAGATCGCCCAGGGCGCAGCGCTGATGACGGAGACCACGTTTGAGAAGAAATTCATTGACGGTGTGGCAGATACCATCAGCAATTTCGCGTTAGAGCGTGTGCTTTACCGTAACTATGAAGAGCTGGGCGTGCCGTCTTATACCGATGAGGAGAATGCCTTTGCCGATACGCTGTGCAAAACCTATATGGGAAATGACCGGATTCCGGGCGTTGCAGCAGAACATGATGAAACTGCGCGGGAGCAGGTTGCCGCTATGCAGAAGGCCTGCGGCCATTCCATGAACGCGTTCCTGGCGCCGCTGTACCAGAAAAATGCGTTTCAGGCAGGTTCGACCGATGTAGGCGATGTGAGCTGGCTGACTCCGACGGCACAGATCCATGTGGCAGCGTGGCCGAACGGCTGCCCGGGTCACAGCTGGCAGAATGTTTCCTGTGACCGTACCGAGATCGGTCATAAGGCAGCAGTCCATGCAGGAAAGGTGTTGGCGGCTGCAGCCATTGACCTGTTTAACCAGCCGGAGATATTAAAAGAGGCAAGGGAAGAGTTTGAAAAGCGCACGGCAGCAGGATTTGTGAGCCCGGTTCCGGCGGATGCGGTTCCAACGATTCCAGATTGAGTTCACAGAAGAAACACAAAGAGTTTAGAAAGTTTTAACAGGAGCGGGGGTTTAAAAACCTCTGCTCTTGTTGTATACTAAATAGAACAGAAATAAAAATATTCTGGAAATCATCGTAACTGGGAGGATATTGCAGACAGTTACAAAACAAAAGACATAAGGAGAATATAGCATGGGTATGAAAGAAGACGGACCGAAGCGGCCTAATAAAAAGCTGCTTTACTACTATGGAATCATCCTTCTGATCACTATTCTGCTGAATGCGCTGGTTATGCCGGCCCTGGCAGAACGGTCTGTGACAGAAGTAACCTACGATCAGTTCCTGGATATGCTGGACAACAAGCAGATCGCAGGTGTTACAAGAGGGGACAATCAGCTGACTTTCTGGACGGAGGATGTGCAGCAGGCACTGAATGGCCAGCTTCCGTTAAAATCCTGGAAAACGGCAGATATCAAGCTTTACAAGACGGGCCTATGGCCGGATGAAGATCTGACAGCCCGCCTGCGAAATGCCGGGATCACGTTCTCAGAATCTATCCCAACCCAGGCATCTCCGCTGCAGAATTTTATTTTTAACTGGGTGCTGCCAATCCTGATGTTTGTGGTCATCGGCCAGATCCTCAGCAAGAGCATGGCGAAACGGATGGGCGGCATGGGAAATGCCATGACCTTCGGAAAGTCCAACGCCAAGATCTATGCGGAGACTGAGACCGGCAAGACCTTTGCAGATGTAGCCGGTCAGGAAGAGGCGAAGGAAGCCCTGAAGGAAATCGTGGATTTCCTTCATAATCCGCAGAAATATGCAGATATCGGTGCAGTTCTGCCAAAGGGCGCACTGCTTGTAGGCCCTCCAGGAACCGGTAAGACTCTGCTGGCGAAAGCAGTAGCCGGTGAGGCACATGTCCCGTTCTTCTCCATCTCCGGTTCGGAATTTGTAGAGATGTTCGTCGGTATGGGTGCGGCCAAGGTGCGTGACCTGTTCAAGCAGGCGAATGAGAAGGCACCGTGTATCGTATTCATCGATGAGATCGACACCATTGGTAAGAAGCGTGACGGTTCCGGCTTTTCCGGAAATGACGAGCGGGAACAGACCTTAAACCAGCTGCTGACCGAGATGGACGGCTTTGATGGCCGCAAGGGTGTTGTCATTCTGGCAGCAACCAACCGTCCGGAGTCTCTGGACAAGGCGCTCCTTCGGCCGGGCCGTTTTGACCGCCGGATCCCGGTAGAACTTCCGGATCTGAAGGGCCGTGTGGCAATTCTGAAGGTTCATGCAAAGAATGTAAAGCTTGGAAGTGACATTGACTTTGATGCCATCGGACGCGCAACCTCCGGTGCCAGCGGTGCAGAGCTCGCCAATATCGTCAATGAAGGCGCATTGCGGGCAGTACGTCAGGGCCGTGCATTTGTGACTCAGGCAGATTTAGAGGAGAGCGTGGAGGTTGTCATTGCCGGATACCAGAGAAAGGATGCTGCCGTTTCCATCAACGAGAAGCGCATCGTCTCTTATCATGAGGTGGGCCACGCACTGGTGGCAGCATGTCAGAGCAACAGTGCCCCGGTGCATAAGATCACCATTATCCCGCGTACCTCCGGTGCCCTGGGCTACACCATGCAGGTGGAAGAGGGCGAGCGCTTCCTGATGAGCAAGGAGGAAGCCTTAAACAAGATTGCGACCCTGACCGGCGGACGTGCCGCAGAGGAGTTTATCTTCCATTCCATTACGACCGGTGCAGCCAATGATATTGAGCAGGCTACCAAAATGGCACGGGCCATGGTAACCCGCTACGGCATGAGCAGCCAGTTTGGCATGGTAGCGCTGGAGACCGTAAACAACCAGTATCTGGGCGGCGATACCTCCATGGTATGCTCTCCTGAGACCGCAAGGCTGGTGGATGAGGAAGTGGTTGCCATTGTTAGACAGCAGTACGACAAGGCTATGCAGATCCTGAAGGATAACGCAGCAAAGCTGAATGAGATTGCTGCCTATCTGTTAGAGCGCGAGACCATTACCGGTGAGGAATTTATGGAGATTCTGAATGCCGGGAAGGAAGGCACGGATAGCAGTGCCGAGGCGCAGAAGGCTGAATGTGTGCAGGCAGCAGCAGAGCAGCAGGCGGGGGAGTAGTTTAGAGCAGGCATATCGAAATGACAAAAAAGCACTTGCCGATGTGACGGCAGGTGCTTTTTTGTTACTGTTCACGCGCAATGTCAGTAACCTTTTTTGTCATTTTTAAGCAGTAATGTGGTCATATTTTTCTTGTGTGCCGTGTGATGCAGGGGTATAATAAAATTGTTTTTTTTACATTGAAACAGCTTGACAGGAAGAACAGCAGGCCAATACAACAAACAGCAGGGATGGATATAAAAGTCAATTACCCACCACTTAGCCTAACGGCTTGAAATGGGGGCTTGTAAAAGCCTGATTGACTAGCTTAAGTGTTTC
>NZ_QUFI01000059.1 GCF_003478505.1 Clostridium sp. AF27-2AA
TCGTCCGAACACAATACCCATATTTTGCGCAGCGGTATGCCAGGATTACCGGCTTCGGACCTGTAGTGATCTGCGCTCTTAAATTTTTAAATGGTTACGATTCCAAGGAGCACTCCGAATGCCAGCATCAGCAGGCTAACAAGGTAATACGGCGGGATGCTGAATTTCATGTGGTCTTTCAGCTCGGTTCCGGTCAGGCCGATAGCCAGATAGGTAGCCGGTACCAGCGGGCTTACCATGAGAGCCAGGTTCTTACCGATCAGCATGGTCAGCGCGGTATTTAAGGAGGCTACACCGTAGGTTTCACCTACCTGCATAACCAGCGGCATGATGCCGTAGAAGTACGCGTCGGTTCCCACACACAGACCCAGCGGAAGTGCCAGAATACCGAAGATGATGTGGATGTACTTGCCAAGGGCTGCCGGGATGATCGCCATGATCGCGCCTGCCATTGCTTCCAGCATGCCGGTTCCGTCAAAGACACCAACCATAGCGCCTGCCGCGAACAGGGTTGCGGAAATGATCAGCGCTGCCGGAGCATGTTTCTTGATCAGCTTGTCCTGCAGCTTCTGGTCCGGATAGTTGACAGCCAGAAGGATGCACAGCCCCAGCATGAAAATAACATAGGATTTACCAATACCGGTGGATAACAGCGCGATCACGCCAGCGGTGAGCAGGAAGTTGAAGATCAGGAAAGCATTGGACTTTCTTAAGCTTGCCTCTTCTTTCTTCTCTTTCTCATCTACCGCAACCTCTTCTCCTTTTCCAAGTCCAGCACCATGCTTGATCGCAACTATGCCAAGAACAACCGCGAGCGCAATGTTCATAACCAGACCCACAACCTGAAGCGGAATCAGCATATGCCATAACTCGGTGGCATCCATCTCCAGAACGGTTGCCGCTCTTGCGGTCGGGCCGCCCCACGGAAGCAGGTTCATAACACCCATGCAGGCGCCGGTCAGGCAAAGAAGGATGCGCGGATCAATCTTCATCTTTTTGTATACCGGATACATAGACGGAATGGTAATGAGAACGGTTACCGCGGTGGTTCCGTCCAGATGCGCGATCGTTGCGATCACTGCGGTTACCACGGTAACTGCGATTACATTGTTTCCCGCTTTTTTTACCAGCCATCCAACGATGACATCAAAGAGTCCGGTATCTGCCAGAACACCAAAATAAATAACGGAAAAGATAAATAAGATACCATTGCTGGTGGTCGTCTTAATACCATCCGCAATGAAGCCCATAATCTCTACCGGGGAAAACCGGAGAATCAGAGCCGCAATAGCCGGAACTACTGCCAGTACCACGATCGGGGACATCTTGCCCTTTAAAAGCAGAACCACAATCGCGATGATCATCAGAAAACCAATAACTGCTACCATTGTCACATTCCTCCCTAAACTTTCTTAAGTCTTTACTGAGATTCATTTTAATGGCAGCAGTTTAATTGTTCATGACAAAAAAATGACATTTTTGTCATTTTTACTCAATTCGGATAGGTCCCATCCGCCAGCAGCTTCTGATATGCATTGTAGGCATCTTCCAGCTTGTCATATTTTTGGCCGGATGTATAAGAGGAAAAATCTGCAATATGATCCGCAATTGCCACATACGTCTTTCCGTCTTTCTTTCTGGCCGCTGTTGTCGTTTCAGAAATGTAAAATCCACCATCTGCCCTGCTGACTATGACCGGAATCTTTTTCCCTGCACCAACCTGATTGGTATCCATGGATGTCCAGAACAAATACCGGCTGGATGCATTTTTCGGACTTCCTATATAGGCCCATGTCCCGGTTCCCAGCAGACTGCTGCTGCCCTCCTTCCGTATTTCCTCATTAACTTTCGTCAGCATATCAGATTTCGGACACTTGGAATCGATTTCAAAATAAGTGTTATTCTGTTTTATCAGCTCAGCCAGTATATCGGTTTTATCGAGTGCTCCATGCAGATCATCGTTGTAGGGAAAAGAGATCGGTGTATCATTTCCACCTGCTCCGCTCCATATTACCTTCATTCCGAAACCCGGAATGTATGACAGCGTACATTCTCCATTCTCAACAGGGATCCCGATCCAGTGCTCCGTATTACCCTCGCTCCTGGAATGCGTGATCCCGGAAACCGTTACGGGATCATAGGCATTCCAGTCATCCCGTTTCTGTTTCAATTTCTTCACTGTCCTGGAGTAATTTTCTGTATCCTCAGTCATCACAGCCATCATCACTTCCGAGTAAGCAGAGCGCACATCGGCAAGATCAACCGTCTCACGACTTTTCTCCAGATATCCTGCAAAAACAGGCATGGATATCGCCACAAGAACTCCGATGACCGCAACGACGATCAAAAGCTCCGCAAGCGTAAAGCCGTTGTTCCCAGTCTTTTGTTTTTTCATGATTTTACGCTCTCCTTATGCCATTCTTTCGTACCGTTTTATTGTACTGCATTCTTTTTCGTTTGGCAATGATTGAGAGCTTTCCTGATTGTTCAGATTACGGAACATATTTTTCCATACATCTTAGGACGTCTGTCCCGGAACAGTCCCCAGGAAAGACGGTCTTCCATCAGCCGGTCCAGATCAAAGTCTGCTGTGATAAAGCCCTCTTCCTCGCTTCCCATGGCTTCCTGTATTTCCCCGCAGCCGTCCCTGAAATTGGTATAAAAAAACAGGTGACGGCATATTCCATCACCTGCTGTAGCTGTTTTTGTCTTTAAATGTCTCTGTCCCTTTGACAGGCAGAAAAACGGTGACCTTAATCCCCAGTTTTCTGCTCTGCTTTTGCCAGAAGCTCTTATTGACCGTTTCACAAGTGACGTGCCTTTTGCACTGATAACATACGCATGTAGCGTATCGACTTATAAAATTTGAGCTCCTAACCCAATCAATAATGTGGTTTCCCACTTTCGGCTTCTGACCCGCCCGTCCGTCTGGGCTTAACTCAATATCTGAGTGGTCACGTATTTTAAATTAGCATAATCTTTATGACCTATCAAGAAATTTTCTCAATTCTATTTATTCTATTTTACACCTCGTCTGCTTCCTTATCCTTTCCAAGCCGTCTCAGCATGGTCTTCTTCACTGCGCGGAAGATATTCTCGTATCCGGTGCAGCGGCACAAGTGGCCGGACAGGAGTTTGCGGATCTCGTCATCGGAATATTCCTTTCCGGACTGTAAAAGCTCCGTTGCGCTCATGATAAAGCCCGGGGTACAGAATCCGCACTGGACAGCGGCCTCATCAATGAAGGCCTGCTGGATGTCGGACATCTCGCCGTTCGGGCCTGCCAGGCCCTCCAGGGTCAGGATTTCCTTGCCCTCGGCCCACACAGCCAGGTAAATGCAGGAATTGAAACACTCGCCGTCGATCAGGACGTTGCAGGCTCCGCACTCTCCTACCTCACAGCCCTTCTTGACGCTGGTAAGGCGGAAATCATCCCGCAGCACATCGGTTAGGGACGCGCGCACATCGATCATTTTTTCTACTTTCTTTCCGTTAATGGTGCAGGAAAGCAGCTTATACTGTTTACTCATGGACTTCACCTCCAGCCAGACGGATGGATTCGCACAGGGCGCGCTCTGCCAGTACCGTCGCGATATGTTCACGGAAATCTTTCGCAGCTCGCCAGCTGTCCCGCGGATTGATATCCTCAAGAACTGCCTGGGCAAACTCTTTGACTGCCGCTCTGCCCGTCTCTTTTCCACGGATCTTTGCTTCCGCGGAAGGGGCACGCATCGGTACCGGACCGGCTACGCCGTAAGCAATCCGGGCATCCAGAATTGTTTTTTTATCTTCGGAAAGCTTTACATTCACAGAGCATCCTGTAGTGGCGATATCCATGGCGTTACGCATTGCATACTTGATATAATGCCCGAAATAACCTTCATAAGCTTCCTTCGGAATGATGATCGCAGTCTGCAGCTCGCCCGGTTTCAAATCTACCTTGCCTGCCTTGATGTAAAAATCGTGGATCGGAAGCCGGCGTACTCCTTCCGGTCCGGTGATCTCCACGATCGCATCCCATGCATGGAGGGTTGAGGCAGAGTCAGCGGAAGTCACGCCATTGCAGGTGTTTCCTCCGATGGTACCGATGTTGCGGATCTGGGGGCCGCCCACCATGTCTACTGCCTCGCCGAGTACGTTGATATATTTCTGGATGATCGGATCCTTGGTAATATGGGAAAAACTGGTCAGGGAGCCGATGCGGATGGCACCGTCCTCCTCAAAGGATACGCCTCGCATGGCGTCGATCCCGTAAAGACTGACAAGCTCTTTTCCTGCGCGTTTTCCCTCGCGCATCTGCACCAGCACATCACTGCCTCCGGCAATGATCTGCGCTTCCGGATGTTCCATCAGGAGCGCTACTGCGTGCTCTACACTTTCCGCTTCGTAAAGCGCCTTTAAATCATACATAATGTAACCTCCTTGAACAAACCTTCTTCTTTAAACCGTTTAAACAGAATGTGCGGGTTCACCGGCGCGTCATTGACTGCCACTCCGGTGGCTTGATAAACCGCGTTGCGGATGGCCGGAGCAACCGGACAGGTCGGCGGCTCACCCAGGGATTTTGTTCCGAAGGCACTGGTCGGCTCCGGATTTTCCACGAAGTAAGCACGCAGTCTCGGATGGTCCATAAAGGTAGACAGCTTGTAGTCCAGCAGGTTATTATTTAACGCGCGCCCGGTCTTCGGATCAAACAGCAGCTTCTCGGACAGGCCGAAGCCGATGCCCATGCTCATGCCGCCGTGTACCTGTGCCTCAGCCAGGGCAGGATTGATCAGGGTTCCGACATCATGCACGTTTACAATGTCAAGCAGCTTTACCTTGCACATCGGAATGTCTACCTCTACCTCCGCAAAACAACATCCGAAGGAGTAGGCGTTGGACTTGATCTGGGCGGTACTCTCTGCGGTAATGTGCTGGCTGTGCGTTACGCTGTACAGGGCCTCAGTAGCCAGCTCACCCACGCTCATCAGCACGCGTCCGTCGGTCACGCGGACAACGTTGCCCTCCACAAGATCCAGATTGTACGGAGGCATGCGGGTCAGCTCATGGGCATAGTTCAAAATGCGCTCTTTCAGCAACAGTCCGGTCTGGCGGATGGAGAAGCCTGCGGTATAAGTCTGACGGGACGCGTAAGCGCCAGTGCCAAACGGGGTCACATCGGTATCCTGGCAGGAAACCACATGCACCTGATCCAGGCGGACACCTACCACATCCGCTGCCATCTGGGTATAGGCAGTGTCAGCACCCTGGCCGATCTCTGTCTCCCCCAGCTGTACCTGCAGGGAACCATCCTGATTCAATACCATACGGCAGGAAGAGGTCTCCAGGGAGATTGGCCATACTGCCGTGTTGTACCAGAATACGGACATGCCGATACCACGGCGGATATCGCCGGTCTGATTCTGGTATTCCTTGTATTTACGCTCGTAATCCGTTGCTGCCATGCCCTTGTCCATACACTGGTTAAAGGTATCGCTGTACAGCTCATTCTTGGAAAATTCATCCTTAAAGCCAACCGGCATCAGGTTCTTTCTGCGGAATGCGATCGGGTCCATGCCGATCTTTGCCGCAACATCATCGGTGTGGCATTCAACAGCCCACATAGCCTGCGGAATACCGTATCCGCGCATGGCTCCGGCAGCCGGCTTATTGGTAAATACCGTATAGCCATCTGCCTCAATATTGTCGCACGGGTAAAGCTGCGGGAATGCACCGACACCCTTTGCGCAGATGCTGTGGCCGTGGGATGCATACGCTCCCTGGTCGGAGAATGCCTCCAGCTTTCTTGCCGCAAAGGTTCCGTCCGGACGAACCCAGGATACGATATGGCTGCGGATCGCATGGCGTACACGGTTGGAAACGAAGGTTTCCTCCCGCGGCACATCCAGCTTAACCAGATGACCGCCCAGGTTCATGCAGACCCATGCGCAAAGCGGCTCATACAGAACGTCCTGCTTGTTGCCGAAGCCGCCGCCGATGTAAGGCTTGATAATCTGCACACGACCCCAGTCAATTCCCAGTGCCTGTCCCACCACGCGTCGGACAATGTGCGGGATCTGAGTGGAACTGAGCATACGGATGCGCTCGCCCTCCATCTGTGCAGTACAGATAAAGTTCTCGATATGGCAGTGCTGCACGGTCGGCGTGCTGTACCAGCCCTCTACCTTGATAAGGCCCGGCTCCCTGATGGCTTCCTCATAATTACCCTTGCGGATCGTGGTGTGCTTTAACACATTGCCCGGGTAATTTTCATGGATCTGCGGAGCATCCTCCTTCATGGCATCCTGCACATCCATAACGAACGGATACTCCTCATACTCTACTTTGATGGCCCGCAGTGCCTGGGCTGCTGCCACCTCATCCTCTGCTACGACTGCACCAATGTCATCGCCGTAAAAGCGGACACGGTCTGTCATGACCAGACGGTCTGCCACGTCCTGATGCGACGGGTCCGTAGACCACGGATGGCCTGCAGTCGGAAAATAGTGCTTTTCCTTCAGATCGAAGCAGGTGAAGATTTTTACGACTCCCGGAATCTTCTCCGCCTCAGATGTATCAATTGAAATAACCCGCCCATTCGCGATCGTGGAATGCAATACACGAATGATGTATGCACTCTTGTCGCACAGATCATCGGTATAACGGGTTCTGCCCATTGCTTTATCATGAGCATCTACACGTGTTACCTTCTTTCCTACATACATTTGCTTACCCCTCCATTTGAAATCCTTCTTTTGTTCAGGCGCGCCTTACGATCTGCCTTCGATACACTGTTCTATTGCCATCTGGCTGCGGGTCTGTTTCAGGCTGCAAGTGTTGTCAGCGCGACCACGCTGCCCCGGTACTGCCGCATTCCGGCAAAGCTCTCCTGCCTGAATAAAAGTTTGTCCCGCCGCCACTTCCATAGTGAACATGTAATTTTTATCTTTTTCTGTACAATTCTGAAACAACAATTCCATCGCACTGCGTTTTGCCATTGGCAATTTCTGAAAAATATCCACGGGCACATCCTCCTATAGCATCATTGTAACCGCATTGTCTGCCGGAAAGAAAGGTCACATGACTTCTTTCTCAATAAAAATTATAAGATTTTCCGGCCTGCCACATATTTTCCGGCCACCTCCCGCTCATCACCGAGATAAATGACACGCTCCAGTCGCTGCTTTACCTCAAGTGACTGCGGATGCTCCAGCCTTGTGTCATCCAGAATTACCGCATCAAACTCATACCCCGGCTCAAAGCTTCCAACCTTACCAAAGAAGGCTCCGCCTCCCTTAGAAGCCAGATAAAAAACCTCCTCAACCGTAAGCGCTTTTAAGCCCTGGTCACTCAGGCGCCAGCGGAGCTTGCTTGCCTGAATGGCATGGCGCATGGCCGCAAACAGGTTCTCCGTCGTACCTCCTGCCACATCACTGCCGAGTCCCATCGGAATCTGCTCATCTAAATACCGGCGTACCGGCGCGATACCGGAAGAAAGGTTGGTATTGGACTCCGGACAATGGGCAATAAAAACTCCATTCTCCTTCATCCTGCGGATTTCCGCTTCACCGGAGTAAACACAATGAGCCATGATGGTGCGGCATTTCCCGCCAAACATGCCGAAATGGTCGTAGGCATCTCCGTAAAATTCTGCCCACGGACAGAGCTCCTGTACCCAGGCAATCTCTCCCAGATTCTCCGATAAATGAGACTGCACCGGAAGCCCGGTTTCTTTCTGGATATCATGCAAAAGCTCCATTAATTCGTCACTGCAGCTTGGCGTAAACCGCGGAGTCAGGATTGGCTGCACATGCTCATAATGCCGTTCTGCGACTGCCCGGATCCATTCCCTGGTTGCCTTTGCAGATTCCTCTGCCGAAGCCTCCCGCAGATAGTCCGGACTGTTGCGGTCCATATTCACCTTGCCCACCATCGCCGCAATTCCTGCCTCTTCCAGCCGGTCCATCAGAAGAAGGGTTGCTTCGTTGTGAATGGTGGCAAACACACAGGCTCTTGTGGTAGCGCCGTGTGTTAAATTCTTTACAAAAATATCATATGCCTTCTTTGCGTACTCCGGATCCCGGTACTTGCTCTCCTCCGGAAAGGTGTTGGTATTCAGCCAGTCCAGAAGCTCCAGATCCATGCCTAGTCCCCGGAACGAATACTGCGGTGCATGAACGTGAAGATCCGTAAGTCCGGGGATGATGATCCGGTCTCCCATATCTTCTACCGGAATGCCGCAAAACTGTTGTGGAAGTTCCGGATAGATTCCCTGCACCCTTCCGTCCTCGCAGACCAGATACTGCTGCTCAAGGATTTCCATTGTTCCGATTTTTTTTGTGTATACAAGATTGCCTCTCAGGGCAAAGGTCTGTTTCATATTTATTCATCCTTTCCTATTATGTTCCTTATCCCCATACATTGTACTGAAAACGAAAAAGTGTCTTCGACACTTCAACTCCCCTGCCCCTCA